>NZ_JAHUXD010000005.1:0-348760 GCF_019218705.1 Aeromonas sp. sif2433
GAATACAAATAGTTGGTTGCGGGGGCCAGATTTGAACTGACGACCTTCGGGTTATGAGCCCGACGAGCTACCGAGCTGCTCCACCCCGCGTCCGAATTGTTTGTCCGTTACCGGACCTATCCCGCAGAGTACCGAGCAGGGGTACCTTGCGTCTTCGTCTCACCGCAGCGACCGAAGCCGTGCCATGAGGACAAATAGTTGGTTGCGGGGGCCAGATTTGAACTGACGACCTTCGGGTTATGAGCCCGACGAGCTACCGAGCTGCTCCACCCCGCGTCCGTATTTCTTCAAACAGGCCGAGCAGTAGCCAATTTGCTTTCTTCAGTAAAACGCCTTCATCTACAACCACTTAACTCGTGCTTTCGATGTCGACTCTCAGATGGTTGCGGGGGCCAGATTTGAACTGACGACCTTCGGGTTATGAGCCCGACGAGCTACCGAGCTGCTCCACCCCGCGTCTGAGGTCGCCAATAATAGGCGCCAGCGCTGAGATTGCAAGTAATTATCCTAAAAAAAGTGCATTAGGGGATGAAACCGCCATATGTTGTGTTCTTTTGCAACAAACCGTAGTTTTTTCAGTCAGCTAGCTGATGCCCTGCCCCGCAGGAAGCTCTGCCCCCTCTCTATATCTGACAGCCGATCCACGCCGGCGGTGCGCCTTTCCCATGAAAAAGCCCGCGCCTATGGGACGGCGCGGGCTTCTCTATTCTTCATGACGCGTTGCGGTAGGCTCAGACCAGCTGATGCAACACGCTGGTCGCCGCCAGCTGGGCGATGATCAGGCCACAGAGGGTGGTCGAGACCACCACAGGCGCCGTCTCCTGCTGTCGATAGAGCGGGCTGAACCAGAGCAGCAGGGCGGCGATCAGCAGCCCGGCCTGGGTCAGCACCCCGGGGATCAGGGCATCGAGGCTAGCGCCATGACCCTGCCACCCCACCAGCACCGCCAGCCAGATCAGGCTCAGGATGGCGGCGACAAGCCCCGCCATGGGCAGCAGGGTATTGAACGCCTGCAGCCTGTGACGGGCACGCAGCAGCATCAGGTGGGCGAAGGCCGATCCCAGCAGCATCATCTGCAACGCCCCGCTCAGCCAGCCCTGGATCTGCAGCAGGCCCAGCCCGTACAGGGCGAGCGGCATGGCCGGCAGCCACAGCAGGCTGGACGGGATGGCGCGCTTGCCCTCCAGGCGGGACTGGGCCAGGGAGAGGACTATCCCCAGGATCATGGCGGCACCCCCGCACCAGATCAGCCAGCCTTTCATCCCGGCCTCCATCGCCAGCATCAGGGAAAGCCCGGTGATCACCCAGATGGAGAAGAGCTGCGTCGTGATCCGCGAGCGCTGGCCCGGGCAGAGATCGCCGCGCCACAGCACCAGCCCGAGTGCGATCAGGGCACCCAGCGCCATCAGGCCGGTCAGGGGAAAGAGCCAAAAAGGAAGTTGGACGAACATAGGGTCTCCGGCAGCAAACGGATGACGGGGCCAAAGGGGCGCCCGGCAGTAAAAAAGAGAGGGGCGAGTATACCCAAACCCGCCCCCATCCCCAACGGCGATATCCGGATCTAGCCCTGGCCGCGCGCCAGGGCCACCACCCTGGCGAACATCTGCCGGATCATCGGCGGGATGCGCTCGCCGCCGAGCCGCTCCGCCTCCTCCACCACCGCCAGCGCCAGGCCGGGCTTGCTGCGATGATGGATAGCCTTGGCGATGATGCGCCCGGGGTTGAGGGTCGAGCGACCGCCGACGCCGGCCTCGCGCCGAAACACCCCCTCGAACCCGTTCTGATAGAGATAGTGCTCGATGTCGGCCGCCGGCAGCTGGGTCAGTCGATCCCGCTCCCGCTCGCCCTTGAGCAGGGAGCGGGCCGAGCTGGCGTACTTGATCCCGGCCTCGTCGCCGTCGGTAAGCAGGTGCCACTCGATGCCAAAGTCCCGCGCCACCTTGATGAGCGGCGCCTGGCCGCACTGGGCGAATTCGATGATGCGCACCCCTTCCGCCCGCAGACTGTAGCCGCAGATCTGGGCCAGCTCGGAGAGCAGCCAGATCTCGGTCTCCCCTTCCACCAGCAGCCAGCAGCGGGCGAACATCGACATGGGTCTGTTGATCCGCACATGGAAGGCGATTTTGCGCAAGTCGTCGCTGCTGTAGCGTTCGCCCCCCAGCTGATGGCAGACGATGTCCTGCTGACGGCGCACCAGCCGGCGCACCTGGTTGAGCGGCAGGGAGGAGAGCAGATCCCCCGAGTTGGTGGTGAGCAGCTTCTGGCCGGGCAGTTGCTCGAGCAGGCCCCAGGCCAGCGCCAGCATGGTGGGGTGCAGGCGGCTCTCAGGATCTTCCAGGATCATGATGGGCCTGGCCCCCTCCTCCAGCTCGCGGTTGCCGCGGGCGTTGAGCAGCATGGCCGCCATGCCCGCCATCGCCAGCTGCAAGGCCCGGTTGTCGGCGTTGCGCAGCAGCATCTGCAGGTTGCCGGGGTTGCGCAACGTCATGGGGCGATTGACGATCTCCCGCTGGCTGCGCGGCTTGTGCTTGATGGGGGCCAGGGCGCTGAAGTAGTGCTCCATCAACTGGCGCACCGCCAGCAACGCCTCCTTCAGTTCGGGCTCACCGATGCGCTGGGGCTCATCCGTCAGCTTGCCGGACAGCTCGCCGAGGCGCTGCTCGGACAGATCCCCCCAGGGCAGCGCCTCGACCCCATCGCGGATCGTGCGCGCATCGCGCAGGCGGAACACCGGGTTCATGGTGATGAGCAACTGCACCAGCTCATCGTTGTCGTCGATGGCCAGGGTCTTGCCGATACCGTCGAGAAAGTCATGGGTGGTCAGCACGCTGCCGTCATCCTGCAGCTCGGCGCTGGCGCGATAATGGACGCGGTGAAACTTGTCCCGGTGCGGGATCCAGGCCTCGCCGAGGCGCGCAAGCCGGCGTGAGTGCTGGCACATCTGGGGCCGGTACTCGCTGAAGGTGAGCACCAGTTGCAGGTTGCGCGACGACGCCAGCTCCGGGTCTTCCGGTTGGTGGAAATCATCGCGGGTGAACTGATAGGGGCCGGCATCCCCCAGCAGGCACCAGAGGGCGCGCAGCAGGCTGGACTTGCCCCAGGCGTTTTCGCCGATGAGCACCGTGGTGTGATCCAGCCCGAGCGAGAGTCGATTTATCCCGCGAAAACCTTTGACTTCAATACGTTCCAGAAACATGAGGCCATACCCAAGTCCATGCTGATGGCGTCATAGTGGCAAAGTTGCCAGGAAAATCCTATCGGGTCGTGGCGACTTTCAGCGGGAACTGTGAGGAATGAGAGGTTCGGGGGCGGGAGGGACACAGAGCCGAGTCTTGGGGCCATTCCAATGGCTGAACCAGAGATGGCGGGTACGGATCTGACGCTTGCGATGCTTCAATGGACACTCCTTGGTGATAGAGGGCAGCCAGGCTGCCGTTACCCAACGAGTCTGCCGCCTATCCGTGACAATGGGATGACAACTGGCTGCGCCACTGCCCGGGACTGAGGCCGAAGGCCTCCCGGAAGCGGTTGCCGAGATGGGCCTGGGAGGAGAAGCCGCACTGGGCGGCGATGCTGGCCAGGGGATCGGGTCCTGCCAGCAGTTGCTTGGCCCGCTTCAGCCGCAATCCCTGCAGGTAGCGATGGGGCGGGCAACCCAGGCTCTGGCCGAACATGCGGGCGAAGTGATATTCGCTGAGGCCCGCCTCCTGGGCCAGCTCGCTCAGGGTGACGGGCTCGGCCAGGTGCGCCAGCAGATACTCCTGCACCCGCCGGATCACCACGGGGGCAAGGCCGCCGCGCACCTCGGGCAGGCTGGGCGCCTCCCGGGTGTGGTGGCGATAGGCGTGCAACATCAGCATCCAGGCGCCGTGGGAGAGCGCCATGCGATCGACCCCGTGCTGCCAGTCCAGCTTCATCAGCTGGGCCTGCACCAGCGCCGCGGCCTGGGGATCATCGATGAAGGTCTTGTCTTCCAGCACCAGATGACGGCCCTCCTTGTCACAGGCCTGCTCGGCGATGCGAGCGAGGTGATCGGGGCTGAAATAGAGGTGGAAGAAGCGAAACTCCTCGCGCACCAGCCACTCGGATCTGTGGTGATCCGGCATGATGCACACCTTGCCGGTGCCACCGTGGCCGCCGGGCCCGTCCAGCCGCTCGGTCTGCTCGCCCCCCTGCAGGTAGACGCTGACAGTATGATGGCCAGGTTTGTGGTAGCGGGTCTGATCGTAACAGTTGCGCCAGCTGGCGACCCCGAGCCCGGGCTCCAGCCAGCAGGAATCCTCCAGCCTTGCCCCCGTGCTGACCAGTGCATCGAATACTCCCGCCTGTCTCATCTGCTGCAACCCGCCTGTGCCTTGCGCCTCATCCTGCCCCATCTTACCCCTCCCCCTTGCCGCGCACAGCGGTCACGCCAAAAAAACCGCAAGATGCTGTAAGCCAGCGCACGCCGTCCGGCCCATGCTGATCCCCATGTCGTTTCCCTTTTCTGACCGGATCCCCTATGAACCTACTGCTGTATATTTCCACCGTCCTCATCTGGGGCAGCACCTGGATCGCCATCGCCTGGCAGTTGGGGCCCATCCCCATCGAGGTCTCGGTGCTCTATCGCTTCGCGCTGGCGGCCCTGGCGCTGTTTGCCCTGCTCACCCTCAGTGGCAAGTTCCCGCGCCTGCCCTGGCAGGGCCAGCGTTACGCCGCCCTGCTCGGCGCCCTGCTGTTCTCCACCAATTTCCTCTGCTTCTACCATGCCACCCTCTACATTCCGAGCGGCCTGTCGGCGGTGATCTTCGCCAGCGCCAGCATCTTCAACGGCCTCAACCTCTGGCTGTTCGAGGGTAAAAAGCCGAGTCTGCGCTGGCTGCAGGGCTCCCTGCTGGGGCTACTCGGCACCCTGTTGCTGTTCTGGCCTGTGCTGGCGGATGCGCAACTGGGTGCAAACGGCTGGAAGGGACTGCTGTTCGCCTCTGCGGGGACGCTCTGCTTCTCCCTGGGCAATCTGGTCTCGGCCCGCGGTCAGCGCCAGGGCTACCAGGTGCTGCAGATGGTACCCTGGGGCATGGTGTACGGGGTGGCACTGCTGCTGGGCTGGGTCCTGCTGCTCGGACAGTCGCTGACCCTGCCGACCGAGCCCCGCTACCTCGCGGCCATGGTCTATCTGGCCATCTTCGGCTCCGTCATCGCCTTCACCGCCTACCTCACCCTGGTGGGGCGCATCGGCGCCAGCAAGGCCGCCTACGCCACAGTGCTGTTCCCCCTGGTGGCGCTCAGCCTCTCCACCCTGTATGAGGGCTTCGTCTGGCAGACGGTGTCCGTGGTGGGGGTGGTGATCAGCCTGCTCGGCAACCTGGTGATCTTCGCCCCGCCCCTGAAGTCCTGGCGCTGGCCGCATCCCAAGGCGGCAGACGGCACTTGCCCCTGAGTCCACCAGCCCCTAAGGTAACCCCTTCCAACAGGTAGGATGGGAGGGGATATGTTACTGGAAGGGCTGGAGACACTCAGCTTGCTGGCGAGCGAGGGCACCATGGCCAAGGTGGCCAGCCGCCTCTACATCAGCCAGTCGGCGGTGAGCAAGCGCATCAATCAGCTGGAGTCGCGCCTCGGCAAGAAGCTGATCGAGCCGGATGGCCGCCAGATCCGGCTCACCCCCCAGGCCCTGGAGCTGCTCGCCCGGCTGGCTCCCAGCCTGGCGGAGATGAAGGGGGTACTGGCGGACAGCCAGACCCTCACCGACAGTACTCCCCTGCCCGTCGCCTGCTCCGAGACCCTGCTGGCGGGCTACCTCGCCCGCTTTATGCACGACTACCTCAGCCAGGATCCCTGCCTCGCCCTCTCCACCCACCACACCCCGGTCATACTGGCGCGGGTGCGCGGGGGCGATGCCCTGCTCGGCATCTGTGCCGGTCGGCTGCCCCCCGGTCACGGCCTGTGCGCCGAGCTGCTGCTGGAGGAGCCCTTCTATCTGGTGGGGGACGCGGATCAAGGGGCGCGGCTATCTCATGATCAGGGGCGCCCCATCCTGACCATGGATCTGGATAATCCCTCCAACCGCTACCTGCGCGAGCCGCTGGCCGCACTCGGGCTGGTGCCCAGCATGGAGCTGGACTCCTATCTCGCGCTGATCGAGCTGGCCAAGGCGGGCATAGGACCGGTGCTGCTGCCGGCAGGCCTGCTGGCCCTGGTGGGTGAGCAGGGGGAGCGGGCGCGTCCCCTGCCGGGGCTGGGGCGGCCGCTGCACCTGGTCTATCGCCAGAGCAGCCTGAAGCGGGCCCGCATCGGCCGGCTGGTCGAGGGGATCAGGGCCCACTTCGCCCGGCCAAGTTGAGCCCGAGGGTAACTGAAATGACAAGGCCGCGATCACGCGGCCTTGTCATCTGCAACGAAAGAGGTCTTTTAGCTGATCCAGCTAAACAGCTCGGGGTACTGGCTCCACACCAGCTTGGCCGACATCAGCAGGGAGACGGTGACCAGCAGCGGCTTGATGAGCTTCACCCCCTTCTTCAATACCAGCTTGGAGCCGAAGCGGGCGCCGATGAACTGGCCGAGGGCCATGCAGAAACCGACGCTCCACACCACCTTGCCGCCGAGGGCGAAGAACAGCAGGGAGGCGATGTTGGAGGTGAAGTTGAGCAGCTTGGTGTGGGCCGTGGCCCGCGCCATGCCAAAGCCCGCCAGCGCCACGAAGCCGATGGCGAAGAAGGACCCGGTGCCCGGCCCGAAGAAGCCGTCATAGAAGCCGACCCCGCCACCCACCAGCAGGGCGAACAGCATGGGAGTGAGACGGCGAGCGCTCTCGGCATCGCTCACCCTGGGGGAGAAGAAGAAGTAGCAGGCAAAGGCCATCAGCAGGAAGGGCAGCAGCCGCTCCAGGATGGCGGCGTCTATGGTCTGCACCGCCAGGGTGCCGATGGCCGCGCCGATGAAGGTGCAGATCACCGCGGGCCAGATCATGGCCCACTCCAGCAGCCCCTTGCGGGCATAGAACCAGGTGGCGGAGAAGGAGCCGAAGCTGCTCTGCAGCTTGTTGGTGCCGAGCACCAGCGCCGGCGGCATGCCGGTCGCCAGCAGGGCTGGCACCGTCAACAGGCCGCCGCCCCCGGCGATGGCGTCGATAAAGCCGGCGATAAGGGCGACCCCGAACAGGGCGACCAGGGTGAGCAGTTCCAATTCCATCCATAGACCTCGTGTGATTGTGGTGCCCCGCGGCGACGCCAGGCGGGCACAGATGAGTAACGCTGGTCGCTATCCTAGCGGGCGCAGGCTCATGAGGCTAACGAAACAATGGCAGTCAATTGATTCCTGGTTTTCATCAATAGACGATCCCAGGCACAGACTCGTACAGCGAGCGAAACAGGGGCAGACGGTGGATCCGCTCCCCTATGTTCGTTGATCACCTGCGCAGCGGTTCAGGCGATCAGCCTGGCCGGCGCTGTCTCTCCCCTGCCCTTTATCGCGGGCCATTCTTGCCCCGAAGACTTCATCTTCGCCATGCAACAGCTGAGCTGACGGTTACACCAGAGTGGCAACGCTTGTCTCGCCCGTCTCCACGGCAGGCTCGGCGACTCCCCCATTGATCTCGTCAAGGGCCTGCAACAGCGGTGACTCGTCCTCGCCGGGAGCCCGGCTCACTCTGCCGGCCATATAGCGGCTGCTGAACAGATTAAACCAGAGCTGCAAGGCCTGACCCGCCGCCAGCTCGCCGGCCACCTCCAGCACGCAGGCCGCCACCTCGGCGGTGCAGAGGTGTTCGTCACAATTGGCCACCCGCATGCCATAGGTGGAGAGCGCATCCGGCCGCACCGACAGCACGGGGAAGCCATCCAGATAGGGGCTCATGTTGAACATCTTGCGCGCCTCGGGCCAGGTGCCGTCCAGCAGGATGAAGAGCGGCTTCTTGCCAGGGGCCAGGGCCACCCGCTCGGTCACCCGCGCCGGGTTCTTCTCGCAGGCGGGGAACACCACATAGGGCTGCCAGACGGGATCCGCCAGCAGGGCCAGCAAGTCGGGGTGGGGCTCGGTGCGCTTCCAGAGGAAGGCCCAGGTCGTGTCCGGCAAGACGTCGGCGATGAGGCGGCCGGTGTTGGAGGGCTTCATCGGCTCGCTGTCGTACATCAGCAGGCAGAAACCGGCCTCGGCCTTGAGCTCGGGCCGCCATTCGCAGGCACACCAGGCATGGCGCAGCTGGCAGGCTTCACAGCGGGGCACGCTGCCGCCGCGGGCGAGAAAGGGTCGGGTCGAGATGCTCTTGCGCCAGATGCGCAGGCGGTTGACGGCGTGATCGGGGATTGGCTTCATGGCGGGCTCGGCGGCACAGTCTGGGGTGCGGTTTGCAGTACAAAAGGGGGGCAGATTGTAGCGAGCGGGTCTGCGGGCCGCAAGCTGCGCGGCCCTCCCCGGTCAGACTCGCGAGCCCAATGAGTCGCTCTATACTTGGTCGTCACCCCATCATCCCACACCCGGGAAGGTAGATGGGACACAGGAGGAGAAGATGGCAGAACAAGACATGGCCAGGGAGCACGCCCTGGCCGAAGGCAAGACCTTCACCTGGCACGAGCTCTATGTGCCCGATGGCGAGGCCGGGGTCCGCTTCTACACCGAGGTGCTCGGCTGGCAGACTGAGCTCATGGAGATGGAGGGCGGCAACTACCCCATGCTGGTCGCCAATGGCCGACCGGTGGCCGGGGTGCAGGCCACCCGCGACAATCCGCAGATGGCCGGCGTGCCGCCCCACTGGGCGACCTACATAGCGGTGGATGACGTCGATGCCAGGCTGGCCAAGGTGACGGCCCATGGCGGCAGCGTGGTGGTGCCCGCCATGGACATCCCCACCGTCGGGCGCATGGCCCTGATCGCCGATCCCCAGGGCGCCCACATCTGGCTGTTCACCTCGGCACCTATGTGAGTTGTCGCGCCGCATATGACAGAGGGGCCGACAGGCCCCTCTTCATTTCACCACTGACGCCTCTCAGGCGGGCTTGCGCAGGATCTGCTCGAGGAAGTGAGCGAAGCTGTGACCGTGATGCTCCAGCAGTTTCGGGAACATGGAGATGGAGGTCATGCCGGGGAAGGTGTTGATCTCGTTGAGCAGTATCTCCCCCTCCTCGGTCAGGAAGAAGTCGATACGCGACAGATGGGTCAACTTCAGCTGACGGAATGCCTTGAGGGCATAGGCCTGGATGGCATCAGACTGAGCCAGGGTCAAACCTTCCGCATGCAGGGCGGTCTCGGTGTGGCTGGCGCTGCTGTATTTCTCTTCGTAGGTGTAGAACTTGTCGGTCGGCACGCAGATCTCGCCCGGATAGGTCGCCACCAGCTCGTCACCGTATTGGTAGACCGCCACTTCCAGCTCGCGCGGCTTGACAGCCTTCTCGATCAGCACCTGCTCGGAGTAACCGAAGGCGTCCTTGATGCCCTGCACCAGCTCGGCTTCGTTGCTGGCGGAGTAGCAGCCAACGGAGGAGCCCTGAGAGGCGGCCTTGATGAACACCTTGCCCCACTTGGCGAGGGCGGCTTTCGCCTCGGCGATCCCCGCCTCATCCTGCTCGGTCAGGAACAGATAGGGGGTGTTGGGGATACCGAGGGCGGAGAACCACAGCTTGGTGCTGATCTTGTTGAAGCAGATCTTGCTCGCCTCGGCGTCGCAACCCAGATAAGGCAGGCCCGCCAGCTCGAGGAAGGATTGCAGATCGCCGGTCTCGCCAGGATAGCCGTGGATGCAGGGCACCACGTAATCCACCGGGCGGGCCACGCTGTCGAAGGAGAGCAGCTTGTCCAGCCCCAGCTTGCACTCGCGGCCGTCGGCACTGAGCCAGCGATCGGCAAACATCTCGACCCGGGTCACTTCGACATTGGGCAGGAGGGCGAGTTGTTGCTCGAGGAAATTGGCACTACGCAGAGAGACTTCGTGTTCGGCGCCACCGCCGCCGCACAGCAGCAAAACATGCATGTTCTTCATTAGATATGATCCCTTGGGAGAAGCGGCTTCGTCATGATCCGTGATGAACCACCGCACGAAAAAAAACCGGACGAAGCCAGATACGAACATTGAGTGCGGCCAGTGTAGCAAGGGAGGCAAAGCCTTGTCAGCCGATGGAAGCCCTCTTCCCCCGCTTGGGGCCACAAAGGCCTCGATTGTGGCAACCCCTGTGTCAGAAAAGGTCTCGCGGTTTCAATCAGCGAGACGGATCGACCCGGCCGACGCCGTTGCCGTTGACCCTGAACCAGCCGGCGATGCTGTAACGCTCCTGGCTCGCTGGCAACACCTCGTGGGGAAACTCCTCGGACAGGAACAGCACCAACCGTCCCCCCTTGGGTGAGACATCCATCAGAAACTGCTCGTCGTTGTCGTAGACGCGCAGCACTCCGCCCGCCTCCGGTTGCCAGCCGTTGTTGAGGTAGAACACCGAGGTGAGGCGGCGATTGGAGCGACCGGCGAAGGCGTCCCTGTGGGTGGCATAGAAGTCACCGCTGCGATAACGGGCGAAGTGCGCCTCGTAGTCGAACAGCCCCAGCATCAGGCTGCGATTGGCGGCCAGGCGCAGGGACTCCATGCGCGCAAGGTAATCCACCACAGGCGCACCGAGATCAGCCTCGAGCCAGTGGATCTGATCACGGCGGATATCGGGGTTGCCCTGATGCAGCGCTTCCCGCCCGATCCCTGCCGGTTGCCAGTCCCCCGGCAGGCAGGCACGCAGCGCCTCCACCTCGGCGGCGGTTAAAAAATCATCCACTATCACCCATCCTCGGGTGTAAATGGCATCCATGGCGGCTTGATAGTCCAAGATGGGCTCGCAACGAGTGGAGAGAGTGCGCTTTGTAGCGACTTAGTCCCCCTGGCACAAACCGGATTGCTTCTCCTGAGAAGTCCCACCATCAATACGCACAAGGGCGCAGGCGCCCGCCCCCGATTTCCCCTTGCCCCACCGCCCCTAGCCAGCTAACGTGCCCATAGAGCCCGATAGTGGCCTCAACCTTTGACCCTGTTCACCCCTTCAGGAGCCCGCCATGTCCCTTCCCTCCCTCACTCTGCAACGGCTCGATGGCAGCGACTTTCCCCTGGACGCCCTGCAGGGCCAGGTCATTCTGGTGGTCAACGTGGCCAGTCGCTGCGGTTTCACCCCCCAATACCAGGGGCTGGAGGCGCTCCATCGCCAATTTGGCCCGACCGGGCTGGTGATCCTGGGCTTCCCCTGCGATCAGTTCGGCCATCAGGAACCCGGCGATGCCGAGGAGATAGCCCGCTTCTGCTCGGTGGATTACCCGGTCAGCTTCCCGCTCATGGCCAAGTGCGAGGTCAACGGCGAGCAGGCCCACCCCTTCTACCGCTGGCTCAAGCAGCAGAAGCCGGGTCTGCTCGGGAGCGAGGCCATCAAGTGGAACTTCACCAAGTTCCTGATCGACCGCGAGGGCCGGGTGGTGGACAGAGCCGCCCCCCAGACCAAGCCCGAGGAGCTGACCGACAAGATCCGGGCGCTGCTGCCAGCCTGAAGAGGCTGCGCCGCAGCCTTCCCCAGGCCGGGATCGCCCTCTCCCCTTGGCGAGCGCGGCAGGATGAGGAGCTTGCGGCGCGAGGCCCGGCCCCGTAAAGCACTCGTTGCCCACAGGATTACTGCGTGCTCGCCGCAGTTCTGCTATATTACGCGCCCATAATCTTTTCCATGTCGTGACGGGCCCTCTGGCTGCCGTCACCCGTTGAGCCCAAGGCTCGGAGTTTCTCTCGAACATGTCATTCAATGAACTGGGTCTGTCACCGCACATACTGCGGGCCGTCAAGGAGTTGGGTTACGAACAGCCAACCCCCATCCAGCAGCAAGCCATCCCGGCCATTCTGGCAGGACAGGACGTGCTGGGCGGCGCCCAGACAGGCACAGGCAAGACGGCCGGTTTCACCCTGCCCATGTTGCATCGTCTGATGGCCAACCACGGCCGCGGCGGCCGTCGCCAGGTCCGCGCCCTGGTGCTGACCCCGACTCGCGAGCTGGCCGCCCAGGTGGGTGAAAGCATCATCAAATACGCCCACCACCTGCCGTTCCGCACCCTGATCGCCTACGGCGGCGTCAGCATCAAGCCGAACCTGGACGCCATCAAACTCGGGGTCGACATCCTGGTCGCCACCCCGGGCCGCCTGCTGGATCTGCTGACCCAGCGCGCCCTCACCCTGACCGAGCTGGAAGTGCTGGTGCTGGATGAAGCGGATCGCATGCTCGACATGGGCTTCATCACCGACATTCGCCGCATCATGAAGGCGCTGCCGGAAGAGCGGCAGACCCTGCTGTTCTCCGCCACCTTCTCGGACGAGATCAAGGCACTGGCCGACGATCTGCTGAAAAATCCGGCCCTCATCGAGGTGAGCCCGAGCAACAGCACCGCCGAGCAGGTCAACCAGCGCATCATCAAGGTCGATCGCGAGCGCAAGCGCGAGCTGCTCTCCCACATGATCGGCCGCCAGAACTGGCAGCGGGTGCTGGTGTTCGTGCGCACCAAGCAGATCGCCGACCGCCTCGCTCACCAGATGGTGAAAGATGGCCTGGATACCGTCGCCATTCACGGCGACAAGACCCAGGGGGCCCGCAACCGGGCGCTGGCCGACTTCCGGGAAGGCAAGGTCCGGGTGCTGGTCGCCACCGACATCGCCGCCCGCGGTCTGGACATCGATCATCTGCCACACGTGATCAACTTCGAGCTGCCCCAGGTGGCCGAGGATTATATCCACCGTATCGGCCGTACCGGCCGGGCCGGCCGTGGCGGTGAGGCCATCTCCCTGGTCAGCCTGGATGAACAGGATCAGCTCAAGGCCATCGAAGCGCTGATCGGTCTGAGCATTCCGAGCGAGATCATGGAAGGCTACGAGCCGAGCGGCAAGCCGACCCGTCAGACCCTGCCGGGCAGCAAGCCGGTGCAGAACCCGCCGCGCGACCGTGGTCACGCCAACGCCAAGCACAATGCCAAGTCCGCCAGCGACAAGGCCGGCGCCAAGGGCAAAGGCAAGCCAGTGGCCAGGGGCGATGCCGCCAGGAAGCCAGCCCCGGCGCGCAAGCGCGAGGTCGTGGGTGAAGACATCGGCTTCACCCCCATGCGCCGTCTGCCCAAGACCCAGCGTGACAGCTATCAGGACGACTCCGCCGAGGAGTAAGACGCCGTGCCTGAAGCCAGGTGCCCGCAATGAAAAAACCGCCCTCGGGCGGTTTTTTGTTTTTCGATGGCCTCAACCGGCGGCGAGCACCATGTGCAGCAACGGATAGGGCTTGCCCTGGCCATCCAGCGGCGAGCGCCCCGTCACTACAAAGCCCATGCGCCGATAGAAGCCGAGCGCCTGCTCGTTCTGTTCGTTGACGTCCACCCGGGTCGCACCCTGCCGGCTGATGGCATCGGCCACCAGCAGGCTGCCGACCCCGCGCCCTCGCGCCCTGGGGTCGACGAACAGCATCTCGATGTTGCCATCATGCACCCCGCAAAAGCCGGCGATCCCCTGCTCGTCCCGAGCATGGGTCAGCGTCACGGCGGCAAAGTAGTGCTCCAGAATGAGCGGCCTGAGGACAACAATCTCTTCCTCCGGCAAGAAGTGATGAGTGGCGCGCACCGACGCCTCCCAGATGGCGATCAGGGTCTGATAATCCCCGGGTTGCGCTTGTTCAATTTTCATTCTTTGTTGACTCTGTCTATTGATTGGCGGGCTTAATGCCCTTCAGGGTCGGGCCTGCCAGCACCTCGGCATCGACCCGCCTGATGACAACCAAGCCGATGCCCGACCATCCGTACAATCGGCGGGTGGCCTTGTGCCCTCCCCGGTGTCTGGCCCTAGGCCTGACGCGGCGCAAACATGATGATGGCCATGCCAAGCAGGGCTACCCCGGCACCGACCAGATCCCAGAGCGTGGGCCTGATGCCATCCACGGCCCAGAGCCAGAGAATGGCCACGAAGATATAGACGCCGCCATAGGCGGCATAGACCCGGCCAGCCGCGGTGGGGTGCAGCGACAACAGCCAGGCAAACAGCATGAGGCTTAAGGCCGCGGGCAGCAGCAACCAGGCGCTCTTGCCCTGGGTCAGCCACAGATAGGGCAGATAGCAGCCCAGGATCTCGGCGACCGCCGTCACCAGAAACAGGGCCATGGTTTTGAGTTCAATCATGTGAGGTGCAGTGATCCTTGCCGATGAGGGCGCTTCTTTTGGCAAATCATACTGTTATATCGGCGCGCTTCAATCCGCTTCTCATGCTGTTCATGGGAAGGTGGCAGGATCACGGCAGCCCCTTGAGGAGGCGCAAGCAATGCGGGGATGGCTGCGAGGCACAAATAACAGGCCCTCCCCCAGGAATGGGGAGGGCCGAGGGGATCAGCGGGTCTTGACCGCCTGCAGCAAAGCCGAGACGTCCGGGCCGAAGGTGCGACGACGAATGGCGTCCTGGATGTCGAGCTCGCCGTAGCGGCTGGCCGGGTAGACCACCACGCAGGAGGTGTCGCCGGGTCTGAGGAAGTGAGTCTCGCCGAAGGGGGTGTAGCGGGTGGCGCCTATGCTGATCAGCGCATGGGCCGGGCGGCCCGCCTGGGCCAGCAGCCCCTGGATATGCTCGGCCGGGCCCTCGTCCTGCTGATGGTTGAACTTGTCGATGGCCCAGGCCAGCAACTGCTGATGGAAATAGCTGTAATCCACCGCCGCGCTGTCGACCCCGTAGCCATGCAGCTCGCCATCGCGCTCCAGGTAGCAGGCGATGCGATAGTCATCGAGCTCGCAACCGGCGGAAAACCCGCTGAGCGGCAACAGGTTCTCGGCCAAGCCCTTGCTCTCGGGGCCCCAGTTCTTCTTCTCGCTGATCTTCCTGGCGTTGGGGCGACGGATGGAGCAGTCGTTGTAGGCGCCGAAGGCGCGGGGATGGATGGCCACCACCTGCTCCCCCGCGTACTCCAGCTCGCACCAGAGCGCCACCTCAGGCTCGATCTGCACCTTCTCATCGCCGCTCACCGCCGCCTCTGGCAGGAAGATGGCATCGCCGCTGAGCGGGAAGACACCGAGCTGGCCCGGATGGGACGGCACATAGAAGGGGAACAGCGCCTTGGGGGCGACCTTGTCCGTGACCTTGACGGCGACAAAATCGGCCGCCTCACCCGCCTGCTCCAGGTGGCCCGCGAAGTTGCCCGCCACCCCCAATCCGATAAAGTTGCTCAATTGCGTGATCTGCATCTATGGCTCCACTCGCGTCGGCCCATTCACCGCCGCTGTCGTTGTTCATGGGCGGCACCCTACCGCCAAAGAGGGAGCTTATTAGAGCACAGCCCCGCCACGGCGCCCAGTCACCCTGCCACGGGCTGTGCGCCAGCCCGACTTTTCAGGTGCTGACTGCGCACAAAGACGGCGATCGATCCCAAGCTGTGATCCAGGCGCTTGGGCAAGCCCCGCACTTTTGCTAGTCTGCACTATTCATTTGCCGTTTGAGCGCCAAGTGCACCTCATGAGTACACATTTTCAGGGTCGTTTCGAGGTGGAATTCAAATACCGCCTGACGGATCGCGCCGCCTTCCTCACCGCCCTCAAAGCCCTCAATCCCGAGGTGATGGTGGAGGATAATCATGAGCGGGACTGCTACTTCGACACGCCGCAGCGGCTCCTGGCCGAGCAGGGCAAGAGCCTGGTGATCCGCACCATGCAGCCCTCCGGCATCCGGCTCTGGATCGTCAAGGGACCGGGAGCCGATCGCTGCGAGGCCGTAAACATCACCGATGCCGACAAGGCCATCAGCATGCTGCACAACCTGGGTTATCAGCAGGTGCTGACCCTCACCAAGCGGCGCAGCATCTATTTCGTCGGCCCCTTTCACCTGACCCTGGATCATCTGGACGGGCTCGGCGACTTTGCCGAGCTGGCCATCATGACCGACGAGGAGGCCAAGCTGCCCGGCTATCGCCAGCAGTTGCAGGGGCTGGCGGCGCAACTCGCGCTCTCGGCCGACCGGCTGGAGACCCGCTCCTATCGCACCCTGTGCGAGCAGCAGAGCGCATTTTGACAAGAGGAACTTGCCCCATGATCGATAAACTCGCCTGGCTGAGCTTCAAGGATGGGCAACTGCTGTGTGCCCGCTCCCACGGCAAGGCCATCTACTACATTCCCGGCGGCAAGCGCGAGCCGGGTGAGAGCGACGAGGCCGCGCTGCGGCGGGAGATTGAGGAGGAGCTGGCCGTCGCCCTGCTGCCTGAGACGCTGCGCTTTGCCTGCGAATTCAGCGCCCAGGCCGATGGCAAGCCACAAGGGGTACTGGTCAACTTGCGCTGCTACACCGGCGAGGCCAGCGGCACCCCCGTGGCCTCGGCGGAGATCGCCGAGCTGCGCTGGCTGGACAGCCGCCATCTGGACCAGGTGTCCCCGGTCTCCCGCCTGCTGTTTCACTGGTTGGCCGAGCAAGAGCTGATCCGTTAATACCCGATGTGAGTAGCAAGAGAGATGAGTCATAGACGATGAGGAGTTTCAATGGAGATCATTGAGGTCGATAGCACCAGAGGCATCAAACCGGCGCTGATCACCCTGTTGCAGGACTGCGTGGCCAGTGGCGCCTCGGTGGGCTTCCTGCCACCACTGCCAGAAGAGCTGGGGCTGGAATACTGGCAGGGTATAGAAGCGGATCTGGCCGACGGGGTACGCAGGCTCTGGGTGGCCTTCGATCAGCACCACCTGGTCGGGGCGCTGCAACTGGCGCTCTGCACCAAGGCGAACGGCGGTCATAGAGCCGAGGTGGAGAAGCTGATGGTACACAGCGAGGCCCGCGGCAAGGGGGTCGGTCGCGCCCTGATGAACGCCATGGAGCAAGGCGCCCGCGACGCCAAACGCACCCTGCTGGTGCTGGACTCCCGGGTCGGCGACGTGGCCTCCACCCTCTATCGCCAGCTGGGTTATCAGGAGGCGGGCCAGATCCCGGACTTCGCTCGCAATGGCGACGGCTCCCTGGCGGCGACCCAGTTCTTCTACAAGCAGCTCTAAGCAGCTCTGAATCAGAGGCGGCGTGCGGCCAGGCGCCTGACGCTTGCAACGACAAGGCCAGCCTCGCGGCTGGCCTTGTTTATTGGCTCATTCATTGCTGAAATGGCCCCTCCATGGAGACAGGCAAGGAGCCAGCATGATATTGGAAGTCGCCCCACTGCAGATCATCCCGGGTCAGAGCGCCGCCTTCGAGCTGGCCTTCGCCCAGGCCCAGCACATCATCAGCGCCATGCCCGGCTATGGCGGCCACCAGCTGCAGCGTTCATTGACCGATCCCCATCGCTACCTGCTGCTGGTCAACTGGCGGCGACTCGAGGATCACACCCGGGGTTTTCGGGGCTCCCCCCAGTACCAGCAGTGGAAGGCGCTGCTGCATCACTTCTACGACCCCTTCCCCACCGTCGAGCATTTTCAGGCCGTCACCGCGGGCGGAGCGGCGGTCAGCTGATCAACCGCCGACAAGGCTAGCTGATCACGCCATCCCTTCAGGCCAGCCGCTCTGCGCGGTGTTCAACCCGCGGCTCGGCGAAGTCGGCCTGCGCCGCGATCAGCTGCAACTCGTAGGCATCCGCCTGCCAGGTGCGTAGCAGCACCGCATCCACCGCCGCATTGGTGCGCTCGAAGGCCGCCACGGCATCAAAGCCGGCCTGCAGGTTCGCCAGCATCAGGGCGCTGATGAGATCCCCCACCCCGACCGGTTGGCGGGCAAATTCGTAGAGCGGCCGGGCGATCAGGTAATCCCCCTCGGCCGTGGCCAGCAGCATCTCGAAACGGCCAGGCTGGCTGGCGGCGCGGCCCAGGTGCTTGACCAGCACCATCTTGACGCCCTTGGCCAACAGCCGATGAGCGGCGGCGCGGGTCTGACTCAGATCGGCCAGGTGGGTGTCGCACAGGGTCTCCAGCTCCAGCAGGTTAGGCGCCATGATGTCGGCCACCGGCAGCGCCTGTTCGGTCAGGAAGCGGGTCACGCCGGGGGCGACGATGCAGCCCTTCTCCGGGTGACCCATCACCGGATCGCAGAAATAGATGGCCTCGGGGTTGGCCGCCTTGACAGCCGCGACCACCGCCAGGATCTCGTCCCCCTGCTCGGCCGAGCCCAGATAGCCGCTCAGCACCGCATCGCACTGCCCCAGCACCTCGATCTCCATCAGCCCCTTGCAGAGGGCGCCGATGTGACCGGCCGGCATCGCCATCCCCTGCCATCCCGCCTCGTACTGGGTATGGTTGGAGAACTGCACCGTGTTGATGGGCCACACTTCCATGCCGAGACGGCGCATGGGGAACACGGCGGCGCTGTTACCGGCACAACCAAAAACCACGTGGGACTGGATAGAGAGAATGCGTTTCATCGAAACCACCACAGAAGAAGCATGAGGAAAGCAGGCAATATATCGGATGAAGAGCGGGCTCTTCCAGCGATTCGCGGCACTTGTCGCCATTTGAGCCGAAAAACTGCGGCCCCATGTTGGATTTTCCGCCCTGCTTCCCGCGCAGCTGACCCCTCTGCCTTGCCTCTTGGCCGAGCGCACCTCGTCTGCTGGGGGTCTTATGGTGTCTCAATTGTCTTGTTTGATGGCATATGAGAACGATATTTCAACACCCAGGCCGGATTGGGCATTGATGCAAGGAGGAACAGACGAGGAGAAAAGACAGGGGCTGCCAGCGAGGGAATGCGGCAGCCCGTGTTGAAGGCTTAGTTCGAAGGCTCAATCCCGGGCGAAGTGATAGACCCAGCCTTCGTCCAGCGGGAAATCGGCGGGAGCCGAGACCAGCGGCGGCAGAGCCGCGATGCCTCCCCTGGCGGCATACTGCAGCGCCATCAGGGCGCAGAGGGCGGCATCATAGCGATCCGTCCCCGCCATGACATCCGGTGGCAGGCTAGAAGCAATCTCCGTCCTGGCCAGGGAGGCTCTGCCACCGACCTTGGCCAGCGCCGGATAGACCTCCAGCACGGCGCGATTGGCCAGTGGCACCTGCCTTGGCACCGGTTGCAGGTCCGCTAGGCGCGGCAGCATGGCGATCGCCAGGGTGGCGTTGTTGCCCAACCTGTCGAAGGTGGCCGAAAGCGGCTTCTTGCCATATTGCCGGTGTAGCCAGCGCTCGCAGTCGCGGTAGGCGTAAGGGTTGTCTATCTCCCGCTGCGGCACGGCGCACTCGCCTCCCCTGCCTGCCAGCAGCTCGGCGAACGCCCGCGGGAAGGCGAGCGGCGCATCTATCCCCAGGGCCAACTGCGGACAGGCCAGCACCTGCATCAGGCTCATCTCGTCTTGCAACGCCGGGCGCAGCAATGCGTCAAGATCCGGGGCAACCCGGGAGCTCAGTCGAAACAGGGGGGAGACGCCAAACCAGTGCAGCCGCTGTTCGCGGGCCTGCCAGCCCACCACGGCCACCGCCTGGGCGTTGCCCTGCCAGCCTCTCACATCCCAGCCGATGCCGATGGCATCCATATGCTCAGTTGTCATCTCAAGATCACTTCTCTGCACAGTCGATGCTGCACAGGGTAATGGTTGCCTTCGCTAATGCAAGGCTGGGCCGCGCCTTAGAAGGATTTCTTGAAGTTGATGAGTGGCAAGATGGGGAAGATGCCGTTCTCGGCGTAGTTCGCCAGGCCGATCTGCAAGCCATCCAGATGCCTGGTGGCATTGACGAAGCCAATCTGGAAAGTGGTACGTTCGGCATAGTTGACGAAGCCGACGTTGGCCAGGGCGTTGCCCTGGGCGATGTTGACCGCGCCCCAGTTCAGCCCCCGCACGTTGTTGGTCAGGTTGACGAAGCCCAGGTTGAGCCCGGTGTCCTGCCCGCCATGCCAGTTGACGGCGTTGATGGCGACCCCGCCAAACTGGTGACGCACCCGAGCCGCACCGAAGAAGATGCCGAGCTGCAAGCCGGTGAACTGATCCACGTCGGAGAGGGCGAAGACGGGCAAGTCGATTCCCTTCACCTGCCCGGTCCGGCCGTACAGGAAGGAGGCGCGCGCCCCCTCGACCTGATGGGACGCCGGCAGGTTGATACCGGGCAGCGAGATCTGGACCGGAGTACTGGCCTGGGCGGCGCCACAGAGGGCCAGCGTGCCGCTGCCAAGCAGCAGGGTAAGGGATTTCATCGGGGATTCCTTGAGGATCTGAGCATCGGGGCAGCCTACCAGTGCCCGACCCGGGGTTCGAGGCCGCACCGGCGGCGCTGCGTCACAGCTCGTCTGAATCCACTCTCACCAAAGACAGCCAATAAATACAGATGAAATTAAAATTCAAACTGAAATTAACATTTCTGTTATTTACATCAAACCACATCTTGTAACAATATAGTTAAACGTGTGTTTGAACAGAGCAAGCAACACGTGACCATGGATGATAAGTTGTACCCACTCAGGGCCAGTTGGCTCATAACAATACAGTTCTGCCGAAATGGAGACGCATGATGAATATGGACATACTCAAGAGCTTTACCGAGCAGATGCAAGGCTTTGCCTCCCCCCTCACCCGCTACAACCAGTTGCTGGCCAGCAATATTGAACAGCTGACCCGACTGCAACTGGCGTCCGCCAACGCCTATGCCGAGCTGGGCCTGAACCAGTTGCAGGCGGCGGGCAAGGTGCAGGATGCCCAGAGCCTGGCCGCCCTCGGCACTGTGCAGCTGGAAACCGCCAGCCAACTCTCCCGCCAGATGCTGGATGACATCCAGAAGCTCAACGCGCTCGGTCAGCAGTTCAAGGAAGAACTGGACGTGCTGACCGCTGATGGCATCAAGAAGACCACGGGCAAGGCCTGATAACCCTGGCTGCCCGTTCGGGCAGCCACATCTCCCCATGACTCGATATGACGGGCTAGTCCCGCCACGAGCGTGGGTGAAGGAGAGAACATGAGCCAATCATCGTACGGCCCGCTGTTCGAGGCCCTGTCCCACTATAACGACAAGCTGCTGACCATGGCCAAGGCCCAGACCGAGCGCACGGCACAGGCCTTGCTGCAGACCAATCTGGACGATCTGGGCAAGGTGCTTGAGCAGACCAGCCAGCAGCCAGGGCAGCTGATCCATGCCCAGATGAACTGGTGGCAGGATCAGCTCAAACTGGTGCAGCACACCCTGCTCAAGAGTGCGGGTCAGGAGAGCGAACCGGTGATCCAGCCGGAACAAGGGGATCGCCGCTTCAAGGCCGAGGCCTGGAGCGAGCAGCCCATCTACGACTATCTCAAACAATCCTATCTGCTGACGGCCAAACACCTGCTGGCGTCGGTCGATGCGCTGGAAGGCGTGCCCCAGAAGAGCCGGGAGCGGCTGCGTTTCTTCACCCGCCAATATCTCAATGCCATGGCCCCCAGTAACTTCCTGGCGACCAACCCTGAGCTGCTCAAGCTGACCCTGGAGTCCGACGGCCAGAACCTGGTGCGCGGGCTGGCGCTCTTGGCCGAGGATCTGGAGCGCAGCGCCGATCAGCTCAACATTCGACTGACCGATGAGGCGGCCTTCGAGCTGGGGCGGGATCTGGCCCTGACGCCGGGTCGGGTGGTGCAGCGCACCGAGCTCTACGAGCTGATCCAGTACAGCCCGAGCACTGAGACCGTGGCCAAGACCCCGGTGCTGATCGTGCCCCCCTTCATCAACAAGTACTACATCATGGACATGCGTCCCCAGAACTCGCTGGTCGCCTGGCTGGTCGCCCAGGGGCAGACGGTGTTCATGATCTCCTGGCGCAACCCGGGTCCGGCCCAGGCCAACATCGATCTCGACGACTATGTGGTCGACGGCGTGCTGGCCGCCATGGATGGGGTGGAGGCGGCGACCGGTGAACGGGAGGTGCACGGCATCGGCTACTGCATCGGTGGCACCGCCCTGTCGCTGGCCATGGGCTGGCTGGCGGCGCGCCGTCAGAAGCAACGGGTGCGCACCGCCACCCTGTTCACCACCCTGCTGGACTTCTCGCAGCCGGGCGAGCTCGGCATCTTCATCCACGAGCCCATCATAGCGGCGCTGGAGGCCCAAAATGAGGCCAAGGGCATCATGGATGGGCGGCAACTGGCGGTCTCGTTCAGCCTGCTGCGCGAGAACAACCTCTACTGGAACTACTACATCGACAGCTACCTCAAGGGCAAGAGCCCGGTCGCCTTCGATCTGCTGCACTGGAACGGCGACAGCACCAACGTGGCGGGCAAGACCCACAACAGCCTGCTGCGCCGTCTCTACCTCGAGAATCAGCTGGTGAAGGGGGAACTCAAGATCCGCCAGACCCGGATCGATCTCTCCAAGGTGAAGACACCGGTGCTGCTGGTGTCGGCCATCGACGACCACATCGCGCTCTGGCAAGGCACCTGGCAGGGCATGAGGCTGTTCGGTGGCGAGCAGCGCTTCATCCTGGCCGAGTCGGGCCACATCGCCGGTATCATCAACCCACCGGCCGCCAACAAGTACGGCTTCTGGCAAAACGATGCCCCTTGCGAGAGCCCGGAGGCCTGGCACGCAGGTGCGACCCATCAAGGCGGCTCCTGGTGGCCCGAGATGACCGCCTTCATCAAGGCGCGGGACGAAGCGTCAGAGCCCATCCCCGCGCGCGAGCCCGGCGAAGGCCTGGCGGCGGCCCCCGGCAGCTACGTCAAGGAGCGCCTCAACCCCATCTTTACCAAGGCAGCAGAAGAGGTAACAACATGAGTGCAGCAACAACCCCCCTGTTCGTCGGCCAGAAGGCCAGCCTGAGCAAGCGGTTCGGGCCGGCAGAGGTCGGTGCCTTCGCCGGCTTGTCGGAGGATTTCAATCCGCTGCACCTGGACCCGGTGTTTGCCGCCAGCACCCCGTTCGAGCGCCCCATAGTGCACGGTATGTTGCTGGCCAGCCTGTTCTCCGGGCTGTTGGGCCAGCAGTTACCGGGGAAAGGGAGCGTCTACCTGGGGCAGACCCTCTCCTTCAAGCAGCCGGTATTTGTCGGGGAGGAGGTGCTGGCGGAGGTCGAAGTGATCGCCATTCGCGATGACAAACCCATCGTCACCCTGGCCACCCGCATCTTCACCCAGAGCGGCGCCCTCGCCGTGACGGGAGAAGCCGTGGTTAAGTTCGGCTGAGATAGGCTCGACATCACGTAATAATTCAGCCCGGCCCTCGCCGGGCTGAATTTTTTGCCTTGCGCCGAATGTTCCCTTTTTCTGCCCAATCCAGACCTAACCCTTTCCCTGCCGGCCCTAACTGCCTAAAATGGCCGCCCTGCCACGTCAGGCATTCATTTAAGCAAGAGGATTTTCCATGGAGACGTTTCTGCTCGAAGGCCACCCCTTCGTTGCCTTGTGTGACCTGATCAAGCATCAGGGTTGGGCCGATTGCGGCGGCGCGGCCAAGGCACTGGTCGCCGAGGGACTGGTGGAAGTGGATGGTCAGATCGAGACCCGCAAGCGCTGCAAAATCGTCGCCGAGCAGGTGGTCAACTTCAACGGCATGAAGGTCGTGGTAAAGGAAGGAATAAGCCCGGAGATCCTCTGAGCCCTGCTTGAATAAGGGCGCCGACGCGCCCGTTAGCATTCAGCTGGCCTTGATCGACAGGGTCAGCACGAAGCGCGCCATCGCCTCATCCCCGTTGAGCGACGGACAGGTGGCCACCACCTGGATGGGGCGGTTGATGCGCTGCCCCGTCGCCAGCGATTCGTCGATCATGGCATCGATCGCTTCCCCCGCGGCGCAGTCAAACTGCACATCCGCCTCGGGTCGCTTCAGAAACTCCCCCTGCACATCCTTGAAGGCGAAGTGCACCTTCTTGCGCCTCGTCCGCCCCTTCTCCATCACCAGCAGGCCCCCCACCAGATCGGCGCCGGTCGCCAACGCGCCGAAATACATGCTGCCGAGGTGGTTGCGGGTACGCCAGCCGAGCGGAATGCGAATGCGCAGCGCCTTGGCATCCATGCTCTCGATGACGGGGGAACAGAATCCGATGACGGGAATATAGCGCCAGGCAAACAGGCGCAGCGCCAGATTGGCTTTGAAGCGTTGCAAGTCCATATGCAAACTGATCCGATGAGTGAGTGTGACGGAAATGTTGCCAGCATCACACCCCATAGGCAAGCACCCTTTTCACACCCTGCGCCTCCCGTCAGGTGGTTTTCGAGCCAGAGGGGCGCCCGTTACCCCGCCCTGGACATCATCAATGAGCAAAAGGCAGCCCCGATATCTGCGTACTCGCGCACCCAGCCACCATGGGCAAGCAGCACTGTTCCATTCTCGCCAAGGTACTTTTTCCCAGATGAAGGAGGGATCTCATCTATGTGGAAAATCGTAAAACGGGGCGCCATGGCCCCGATGGCGAGCATGGTCAGCCCCTCTCTTCCCTTATTTTTAAAGCTTGGCGCCACTGTGTCAGCCAGATGACAACCCTAGCCGAATGAAAGCTAAGGACTAATCCTGCCCTCGCCGGCGCTAGTCGGCGCCCCCCAGGTCGCCACTGACATAAGTCACAGTAACTATCCGTCTCATCCCTCACTAGGCTGTTCTGGCCCGCGAATGGCCGTACGGCAACGGGCCACCTTTTCACACAGCACAAGGATAAAGAGATGGGTAACAATCAACAGTTGTTCAACGGCGGCGAAAGTGCCGGCACCTTCCAGCTCAATTTCAACAACAACCGCGCTTATGAGCTGTTTGGCCGGGAGTACCTCAAGTGCTACGCCAACCTGGCGGTCAAGGGCAAGATGAGCAAGCCGCTGCCCTCAGGCCAGCTCAGCTACGCCGTCGACTTCGCCATGGATTGCGGTTGCAGCTCGGTGCTGATCGATTTCAATCTCGCCTACAAGAAGACCTTCGGCAACCAGACACAGGCCCCTCTGTGGCGCGAGTCCGATTACGAGGCCGAGATAGTGCTCTGCCACCTGGTGCGCGAAGCCCCCGCCAGCCGTCTGAACAACCGGGATCAGTTCGCCGAAGCCGAGGCCTTCTTCAACGACGTCAACCTGCCCACCACCGCCAGGAATGTGGCAAACGATCCCTATGCCGACAAGGATGGCCTGGTGGAGTTCATCGTGGCCAACGAGCTGCTCGATGATCCCGCCGTGATGGCCAGACTGGCCGAGCAGAAAGCCTATCTCATCGCCATCACCTCCGTGGTCACCGCCTATATCAACCGCTATGCCGAAGCCTATGGCGAGCAGTACAAGACGGATGCGGATCTCTGGGCCAGGGCCCTCGCCAAGATCCCCCTGATGGGGCCGAGCAAGATCGATCAGCAGAGCTACAGCCGCCACATCAAGGGGCTCAGCATCGCCACCGACTTCATCAACTTCATCATGGACGTGGTGGTGAGCCAGGGCACCACGGCGCTGGCCAGCTTCAACAAGTTCCTGCAAAAGCAGGGGGATGCCATTCGCTTCGGGGTGGAGAACAACAAGGACTTCTACAAGACCATCACGGTGGGTATCACGGTCGAGGTGTTCAAGGTGGGCAGCGAGCTGGTCTATGTGCCCAAGATCAAGCAGTACCGCATCAACTTCGACCGCCAGAACAGCAAGTTCACCTCCGCCTGCGCCAGCGCCGAATTTGTCGACATCTACTTCAACTACCTCTATGCCGCCAACGTGTTCGACTACGAGGCGTTGAAGGATCCGGAGATCAAGCGCGACTTCGACAACTTCATCCAGAAGCAGCGCAAGGCGCAGATTGACGAGGCGGACACCTTCTTCAACGACGACTTCCCGCCCCTGCAACCCAAGCAGATCGCACGGGGCAAGGCCACGGTCTGATCCTCCCACACAACAGAGACAACACAGCCGGCATCTGCCGGCTGTTTTTTTATGGGGAGCGGGCTCAGGCCCGCTTCTCCTCCAGCCAGGCGCCCTGGCTCTGCATCTCGAACAGCTGGGCGTAGTGGCCCCCCAGCGCCATGAGCTCGGCGTGGGTGCCGCGCTCGTTCACCTGACCGCGGGAGAGCAGCAGGATCTCGTCGGCATCGACTATGGTCGAGAGCCGGTGGGCGATGGCGATGGTGGTGCGGCCACGGCGGGCCGCCGAGAGCGCCTGGGAGAGCGCGAACTCGGTCTGGGAGTCCACGCTGGCGGTGGCCTCATCCAGGATGAGGATGCGCGGATCCCCGACCAGCGCCCGGGCAAACGAGAGCAGCTGGCGCTGACCGGCGGAGAGGTTCTTGCCCCCCTCCTCCATCAGGGTGTCCAGCCCGTCCGGCAGGCTCTGCACGAACTCGGCCAGCTGCACCTCGGTCAGTGCCTGCCACAGCTGCGCCTCGTCGATGCCGGCGCGGCCGAGGCGCAAGTTCTCGGCCAGGGTGCCGACGAAGATGAAGGGATCCTGCTGCACCAGGCCGATGCTGCGCCGCACCGCCGCCAGGGAGAGTTCCCCCAGGGGGTGATCGTCGAAGCGGATCTGCCCGCTCGCCAGCGGATAGAAGCCCATCAGCAGGCTGATGATGGTGGACTTGCCGCTGCCGGTGTGGCCCACCAGCGCCAGCATCTGGCCGGGACGGGCGTTGAAGCTCACCTCCCGCAGCACGGGTTGCTGACCATCGTAGGAGAAGCTCACCCGATCGAAGCTGACCCGCCCCTGCAATGCGGGGCTCTCCCCCCCGGTGCTCTCGCGGGTCTCGTCGAGCAGGGCAAACACCCGCTCCCCCGCCACCATGGCCTGTTGCAGCTGGTTGAGCTGGTTGGTCATCTCGATGAGCGGCTCTATCATCCGTCCCAGATAGCTGATGAAGGCGTAGAGCACCCCCACCTGGATGGCGCCATTGGCGCTCAGCCCTTCCTGGGCAAAGAGCGCAAGCAGGCCGATGAGCACCATCATGTAGAACAGATCGATGAGCGGACGCAGCAGTATGCCGTTGATCTTGAGGCTCTTGAGCCGCGCCGACCAGTGCTGCTGGTTGATGTCGGCGAAAGCGTTGGCGAAATGGCGCTCCTGCACCATGGCCTGGATCACCGGCATGCCCTGCAGCGACTCGTTGAGCCGGCTGTTGATATCAGACAGCAGGCTGCGGGTCGTCCGCACCACAGGCACGCTCAGGCGCTGGTAGAGCCACATCACGGCGCCCACCGCCGGCAACAGGGTCGCGCACACCAGCATCAGCCGCAGATCCAGCAGCGCCATGGAGATGAGGATGCCGCACAAGAGCACCACCTTCTGCACCAGCAGCCCTATCACCTGCACATAGAGGTTCATGATCGCCTCGGTGTCGTTGGTGATGCGGGAGATGAGGGAGCCCGAGCGATGCTTGTCGAAATAGCGGGCCGGCAGCCGGATGGCGGTGGCAAACACCTGCTCGCGCAGGGTCTGCACCACCGCCTGGGCGATGCGGTTGAAGCGCAGGGACTGCAGGTAGAAACCGGCGGCCGACAGCAGTTGCAGACCGAGATAACCCGCCCCGAGCGCCGCGATGGCCGGCCACACCAGCTGGCGCGGTGCCAGGTAGTCATCGATGAACAGCTTGATCAGCAGCGGTCCCGCTACCTCGGCGCCGGTGGCCAGCAGCAGACAGATGCCCGCCTGGATCAGCCAGTGGGGGTAGCGAGCGCAATAGGCCAGCAGGCGTTTGATGGTTGGATTCACAGACTCGCCTCCAGCACAGCGTTCCCAAGGAATTGACTCTCTTTGCTCCCTTCTCCCCTCGCGGGAGAAGGGTTGGGGATGAGGGGGGCCACTCGTCTTATCATCAAACTCACAGGCTCTCCTCCACGTCTTGCTCCAGGCGCTGATAGCGAACCATGTCGGCGTACCAGCCGTTGTGGGCCATCAGGGCGCCGTGGCGACCCCGCTCACTGACGCGGCCCTGCTCCAGCACCAGGATCTCGTCCGCCTGCTCCACCGCCGTCATGCGGTGGCTGATCAGGATCAGGGTGCGTCTATGGGCCTTGAGCGCCTGCAGGATCTGTTGCTCGGTATGGGCATCCACCGCCGACAGGGCATCGTCCAGCACCAGGATAGGGGCCGGCAGCAGCAGGGCCCGGGCGATGGCGAGGCGCTGTTTCTGGCCGCCGGAGAGGGTCACCCCCTTCTCGCCCACCTCGGTGGCATAGCCCATGGGGAAGCGGCTGATGTCATCGTGCACGCAGGCGATGCGAGCCACCCGCTCGATCTCCTCCTGGCTGGCCTCGGGCCGGCCGAGGGCGATGTTGGCGGCTATGGTGGTGGAGAACAGGAACGGCTCCTGGGGCACATAGGCAAACTGGCTGCGCAGATCGGCCAGCGCCAGCTGCTGGATGGGCACGCCGCCCATGGTGATCTGGCCGGCGCTGGGGTTGGCCAGCCGCATCAGCAGCTTGAGCAGCGAGCTCTTGCCCGCCCCCGTGCGCCCCACCACCCCGAGCATGCCGCCTTGCTGCAGGCTGAAATCTATCCCCTGCAGCAGGCTGCGTTGCTCCAACCGGTAATCCACCCCCTTCATGCAGAGGGGGAAGCTGGCCGTGAGGGGCTGCGGTGCCTCGGGATCCTGAATGTCGCTACGCTCGGCCAGCAGACTCTCGATGCGGGAATAGGCGGCGCTGCCGCGCTCTATGATGTTGAACAGCCAGGCGATGGCGAACATGGGCCAGATGAGCTGCCCCAGGTACATGGTGAAGCTGGTGAGCTCCCCCAGGGTCAGCTTGTCTTGCAGCACCAGGGCGCTGCCGCCCGCCACCGCCAGGAAATAGGAGCAACCTATGCAGAGGTAGATCACGGGATCGAACTTGGCATCGATGCGGGCCACCGCCATGTTGCACTCCCCCGCCTGCCGGGTCAGTTCGGCAAAGCCCTGATCCTCGAGGGATTCGACCGCATAGGACTTGAGCACCCGCACCCCGGAGAGGGCCTCCTGGGTCTTGTTGTTGAGCCTGGAGAAGGCTCCCTGCGCCGCCTTGAACTCCTTGTAGATCTGGGTCCCGAAGCGGTTCATGAAGAACGCCATCACCGGCAACGGCAACAGAGAGAGCAGGGTCAGCTGCCAGGAGTACTGGCTGCACATGATGGAGAGCACCAGGATCCCGACGATGAAGGAGTCCACCAGGGTCAACACCCCCTCGCCGGCCGTCATCTCCACCGCCTGGATGTCGTTGGTGGCGTGGGCCATCAGATCGCCGGTACGATGACGCTGGTAAAAGTCGGGGCTCATGCGGGTGAAGTGGTGGAACAGCCGGTTGCGCAGCACATAGGCGAGCCGATAGGAGGCGCCAAACAGCATGACCCGCCACACGTAACGCAGCAGGTAGATGAGCAGGCCAAGGCCAAACAGCCCCGCCAGATAGCCCATCAGGGTGCCATGATCGAGCTCGCCCTTGGCGACCCCGTCCACCACCCAGCCCACCACCTTGGGCGGGATCACGGTCAGCAGCGCCACCATCATCAGCAAGGCGATGGCGGTCAGATAACGCCGCCACTGCTCCTTGAAAAACCAGCCAAGCCGTAGAAATACGCTCACATCAACATCCTTTCTCGCGGCGCCCAGGGGGCCGCCGTTGGTCATAAGAGAAGCTCAATACAATCGCCCCCGAGGCGGGGGCGATGCAAATGGGGCCATCATAGCCTGAAAGCGGCCAGCTTGAGAACGATGGCTATCCGCCCCGCGTCACAGCCGCTCATCCCGCGGCTCGAACAGTATGCCGGCAGACTCCTGCTGCTCGCCGGTCAGCAGGAAATGGGACACCTGCTCCCGGGTCTGATTGAAGACTTGCTGCAACTGGATAAGCTCGCTCTCGCCCAGCTCCTCTTTCAGCCGCAACCGCCATTCCAGCTCACCGGCCAGCAGTTGCAGGCGGGAGGCGGAGATGTTGGCCGACACCCCCTTCAGGGTGTGCAGCAGGCGGCAAGCCACCTCGGGTTGCTGACGGCGCAGGGCGGAGCGGATCTCCCAGAGATCGTCCTTGTGCTCGGACAGGAACAGTTTGAACAGGATCTGCAACGCCTCCCTGTCCTGCTCCAGCCGGCGCAGCGCATCCTCCAGATCCAGCACTCCCATCAGAGCCGGCGGCTTCACTTCGAGCGGTGCCCGTCGCTCGCCGTTGGCGTTCTTCACCCACTGCAGCAGGTTGTTGTAGAGATCCAGCTTGCTGACCGGCTTGGTGACATAGCCGTTCATGCCGACGCCGAGGCAGCGCTCCTTGTCCCCCGGCATGGCGCTGGCGGTCAGCGCTATGATGGGCACATCGTGTTTGTCCACCATCTTGCGGATCTGGCGCGTTGCATCCAGGCCATCGAGCACCGGCATCTGCAGGTCCATCAAAATAACATCGAAGGGCTGCTCCGCCACCTGCTCCACCGCCTCGCGGCCATTGTCGACCACGGTGACCACCGCCTCCACCCGGCGCAGGTACTCCATGATGAGCTGCTGGTTGACCCTGTTGTCTTCCGCCAGCAGTACCCGGGTGCCGTGCAGCAGATCGCGAAAGTGCTGCTGATCGCCCTGCGCCTCGGCCTGACGCACGTTGCGATCGTGGGAGCTGCCGTTGAGCAACTCATCCACCTTGGCCAGCAGCGCATTCTCGGTCATCGGCTTGGCCAGGAAGTGGGTCAGCCCCATGCTCTCCATGCGCCCGTGCAGCCCCTCCCTGGCCCAGGCGCTGGTCATCAGGACCGGCAGCCGCCGCCACTGGCTGTGCTGGTACATCTCGAGGGCGAGATCCAGGCCATCCTCCTGACCCATGCGCCAGTCGAGGATCGCCAGCCGGATATGGTGGCCCTCCTCCCGCAGCACCTGGCGGGCGCGGGAGATGCTGTTCACCGTCATCACGGTGGCGCCGGCCCGGCTCAGGATGTCCTTGGCCAGCTCCAGCACCAGCTCGTTATCGTCCATCATCAGGATCAGGGGCTGCTGCTCGAAGAAGACCCGCCGCCCGGAGACCCCATAGACGGCCTGGGACAGGGGGATCTCGAACTGGAAGGTCGAGCCCACCCCGGGTTTGCTCTGCACGCCGATCTCGCCCCCCATCAAGCCCACCAGCCGCTGTGAGATGTTGAGGCCGAGGCCGGAGCCGCCGTATTTGCGGGTGTTGCCCGCCTCCAGCTGGGTGAACGGCTGGAACAACTGCGCCTGCTTCTCTGGCGCTATGCCGATGCCGGTGTCGCGCACGCTGAAGCGCACCCGCATCGGATGTTGGTTGACCAGGGTGATGGCCACCTCCACCTCCCCCCGCTCGGTGAACTTGATGGCGTTGTTGACCAGGTTGACCAGCACCTGGCCGAGCCGGAGCGGATCGCCGCGCAGGAAGTCGGGCACTGCCGGTGACTTGTTGATGATCACCTCGATCTGCTTGCGCTCGGCCAGATCGGCGAACATGGCCGCCAGCGAGTCGAGCTGCTCACTCAGGTCGAAGTCGATCTCCTCCAGGGTCAGCTTGCCGGACTCCACCTTGGTCAAGTCCAGGATGTCGTTGATGAGCAGCAGCAGGGTGTCCGACGAGGATTTGATCTTGTTGAGATAGTCCCGCTGCTGCTGACTGAGATCCGTCTGCAGCGCCAGGGCGCTGAAGCCGATGATCGCATTCATGGGGGTGCGGATCTCGTGGCTCATGTTGGCCAGAAAGTCGCTCTTGGCCTGGGCCAGCAGCCCGGTATGACGGGACAGCTCGCTCAGCTTCTGGTTGCGGCGCCACAGGGTGATGGCCACCAGCGAGAAGCTGAGCAGGGCGCCACCCAGCACCATCAGGTAGAACCGGCTCTTGAGGGAGGAGGCCAGATCCAGCTTGCTCTGCTTCCACAGCGGCAGCGAGTTCAACTCTTTCATCTCGATGATCTGGTTGCGCAGGCGGTGATACTCCATCACCTGGCGATTGAGCTCCTGGCTGAGCTGATTGATCGCCATGACCTGGGGCTGCTGCCCATAGCTCTCCTTGATGCGCTGCTGCAGTTGTTGCAGCTGACGCTGATCACTCATGTCCCAGCTGCGTCTGAGATAGTGGCTGAGCCTGACCAGATCGGTGAGATCGTTGTGCAGCGCCGTCTCCCGCGGCAGGGCCGCCGTCAACGACTTGAGCTGACTCTGGAAGCGGGGCTCCAGGTATTCGATGGTCATCTCCATGGTATAGAGCTTGGCCAGATCCAGCAGATAGCCATCGATGTCACGCTGCAACGCCTGGGACTTGGGATCATCGGCCGAGTCCGGATCCTCGCGCACCCGGCTCACGAAGTTGTCGAGGCTGCTGGACAGCTGGCTGAGCCGCAGCTGCACGCTGCCATCGCTGGCCTTCTCGCGGCCCAGCAGATAGACGGTGTCGGTGTTGATGCGGTTCAAGACCAGCTCCGCGGCCACACTCAGCTCGGAGGCGCGTTGTTGCTGGCTGAGCAGTTGCCAGCAATAGGTCGAAAACGCCAGCAGCGATATGATGATAAGGCTCAGGACAACGCGATTGACGCGTGCAACACTCTTCATCCCGTCTCGATTCTCATGTCATGGCCGGCCACCCGGTGACGGATGCCACCGCAGAAAGCCAACTGTGAAAAATAACTGACGGCTATGTTACCGTTAGTCAGTTCTATATATGCAATAAAGATGTTGCCGGGCCTTATGGAGGAATCAATTATGTCACTTATCACCACCTATTGTAGCCACTGCTTTACCCGCAACCGCCTGCCCAGCGATAAATTGGATTCAAATGCTAACTGTGGTCGCTGCCGCGCCGCGCTGTTCGGCATCACCCCCCTGGTGGGGCGCACGGCGCAGTTCGACATCCTGATCGGCTCCGACATCCCGGTCGTGGTCGATTTCTGGGCCAGCTGGTGCGGCCCCTGCCTGCAGTTTTCCCCTGTCTTTCAACAAGTTGCCAAGGAGCTCGAGCCGCGTATCCGCTTCGTGAAGGTCGACACCGAACAGGAGACGGCCATCGCCAGCCGCTATGCCATTCGCAGCATTCCCACCCTGATGGTCTTCAAGCGAGGCGAGATCCTGGCCCAGCGCAGCGGCTCCCTGCCCCCCAACCTGTTGCGGGAGTGGCTGCTCTCCCTGACCAATAGGGACGAATGATAAATAATTGTTTAATTTATGTTTACGACTAGATCCATTTTCACTTGACTCTGTGAGTCGCGACATGGTTTGACGACTTCCCCCTGTTTCAAACGGGGGGATAAATGTAACCTCGGCAACACAACAACAACCATAAATTAACCGAGAGAACAACATGCATACCTCTGCAGTCCCTTCCGCCCCCTCACGCTGGCTGGACATCAAGGCCGGGATCGTCATTCTCGACGTCCTGCTGCTCTGTGCCATGCTCGCCTGGCTCCCCTTTGACCCCATGGTCAACAAGGGGCTCGGCATCCTGATCTTCATCGCCATCCTCTGGCTGACCGAGGCGGTGAACATCACCATCACCGCCCTCGCCATCCCGGTACTCGCCACCCTGCTCGGGGTGTTCGACATGAGCAAGTCGCTGACCGACTTCGCCAACCCTGTCCTGTTCCTCTTCTTCGGCGGCTTCGCACTGGCCGCCGCCCTATCCAAGCAGGGGCTCGATACCCAGATCGCCGCCAAGGTGATGCAGCTCGCCAAGGGCCACCTCGGCTGGGGCGCCATCGTGCTCTTCACCATCACGGCCGCGCTCTCCATGTGGATCAGCAACACCGCCACCGCGGCCATGATGATGCCGCTCGCCCTCGGCATGCTCAAGGGTCTCGATATCCACAAGGAGCGCCGCACCCTGGTCTTCGTCCTGTTGGGTGTGGCCTACAGCGCCAGCATAGGCGGGATTGGCACCCTGGTCGGCAGCCCCCCCAATGCCATCGCCGCCGCCCAGATGGGTCTCGGCTTCACCGACTGGCTGAAGTTCGGCATCCCGGTGGTGCTGATCTTCATGCCGGTGGGCATAGGTCTGCTCTATTGGGTGACGCGCCCCAACCTCTCCCACCGCGTCAGCACCGAGCAGGTCACCATCCAGTGGACCGGCCAGCGCAAGGTGACCCTGCTCATCTTCCTGGCAACCGTGCTGCTGTGGATTGGCTCCCAACCCATCGCCGCGGCGCTGGGCGGCATTCCCCAGTTTGATACCCTGATCGCCATGGCCGCCATCCTGGCCATCGCCGTCAGCCGGGTGGCCAACTGGGACGACATCAACCAGAACACCGACTGGGGTGTGCTGTTGCTGTTCGGGGGTGGCCTGACCCTGAGCTCCATCCTCAAGCAGACCGGTGCCAATGCCTTCCTGGCGGAACACCTGTCCAGTGCCCTCTCCACCATGCCGATCTTCATCATCCTGTTGTGCCTCGCCGCCTTCGTGGTGTTCCTGACCGAGCTGGTGTCCAACACCGCCACCGCCGCCCTGCTGGTGCCCCTGTTTGCCGGTGTGGCCGAGGCGCTGGGGGTCTCTCCCATAGTGGTGTCGGTGCTGATCGCCGTCGGCGCCTCCTGTGCCTTCATGCTGCCGGTGGCCACGCCGCCGAATGCCATCGTCTTCGCCAGCGGCCACATCCAGCAGCGCGAGATGATGCGGGCCGGCCTGGTGCTGAACCTGGTGTTCACCGTCATCCTGACCCTGCTGGCCTATTTCTTCGGCGATATCCTGCACTGAGAGGAGAAAATACCCTCCCGCTCGACAAGGCCCCTGACGGGGCCTTTTTTATCTCTGCTATTTCCTGCCTGCCCCCCTCTGCCCCATAGACCGCCTTCCACTCAAGCCCGCCTTCACTCGCCATGGGGGGAGCTGGTGCGCTCGGTCGCGTCAACGCAACCTGTGTTACCGGTCTGGCCTCTCCTGCCCATGACCCTGCCTCCGCTTGCCGCCTTCGACTCAAAACCGCCGCCAGCGGCCATGGCGGGGAGCACACTAGTTTGCGTTCGGTGCGCAACGGGCACAAAAAAACCCCGCGATGCGGGGTTCTTTCATATCGGGGATTTATCAGCCCACGTTGCAGCTCTGCAGGCTCCAGATCTTGTCCACGTAATCCTGGATGGAGCGGTCGGAGTTGAACTTGCCCATGGTGGCCGAGTTGATGATCGCCTTCCTGGCCCAGAGCGCCGGATCCCGGTACCAGGTATCGATCAGCTTGTGCGCGTCCGAGTAGGCGGCAAAATCGGCCAGGGTCAGGTAGGGATCCCCCCCTTCCAGCAAGGAGCGCTTGATGGCGGAGAGCTCGCCCGGACGACCCGGCGTGAAGTAATCGGTATCGAACCAGTCCAGCACGGCCTTGAGCTCGGAGTTGGCATAGTAGAAGTCGTACGGGTTATAACCGCGCGCCTTCAACGCCTTCACCTCGTCCACGTTCAGGCCGAAGATGGCGCAGTTCTCGACCCCCGCCTCCTCCGCGATCTCGATGTTGGCCCCGTCCAGGGTGCCTATGGTGATGGCGCCGTTCAGTGCCATCTTCATGTTGCCGGTACCGGATGCCTCGTAACCGGCTGTGGAGATCTGCTCTGAGACATCGGCGGCCGGGATCAGCTTCTCGGCCAGGCTGACGCGGTAGTTCGGCATGAACACCACCTTCAGCTTGCCCTGGATGCGGGCGTCGTTGTTGACCCGCTCGGCCAGCTTGTTGATGGCGTAGATGATGTCCTTGGCCAGCTTGTAACCGGGCGCCGCCTTGGAGCCGAAGATGAACACCCGCGGGTGCATGTCATAGTCGGGGTTCGCCAGCAGGCGACGGTAAAGCGCCATGATGTGGATGAGGTTCAGCTGCTGGCGCTTGTACTCGTGCAGGCGCTTGATCTGCACGTCAAAGATCGCCTCTGCGCTGACATCGATGCCGGTCTCGGCCTTGATGACCTTGACCAGCTTCTCCTTGTTGTGGCGCTTGATGCGCATGAACTGCTGCTGGAATGCCTGATCGTCGGCAAACTTGGTGACGGCACGCAGCTTGTCCAGCTGCAACGGCCACTCCTTGCCCACCACTTCGTTGTACAACTCTGCCAACTCGGGGTTGCAGGCCAGCAGCCAGCGCCGGGGGGTCACGCCGTTGGTGACGTTGCACATCTTCTGGGGCCACAGCTCGGCATACTCGGGGAAGAGATCCTCCTTCACCAGCTTGGAGTGGATCTCGGCCACGCCGTTGACCTTGGAGGAGCCGATCACACACAGGTTGCCCATGCGCACCTTGCGCACGTCCCCTTCCTCGATGATGGAGAGCTTGGCCTTGATGGCATCGTTGCCCGGCCACTTGGGCTCGACCAGCTCATCCAGGAAGCGGGCGTTGATCTCGTAGATGATCTCGAGATGACGGGGCAACACCTTCTCGAACAGGCTGACGCTCCACTTCTCCAGCGCCTCCGGCAGCAGGGTGTGGTTGGTATAGGAGAAGACCTGGTAGCAGATGCCCCAGGCGGTATCCCAGTTCAGGTCTTCTTCGTCCACCAGCACCCGCATCAGCTCGGGGATCGCCACGGTCGGATGGGTGTCGTTGAGCTGAATGGCGATCTGGGCGGCAAAGTTGTCGAAGTTGCTGCCATGGGCCCGCTTGTAGCGGCGCATGATGTCCTTGATGGAGCAAGCGCAGAAGAAGTACTGCTGGATCAGACGCAGCTCCTTGCCCGCATCTGTCTCGTCATTCGGATAGAGCACCTTGGAGATGGTCTCGGCCTGGGCCTTCTCCGCCTGGGAGTCGATATAGCCGCCGGCGTTGAACACATCCCAATCGAAGAACTCGGAGGCGCGGGACTCCCACAGGCGTAGTATGTTGACGGTGTGACCACCAAAGCCCACCACCGGGATATCCCAGGGCACCCCTTTGATCTTGCGCCCGGCGTGCCACACCTTCTTCAGGCCGCCGTTGTCACCAAACACCGTCTCGACGTAGCCGTACAGCGGGATCTCCTGCACGGATTCCGGGCGGCAGATCTCCCAGGGGTTGCCATATTCGCGCCAGGAGTCCGGGCGCTCGATCTGGCGGCCATCCTGGATCTCCTGGCGGAACAGGCCGTGTTCGTAATGAATGCCATAGCCCACCGCCGGGTAGTTCAGGGTGGCCAGGGAATCGATGAAGCAGGCGGCCAGGCGACCCAGGCCACCGTTGCCGAGCGCCATGTCGGGCTCTTGTTCACACAGGTCGGTCAGTTCCAGACCGAGTTCACCAAGGGCCTCTTCGCAAATTTTGTACAGGGAGAGGTTATGCAGGTTGTTGGAGGTCAGGCGCCCCATCAGGAATTCAGCAGAGAGATAGTGAATGGCACGAGTATCTTTCTTGAAGTGAGTCTGCTGAGTACGGGTCAGGCGCTCGTACACCTGTTCGTTGACGGCGGCCGCGGTCGCTTTCCACCACGCTTCTGGCGAGGCTTTCTGTTCGCTTGTCCCCAAGGTAGAACGCAAGTGACGCACGATACTCGCCTTGAGCTGATCTTTATCCAGTTGGAGATCCTGGTCTGTCTTCTTCTTGGTAGCCATAAACCATTTTCCTTCGTTACAAATAAAAAAATGTTATCCCATTCGGGACCGGCGCTGTTGTTATCTCAGAATATGTTCCGGCGTGGGCATACTAGCTAAAGCCGATGGTTCAAACGTTAACATGAGTCACACTTTAACGCATGAAAATGACAGTTCAAGCATGAAAACCCTTTCCTTAAACCTACCTGAATGAAATAAAAATAACGATAAAAATCATCAAGTTGCTTATTAATGAAAAATATACATCCATGAATAGGTTTTCAATGATTGCCAGTGGCTGAAAATACGTGAAAATAACCCCAAGGACGGCGCTCGTTGAAACCGGTTTCAATAATCGACGGGGCCATGCATCAATTAAGAGAAGGTGCCCCGGTTGGGACACCCTCCGTGACCGAATTAGCCATGAGCCTTGAACTGATTGCTCATGGGATCATAGTGATAGCCAATCTGCTGCAGGCGCGTGGCCAACTGATCCTCTGTCATGTCGTAGTAGGCCAACAACTCTTCCAGACCATCGCACTCCAGCCGCAGCTTCTCGTTGATGATCCCGAGCAGAATATTGGCGTCCAGCCGTTGCAAGGTGCTGACATCCATCTTGGTCTCTCCTCTTCCCATACATACTGTATAACCATGGGCGCCTGCCCTGGCTTTGTCCATAGCGCAAAAAACACCCAATTCGGTTTGAATGTAAATTTCCTTTTTATTCAATTAACTAGCTCATCGCGTTGTTAATCCGCTCACATTTTTGACCATAAATGACTTGTCACTGGCACGAGTTACAACTACTGTATGCACATACAGCATGGTTATTCATACAGGACAAACATATGAGCCAGCCCCTGAGTCACCGCCCCCTCGTTTCTACCGTCGGCCTGATCACCCCCTGGCCCACCCGCCATCAGGGCAAGGGAGAGCACGATCACCGGCTGGCGACCCATGCTCATGAAACCCAGCTGCTCGACGAACTGGGGCGACTGAGTCAGGACAAGGGTGGCTGGATCCTGCTCATAGCCCCGCCGGGCTTACCCGCCGCCGAGCAGTTGCAGGCACAGGGGATCGATCCCGCCCGGGTGCTGGTGGTGCACGGCGCCAAGATTAAGAACTGGCAACGCATGCTGGAGCAGAGCCTGGGCAACGGCCACTGCGCCGCCGTGCTGACCTGGTTGCCCGAGCAGATCGCCCTGGATCGCGCCAGATTGAACAAACTGGGGCAACGCTTCGGGGTGCTGACCCGCTTCTTCGAACCCAGGGGTGCCCTGCCCGCCCAGAGCGGCCCCCTCTGCTACGGCGGGCAGGATATCTACCTCAACCATTGAGCGTCGACAGAGCGCGATGGGCGACGTCTAGGGACTGGTTATCCCGCCCTTCCTCACATTCTGCGGACACGAAAAAGGCGACCCTGGGGTCGCCTCTTGTCACATCGGTTTTTATCACAGCGGGGCTTGCCACGAGGCGTGCACCCGCACAGGGTCATCACCGAGCGGACGACCCTCGCCATGCCGGATCAGGAGAGCTTGACATCCAGCTCGGCGATCCTGGCCGACCAGTAGGCCGGGCCGGTTTCATGGATGTTGTTGCCCTGGGAGTCGACGGCCACTGTCACCGGCATGTCCTCCACCTCGAACTCGTAGATGGCCTCCATGCCCAGATCGGCGAAGGCCACGACCCGTGCCTTCTTGATAGCTTTCGCCACCAGGTAAGCGGCGCCACCGACGGCCATCAGGTAGACGGCCTGGTGCTCCTTGATGCTCTGCACCGTCTTGGGGCCCCGCTCGGACTTGCCGATCATGCCGATGAGGCCGGTCTCGCCCAGCATCATGTCGGTGAACTTGTCCATTCGGGTCGAGGTGGTGGGGCCTGCCGGGCCGACCACCTCGTCACGCACCGCATCGACCGGGCCCACGTAATAGATGAAGCGGTTGGTGAAGTCGACCCCTTCTGGCAGCCCCTCACCCTTCTTGAGCATGTCGGCGATGCGTTTGTGGGCCGCGTCGCGACCGGTCAGGATCTTGCCGGAGAGCAGCACTGTATCGCCGCTCTTCCAGCTGGCGAGCTCGGCCTTGGTGATGCCATCGACGTTGACCCGGCGCACATTGCCACCCGCTTCGCGGGTGATCTCCGGCCAATCGCTCAGCTTCGGCGGCGTCAGCTCGGCCGGGCCAGAACCATCCAGCTCGAAGTGGACGTGGCGGGTGGCGGCGCAGTTGGGGATCATCACCACCGGCTTGGAGGCGGCGTGGGTCGGGGCAGACTTGACCTTCACGTCCAGCACTGTGGTGAGGCCTCCCAGCCCCTGGGCACCGATCCCCAGCTTGTTGACCTTGTCGTAGAGCTCGACCCGCAGCTTCTCTTCGGTGGTCTCGGGACCACGGGCGATCAGCTCCTGAATGTCGATGTGCTCCATCAGGGCTTCCTTGGCGAGCACCGCGGCCTTCTCGGCGGTACCGCCGATGCCGATGCCCAGCATGCCGGGCGGGCACCAGCCGGCCCCCATGGTCGGCACCGTCTTCAGCACCCACTCGACCACGTCATCGGAGGGGTTGAGCATCACCATCTTGGATTTGTTCTCGGAGCCGCCGCCCTTGGCCGCGATGCTCACCTCCACCTTGTTGCCTTGGATCATGTCGATGTGCACCACGGCCGGGGCGTTGTCCTTGGTGTTCTTACGGCTGCCGGCCGGATCGGCAAGCACGCTGGCACGCAGGGGGTTGTCCGGATTGGTGTAGGCGCGGCGCGTTCCCTCATCCACCATCTCCTGCACCGTCATGTCACTGTCCCACTGCACCTGCATGCCGATCTTGACGAAGCAGGTGACGATGCCGGTGTCCTGACACAGGGGACGGTGCCCTTCGGCTGACATGCGGGAGTTGATCAGGATCTGGGCCAGGGCATCCTTGGCGGCCGGGTTGATCTCGCGGTCATAGGCGGCCTTGGCGGCCTGGACGAAGTCGAGGGGGTGGTAGAAGGAGATGTACTGCAGGGCGTCGGCAATGGAATCGATAAAGTCCTGTTTTCTAATGATGCTCATATCATCCTCACTGGTCCTTGTCTTCGCAAACGCGAGCAAGGGCTTCCATATGAGCCGGGCTCTCGGCCTGCGAAAAGCGTCGCGGGGCCGAGAGACAACGGCGTGTTTTTTCTAAAAATTCCGGCGGCTATGATACGCTTGAGCTCCCGTACCGGCTAGGGAGCTGGGTGCAAACTGTTGCCTGTGTAACAAAAAATGAAACCAAGACTGCATATCCACCATTTCGACCCGCAAAGATCGCTCCACGAGCTGTTTGGCCGGTTGCAACCGCAACCCTGGGCCATCTTGCTGGAGTCAGCCGGTGCCCAGGGCGCCGACAACCGCTTCGACATCCTCAGCGCCGATCCCCTCGCCACCCTGGAAACCCGCGGTGCCAGCACCTGTCTGCGCCGTGGCAACACCGTCGAGCATCATGATGGCGATCCCCTCAGCCTGCTCGCCAGCACCCAGCGCGCCTTGCTGGGGGAGCTGACGCAGGAGGCCTGTACACTGCCCTTTATCGGCGGTGCCCTCGGGCTCTTTGGCTATGATCTGGGGCGGCGGTTCGAACGTCTGCCAACGCTGGCCCACGCCGACATCCGAGTGCCGGACATGGCGGTGGGGATCTACGACTGGGCACTGCTGCGGGAGGTGGCGACCGGCGCCTGGCAGCTGGTGCATTGGGGGGACGAGGCGGGGCTCGCCAGCCGGCTGCAATGGCTAGAGGCGCAGCTGGCGCAAACGGTCCCTTCCTGTACCTCGCAAGAGGCCTTCTCCTTGCAGGGGTCCTGGCAGAGCAACATGAGCCGGGCCGAATACGGTGAGAAATTCGCCCGCATCCAGGCCTACCTGGCGGCGGGGGATTGCTATCAGATCAACCTCACCCAGCGCTTCAGCGCCCCCTATCGAGGGGATGAGTGGTCCGCCTATCTCAGCCTCAGCGCGGCCAATAGGGCCCCCTTCTCGGCCTTCATCCGGCTGCCAGAGAGTGCCATATTGAGCCTGTCGCCGGAGCGCTTCCTGCTGCTCGACGGCCGCCATATCGAGACCAAGCCCATCAAGGGGACCCGCCCACGACTTGCCGATCCGCAGCAAGATCAGGCCAGCGCCCTCGAGCTGGCCAGCGCCGACAAGGACAGATCGGAGAACCTGATGATCGTGGATCTGCTGCGCAACGACATCGGCAGAGTGAGCCGCCCCGGCAGCGTCAGCGTGCCGCACCTGTTTGCGGTAGAGTCCTTCCCCGCCGTGCATCACCTGGTCTCCACCATTCATGGCGAACTGGATGCCCGCTGGCAGGGGGTGGATCTGCTGCGCGCCTGCTTCCCCGGCGGCTCCATCACGGGGGCGCCCAAGATCCGGGCGATGGAGATCATCGAGGAGCTGGAGCCCCAGCGGCGCAATGCCTATTGCGGCAGCATCGGCTACCTGAGCCAGCACGGCCGGATGGACACCAGCATCTGCATCCGCACCCTGATCGCCGAGGCCGGACGGCTCCATTGCTGGGCGGGGGGTGGCATCATCGCCGACTCGGATGCGGACAGCGAGTATCAGGAGACCTACGACAAGGTCGCCCGCATCTTGCCGCTGCTGGCTGCCCTGCGCCAGTGACGGCCCCTTGCACCGCCCACAGGGAGGGAAACACCAAGATGGACAGTGCCGAACTGCTGACCCGGTTTCTGCTGCAGCGCCCTGCCCCTGCACATCGGCTGATGCTGACCGGGCTCAAGCCGGCGGCCGTGCTGCTCCCCCTGGTGGAGCGCCCCACCGGGCTGCAGTTGCTGCTAACCCGTCGCAGCGCGCAGCTGCGCCACCACCCGGGGCAAATCAGCTTCCCCGGTGGGCGCCAGGATCCGGAGGACGAGAGCCTGATCCACACAGCCCTGCGAGAAACCCGGGAGGAGCTGGGGATCCCCTCATCCAAGATCCACGTCATCGGCAGCCTCACCCCGCTCAACACCATCTCCCTCTACGACGTGTTGCCGGTGCTGGCCATGGTCGACGCCGATTACCAGCTCACGCTGAGCCCCGATGAGGTGGAGCAGGCTTTCGAGGTGCCGCTCAACCATGTGCTGGATCTGGCGCACCACATCGCCCTGACCATCCCCAGGGCCGGCAAGCACCACACCATCTACTGGATCCCCTGGCAGCAATCTTTCATCTGGGGGGCGACCGCCAGCATGATCCGCCAGCTCTCCGCGCACCTGTCAAAATAACATTCCGATAACCTCGCCGGATGAAAAATTATCCAATTAACACTCAACTAACATTGAATATGATAAAGAGATTTTGATTTTTTATTCTTTTGATCACATTTTTATAAGAAAGTACGGGGTTGCGCCTCATAAAGGTGAATCTGATCAACATTTTTGATTAAAAAAAAAGTATTCTTGCGCCGACTCAATCAAAACTACACATTCGGGGTAAGACACATGTCTAATACTGTCACCGGCGCACAAGACGTCGCGGCCACACAGGAGCAAGGTACCCGCTCCCTGCAATCTCGCAGTTGGAACAAGCAGGACACCACTTGGGTGATCAGCCTGTTCGGTACCGCCGTCGGGGCCGGTATCCTGTTCCTGCCCATCAACGCCGGCATGGGTGGCTTCTGGCCACTGGTGGTGATGGCCCTGCTGGTGGGTCCCATGACCTACCTCGCCCACCGTGGGCTGGCCCGCTTCGTGCTCTCCTCCAAGAACCCCAATGCCGACATCACCCAAGTGGTGGAAGAGCATTTCGGCGTTGGTGCTGGTAAATTAATCACCCTGCTCTACTTCTTCGCCATCTACCCGATCGTGCTGATCTACGGGGTGGGCATCACCAACACGGTGGAAAGCTTCTTGGTCAACCAGCTGCAGATGACGGCGCCTCCGCGCTGGATCCTCTCCATCGTGCTGATCATGGGGATGATGTCGGTCATGCTGGCCGGTGAGAAACTGATGCTGAAGGTCACCGAGATGCTGGTGTACCCGCTCATCGCCATCCTGGCGGGCATCTCCCTCTACCTGATCCCGGACTGGACCGGCGCCGCCCTGGCCCAGGTGCCTTCCACCAAGGACTTCGCGACCACCCTGTGGCTGACCATCCCGGTGCTGGTGTTCTCCTTCAACCACAGCCCGGCCATCTCCAGCTTCGCCCTGGCCCAGCGCCGCGACTACGGTGACAATGCCGTCGCCAAGTCCGATGCCATCCTCAAGCGTACCGCGGCCATCCTGCTGGGCTTCGTGATGTTCTTCGTCTTCTCCTGCGTGATGAGCCTGACCCCGGCCCAGCTGGCGGAAGCCAAGTCCCAGAACATCGCCGTGCTCTCCTACCTGGCTAACCAGCACTCGAGCCCGATCATCTCCTACTTCGGTCCGCTGGTCGCCTTCGTTGCCATCGTCTCCTCCTTCTTCGGCCACTATCTGGGTGCCCGTGAAGGTCTGCGCGGCATGATCAACCAGCAGATGCGCAGCGCCGGCAAGACGGGTACAACCTCCAAGAAGGTTGAGCTGTTCATCATCGCCTTCTTCATCCTGACCCTGTGGGGCGTGGCCGTGATCAACCCCTCCATCCTCGGCATGATCGAGTCACTGGGCGGCCCCATCATCGCCACCATCCTGTTCCTCATGCCGATGTACGCCATCAAGCGTGTGCCGGCCATGGCGAAGTATCAGGGTCATATCAGCAACCTGTTCGTCACCATCATGGGGCTGATTGCCATCTCCGCCATCCTGTATCAGCTGTTCGGCTAATCCTCTCGGCCTAGCCAACAAGCAAATGCCCGCCAGTGATGGCGGGCATTTTTTATTGCCTGTCTTAGCACCATGGCCTGCGTGCTCTGGATTGGCGATCGTTCCCTGATCGCGACACTCCTACGCCCCCCGCTCTGCTATTGGGATCCTGGCAGCCCCTCTTTAAGCGCCAGTCGCCGAACCCTGGCCCCATACCCTAAAGCACCCGACATCCGAGAGGGACAAGGGAAGTCATCAAGGACATGGAAAGGGCGGGGCGCTTGGCACCATAAGTGACAGAAGAGCCATATCCTCTCCCCCACAGCCAGCGCCCCTAAGACCTGTCGTATCCCATCTCCATGCGCAGTGCTGGTGCGAGTCCCCGGCTCGAAACCCATAGAGCCCCAGTCGAGATGGGATGTCAGCGGGGCACTCGTGCCACTGAGCCGCTTGCGGTTAGCTGCCCCCAAGACCCCAGCTGGTGGCATCTAGGCCCACCTAAGTGACGGGTTCAAGGCAAGGCGAACAACGAACAACGAACAACCACCGGCTAGCCTGCAAGGGCAAATCCCCCATCCCCTCGCCCTCTTTTGCGGCCATAAAAAAACGCCCTCCGGAGAGGGCGTTTCTGGCGGTTTGACGCGCGGTTATCAGGCTTCGCGACGAGAGAGAGGCGCTGCATCCAGCAGGGTCTCATCCTCGGCCATACAGGCGGCTGCGGTGAACAGCACGTCGGTGGAGCTGTTGAGCGCAGTCTCGGCAGAATCCTGCAGCACCCCGATGATGAAGCCGACGGCCACGACCTGCATGGCGATGTCATTGCTGATGCCAAACAGGCTGCACGCCAGCGGGATCAGCAGCAGGGAGCCACCGGCCACGCCGGAGGCACCGCAGGCACTGATGGTCGCGACCACTGAGAGCAGCACGGCGGTTGCCAGATCCACTTCCATCCCCAGGGTGTGCACCGCCGCCATGGAGAGCACAGTGATGGTGATGGCGGCACCGGCCATGTTGATGGTCGCCCCCAGCGGAATGGAGACCGCATAGGTATCTTCCGGCAGACGCAGTTTTTCACACAGCGCCATGTTGACCGGAATGTTGGCGGCAGAGCTGCGGGTGAAGAAGGCGGTCACACCGCTCTCTTTCAGGCAGGTTAGCACCAGCGGATAGGGGTTGCGCTTGATCTTCCAGAACACGATGAGCGGGTTGACCACCAAGGCGATGAACAGCATGCAGCCAATCAGCACCACCAGCAGCTGGGCATAGCCGAGCAGGGCACCGAAACCGGTCTCGGCCAGGGTGGATGCCACCAGACCCAGGATACCGAGCGGCGCGCAGCGGATCACCGCCCTGACGATGGTGGAGACCCCGTGGGACAGATCGGAGATCAGTGCCTTGGTGCTCTCGTTGGCGTGACGCATGGCGATGCCCAGGCCGATGGCCCAGGCCAGGATGCCGATGTAGTTGGCGTCCATCAGCGCCTTCACCGGGTTGGTGACCACGTTGAACAGCAGGGTCTGCAGCACTTCGGTGATGCCACCCGGCGGGGTGATATCGGCGCTGTTGGCGACCAGATGCAGGTTGGAGGGGAACAGGAAGCTGGCAACCACGGCCACCACGGCGGCGGCGAAGGTGCCAAACAGATAGAGGGCGAGCAGCGGGCGAATACTGGTCTTCTGACCCTGTTTGTGGCCGAGGATCGCCGCCATCACCAGCACGAAGACCAGCAGCGGGGCGACCGCCTTCAGGGCACCGACGAACAGGCTGCCAAGCAGACCCGCCGCCTTGGCCCATTCCGGCATGAACATAGCAAGTAGGATACCGAGTACCAGACCGACCAGGATCTGGCTAACCAGACTGGTGCTGTTGACCAGTCGTATGAGGGGGTGTTGTTGTGTCATCAAATAGTCCCTGTGCACTCAAGGTGCGTGAATCAATAGTCCTGTTGGCAACCTGCCACACGCCGGGATGCCGGCACACTGACGGCGATCCCTCTTGGCAGATCTTCTTCTGGATCCGTCCAAATACGCGCGGGGCTGCGGACAAGGAATATCCCATCTGCCACCGTTTTTTTCCACATAATCACTGAAAAATATCAGGGTCACCTCACAAAAAATCTACAACAAGGTGATAACACAATATCAACCACGGTCAAATAATAGCCATCCCAGTCCGTTCATCGGCCGAGCCGACGCCAACGTGCTATCATGCCGCTCTTTGTGCTGGAGCCCTGCCATGATCCCCACCCTGTTGACCCGACACTTCGGCTTCGATCAATTGCGACCCGGCCAGGAAGAGGTGATCAGCCGCCTGCTGGCCGGCAAGAGTGCGGCGGCCATCTTCCCCACCGGCTCCGGCAAGTCCCTCTGCTATCAGCTGCCGGCACTGGCATTGCCTCATCTGACCCTGGTCATCTCCCCGCTGATCGCACTGATGCATGATCAGCTCGCCTTCTTGCGCGGCAAGGGCATTGCCGCCGCGACCCTGGACTCCAGCCAGACCGTGGAGGAGAGCCGCCGCGTGATGCAGCAGGCCAGTGACGGTCAGCTCAAGATCCTGATGATCTCGGTGGAGCGGCTCAAGAACGAGCGCTTTCGCCGCTTCATCGCCCAGGTGCCACTCTCCTTGCTGGTGGTGGACGAGGCGCACTGTATCTCCGAGTGGGGCCACAATTTTCGCCCCGACTACCTGAAGCTGCCGGATCATCGCCGCGAGCTGAATATTCCTCAGGTGTTGCTGCTCACCGCCACCGCCACCCCGGCGGTCATGGCAGACATGCAGGCCAAGTTCGCCATCGAGGAAGAGGATCTGGTGGTGACAGGTTTCTATCGCGCCAACCTGGATCTCGCCGTCATCCCCCTGGCTGGCCCGGCGCGCGATGGCTGGTTGCGCGACGAACTGCAACGAGACCCCAAGTCCCCCACCATCGTCTACGTCACCCTGCAACACAGCGCGCAGCAGTGTGCCGAGCAGCTGCAGGCCATCGGCATCCGCGCCAGCGCCTATCACGCCGGGCTGGATCCTGCCATTCGCAGCCAGATCCAGCATGACTTCATGGCGGGTCGACTGGATTGCATCGTCGCCACCATCGCCTTTGGCATGGGCATCGACAAGGCCGATATCCGCCGGGTCATCCACTACGACTTGCCCAAGTCCATCGAGAACTACAGCCAGGAGATCGGCCGTGCCGGACGGGATGGTCACCCCTCCCGCTGCACCGTGCTGGCCAGCCGTGCCCAGTTGCCGGTGCTGGAGAACTTCGTCTACGGGGATACCCCGGACAGGACCGCCATCCTGGCCTTGCTCGAGATCCTGCGCGAGAGCGGCAGCGAGTGGGAATTTGGCCTGCTGCGCCTCTCCAACGAGACCAATATCCGCCAGTTGCCGCTCAAGACCCTGCTGGTCTACCTGGAGATGGCGGGGATCATTGCCCCGGCCTACAGCTATTTCGCCGAGTATCGCTTCAAGTTCGTGCTGGAAAAACAGGAAATCCTGGCCCGCTTCAACCCGGATCGACGCCATTTCCTGGAGCAGCTGTTTGCCTGCGCCCCCCAGGCGCGCAGCTGGTGCACCATGGATTTCGATGCGCTCTGGCAGGGTTATCAGGGGGAGCGGCAGCGCGGTGCCGCCGCGCTGGATTATTTGCAGCAGCAGGGCTGGATCGAGCTGGAGAGCAAGCAGATGACGGATGTCTATCGGGTATTGCGCCAGGAGCTGGACATAGCGCCGCTGGCCGATCAGCTGCATGCCCTGTTCGAGCAGAAGGAGCGAAGTGAGCTGGCGAGGCTGCAGGCCCTGCTGGCCTTCTTTACCTCGACCCGTTGCCTGAGCCATGAACTGGCCCACTACTTTGCCGATGAGCAGGCGCCGAGCCACTGCGGCCACTGCTCCGTTTGCCGGGGCGAGATTGCCATCCTGCCCCAGCTGCCGACCCTGGGCTTGCCCAACGAGTCCGGCTTGCGCGCCTGGTGCGATCCCCTGGTGGCCCTGTGCCAAACCCGAGATCCCCGGGTCCTGACCCGCTTCCTGTGCGGCATCGCTACCCCGCTGACCACCAAGGCCAAGGCAAAAAGTCTGGCCGGTTTCGGCCGGTTGGCCGCGCATCCCTTCGCCGAGGTGCTGACGGCGGTCTCCCGCCTGTACCCCGCCGTGCCTTGATGGCGCAAGTTTGCCGGACGCCGAAAAAATAAGACCCTCGCGGATGCGAGGGTCAAGCCAACGGAAACGTGCTTAAACAGAGCTTAGTATCTGCACAGCCACCCACTCTCTTGCTAAAGCGATGACTGCTCGACACAGGGCCAATCTAGTGCAGCCAGAATGTAGCGTCAATGTAAAAATTAGAGCTTGAACACAAAACAACACGCATTACGTTAACGTAAACGTAAATAAAATATCTCTGCTTCCCCCGCTAGCCTTGTCCCGCCTGACATTCCGTAAATTAAGAAGCGAACGCCACCGCTTTCCCTGCCTGCCACACAAACATTTATTTTTTATGTCTTTGACATTTACATCACTGTCGTGGCAAAAATAATTTAACAGTCAGTAACATAGGTATGTCATTGACTGCACCTTCCCGCACAAGGATCGGGAAGCCCCGTGCAAACTTAAACCAATGATGGCGATGGATTACTGGGGGCTGTTGACTAGGCTTAAGAGGAAAACAGAACAAAAGTAGTGATCCACTCTTTTTCAGGGTAAGCGACTATAACGAGGGCTAAGTTATGGGCATCTTCGAGCACTATCAACAGCGGTATGAGAAAGCCAGAGAGGAGGAGTACAGCATCCAGGAGTTCCTGGACATGTGCAAACAGGATAAATCCTGCTACGCCTCCGCCGCCGAGCGTCTGCTGGTTGCCATCGGCGAACCGGAAATGGTCGATACCTCGGTCAATCCGCGCCTCAGCCGCCTTTTCTCCAACCGCGTCGTCGCACGCTATCCCGCTTTCAAAGACTTCTATGGCATGGAGGAGGCCATCGAGCAGATCGTCTCCTACCTCAAACACTCCGCCCAGGGGCTGGAAGAGAAGAAACAGATCCTCTACCTGCTGGGGCCCGTCGGCGGCGGCAAGTCATCGCTGGCCGAAAAACTCAAATCCCTGATGCAGAAGGTGCCTATCTATCGCATCAAGGGTTCACCGGTCAACGATCACCCCTTCTGCCTGTTCGACATCGAGGAAGATGGCGAGATCCTGGAGAAAGAGTACGGCATCCCGCACCGCTACCTGCGCCCCATCATGTCGCCCTGGGCCGCCAAGCGGCTGCACGAATTCGGCGGTGACATTTCCAAGTTCAAGGTGGAGAAGGTCAACCCCTCCATCCTGGATCAGATCGCCATCGCCAAGACCGAACCCGGCGATGACAACAACCAGGACATCTCCTCTCTGGTTGGCAAGGTCGATATCCGCATGCTGGAGCACTATGCCCAGGATGACGCCGATGCTTATTCCTACTCAGGCGCGTTGTGCAAGGCGAACCAGGGGATGATGGAGTTCGTGGAGATGTTCAAGGCCCCCATCAAGGTGCTGCACCCCTTGCTGACCGCGACTCAGGAGGGGAACTACAACGGCACCGAGGGGCTCTCCGCCCTGCCCTTCGACGGCATCCTGCTGGCTCACTCCAACGAGTCTGAATGGCAGCAGTTCCGCAACAACAAGAACAACGAGGCCTTCCTCGACCGGGTGTACATCGTCAAGGTGCCCTACTGCCTGCGCGTCTCGGAAGAGGTGAAGATCTACGAAAAACTGCTGATCAACAGCGAACTGACCGATGCCAAGTGTGCCCCTGGCACCCTGGAGCTGCTGGGTCAGTTCTCCGTGCTCTCCCGCCTGAAGGAGCCGGAAAACTCCAGCCTCTACTCCAAGATGCGGGTCTATGACGGCGAGAGCCTGAAAGACACGGATCCCAAGGCCAAGAGCTATCAGGAGTATCGCGACTATGCCGGCGTGGATGAGGGCATGAACGGCCTGTCGACCCGCTTCGCGTTCAAGATCCTCTCCCGGGTATTCAACTTCGATCACGCGGAAGTGGCCGCCAACCCGGTGCACCTCTTCTACGTACTGGAGCAGCAGATCGAGCGGGAACAGTTCGCGCAAGAGCTGCACGATCGCTACCTGGAGTTCATCAAGGGCTACCTGACCCCGCGCTACGTGGAGTTCATCGGCAAGGAGATCCAGACCGCATACCTCGAGTCCTATTCGGAGTACGGTCAGAACATCTTCGATCGTTACGTCACCTATGCCGATTTCTGGATCCAGGATCAGGAATACCGCGACCCGGAGACCGGCCAGCTGTTTGATCGGTCGTCGCTGAACAGCGAGCTGGAGAAGATCGAAAAACCGGCGGGGATCAGCAATCCGAAAGATTTCCGCAACGAAATCGTCAACTTCGTGCTGCGTGCACGGGCCAACAATGCAGGTCGTAACCCCAACTGGACCAGTTACGAGAAGCTGCGCACCGTGATCGAGAAGAAGATGTTCTCCAACACGGAAGAGCTGCTGCCGGTTATCTCCTTCAACAGCAAAACCTCGGCCGAGGAGCAGAAGAAGCACGATAACTTTGTCGAACGGATGATGGAGAAGGGCTACACCCGCAAACAGGTGCGCCTGCTCTCCGAATGGTATCTCAGGGTACGCAAGTCATCCTGACCCTGATCGGTTCAAGGGGGAGTTATGGCGCATTTTATCGACCGCAGGCTCAACGGCAAAAACAAAAGCGCTGTCAATCGGCAGCGCTTCATCCGCCGTTACAAGAAGCAGATCAAACAAGCGGTCTCGGATGCTGTCTCCAAACGCAGCATTCAGGACGTGGACAAGGGCGAGAGCATCAGCATCCCGACCAAGGACATCGGTGAGCCCCATTTCCATCAGGGGCAAGGCGGTAAGCGGGAGATGGTGCATCCCGGCAACGACCAGTTCGTCTCCGGCGACAAGATTGACCGGCCCAAGGGAGGGGGCAGTGGTCAGGGTGGCGGAGAAGGCCAGGCCTCGGATCAGGGCGAAGGGGCGGATGACTTCGTGTTCCAGATCTCCAAGGACGAGTATCTGGATCTGCTGTTTGAAGACCTGGAGCTGCCCCGCCTGCAGAAAACCCAGCTCAACCAGCTGATGGAGATGAAAACCTATCGGGCGGGCTACACCTCCAACGGGGTGCCGGCCAACATCAACGTGGTGCGCTCCCTGCAAAACTCACTGGCGCGGCGCATGGCGCTGCAGGCGGGCAAGAAACGCCAACTGCGCGAACTGGAGGAGAGACTCGCACAGCTCACCAGCGCCCCCAACGATCACTTTGCCGAAATTACCCAGCTCGAGAAGGAGATCCGGGAGCTGAAACGGCGGATCGAGGCCGTGCCCTTCATCGATACCTTCGACCTCAAGTTCAACAACTTCGTCAAACGCCCGGTGCCGTCCAGCCAGGCGGTAATGTTCTGTCTGATGGACGTCTCGGGCTCCATGGATCAGGCGACCAAGGAGATGGCCAAGCGCTTCTACATCCTGCTCTACCTGTTCCTTAGCCGGACTTACAAGAATGTGGAGGTGGTCTACATCCGCCACCACACCCAGGCCAAGGAGGTGGACGAGCACGAGTTCTTCTACTCCCAGGAGACCGGCGGCACCATAGTCTCCAGCGCCCTCAAGATGATGAACGACATCATCAACGAGCGTTATCCCGCCAATCAGTGGAACATCTATGCGGCGCAGGCATCGGATGGGGACAACTGGGCGGATGACTCGCCCCAGTGCCGGGAGATCCTGATGCGCGACATCATGCCGCGGGTGCGTTATTACTCCTACATCGAGATCACCACCCGTGCCCACCAGACCCTGTGGCACGAATACGAATCTGTGGCTGGCCAATTCCCCCACTTCGCGATGGAGCACATCCGCAAGGTGGAGGACATCTATCCGGTCTTCCGTGAGCTGTTCAAGAAGCAAGCGGCTTGAGGGACGTCATATGGTAGAAACCGCGAGAAAAATAGCGCCGCTGGACGATGGTCCTGACTGGAACTTTGATTTGCTGGAGATCTATCACCAGGAGATTGCCCGGGTCGCCAGGTTTTATCGGCTGGATACTTATCCCAACCAGATCGAGGTGATCACCGCCGAACAGATGATGGATGCCTACTCCAGTGTGGGCATGCCCATCGGCTACCAGCACTGGTCGTTTGGCAAGCGCTTCATTCACACCGAGCGCAACTACAAGCGCGGCCAGATGGGGCTGGCGTATGAGATCGTCATCAACTCGGATCCCTGCATCGCCTACCTGATGGAGGAGAACACCATGCCGATGCAGGCACTGGTGATGGCCCATGCCTGCTATGGCCACAACTCTTTCTTCAAGAACAATTACCTGTTCAAGGCCTGGAGCGATGCCTCCTCCATCATCGATTACCTGCTGTTTGCCAAGAACTACATCACCGAGTGCGAGGAGAAGCACGGCATCGATGCCGTCGAGCGCTTGCTCGACTCCTGCCATGCCCTGATGAACTTCGGGGTGGATCGCTACAAGCGCCCCCAGAAGATCTCTCTGGCCGAAGAGAAGCGGCGCCAGAAGGCGCGGGAAGATTACCTGCAGACCCAGGTCAACGAGCTCTGGCGTACCCTGCCCAAGCAGCACAAGGCCTCCGGCGTCGAGGACAGGCGCTACCCGCCCGAGCCGCAGGAGAACATCCTCTATTTCATCGAGAAGAATGCCCCCCTGCTGGAACCCTGGCAGCGCGAGATAGTGCGGATAGTGCGCAAGATCAGCCAGTACTTCTATCCGCAGAAACAGACCCAGGTGATGAACGAGGGCTGGGCCACCTTCTGGCACTACAGCATCCTCAACCATCTGTATGACGAGAGGAAGATCAGCGATCGCTTCATGATAGAGGTGCTGCACAGCCACACCAACGTGGTCTATCAGCCCCCCTACAACAGCCGTTACTATTCCGGCATCAACCCCTATGCCCTGGGCTTTGCCATGTTCACCGATCTGCGCCGCATCTGTGAACACCCCACCGAGGAGGACAGATACTGGTTCCCCGACTACGCCGGCACCGACTGGGTCGAGACCCTGCACTTCGCCATGCAGAACTTCAAGGACGAGAGCTTCATCAGCCAGTTCCTGAGCCCCAAGGTGATGCGCGACATGAAGTTGTTCGCCATCGACGATGACGATCTGAAGAACTACCTCAAGGTGTCCGCCATCCACAACGAGGAGGGCTATCGCCTGGTGCGTAATACCCTGTCAGCCCAATACAACCTGAGCAACCTGGAGCCCAACATTCAGGTCTACAACGTGGCGGTGAAGGGCGATCGCTCGCTCACCCTGCGCTATGTGCCCCACAACCGGATCCCCCTCGGCGAGTCGCGCCACGAGGTGCTCAGGCATCTGCATCAGCTGTGGGGGTTTGATGTGGTGCTGGAGCAAGATAACGGGGAACTGCCCGCCGACATCATAGGACGTTGCCCGGAACGCAAGGGCGTCACCTGACATCTAGGCAAGAAAAAACGCGCCAATTGGCGCGTTTTTTCTTGCTGGATACGGATCAGTTATCGCACAGGTTGCTCGGCATATCCTGGCGAAGACGAGTCCACAGCTTGCCGGACTCGATGCCGTACTGGCGCACCGTCATGAACACGGCCTCGTGATTCTTGGTCTCGGCCAACCCCAGCAGGGTCTTGTAATAGGCGTCCGCCGTCTCACGCGCCTGCTTGTCGGAGAAGTAATAACGCCCGACGCGGCTGTACAACCCTTTGAAGCCATTGAGGATCAAGGCGTAGATAGGGTTGCCGGAAGCAAATGAGAGCTGATGGTGCATACGGTAGTCAAACTCGGCATACGCCTCAGGGGAGTTGTCAACCCCATCGGCGCCACGCAAGATCTCGGCCGCCTGCTCGGGATTATTCCGGATGGCGCCACGAATGAAGATGGTGCAGATGTTGGTGCGGGCCGACAGCAACTGGGCCACCAGGTCCGGTACCTTGTCCTGATCCAGCCGAGCCAGAGTCTCCAGGATGTTCAGACCTGAGGTCTCCCAGAAGTTGTTGACCTTGGTGGGTTTACCATGCTGGATGGTGAGCCAGCCATCACGGGCAAGACGCTGCAGCACTTCACGCAAGGTTGTGCGAGTCACACCTATCAATTCGGACAGCTCGCGCTCCGCCGGCAGAATGGATCCTGGAGGAAAGCGATTGTTCCAGATGGACTCGATGATGTATTCCTCGGCAAACCCTGCGGGGCTCTGCGCTTTTATGACCATGTAGTGACTCTTGTAGTGCGTAAAAAGGCTCACGAATAATAGCAAAGCCGGACATGCTGGCAAGCAGAAGGTCGGTCCTCTGCTCACATTAACCCGATCTTTTTGTTAAAAAGATGTATGTGGAATCCGGATGGGTGCCAGTCAACACCAAAGGGGGGCGATAAACCGGCAACGCGTCTGGGCAAGCGCCACCCCGTTATTTATAGTTAGCGCTCCTTTGATTAAAATCATGTGCAATTAATTTGATAAAGGTGAATATCCGGAAGCTCGACTGCATTGACGCAGATACCAATCAACAGAACAGAGAACCATCATTATGCCAATCAGCCTAGGGCGCGCGTTTGCAAAGAATTTTTTGGGCAATGCCCCCCGGTGGTACAAACTTGCCATCGTCTCATTCCTGCTGATCAATCCTATCGTCTTCCACTATGATCCCTTCCTGGCAGGCTGGTTGCTGGTCGTCGAGTTCATCTTCACCCTGGCCATGGCGCTCAAGTGCTACCCGCTGCAGCCAGGCGGCCTGCTGGCCATAGAGGCGGTGCTGATCGGCATGACCTCGGCCAACCAGGTCAAGCACGAGCTGGTTGCCAATATCGAGGTGCTGCTGCTGCTGGTGTTCATGGTAGCCGGCATCTACTTCATGAAGCAGCTGCTGCTCTATGTCTTCACCAAGATGCTGATCCGCATCCACTCCAAGACGCTCCTCTCCCTCGCGTTCTGCCTGGTATCGGCCTTCCTGTCCGCCTTCCTCGATGCCCTGACCGTGATCGCCGTGGTGATCAGCGTCGCCACCGGTTTCTACGCCATCTACCACAAGGTGTCATCGAGTGATGAGTCTGGCAACTTGCACAATGACGAGGGGATCGACGAGCTGACCCGCCAGCATCTGAATGAGTTTCGCGGCTTCCTGCGCAGCCTGATGATGCATGCCGCCATCGGGACGGCTCTCGGGGGTGTCTGCACCCTGGTGGGCGAGCCACAGAACCTCATCATAGGGGAACAGGCGGGCTGGCATTTTGGCGAGTTCGCCATTCGCATGGCCCCGGTGACCATCCCGGTCTTCCTCTGTGGCCTGCTCACCTGCATCCTGGTGGAGAAGTGCCGCTGGTTTGGCTATGGCACCAAGCTGCCCGAACCCGTGCGCCGCATCATGGAAGCCTACGGGCGTGACGAAGATGCCCAGCGCTCCCCGCAAGAGAAGGCCAAGCTGGTCGTCCAGGCCCTGATCGCGCTCTGGCTGATCACCGGGCTGGCCCTGCACCTGGCCGCCGTCGGCCTGATCGGCCTGACCGTCATCGTCCTGGCCACCTCCTTCACCGGCGTCACCGAGGAACATGCCCTCGGCAAGGCCTTCCATGAGGCACTGCCCTTCACCGCCCTGCTCACCGTCTTCTTCAGCGTGGTGGCGGTGATCATCGATCAGCAGCTGTTCAAGCCGGTGATCCAGTGGGTGCTGGCCGCCAAGCCGGAGGATCAGCTGGCCCTCTTCTATCTGGCTAACGGCCTTCTCTCCATGGTGAGTGACAACGTCTTCGTCGGCACCGTCTATATCAACGAGGTGAAGACGGCGTTGCTCAATGGCGCCATCAGCCGCGAACATTTCGATCTGCTGGCGGTCGCCATCAACACCGGCACCAACCTGCCTTCCGTCGCCACCCCCAACGGCCAGGCCGCCTTCCTGTTCATGCTGACCTCGGCCATTGCCCCCTTGCTGCGACTCTCTTACGGTCGCATGGTCTGGATGGCGCTGCCCTACACCATTGTGCTGGGGCTGGTGGGGTTCTTCGCGGTGGAGCAGCTGCTCGCACCGGCCACCGAATGGTTCTACCAGGCCGGCTGGCTGACGCAGGGCGCCGCCATGCCGGCCCTGGCACCGGCGTCACATTGATGATGGAAGGGCCCATGGGGGCCCTTTCCTTTTAGGGCCTGCTCTGCTCTAATTCAGCCACTATTTTTATCAGTGAGATCAATCAGATGATCGAATTTCTGCGTCGTATTGCCAGCCATCGTCTGGCCTGGGGGTTGCTGGCCGCCTCCGCCCTCAGCTTCGAGCTGTGCGCCCTCTTCTTCCAGCATGTGCTGGGTCTGCACCCTTGCGTCATGTGTATCTATGAGCGGATCGCCATTCTCGGGGTGTTCGCGGCCGGCCTGCTCGGCATGGTGGCGCCAGAGAAGTGGTATCTGCGCTGGAGCGCCCTCTTGTTGTGGGGCTATAGCGCCTTCTGGGGCCTGAAACTGGCACTCAAGCATGTGGATTACCAGATAAACCCCTCCCCCTTCAATGTATGCGAAGGCTTTGTTGACTTTCCAAGCTGGGCCCCGCTCGATCAGTGGATTCCCTGGCTGTTCTTCCCGGATGGCGACTGCAGCGAGATCACCTGGCAGTTCCTCAGCTTCTCCATGCCTCAGTGGCTGGTCGTCATCTTCGCCGCCTACCTGCTGGTGTTCGTGGTGGTGGCGGTCGGCAATCTGGTCAAGGGCCGCTGCTGCAGCTGAATCCTACACCGCCATACAAGAAAGGGAGCCACTGGCTCCCTTTTTACATTTCACATGATGGTCGACAGCGATCTCAGCCCTTAGCAGACGCAAGAGCCAGCCTCTCCATGCCGCTCCTCATCGGGCTGGTTGCCATCCTCACCGCCCATCTGCGGGTGTTCCTGATGGTGGCGGTTGGCAACCTGGTCAAGGGCCGCTGCTGCGGCTGAGTCACACGCCGCAATATAAAAAGGGGAGCCAGTGGCTCCCCTTTTTCATGCTTGATGATCGGCTCAGGAGGCGGTCTTGCCCCTGCTGCGCCTCGCCTTCACCATGCCGACGATCATCGGCAGCAGCGAGACGGCTATGATGCCGAAGATGAGCAGGGTGAAGTTATGGCGCACCACCGGCAGGTTGCCGAAGAAGTGGCCCGCATAGACGAAGGAGAGGACCCACAGCAGGCCGCCCACCAGGTTGAATGCCAGGAAGCGCGGGTAGGTCATGGCCCCCATCCCGGCCACGAAGGGCGCGAAGGTGCGCACTATGGGCAGGAAGCGGGTGATGATGATGGTCTTGCCACCATGCTTGGCATAGAAGGCGTGGGTCTTGTCCAGATAGTCACGGCGGAAGATCTTCGAGTCCGGATTGCGAAACAGCTGCTCCCCGAAGAAGTGGCCTATGGTGTAGTTCACCACGTTGCCGAGCACCGCGGCCACGATCAGCACGGCCGCCAGGGTGTGCACATCCAGCACGCTGCCGACGGTGAGTGCACCAGCGGCAAACAGCAGAGAGTCCCCGGGCAGGAAGGGAGTCACCACCAGGCCGGTCTCACAGAAGATGATGAGGAACAGGATGGCGTAAACCCAGACGCCATAGTGCTCAAAAAGCTCTTTCAGATGCACGTCGACGTGCAGAATAAAATCAATCGCAAACAGGATCAGATCCATTTTTTCCATACCCATGAAGTGAACGGCGTGGAGTCTACGCCAATGGCTTGCGCGCCACAATCAGCGGCGCCGGTCGCCCTAGGGGAAAGCCCATTTCCCGGTAATGGTGACGTCATTTCCCGCCATCGGCAGAGGCATCCGGGTGACAAGGCGCGCCTATTCCAGGGCATCCAGCCCCTGCCTGACCGCCGCCGGCAGGCAGGACTCCCAGCCCCAGAGCAGCAACAGCAGCAGACTGATGTCATCGAACCAGCCAAAGATCGGCACCAGGTCCGGGATGAGATCCACCGGACTGATGCCATAGAGCAGGATCAGGATCACCAGCCCCTTGGCCCACCAGGGGGTCGCGGGGTGGCGAAAACCGAAGTAGAGGCGGCGCAGACGCCGCCAGAGGAGCCAGCGCTTGCCGCTCGGCTTTTTGCCAAACCCGGCACTCAACTCTCGATCAACTCACTGCGCAGCCGCTGGATCTGATCCCGCATGGCGGCCGCCTGCTCGAACTCCAGATCCCGCGCATGCTGGAACATCTGCTCCTCCATCCGCTTGATCTCTTTGGCGATCTCGCTGGCGGAGCGGGCATGGTACTCCCCTTGCGGCTCGGCCGCCTTGCGACCGCCCCTGCCCGCCTTGCCGGCCGTGCGGCTGCCGCCCATGTCCATCGCATCCCCCACCGACTTGTTGAGGCCCCTGGGGGTGATGCCGTGTGCAAGGTTGTGGGCATGCTGCAGGGCGCGGCGTCGATCCGTCTCTTCGATGGCGACCCTCATGGAGTTGGTGATGGTATCGCCGTACAGGATCACCCTGCCGTTGAGGTTGCGGGCGGCGCGGCCTATGGTCTGGATGAGGGAGCGGGTGGAGCGCAGGAAGCCCTCCTTGTCCGCATCCAGGATGGCCACCAGGGAGACCTCCGGCATGTCGAGCCCTTCCCGCAGCAGGTTGATGCCCACCAGCACATCGAACTTGCCGAGCCGCAGATCGCGGATGATCTCCACCCGCTCCACGGTGTCGATGTCCGAGTGCAGGTAGCGCACCCGCACGTCGTGATCCGCCAGATATTCGGTCAAGTCTTCCGCCATCCGCTTGGTGAGGGTGGTGACCAGCACCCGCTCCTCCACCGCGACCCGCAACCGGATCTCGGACAGCAGATCGTCCACCTGAGTGGTGACCGGGCGCACCTCGATCTGTGGATCGAGCAGGCCGGTGGGGCGCACCACCTGCTGCACCACATCCTCACCGGACTTCTCCAGCTCGTAGGGGCCTGGGGTAGCCGAGACGAACACTGTCTGCGGCATCAGCGCCTCGAATTCGTCGAACTTCAGCGGTCTGTTGTCCAGCGCCGAGGGCAGACGGAAGCCGTACTCCACCAGCGTCTCCTTGCGGGATCTGTCCCCTTTGAACATGGCGCCGATCTGCGGCACGGTGACGTGGGACTCGTCGATGATGAGCAGGCCATCCCCCGGCAGGTAGTCGAACAGGGTGGGCGGCGGCTCGCCGGGAGCGCGCCCCGACAGATAGCGGCTGTAGTTTTCGATGCCCGAGCAGTAACCCAGCTCCTGCATCATCTCGATGTCGAACTGGGTGCGCTGGCTGATCCTTTGCTCCTCCACCAGCTTGCCCAGGATCAGCAGCTGCTCACGGCGCCCCTTGAGCTCCTCCTTGATGTGGTCGATGGCACCCAGGATGGTTTCGCGCGGCGTGGCGTAGTGGGTCTTGGGATAGATGGTGTAGCGCACCACCGTCTGCTCTATGGCCCCGGTCAGGGGATCGAACTGGGAGAGTCGCTCCACCTCCTCGTCGAACAGCTCCACCCGCAGCGCCAGCTTGTCCGATTCGGCGGGGTAGATGTCGATCACCTCCCCGCGCACCCGGAAGGTGCCGCGGCCAAACGCCACGTCGTTGCGGGTGTATTGCAGCTCGGCGAGGCGGCGCAGTATGTCCCGCTGGTTGATGATGTCCCCCACCTTGAGGTGCAGCATCATGCTGAGGTAGGCCTGGGGATCCCCCAGACCATAGATGGCGGAGACGGAGGCGACGATCACCACGTCGCGCCGCTCCAGCAGCGCCTTGGTGGCCGACAGCCGCATCTGCTCTATGTGATCGTTGATGGAGGCATCCTTCTCGATGAAGGTGTCCGTGGTCGGCACATAGGCTTCCGGCTGGTAATAGTCGTAGTAGGAGACGAAATACTCCACCGAGTTCTCGGGGAAGAACTCCTTCATCTCGCCATAGAGCTGGGCCGCCAGGGTCTTGTTCGGCGCCAATATCATGGTGGGCCTGTTGAGGGTGGCGATCACGTTGGCCATGGTGAAGGTCTTGCCCGAGCCGGTCACCCCGAGCAGGGTCTGGTGGGCAAGCCCGGACTCGATGCCATCGAGCAGCCGGGCGATCGCCTCTGGCTGATCCCCCGCGGGTTGAAACTGGCTGGCCAGCTTGAAAGGCTTATTCATGGCGACTCCGGACAAAAAACAGCAAGAGAGAAGTGTACTCCGACTTGGGGTGGCCTGGGTATCCACTCTATATGGCCAAGCGGCTATTGACCCCGAAAAGCGAGCTCTGTATAGTGCGTCTCCTTGCCTGATGTTCCCCCGTAGTTCAGTCGGTAGAACGGCGGACTGTTAATCCGTATGTCACTGGTTCAAGTCCAGTCGGGGGAGCCAATTCCTCACCATCTCGGTGCAAGTTATCCACTTTAGTGCTTTCCTCTGCCGATTTTAATGCACAAGCCGCCCCTCGCGGTGACACTCCCATTTGATCCCCTCCCCCCGACCAGCAGCGTTTTGTTCTGCTGCGTATAACTATATGATTTTTATAGAAACATTTTTCTTCCGGTATTTTTTGAACAGTGCTTGCATCCCAGTATTGGCGCGGCCTGCAGGCTGATCGCCAAGTTTCATGAACAGGGTTATCCACAGTTTCTGTGGGTAAGTCGACCAAAGCCAGTCGCGGCCTAGGTTGGCAGCCAGTCCCGCCGACCGGGCACCGGTTGCGCCCCTCGTCCCCATTTTCTGCTGTTTTTGCCACCCCCCCTAAATGGGTCGAATGCTGACATTCCGGCCTATTGGTCCTGTGCTTTTTTCGCCATGCCTCATGGCATGGGTCACCATCCGGGTCATGGCAGGGAACGGTGTCGGACAGCCCCCGGCTCCCCTCAGTCAAATATGCTGAAAAGCGTGCTCAGATGTGCCACTTGCAGCAGGTAATAAATTGTCCACAGGGGCCAAGCTCTCTCCCCCGCCGATAGCAGAAATCACTAATTGACAACGGGATCGGCAGTGCGAAAGAGAGGGTTTTCGCCCCTGCCGCCTCCCGCTCCGCTCCCCTGGCGGGTAGGGGGCCACTTAACTGTCTATTAATCCGCTTTGGCGCTTCTTTCTTGGTGAGGGATACGGCACAATATCGGCCCCACTTTTTTTCCTCGGTTTTTCCGGGCATGACCATAGATTTCGTGACTCTGCTACACCAAAGCGACTCCCTGCTGCTGTTCGTGGTACTGGCCTTCGGCCTGCTGCTGGGCAAGGTACGTCTCGGCAACTTCCAGATTGGCAACACCATAGGCGTATTGTTCACCGCCCTGCTGTTTGGCCAGATGGGGTTCCAGTTCTCCACCTCGACCGAGAACGTCGGCTTCATGCTGTTCATCTTCTGCGTCGGCATAGAGGCTGGTCCCCACTTCTTCAGCGTCTTCCTGCGCGACGGCATCCACTACATCACCCTCACCCTGGTGATCCTGCTGACGGCCCTGCTGCTGACGGTGGGGCTGGCCAAGTTCTTCAACCTGGGGCCCGGCATGGCGGCCGGGATCCTGGCAGGCTCGCTCACCTCGACCCCGGCGCTGGTCGGGGCCCAGGATGCCCTGCGCAGCGGCCTGCTCAACCTGCCCCATCAGACCGACATGCAGTCCGTGCTCGACAACATGGGGATCGGCTATGCGCTGACCTACCTGGTGGGTCTGGTGGGGCTGATGCTGGTGGTGCGCTACCTGCCGTCCCTGGCCCGGCTGGATCTGAACACCGAGGCCCAGAAGATCGCCCGCGAGCGGGGGCTGTCCGACAACGAGAGCCGCAAGACCTATCTGCCCATCATCCGCGCCTATAGAGTCGGCCCCGAGCTCGCGGCCTGGATCGGCGGTCGCACCCTGCGAGAGACCGGCATCTATCCCCACACCGGCTGCTATGTGGAGCGGATCCGCCGCAACGGCATACTGGCGAGCCCGGATGGCGACGCCGTCATTCAGGAGGGGGACGAGATCGCCCTGGTCGGCTATCCGGAGAGCCACGAGAAGCTGGACGTCAACTACCGCAACGGCAAGGAGGTGTTCGACCGCAACCTGCTGGATCTGCAGATCGTCACCGAGGAGATAGTGGTGAAGAACGATGCGGTGGTGGGTCGCCATCTGGTGGAGCTCAACCTCACCGAGAAGGGCTGCTTCCTCAACCGGGTGGTGCGCTCCCAGATCGAGATGCCGTTCGATCGCAACATCATGCTGCAGAAGGGTGACGTGCTGCAGATCAGCGGTGAGAAGCAGCGGGTCAAGCTGCTGGCCAACAAGATAGGCTTCATCAGCATCCACAGCCAGACCACGGATCTGGTGGCCTTCACCACCTTCTTCGTGCTGGGCCTGCTGATCGGCTCCGTCTCCCTGGTGTTCGGCCAGATCGAGTTCGGCCTCGGCAACGCCGTCGGCCTGCTGCTGGCGGGGATACTGATGGGCTACCTGCGGGCCAACCACCCCACCGTCGGCTATGTGCCGCCCGGCGCCCTGCGCCTGGCCAAGGATCTGGGTCTGGCGGTGTTCATGGTGAGCACCGGCCTCAAGGCCGGTGGCGGCATCCTGGATCATCTCAGCGAGGTGGGGGTGGTGGTGCTGTTCTCCGGCATGCTGGTCACCACCCTGCCGGTGCTGGTGGGCTACCTGTTCGGGGTCTGGGTGCTGAAGATGAACCCGGCGCTGCTGCTGGGGGCCATCACGGGGGCCCGGACCTGCGCCCCGGCCATGGACGTGGTGAACGAGGCAGCCAACAGCTCCATCCCGGCGCTCGGCTATGCGGGTACCTATGCGGTGGCCAACGTCATGCTGACCCTGGCGGGCTCCTTCATCATCGGCTTCTGGTTCTAACCCGGAATATACATCTCCATATCAAACAGAGGGAGCCTGCGGGCTCCCTCTTCATTCTTGTGGCTGCACTTCGCCCCTCTCCTCCTGTCAGCCGACCCACTTCTCTTGGATAGTGAGAATCGTGCTATCGGCTTCTCGCGATCAAACCCAATGAGCTAAAGCGCCCTTGGCCCGCCGCTTACACTCAATGAAATGAGTGAGGTGATCGTCATGAAATACTTATGGATTGTCATGATCTGGGTACTGGGTTCCCTGACGCCGGCCTGGAGTGCCGACGCCGACAAGACAACGACCAAGGAGAATGAGGAAGAAGATCGCAGCGCCCTGATCTTCGCCAGCGAGGATCTGGCCAAACCCATGCTGGGGGATCTCGATGCCATGCTGGAACGACGCACCATCAGGGTGCTGACCACCTACAACAAGACCGGCTACTTCATCCACAAGGGGGTGCAACGGGGGATCACCTACGACGCCTTCATGCAGGTGGAGAAACGCTTCAACGAGCAGTTGCGCAAGGACAAGGCCATCAAGCGCCACCTCAAGCTGAACTTCGTCTTCATCCCGGTCGCCCGCGAGGCCCTGCTCCAGGCTCTCATAGAGGGCAAGGGTGACATCGCCGCCGCCAACCTCACCATCACGGACAAACGCAGGCAACAGGGGGTGGAATTCACCGCCCCCCTGCTGGAGAACGTGCGCGAGCTGCTGATCTCGGGGCCGGACTCCCCCAAGGTGGAGAGCGCCGCCGATCTCGGGGGCAAGAGCGTCTATGTCAGGCCCTCCTCCAGCTACTTCGAGAGCCTGGTCGCCTATAACCAGGCGCGCAAGGAGGCGGGCGAACCGCTCATCGACATCCAGCCGGCCTCGGAGGTGCTGGAGGATGAAGATCTGGTGGAGATGGTCAACGCGGGCTTGCTGCCCTTCATCGTCATGGATGAACACAAGGCCCGCTTCTGGCAGAAGATCTTCCCGGCTATCCAGATCCACGAAGAACCGGTGTTCCGCGACGGCGGCATCATCGCCTGGGCGGTGCGCAAGGAGAGCCCCCAGCTGCTCGCCATGCTCAACGAGCAGATAGCCGCGCTGCGGGGCAAGTCGACGGGAGAAGCCCTCCTGGCCCGCTATCTCAAACAGAACAAGTTCATCAAGAGCGCCGCCGCCGAGGCCGAGCGCAAGAAATTCCTGCAGGTGGTGGAGCTGTTTCGCCAGTATGGGGAGCGCTTCGACGTGGACTGGCTGCTGATCGCGGCCCAGGGCTATCAGGAGTCGGCGCTCAACCAGAAGGCCCGCAGCCGGGTCGGCGCCATCGGCATCATGCAGATCATGCCCGCCACCGGGAAGGGGCTGAAGGTGGGTGACATCCGCCAGCTCGAGCCGAATATCCACGGCGGCGTCAAATACATGCGCTGGATGATCGATCACTACTATGCGGACGAGCCCATGACCGCCCTCGACAAGGCCTTGTTCTCGTTTGCCTCTTACAACGCCGGCCCCGCCCGGGTGGCACGGCTGCGCGCCGAGGCCAAGAAGCGGGGGCTGGATCCCAACGTCTGGTTCCATAACGTCGAGTACGTGGCGGCGGAGAAGATAGGCCCCGAGACCGTGACCTATGTGGGCAACATCTACAAGTACTACATCGCCTACAAACTGGTGATGGAGCAGGTCACCCTCAAGCAGAAAGCCACCGACGCCATCAAGCAGCAGGAAGCGGCGGGCAAGCCGGTCTCAGGGGCGGAGAAATCCTAGCCAGGACCCAGTGACGCCAGGCCGGGCTCTCCCCTGTTCAAGAGGAGAGCCCGGCTCCGTTAAGGATGGACAGCGGCTCGCGCCGAGCCGGTCAATGGCAGCAAGCAAACCAGTGCAGGCAGGAAGCGTCCTTGCAACCCGAGCCTCATGCCTCCTTGTCACCTCGCAGCAGGTCCAGCAGCAGGCTGCCGTCGCGCAGGGCCTTGTGCACCTGCACCGAGGTGGGCTTGGTGGGGTCTTCGTAGAAGTGGGTGGACTCGATCTGCAGGCGCACCAGGTACTCGGCCGGCAGCTGGCTGGCGAGCGACTGATGCAACATGGGGAACAGCAGCCGATCGGCGCGGGTGATCTCCCCCCCCAGCAGCAGCTTGCCCGGGTTGAGCAGGCAGATGAGGTTGGAGAGTACCCGGGAGAGGCGGCCGGCGGCCTGATGCAAGATGTCCTGGCACAGGCTGTTGCCCGCCAGCGCCAGCTCGCACAGCTCGCGGATATTGACGCTCGCCGGCAGATCGTGCTCCTGCATGCGCTCGCGCAGATCCCGGTATTGCGCCTCCAGTGCCTGATTGGTCACCAGGGTGCAGGCACAGCCGAAGCCGCCGCAATAGCAGCGCTGGCCGTAGGGTTCGAGCTGCAGATGGCTGAGATCGCCGAGCAGGGCCGACTCGCTCTCGATGAGCTGGCCGTTGACCACCATGCCGACCCCGATGTCGTTGTGCACAAACACCAGCACCGCATCGGCGCAGTTCTTGGCGGCGCCCCATTCGCGCTCGGCCTGGATCCAGGTGCGCACGTCGCCGCTCACCAGCACCGGCACCTCGAATGCCTGCTGCAGGGTGGGGCCCAGGGGCCAGTTGCGCAGATCGTAGAAGGGGAAGTGCTTCACCATGCCGGAGTGGCGCTCCACCTGCCCCGGCAGGCAGAGGGCGATGCAGGCCAGCCGCAGGGACTTCTTCGGCAGGAAACCGTCGATGGCCCGCACCAGGCTGGCCAGCAGCTCGGCGCGCTCCGCCTCGCTGAACAGGTGGCGATGGCGCGCCAGGGAGCGGCCAGCCAGATCGAACAGGGCCATGTCCACATAGCCACGGCCGAGGCGCATGGAGAGAAACTGGAAGCGGCGCTCATTTATGCGCAGCAGGGTCTGGCGCCGGCCACGGCCCACCGAGCTCTCGCCACAGGTCACCACCAGGCCGCCATCGAGCAGCTCACGGGTGATCTTGGTGATACTGGCCGGCGAGAGGCCAGTCAAACGGGACAGATCGGTACGGGACAGCTCCTTGTGCTCCTCCAGGCTGGCATAGACCAGGCCATAGTTGAGCTGACGGATCAAATCGATACTGCCTTTCACGATCTCATTCATAGGGTATGGGTTAACGAAAAGAGCGGATGCCCAGATTTTCCCACATTCTGCGCCGATCCCCAAATTTGCCGGCGGGAAATCCCCACCAGACGACAAAAACGTGACGGCTAACAAGAGGGGGAGCCAGGCCGGCGCAATTTATCGCCCATGCCGGCCAAGTCGCCCCGTGGCCGGGCGGTCAGGCCGGCAGACCGGCGCTGAGCGCTGGCCGAGCGGGGGCCCCTTTCGCTACAATCCCGTCCTCCTCACCATTGACCCTACGAGCTGACTCATGAGCACCTGTCCCTGCGGTTCTTCCCTCTCACTCGAGCTGTGCTGCGGCCCACTCCATGACGGTCAGCCGGCCGCCAGCGCCGAGCAGCTGATGCGCTCGCGCTACAGCGCCTTCGTGCTGGGGCTCGGCGACTATCTGGTACACAGCTGGCACCCTGATCACCTCGGTGGTCTGACGGCGGATCAGCTCTCCCACACCGACACCCGATGGGATGGGCTGGAGATCCTCGCCGCCCGGGGTGGCCCCGCGGACGACACCGGCATGGTGGAGTTCAGGGCCTGGTTCAAGGAGGAGGATGAGCGTCACTGCCTGCATGAGCGCTCCCGCTTCGTACGCCATCAGGGGCGCTGGGTCTACGCCGATGGAGAGCAGGATCCGGCGCCGCTCAAGACCGGCCGCAACGACCCCTGCCCCTGTGGCAGCGGCAAGAAGCACAAGAAGTGCTGCGGCTAAGCCACGCACCATGTGACGAGGGGCCCCAGGGCCCCTCTCTTGTTGGGCTGTCAGGTGTTGGCCTGTTAGGCTGATGTGACAAAAGTCACAATTTGCTCATTCACCCGCCTTCTGTGAGCGTTTGCGAACATTAACTTGGCCCATATCAAACATTTTTACCAAAGGAGGCGCCACACTGGCCCCATCTGGACGAGATGAGACGGGCAAGAATGAAAAGAATAACCACAGAGGTCGTCATCATAGGCGGCGGCGCCACCGGCGCCGGCATCATGCGCGACTGTGCGCTGCGCGGCATCGACTGCATCCTGCTGGAGCGGGATGACATCGCCGCCGGCACCACCGGCCGCAACCACGGTCTGCTCCACTCGGGTGCCCGCTACGCGGTGACGGATCCGGAATCCGCCCGCGAGTGCATTGCGGAGAACCGCATCCTCAAGCGGATCGCCAGCCACTGCGTCGAGGACACCGGCGGCCTCTTCGTCACCCTGCCGGAAGATGACATCCACTTTCAAACCACCTTCATGGCCGCCTGCGCCCAGGCGGGCATCGACACCCGCCAGCTGGATCCCCGCGAGGCGCTGCGCCTCGAGCCGAATGTGAACCCGGCCCTGATCGGTGCCATTCAGGTGCCGGACGGTACCGTCGATCCCTTCCGCCTCGCCGCCGCCAACGTGCTGGATGCGAAGGAGCACGGCGCCCGCATCTTCACCCACAGCAAGGTGCTGGGGCTGTTGCGCCAGCAGGACAGGGTCAATGGGGTCAGGGCCATCAACACCCGCACCGGCGAGGCGTTCGAGGTGGAGTGTCAGGAGGTGATCAACGCCGCCGGCATCTGGGGCCAGCAGATCTGCGAGTACGCGGATCTCGGCATCCGCATGTTCCCGGCCAAGGGCTCCCTGCTCATCATGGATTACCGCATCAACCAGCTGGTGCTCAACCGCGCCCGCAAGCCGGCGGATGCGGACATCCTGGTGCCGGGCGATACCATCTCCCTCATCGGCACCACCTCGAGCCGCATCGACTACCACAAGATCGACCAGCTCAGCGTGGATCCGCAGGAGGTGGAGGTACTGCTGCGCGAGGGGATCAAGCTCGCTCCCATCATGGCCCGCACCCGCTTGCTGCGCGCCTACGCCGGGGTGCGCCCGCTGGTGGCGGTGGACGGTGACGAGACCGGCCGCAACATCAGCCGCGGCATAGTGCTGCTCGATCACGGCGAGCGCGACGGCCTGCGGGGCTTCAACACCATCACCGGCGGCAAGCTGATGACCTACCGGCTGATGGCGGAGATGGCCACCGACCTCATCGCCAACAAGATCGGCAACAAGGCACCGTGCCTCACCGCCGAGCTCAGCCTGCCCGGCTCGCGGGAGCCGGAGAAGGTCTCGGCCCCCGGCCTGTCGGCCCCGGTCGAGGGCTCGGCCCAGTATCGCCACGGCGAGCGGGTCATCGCCTTCTTCCGCGACAACCCCAAGGCCAACGCCCTCATCTGCGAGTGCGAGATGGTGACCGCCGGCGAGATCGAATACGCCCTGCGCGAGCTGGACGTGGACAACCTGGTGGATCTGCGTCGCCGCACCCGCCTCGGCATGGGCCCCTGCCAGGGTGAGCTGTGCGCCTATCGCGCCGCCGGCCTGATGCAGGAGTACGGCAAGGCCGATGGCCGCCAGGCCTGCGTCATGCTGCGCCAGTTCCTGGAGGAGCGCTACAAGGGCACCCGCCCCGTGCTCTGGGGGGACGCCCTGCGGGAGGCGGAATTTACCTACTGGATCTACGAAGGGCTGTTTGGCCTGGGAGAGTGGACGGCGCCCCATCTGGTGGCCGAGCCCCCCTTCCCGCTCGACACGGCGGCCAAGAGTGCCAAAGAGGACGCTAGCCAGGCCTTATCGACTCAAGGAGAGCCATCATGAAATTCGACAGTATCGTTATCGGCGGCGGCATGGCGGGCCTGTCGGCGGCGCTGCGCCTGGCCGAAGCGGGTCAGAAGACGCTGCTGATGGCCTCCGGCCAGAGCGCCCTGCACTTCTCCTCCGGCTCCATCGATCTGCTGGAGAGCGACGGGGATCCCCGCGCCGCCCTGCCCGCCTTCCTGGCCGCGCACCCCGAGCACCCCTACGGCAAGGTCGGGCTCGCCAACATAGAGGCGAGCCTCGCGGATCTGCAGCGCCACTGCGCGGAAGAGGGCCTGCCGCTGTTTCGCCAGGAGCGCAACCACCAGCGGCTGACTCCCATCGGCACCCTCAAGTCCACCTGGATCTCGCCCGCGACCTGCGCCTGCCTGACCGATGCCCCGGCCCCCGCGGCCATCCTGCTGGCCACCATGGCCGGCTTTCGCGACTTCCACCCGGCGCTGGCGGCGGCCAATCTCGCGGCCCAGCCGCGTTTCGCCCATTGCCGCATCCTGACCGGGGAAATTCACTTGCCCCAGCTCGCCACCTTCAGCCGCAATCCCCACGAGTTTCGCTCCGCCGACATAGCGCGGCTGTTCGATAAACAGCAGCACGACCAGCAGGATCTGCTGGCGGATCTGGCCCGCGAGATCGGGCGCCTCCTGGATGAGCAAGTGCTCGAATGCGGCGAACCGGGCTGCCGTCATATCGTGCTGCCCGCCTGCCTCTCCCTCGGACTGGTCGGCCCGCGCCTGGCGGAGCTGGAGCAGCGCACCGGCTGCACCATCAAGGAGGTGGCCACCATGCCGCCCTCCCTCATCGGCATGCGGATGCAGGAGGCACTCAAGCGCCGCTTCCAGAGCTTGGGCGGCACCTTCCTCACCAGCGAGCGGGTGCTGGGTGCCCGCGTCGACGACGACAGGGTGATCGGGGTTCATAGCCAGAACGGCGACGATCAGCTGTTCGAGGCGGACCACTTCGTGCTCGCCTCCGGCAGTTTCTTCAGCCGCGGCCTGGAGTCCCGCCTCGGCGGCATTCGCGAGCCCATCTTCGACGCCGACGTGCTGAGCCTCCCCGAGCGCGACGCCTGGGCCGGCCGCCGCCTGTTCGACCATCACCCCTTCATGGGCTTCGGGGTCAAGACGGACGCGCAACTGCGGGTGCTGCGCGGCGGCAAGCCCCTCGTCAACCTCTATGGCGCCGGCAGCGTGCTGGCCCATTACGACCCCGTGCGAGAGGGGTCAGGATCCGGGGTCGCCGTCGCCACCGGCTGGCAGGCCGCCGGCCATATTCTGGCAGGGGTGTGAGATGCCCACCCTGCATTTCCTGACTGCGGGCAGCCCGCTGCCTGCTCGACAATCCCATTGCCGCGTCCCTTGCGCTTTCAATCCGGCCCGGGAGGAGTAAATCATGCTACTGGATCACGCCAATCAAACCTTCGATCAGTGCATCAAATGCACCGTCTGCACCGCCTACTGCCCGGTGGCCAAGGCCAATCCCGCTTACCCGGGCCCGAAACAGGCCGGTCCCGACGGGGAGCGACTGCGCATCAAGAGCCCTGAGCTGTTCGACAGCGCCCTCAAGCACTGCACCAACTGCAAACGCTGTGAGGTGGCCTGCCCGAGCGGGGTGCGCATCGGCGACATCATCGCCAAGGCCAAGGACAAGTACAGCGGCTTCAAGCCGGGGATCCGCGAGTTCGTGCTCTCCCACACCGATCTGATGGGCGGCATGTCCACCCTGATGGCGCCGGTGGTCAACTTCACCACCGGCCTCAAGCCCATGAAGCTGGTGCTGGACAAGGCGCTCGGCGTCTCCTCCCACCGCGATCTGCCCAAGTACTCCCAGGGCACCTTCCGTGGCTGGTACAAGAAGCAGAAGGCTACCCAGGCCAGCTACAGGCGCCAGATAGCCTACTTCCACGGCTGCTACGTCAACTACAACCACCCGCAGCTCGGCAAGGAGCTGGTGCAGGTGCTCAACGCCATGAACATAGGCGTGCAACTTCTGGATCGGGAGAAGTGCTGCGGCGTGCCGCTGATTGCCAACGGTTTCATGGACAAGGCCAAGCGCCAGGCCGCCTTCAACATCCAGCAGCTGGAGAACACCCTGCTCGGCAACGAGATGCCGCTGTTGGCCACCTCCTCCACCTGCGGCTTCACCCTGCGGGACGAATACCCCCACCTGCTGGAGCAGGACAACCACAAGGTGCGGGATCGCATCTCCCTGGTGACCCGCTTCCTGTGGAACGAGTTTTACCAGGGCAACAAGCCGGCCATGAAGCCGCTCAATCTGCACATCGCTTACCACACCCCCTGCCACATGGAGAAGATGGGCGGCGTCATCTACACCCTCGAGCTGCTGCGGGCCATCCCTGGGGTCAAGGTGACGGTACTGGAGTCCCAGTGCTGCGGCATCGCCGGCACCTACGGCTTCAAGTCGGAGAACTACCAGACCAGCCAGGCCATAGGCGAAGGGCTCTTCGATCAGATAAACCGCCTCAAGCCTGATCTCGTCATCACCGACTGCGAGACCTGCAAGTGGCAGATCGAAATGAGCACACCGTTCCCCTGTGAACACCCAATCCACCTGCTGGCCCAGGCGTTGGCCTGACCGACCCGGGTGCCCGACTGATAACAAGAAACAATCCACGCAGAGATCCGGTTACGCGGTGATCAACCCGCAGTAACAAACAAGCTGTGATAAAAAAAGAGCCGGCAAGTGCCGGCTCTTTTCATACTCGCTGACGCATCAGGGATGCTGGATGATCAGGCTGTGGTTATCCAGCATGGACTGCAGGATGTCGTGGGAGGAGGAACCGCTCAGGTTCCAGCTGTTGAGATCCACATCCTTCAGGGTGATCTGCTGGGTCACCTGGCCATCCCCCGCCGGCGAGACCGACAGGCTCACGTCGCTCAGCCCGCCACTGCCGGTGGCCACGCTGGCGGAGAGGTGATTGAGCAAGCCATCCACGCTGTTGTCGGTCACCCCCTGCAGCAGATCCGCCAGGTCGATCTTGTCCCCCTCTTCCGGGTGGAAGTCGGTGATGGTGTCGATGGCCGGTTGCCCCGTCGTCCCCTCATCACCACTGCCCCACACGAAGAGATCGCTGCCGGCGCCGCCGGTCAGGATATCGTTGCCATGGCCGCCCCTGAGCACGTCATCCCCCAGGCCGCCCAGAATCCGATCGTCGCCGCTGGAGCCAAACAGCCAGTCATTCTGATCCGAGCCCAGCAGATCGTGACCGCTCTGGCTGTGGACCGTGACCGTATCCGGCGTCGAGCTGAGGGTCGAGCCACCCGCGATCGACTCGGCACTCAGGGTCAGGGCGTGATCCCCCATCGGCAGATCCTTGAGATAGATAGGCACGGACTGATCCATCGGCAGCAACCAGTCACCGTTGCTGTCGGCATGACCCACGCTCTGGCCATGCTCGTCCACCACCTGGGCACCGCCCAGATTCTGGATCCGCACCGAGAGCTCGCCCGGCGCCGGGTTGACCACGCTGGCGCTCAGGTTGAGCGGCACCCAGGCCCCCTGCAGGGCGTGGATATCGTGGGTACCCAGGCTAAGGTGCGGAGCGTCCGCCTCGGCGGTCACTGTGATGCCGACCTGGGTGCTGTCGGTCAGCGCCCCACCCGACCCACTGTTGCCCTGATCCGAGGTGGTGATGGTCAGGTTGTCCTGTCCCCAGAAGTCCTTGGCCGGCTCGTAATGCAGGCTGCCGTTGATCAAGCTGTTCAGGTCGGTCAGTGAGCCCACCAGGGTGATCTCGCCGGTGCCCGCCCCCTGCACCGAGACGGCGCCCGCCGCCCCCAGCAGGGTCAGCACGCCGTGCTCGACCCGCAGCACCATGGAGAGCGGTGCACTGCCCGCGTCCACGTCCTTCACGCTGATGCCGGACAGGGACAGCGAACCATCCTCCTTCACCGACATGGCCGCCGGTACCTGGTTGATCGGCGCATCGTTGACCGGTTGCACCTCGATGGGCAGCACGTCGCTGTCGCCGAGGGCGCCACCGCTGCCGGTGTTGCCCAGATCGTCGGTGACCATGGTGAGCGCGTCCTGGCCATTGAAGTCCTGCTCACCCTGATAGGTCACGCCACCCGCCAGCAGGGCGTTGATCTCCGCCTGGGAGCCGCTCAACACCAGGGTGTCGCTGCCGCTACCCGTCACCGTCACCCCGCTACCCGCCGGCAGCTCCAGGATACCGTGCATGACCGACAGGGTCACCTTGATGGGGCTGCCGCCCGCATCCACGTCGTTCACCTGCAGTCCCTGGATGCGGAAAGGCGTGTCCTCCTGCGCTATCTGGGGTTCGGTGGGCAACAGGTTGACCGGGGCGTCGTTGACCGGTTGCACCTCGATGGGCAGCACGTCGCTGTCGCTCAGGGCGCCGCCGCTACCGGTGTTGCCCAGATCGTTGGTGGTCATGGTCAGGGCATCGTCGCCATGGAAGTTGGCGCTGCCCTTATAGTCGATGCCGCCATTGAGCAGGGCATTGATCTGGGCCAGGGTGCCGTTGAGCACCAGGGAACCGCTGCCGTCGCCGCTCACCGCCACCCCGGCGGCATTGAGCACGGTCAGGGTGCCATGATTCACCGAGAGGCGTACCTCTATGTTGCCGCTGCCCGCATCCACGTCCTTGACCTGCAGACCCTGGATGGTGAAGGGCTTGTCCTCCTGCGCCACCTGGGGATCGCTGGGCAGCAGGTTGATGGGCGCATCGTTGACCGCGCTCACCTCCACCTGGATGTGGCCATTGACCTCGGGGCCGAGGGCGCCGTTGTCCAGGCTCTGGGCCGTCACCTTGAGGTCCAGCACCCCGTTGGCATCCTTGGTCACCAGTTCGATGGCGTCCAGCTTGCCGCCATCCGTGGTGATCTGCCAGCGGCCGCCGCCGAGATCCACGACGCTGCCGTCCACCCCGCTGGGCAGACGGATCTCGGCGCCGTCGGGTACCCCTTCCAGGGTGACTCGCACCTGTTCGGGGCCATTCTCATGGACATTGCCGGCACTGCCGCCGGTGGCCTGGGTATCCCGGGTCTCCAGCCCAAGGTTCAGGGTGATCACATCCCCCTCGGTGCCGCTCGCCTTGTCCTGCATGTCGGCGATGATGGCATCCCCCACCGGATTGACGGTGACGGTGAAGTCCCCGCTGGTCTCGAGGGGCACGGTGAGCCCCTTGTCCAGGGTGAAGACGCTCAGGCCGAGATCCAGGCTGCCACTGAAGTTCGCCGGCGGGATCAGGCTCAGCTTGGCGAAGTCGGTGCCGACAGGCACCTGCCATACGCCGCCGCCGTTGTTGACCGCGGGAGCCGACAGGGTGAAGCCATCCGGCACCCCCTTGATCTGCAACGCCACTATCTGCTCGGAGCCGTCGTTGTCGATCAGGCTGGCGCCGAAGCCGGCCAGGCTGACGCGGCCATCTTCGTTGCCGTTCACGTCGTGCACGCTGATATTGGCCGGATCATTGACCGGCTTGACCTCGAAGCCCACCTGGCCGCTCCAGCTGCCTCGATCCTCGCCTGTGGTGGCGGTGTCGAGGATATCGACCTTGATATCGAGGGGCACCTGGCCGCTGAAGTGCTCCCTGGGCACGAACACCAGATCCTTGAGCTCCGCCGGATCCTTCACCACCAGGCTGTTGGTCGGCTGGCCGTTGCCATCGAGGAAATGGCCGTACTTGGCATCGACGGTCAGGGTGACCGACTCCACCGTTTCCAGACCACCGTCGGCCACCGTGGGGCTGATGTCCGCCAGCTTGACCGAGAGATCGAGGTGGATCTCGGTGTCTTCCAGGTTGTCGGGCTGGCCGTCGTGAACCATATCCTTGATCTGCAGTTGCAGCTCGGGCAGGCCATCGGCACCGCCGTTGATGTCGACCTCGGGGGTGATGGAGAGGGAAACCTCCTTCTCCACCACCTTGGTGTCCCCGCTCACCGTGTCGGTGTTGACCAGCCGCACGTTGAAGTCCAGGTCGTTGCCGGCATAGTCCTCTGGCAGGGAGAGGGTCAGCTTGTCGAGGTCGTTCAGTCCACCTGGCAGCTTGATGAGGTACTCGCCGTTGGCGAAGTCAAAGGTCAGCCCCTGCACGCTCACGCCCTGCGGCAGGCCGGTGATGACGATGCTGAGTTCGTCATCGCCGCCGTCTGCCGAGCCCAGGGTCACCATGCTCTTGAGCTGGCTGCCGAAGTTGACGCCGTGATCCTCCACCCCTGTGATGGGGGCGCTGTTGTCGAAATCGATATCGGCGGCCTTCTGATCCGGAGTGGTCACGGGACCGAAATCGGCACTGGCATTGAGATCCTTGCGCACCGAGGCGCTGACGTCGCCGTCATCGCTGAGATCATGCACCAGGGCACTCACCTTGAACTCGACCTTTCCGGTAAAGCCATTGGGAGCATGCAGGGCATAGCTGCCCAGGGCACCATTGGGCACGGTCCAGTTGCCCTTGCCGTCGCTGATCCCCCCCACCACCACGAAACCGGGCGGCAGATCGCTGATGACCAGATAGTCGATGGTCTCGACGCTGCTCGGATCCAGATCCTGGAATTCAAACACCCCGCCCAGCGGGATATCGTGACCATCCGGGCTCTCCAGCGTTCCGCCGGTCTGCACCAGGTTGCCATCCGGCTCGACCACCGCCTGGATATCCACATGCAGCTGGCCGTCGATCACTTTATCGACCACCACGCTGGAATCCACGTCGTGCTGGGTCACGGTCACGTGACTCTGGATATTGGTGTCCTTGTCGCTGTCTTGTGGCGCCTTCACCAACAGCTTTCCGCCGTTAAGCAGGCTCTGCAGATCCGCATCGCTCAGATCGACGGCACCACCGTTCAGGTTGAGCTGATGGGTACCCTTGGCATCAGTTACCCAGATCTCATAGCCGGGTTCGATGCCGGAGAGACTGAGGTGGGTCACCTGCTCGGCGCCGTCGGTCAGATCTGGATGCCAGTCGAGCACGACAAACTGATCCTCCAGACCATGGCTGCTCTTGTCATAGTTGCCGGCATCGATCTCGGGCTCCACCTTGATGGTGAGCGGCACGTCGAAGCCCTTGCTGTCGCCGTCGTTCTCGGTCACCACCACGTGGGCGATGAGGTGGATATCGGCGGTGCTGTTGGCCGGCGGCTGGATCTGCAGGTTGCCCAGATCCGACACATCGACCTGGTAGGTCGGCTTGCCTTGGGCGTCGAGCCCGGCGAAGGTCAGGGTGAGCTCGTTGCCGTTGCCATCGAACACCTTGGCCCCCTCCGGCAAGCCTTCCAGCACCAGGTTGAGGCTCTCGGAGTTATCCAGCGGAGTATCTGTTTTCTCCCCCGATTCGAGCCTGAAGTCGAGCGGCGCCCGGCCATCCTCCTGGATGGTGGTCGTGTAACCATTGCCCTCGGCCGTCCAGCCGGTAGTGCCGAGATCGAAGTGAGGCTGATCCACCACCCCGATGAGATCCACATGCAGGCTCTGGGAGCCGGTCTCCTTCTCGTTGACGACGGTGTGGGTCTGGCCATTGGCACCGGTCAGGGTCGCCGAGTCTTTCACCACCCCCTTGATGGTGAGATCGAAGTCGACGTTGCTGTTCTTTGGCGGCTGCAGTTTGAGCTCGCCGATGCGATCGTAGGGCACCTCGTAGTAACCCTTGGCATCCTGACTCACCACCACGCCGCCGAGCAGCAAGGTGGCGCCGGCGGGCAGGCCTTCGATACGCACGAAGAGTTTCTCGGAGCCATCGCTCAGATCCCCGAGGTGGGCGAGCGAGATCTTGCTGCCCAGATCGAGTTGGCTGTCTTCCTTGCCCTGGATGTCGCGGATGCTGAGCTTGGCGTCATCCGCCTGCGGATTGACGTTGATCACCAGCTCGATGGGATCGCCGAGCGCCTTTTCCTGGCCGCTGACAACCGGCGTCTTTTCGGTACTGACCGGCGTCACCGTGAGCTTGATGTCACCGCTGTAATCCTTGTCGGGCACCACTGTGATCTTGTTGATGTCGCCCGCCTTGACGGTGTAGAGCCCATTGCTGCCGGGTTGGAGCACCTGACCGTTCAGGGTCAGGCTGCCATGACCGGACTCCCAGTGGATCTGGTAACCCAGGGTCTCGGATCCATCGATGTCAGTCAGCTCGGCCTTCACATTGAGCGCTATGCCGTTGCCGTCTTCGTTGATGCTGTAATGCTGATCGGTACTGCCAGAGACCCAGACCGGCTTGTCGGCGATGCCCTGCACCGTGATGGCGAGATCGCCGTTCACGGCGGGCGGCGGCGTCCCTTCGGTCACCCCGACCTGCATCTGCACCTGGAAGTGCAGCGGTTGCTTGTTGTTGCTCCAGCTTGACCAGTCATCCGCCGGCACGAAGCTGAGACCCGAGGTGCTGTAGTTGACCTTGTCCGTGGTCACCATGGCTTCGGGCGGCACGATAAACCACTTGCCATCGGCCGTGGTGGTGAGCGCCATCCCGTTGTAGTAGAAGGTGCCGTGAGCGTTGGCCGGGGCCTGGATCAGCAGCTGATCCACGTGCTCGCCTCGGTCGAAGTCGCCGATATCCAGGTTCATGTGGATGGCAATGCCCTGACTCGGATCCTGCGCTCCCTGATCTTCCTGGCCCGTCGCCCCGTTCACGGTGAAGCGCACCGCCTCATCCTGCAGGTTGAGGGTCAGGGTGCTCTTGGCGGTGTCGCCATCGCCATCGACGATCTGGGCGGTGATGCGCTGGCTGAGGCTGGCATCATCGTGATCAAATCCTGGCCTTGGCGTGAAGCTGTAGTTGCCATCCTGGCCTATGGTCAGCGACCCCATCACCTGCTTGCCATCCGGGCTCATCACCTCCAGGGTCAGGCTGCCGTTGATGTCATGAACCTGACCGTTGACGGTGACCGAGGCCACCCTGGCACCATCCGCCCCCTCATTGGCCGGCGGCAACAGATCGCCGCTCACGACGCTGCCGGCCTCGCTCAGGTTGTGAGCCAGCTCGGTGCCGATGGGCATGTCATCCTGTACCGTCACCTCGACCGTCACATTGGGGCTGCGATCCCCATCAAAGTCGGTCACGAACAACGGCAACTCGATGCCAAGCTCGTCCTTGCCCTGGGCGTCATGATCGAGCTGACCCACCAGATGGAAGCTGTAGCTGCCGTTGACGTCGAGATGGACCCAGAACACCGGCTTGCCACCTTCGGCACTGGCCAGATACCAGCCCGGGCTATGGGCCGCCAGGGTGACCTCCTTGCCCCCCGAGGTGAGGTGGTTGGCCTGATTGAAGGCAGCCACGTCCAGCTCGAGGGTAGCCACCCTGTCCGAGCCGGCGCCGATGGTCACCTTGCCACCGGCAGCCTCCCCATTCTCGGCCGGCGTGGTGCCCGGATGCTGGGAACCGATCGCATCCAGATCCGCTTCTTCGACCCGAACGGATTCGATGGCCGAGATCAGCGGATCGGCCGCATCGGTGATCACCACTGTGGTGTCGCCGTTGATCAGGGTGCCGTCGCTGTCGGTCACCTGCAGCGGCAGGGTCAGCTCAAGGTTGTCGCTCGCGCCGTGATCCAGGTTGGTGTGGACTGTGACCTCGTAGTCTAGGGTCGCCGAGTTGTGGGCTTCGATGCGACCCGGCACGCTCGGCAGGGTCACCGTCAGCACCAGGGTGCCGCTGGCGGTGACTCCCTGGAAGCTGTGACCGTTGCTGCCCGGCACTTCCTGCCAGGTCAGGGTCTGGCCGTTGTGGGTGATGGGCTGGCCGCTGGCATCGACCACCTGACCGCTCAGGGTCAGCCGCACATCCACCACGGGATCCGAGTCGGCGGTGATGGTCAGCTTGCCGGTAGCGTGCTGATCATCGCCGGTCGCACCGCTGGCGGCGCCGTCGAAACGGCCTTCATTGAGGGTCACCCCGGTCAGAGAGATGACGGGCTTGTTCCCCTCGCCGATGCTGACGTTGAGGGTGCCTGTGGTGCTGTCGTTGTTGCCAGCGCCCTTGTCGCTGTCGATGATATTGAGCTTGAACGGCAGCTCTGTGCTGCTGCCGTTGGCCTGGTGCACCCCTTCAAACAGGGTCACCTTGTAATCGAAGTCGTTGCTGGCGGCGCCCTTGAGGTCGCCGCTGATCTCGACCTCCAGCACCTCGATGCGCTGGCCGTTGACCTCGACGTAGCCTTTGAGGATCTGGTTACCTGGGATACTGGGGTCGCCATCGACCAGCTCGTACTTGACCTGCTGCCCCAGCGCGGTCAGCGCCGGTTGCTCCGCGACATCGGCGAACGACACCTCGCTCACCCGATCCGAGCCGGCGTTGACGCTGAAGTGGCCGGTGCCGGTCAGGGCATTGCTGCCATCGAGGTTGCCCTCATCCAGGCTCACCCCGCTGCCCGCCACGAAGCCGGGCGCATTGCCATCCTTGATGACCAGCGGCAAGGTGGTGGACGCGCTGTCCCCGTCCTTGTCGGTCAGGGTCACGTTGAGCGGCAGATCGAGGGACTCGTTGCCCTGATGATCCAGCTCGCCACTCAGGGTCACCTTGGCCGTGACGCTCCAGTTACCGTTGTTATCCACCAGGCTCAGCTCGGCGCGCAGCACCTCGCGGCCGTCGGCGCTGGTGCCCACCAGGGAGCCATCGGCATCCAGGCTGAAGGTGATCGGGCTGCCGTGGCTGCTGAACTTGCCATCCAGGCTCTGCTGGATGGCGCCGAGGTCGAACTTGAGGCTGTCGGGCGCCAGGGTATCGGAGCCGTGGCTCACGGTAAAGCTCATGTTGCCCACCACGGCGCCATCACCCTGATCCGCCTCGGTCAGGCTGGTGCCGGTCACGGCGCTGATCACCGGGTTGGCGCCATCGCCGACAGACACGCTCAGGGAAGAGGAGACCTTGTCACCATCCGAATCGGTGAGGGTGAAGCCTGCCAAAAGCCGACTGTCGGCACTGCCCTGATCCAGCGGCTGGTTGAGGGTGAAGACGTAGTGGCCTTGTTGATCCAGGCTCAGGGTAAAGACGTTCTGGCCGTTGACAGTGCCGCTGATGCTGTTGCCGCTGACGCTGATCTGAACCGGCTGGCCGCCGCTGGTGAGCCCCTGCAGGCCCGGCTGGCTGGCGTCGAAGCTGATATTGGCGAGCGGGTCGGTGCCGGCTGTGATGTTGAGATCGCCGGAGAGGGTCTGGCCCGCGCTCCAGTCGCCGTCTTCCACCAGATTCCGGGAGACGGCATCCACGCCCGGCAGGGCGCCGTCGGTGATGGCGATATTCAGGGTGCCGAGGTTGCTCTGATCACCGTCGAAGTCGGTGCCCTGCACCTGCAGCCCCAGATTGACGCTGTCGGTATTGACCGGTTGATCCAGCACGCCATTAAGCTGCACATGGTACTTGCCATCCAGATCCAGGGTGACGGTCAAGATGGTCTTGCCGCCGGCATCCAGCAGGGTGATCTGGTTACCGTTCACCTGATAAGTGGTCGGGTTGCCGCCGCTGGTCAGATCGTCCAGACCAGGCTGATTGGCCTCAAAGTTCAGAGAGACCAGACGATCGCTGCCGACATGGACCGGCAGCTGACCGTCCAGGCTTTGGCTAGGGCCGCCTTCCTGCAGGCTGATGCCGCTGTCGATGCCGAGGCTGGGATCGGCGGCATCGGTGATCACGGCGATGGTATCGCCGCTGATCAGGGTGCCGTCGCTGTCGGTCACCTGCAGTGGCAAGGTCAGGTTGAGGTTGTCGCTCGCGCCATGATCCAGGTTGGTGTGGACTGTGACCTCGTAGTCGAGGGTCGCCGAGCTGTGGGCTTCGATGCGACCCGGCACGCTCGGCAGGGTCACCGTCAGCACCAGGGTGCCGCTGGCGGTGACTCCCTGGAAGCTGTGACCGTTGCTGCCCGGCACTTCCTGCCAGGTCAGGGTCTCACCGTTGTGGGTGATGGGCTGGCCGCCGGCATCCAGCACCTGACCACTCAGGGTCAGCCGCACGTCCACCACGGGGTCCGAGTCGGCGGTGATGGTCAGGGTGCCGGTGGCGTGCTGATCATCCGCAGTCACGCCGCTGGCGGCGCCGTCGAAACGGCCTTCATTCAAGGTCACCCCGGTCAGGGTGATGACGGGCTTGTTCCCCTCGCCGATGCTGACGTTGAGGGTGCCTGTGGTGCTGTCGTTGTTGCCAGCGCCCTTGTCGCTGTCGACGATATTGAGCTTGAACGGCAGTTCTGTCGTGCTGCTGCCGTTGGCCTGGTGCACCCCTTCAAACAGGGTCACCTTGTAATCGAAATCGTTGCTGGCGGCGCCCTTGAGATCGCCGCTGATCTCGACCTGCAGCACTTCAATGCGCTGGCCGTTAACCTCGACGTAGCCTTTGAGGATCTGGTTACCTGGGATACTGGCGTCGCCATCGACCAGCTCGTACTTGACCTGCTGGCCCAGCGCGGTCAGCGCCGGTTGCTCCGCGGCATCGGCGAACGACACCTCGCTCACCCGATCCGAGCCGGCGTTGACGCTGAAGTGACCGGTGCCGGTCAGGGCATTGCTGCCATCGAGGTTGCCCTCATCCAGGCTCACCCCGCTGCCCGCCACGAAGCCGGGCGCATTGCCATCCTTGATGACCAGCGGCAAGGTGGTGGACGCGCTGTCCCCGTCCCTGTCGGTCAGGGTCACATTGAGCGGCAGATCGAGGGATTCGTTGCCCTGATGATCCAGCTCGCCGCTCAGGGTCACCTTGGCCGTGACGCTCCAGTTGCCGTTGTTGTCCACCAGGCTCAGCTCGGCGCGCAGCACCTCGCGGCCATCGACGCTGGTGCCCACCAGGGAGCCATCGGCATCCAGGCTGAAGGTGATCGGGCTGCCGTGGCTGCTGAACTTGCCATCCAGGCTCTGCTGGATGGCGCCGAGGTCGAACTTGAGGCTGTCGGGCGCCAGGGCATCGGAGCCGTGGCTCACGGTAAAGCTCATGTTGCCCACCACGGCGCCATCGCCCTGATCCGCCTCGGTCAGGCTGGTGCCGGTCACGGCGCTGATCACCGGGTTGGCGCCATCGCCGACAGACACGCTCAGGGAAGAGGAGACCTTGTCACCATCCGAATCGGTGAGGGTGAAGCCCGCCAAAAGCCGACTGTCGGCACTGCCCTGATCCAGCGGCTGGTTGAGGGTGAAGACGTAGTGGCCTTGTTGATCCAGGCTCAGGGTAAAGACGTTCTGGCCGTTGACAGTGCCGCTGATGCTGTTGCCGCTGACGCTGATCTGAACCGGCTGGCCGCCGCTGGTGAGCCCCTGCAGGCCCGGCTGGCTGGCGTCGAAGCTGATATTGGCGAGCGGGTCGGTGCCGGCTGTGATGTTGAGATCGCCGGAGAGGGTCTGGCCCGCGCTCCAGTCGCCGTCTTCCACCAGATTCCGGGAGACGGCATCCACGCCCGGCAGGGCGCCGTCGGTGATGGCGATATTCAGGGTGCCGAGGTTGCTCTGATCACCGTCGAAGTCGGTGCCCTGCACCTGCAGCCCCAGGTTGACGCTGTCGGTATTGACCGGCTGATCCAGCACCCCGTCGAGGGTGAGATGGTATTTGCCATCCAGATCCAGGGTGACGGTCAAGATGGTCTTGCCGCCGGCATCCAGCAGGGTGATCTGATTGCCGTTGACCTGATAAGTGGTCGGTTTGCCGCCGCTGGTCAGATCGTCCAGACCGGGCTGGCTCGCCTCAAAGTTCAGGGAGACCAGGCGATCGCTGCCGACATGGACCGGCAGTTGGCCATCCAGGCTCTGGCTAGGGCCGCCTTCTTGCAGGCTGATGCCGGCGTCGAGGCCGAGGCTGGGGTCTATGCCGTCATCTATGGTCACAACGAGATCGGCGCGGGTCTCGTCGCCGTCAATCTCCTTGGCACAGACGGAGAGCCCCAGAGAGAGCTGGTCGCTGCCCTGATGATCGAGCGGGCCTGTCAGGGAGACGGTGACCTTCCCCTCGATGTCGCTGCCCGACTGGCTGGCGCTCAGCTCGGCCTTCAGCACCTCCACCCGGTTGCCGTTGTCATCCAGGTAATAACCGGTCAGCAGGCGATCGCCGCTGAATTCGAAGCTGAGCGCATGACCGTCGCTACGCAGATCACTGCCATTGAGGCGCGCCAGGGTGCCCGCCTGATCGGCGAAGGCGACGGAGTCCGCCAGCAGGGGATCGGCCTGATGGCCGACCAGGAACTGGCTCTGCCCGACCACGGCCCCCTGATCGGTGAAGGCATCCTCGGTCAGGGTGATGGGCGCCAGCGTGAAGTCGGGCGGGGTGCTGTCCACCAACTTGATATCGAGGTTGGCATTGACCAGGTCCCCGTCGCTGTCGCGATACTCCAGCGAGAACGGCAGGCTCAGGCTGTCCTGGCCGTGATCCAGACTCTGGTTCCAGACGATGCGGTAGCTGCCGTCATTGGCCAGGGTCAGGGTGAATACGGTCGCGCCGCCGGCGGTGGCGGTGAGGGTCTGGCCGCTTAGCTGATAGCTCAGGGCCGAGCCCTGGCTGGTGAGGCCCAGATCCTGGAGCGCGCCTTGATCCGCGGCGAAGCCCACCTGCAGATTGCCATCCATGCCGGCGCCGGTATGCAGGGAGCCGGTGGCGCTGACGGGGCCGTCGGCCAGGTCGGCCTCGGACAGGGTCAGGGTGTCGCTCTGACCGATCAGCGGGGCACCGTCGATCACCCGGTTGCCCGCGAGATCGGTCACCTCGGCCCGCACCTCATAGGGGCCTGAGAGGCTGGAGAGATCCAGCCCGTTCAGCTGCCAGCGACCGTCGCTGCCCACCAGGGCAGCGCCGCTGTAGAGCGTCTGGCCGTTCTGGCCGATCAGGGTGATGGTGACGCTCTGGCCCGCCTCCACCAGGGTGGTGCTGCCACTCAGGGTGACGTTGTCGTGGCCCAGGATGTTCTGGGTGTCGAGATCGTCGATGTCGATACCGGCCCGGGTATCGACGGTCACGGTCAGGAGGTCGCTGGCCCGGTTGCCCGCGATGTCGACCGAGTCGACGCGAAAATCATAGGCACCGTCGGCCATGTCACTGGGGATCTGATATTGCCAGTTGCCGTTGCCATCAACGGTGAGCACGGTCAGAACCTTGCCCCCCAGGCTCAGGGTGACGGTGGCGCCGGGCTCCCCCTTGCCTTGCAGCAGCGGGGTGGTGTCGCGGGTCAGGTCGTCCACCTGGCTGGCGCCGGTGTCGCTCTCGTCGCTCAGGTCGAGGGTGATGGTGGTGATGGTGTCGAGCAGGGTCTGGCCGAGATCGCTGGCCCGGTTGCCTGCCGCATCCTGGGTATCGGCCTGGATGCTGAGGGGGCCGTCCACCAGCTTGCCGGTGACGTCACCGAAATCGGCCTCCCAGACGAAGCCGAGCAGCACCACAGTGGTGGTGGTGAGGCGATTGCCATCCTGATCGATCAGGGTGACGGTGACGGTCTGGCCCACCTCGACGTCTTCGACGGTGCCGCGGATGATGACCCCGGTGGCCTCGTCGGCATTGATGATGTTGTCGAGGGTCTGGGGCTCAGTGATGGTGATCTCGGCGACCTGATCCTGATCTTCCACGTAAGGATCGTCATTGCCCTGAGGCAGGCGCTGGTGGTCGGTATCAAACCCGGCCTCGGCCAGGGTGGCATCGTTGGCTCTGTCCACCACCACGAAGCCGCCGGCACTGGAGCCGACGACACCGCCACCGGTGGCAGCGGCCGCGTTGCCGGCCGCGGTCTCTTCAAACACGGCGGTCGGGTCGGCCCCCTGGCTGATAGCCTCCTGCAGGCTGGCCAGCTCGGGATCCACAGCGGCGGTCTGCGCCCCCGGTACCGGGTCGGGTTGAGCAAGTTCATGAGTCTCGCCGGCGGGATCGGCCAGCTCGAATCGCCCATCGGATTCGGCGAGCAGACGCTCGCCAGGCTGCAACTGCATCCCCAGGGTGGCACGGCGCGTGGAGCCATCGGTATCCATGACAAGCACGGTGCCCTCCAGTTGCGTGATAAGGGTCGGTTTCTCGATTCGCAGCTCAGCCATATATCCTCCAACTCATGAACACGGCGTCCTTCGTCTTGATACGAAGGAAGACGTGGTAAATAGACGGCTATTTTACCGTCTCGAGCCGCAGAGATCCCTTCGACATTTTCGAAAATATCGAAAGAAAACCCCCTCTAACGTCCTATTAAATTCAATAAAACGTTCGCGTCAGCGCAAAATAACCCTGGAGTGATCAATTTAGCCGCTATTGGCACCGAACATGGCTCTCTTGGCACCCATTTATACGACAACTACTGACATCGAGCCCATTCGGAGATGGTTCTTCGTTATTTCAACAGCCTGACTGGAGCCCCTGCCAAGCGGCATGGAAAGTGAATTTAAATTCAAACAGGCCTGACGATTCAGAGAGGCGAACACAGCCTGCACGCCCCTGGCCCCCATCGGCAGCGCCTGCGTCCCTCCTCCACCTGCGCTCCTCTCATGACGGCGCGACGATCGGCACTAAGATCGCAATTCAGCTAAAGAATTAAACCTGGATCTCATTTCTGGCATTTGCCTGCATCGGCAATTGATCTAGCGCAAAGGCGCCGGTGATTAATCATCATCCATATTACCCATTTGGTATCATCCCCCTCGAGCAATCGTATAAAAAGCATTGTTTATGCATCAATAACAATTAATCGACCTGCCATGCCCATCGCCGATGAGCACAGATGTCCACGCAACAAGATGGAACGGTCAGGTCCGGCAATGATATTTATCTGGGAGTGATGACCGTGGGTTCACACAACAAGCTATTCAGGCCGGGCCTCGCCGCCCTGCTACTGACCACCCTGCTGAGCACCGGCAGTTGGGCACAGGCCGATGAGGCCAAGGGCAAGATCGAGGCGCGCAGCGAGCTGTTTGCCAAGGATCACGCCGATCAGTTCAACAGCTGGGAGTCGACCAGCGAGAGCCGGGAGCGCACCGACGCCCTGGCCGAAGATCCCCAGATGGTGGTGCTTTGGGCCGGCTACCCCTTCTCCAAGGATTACAACAAGCCGCGCGGTCACTTCTACGCCCTGACCGACGTGCGGGAGAGCCTGCGCACCGGTGCCCCCAAGACCGCCGAGGATGGCCCCCTGCCCATGGCGTGCTGGAGCTGCAAGGGACCGGACGTCGCCCGCGTCATCGATGAGAAGGGCGAGGATGGCTACTTCAAGGGGATGTGGGCCAAGGGTGGCCCCGAGATCGTCAACACCATCGGCTGCGCCGACTGCCATGACACCGCCTCGAAGGAGTTCAAGGAGGGCAAACCCGCCCTGCACCTCTCCCGTCCCTATGCCGACCGCGCCATGACCGCCATCGACAAGCCGTTCAAGCAGCAGGGTCGCTTCGATCAGCAGTCCCAGGTGTGCGGCCAGTGCCACGTGGAGTACTACTTCAACGGCCCCACCAAGGCGGTGAAATTCCCCTGGGACAAGGGCACCACGGTCGAGCAGATGGAAGAGTACTACGACGAGATCGGTTTCTCCGACTGGGTCCATGCCCTCTCCAAGACCCCCATGCTCAAGGCACAGCACCCCGAATACGAGACCTGGCGCGCCGGGATCCACGGCCAGAACAACGTCGCCTGCGTCGACTGCCACATGCCCAAGGTGCAGAACGAGCAGGGCAAGGTCTACACGGATCACAAGGTGGGTAACCCCTTCGATCGCTTCGAGCAGACCTGCCGCAACTGCCACACCCAGAGCAAGGAGATGCTGCAAGGGGTCGTCAAGCAGCGCAAGGATGCGGTGACCGAGATCAAGCTCAAGGTCGAGAAGCAGCTGGTGCACGCCCACTTCGAGGCCAAAGCGGCCTGGGATGCCGGTGCCACCGAGGCCGAGATGAAGGACATCCTGCAGGACATCCGTCACGCCCAATGGCGCTGGGACTTCTCCATCGCCTCCCACGGGGTGCAGATGCACGCCCCGGAAGTGGCGCTGCGCATGCTGGGCACCGCCCTGGACAAGGCCGCCGATGCCCGCACCAAGCTGGCTCGCCTGCTGGCCGCCAAGGGGATCAGCCACGAGATCGCCATTCCTGACATCTCCAGCAAGGAGAAGGCCCAGGCCGCCCTCGGCATGGACATGAAGCAGATGAATGCCGACAAGGCCCAGTTCCTCAAGACCACAGTCCCTGCCTGGGAAGCCGAGGCCAAGGCGGCCGGACGGCTCGCACAGTAACGAGGCCTGCGGGCCCGCAAGCCGGGCCCGCAGCTGGATGGAGGCTTCCTATGGGTGATTTAACGATGGATTTCTTACGATTGATGCTGATGGCAGCCATGCTGCTCACCAGCCTGCAGGGCCAGGCCGCGGACAGCGCCGCCGCCCCGGCCGCACTGCCCCAGACACATGAAGTGGAGTTCTTGCGCAACCCCGACAAGGCCTGCACCGACTGCCACAAGGAGCAGCAGGAGGGCATGCACGGCAAGCATGGCCAGGCGACCAACCCCAACAACCTGGCGCCTGTGACCTGCACCAACTGTCACGGCAACCCCTCCCCCCAGCACCGGGAAGGAGTCAAGGACGTGATGCGTTTCAGCGACAGCTTCAACGACAAACAGAGCACCGAGACCTATCCCATCGCGGAGCAGAACGGGGTCTGCATGAGCTGCCACGAGCCCAAACCACTGCGCGAGGCGCTCTGGGCCCACGATGTGCACGCCAGCAAGCTCAGCTGCACCAGCTGTCACGCGCTGCACCCGGCCAAAGAGCCCATGGTGGGCATCCCGGAAAAATCCCGCATCAAGCTCTGCGTCGACTGCCACAGCAAGCAACATGAAGCCAAGGCGGCCGGCCTGCAGGTCAATGCGGGCAAGGAGGCACCATGAGCTGCTCTCGCCGTCAGTTTATGGCTGGCATGGGAGCGGGTGCGCTGATCATGATGACGGGCCCTGCTCGCGCCAAGACCGGCACCCTCGCCCACAGCCAGACCATAGACGGGGTGCGTTACGGCATGCTGCACGACGAGACGGCCTGCATCGGCTGCACCGCCTGCATGGATGCCTGCCGGGAGGTGAACCAGGTGCCACAGGGGGTCTCGCGCCTCGAGATCCTCCGCACCGGCCCGGTCGGCGAGTTTCCCGACGCCGACTACCACTTCTTTCGCAAGTCCTGCCAGCACTGCGACAACGCCCCCTGCGTACACGTCTGCCCGACCGGCGCCTCCCACATTCGGGTGGAGGACGGCATCGTCGACGTGAACCCGGATCTGTGCGTCGGCTGCATGTATTGCCTGGCGGCCTGCCCCTATCAGGTGCGCTTCATCAACCCGGTGACCCGGGTCGCCGACAAGTGCGACTTTTGCCGCAAGACCAACCTGGCCCAGGGCAAGGAGCCCGCCTGCGTGGCCTCCTGCCCCACCAGGGCGCTGGTGTTCGGCAATCTGGATGATCCGGACAGCCCGATTGCAAAACGGCTGGTGAAGGAGACCACCTATCGCTACAAGCAGGCGCTCGGCACCTCGCCCAAGATGTACCGCGTGCCCAAAGGGGAGATCAAGTCATGACGATGCAAGCCGCATTTCACTTCCCTTCACTAGTCTGGGACTGGCCAATCGCCATCTACCTGTTCCTGCTCGGCATCTCCGCCGGGGCCACCAGCCTCTCGGTGCTGCTGCGCAGGAAAGGGGCCGGCAGCGAGAGCGGCATCATCAAGGCGACCGCCCTGTTGGCGCCGCTGTGCGTGATGCTGGGGCTGTTGATCCTCATCTTCCACCTGGCCCGCCCCTGGACCTTCTGGAAGCTGATGTTCCACTACCAGTTCGACTCCGTGATGTCGATGGGGGTCATGCTGTTCCAGCTCTACATGGCGGTGCTGTTCGCCTGGCTAGGGGTGGTGTTCAGGGCCGAGATCGAGGCGCTGCGCAGCCGCTTGTTCAAGCAGAAGTTTGCCTTCGTGGACGGTCTGATAGGCCTGCTGGCCCGGGTCGAGCGGTTGCTGGCGCCGCTGCTGTTGCTGCTGGCGGTGCTGCTCGGTGCCTATACCGGCTTCCTGCTGTCGGCGCTGAAGACCTATCCGCTGCTGAACAACCCTGTGTTGCCGGTGCTGTTCTTGGTGTCCGGCATCGGCTCGGGGATAGCCGCCACCATCCTGCTGGCGGTGACCCTGTTCAAGGAGAACCACCACAGTGTGGGGGTGCACTTCGTGCATCGCTTCGAGCGTCCGCTGCTGGCGGTGGAGATACTGCTGCTGATCTGCTTCTTCACCGGCCTCTATTTTGGCGGCGGTCAGAAGGAGGTGGCCATGTGGGCCGCCATCGGTAGCGGTTTCTGGTCCCAGGTGTTCTGGGTCGGGGTGGTCGGCATCGGCATGCTGTTGCCCCAGTTGCTCGGCCTGCTCACCCCGGCCCCATTGCGGGAGAGGCGCGGCCACCTGGTGCTGGTCTGCAGCCTGACCCTGCTCGGCGTCTTGCTGTTGCGTTACTTCGTGCTCTATGCCGGCCAGATGACGGTGGTATAAGGAAAAACCACAAGCGCCAGTCGCCCCGGGCGGCTGGCGCTTGTCCGTTGTTGAAGCCCCGCGGTTTCTGGTCATGCCACAGCCTCTGTCACCTCAGACGGCGGATGCGGCATGACCTGATTGGATTCTGAATATTGGAGGTTGTGTGCTGGCCGAGCTGGGCTATCTCTCACTGTTGTTGGCGACGGCGCTGTCTCTGGTGCAAGGCACCCTGCCCTGGCTGGGGCTGAGACTCGCCTCGCGCCCGCTGCTCGGCTGCGCCAAACCGCTGGCGCTGCTCAATGCCGCCCTGCTCGGGGCGGCGCTGGGGCTGCTCGCCATCGGCTTTGGTCAAAACGACTTCACCCTGGTGTATGTGGCCCAGCACGCCAACAGCGCCCTGCCCATGGGCTTCAAGCTCGCGGCCGTGTGGGGCGGCCACGAGGGCTCCATGCTGTTCTTCGTGTTTGCGCTGGCGCTTTGGGGCGCCCTGGTGGCGCTCTGCTCGACGCGGGTCGATCCGCTGATCAGCGTGCGGGTGCTGGCCATCATGGGGCTGATCGTCGGGCTGTTCGGCCTCTACACCCTCGCCTTCTCCAGCCCGTTCGACCGGCAGTTCCCGGGGCCGCTGGAGGGACGCGATCTCAATCCCATGCTGCAGGACATCGGCCTCATCATCCATCCGCCCCTGCTCTACCTCGGGTACGTGGGTTTCGCGGTCAACTTCGCCTTCGCCATGGCGGCGCTGCACTCGGGCCGGCTGGATGGCGCCGTCGCCCACTGGAGCCGCCCCTGGGCGCTCGGCTCCTGGGTGTTTCTCACCGCCGGCATCGTGCTTGGCTCCTGGTGGGCCTATTACGAGCTCGGCTGGGGCGGCTGGTGGTTCTGGGATCCGGTGGAGAATGCCTCCCTGCTGCCCTGGCTGCTGGGCACCGCCCTGCTGCACGCCCTCGTCGTCTGCGAGAAGCGCGGCGCCTACGGCCACGGTGTGCTGCTGCTCTCCATCTTCACCTTCTCCCTGAGCCTGCTCGGCACCTTCGTGGTGCGCTCCGGGGTGCTCACCTCAGTGCATGCCTTCGCGGTGGATCCCAACCGCGGCCTGACCCTGCTGTTGCTGCTCGGCCTGCTGCTCACCACGGCGCTCACCCTGTTTGCGCTGCGGGCCGATACCCGCGCCCCCTACGCCCGCTTCGGTTTCTGGTCAAAGGAGGGGCTGCTCGGCGCCGCCGTCCTGTTGCTCTGCGTGGCCTGTGCCAGCGTGCTGCTCGGCACCTTCTACCCCATGGTGTTCAAGTCGCTGCACCTGGGCTCGCTCTCGGTGGGCGCCCCCTATTTCAATGCCATCTTCGTGCCGCTGGCGCTGGTGCTGATGGCGCTGATGACCCAGATCCCGCGCCTGCGCTGGCAGGGACTGAAGGCCAGCACCCCCATCAAGACCTTGTTGCCACTGCTGCTGGGCATGCTGGGGGGCGGCCTGCTCAGCCTCGGTTATCGCGAGCAGGGAGCGCTCAGCTGGACTAGCCTCGCAGCCAATGTGGTCAGCCTCTGGCTGCTGGCGAGCCTGCTGCTCAACTTCCCTTTCAAGTCGGGCGCCCTGAGTGCCGTCAGACTGGGGAGCCTGCTGGCCCACCTCGGGGTGGCGGTGTGCGCCCTCGGCATCAATCAGGTGAGCCACCACAGCCAGGAGGGGGGCACAGTGCTCAAGCCGGGCAACCCTTACTCGCTCGGTGCCTATGAGTTTCGTTATGAGGGGAGCGAGCCGCTGCTCGGCCCCAACTACACCGCCGAGCGCATCACCCTCAGCGTGCACCAGGAGGGCAAGGAGGTGGCCCGGCTGCAGCCGGAGCGGCGCCACTACAGCGTGCGCACCATGAACATGAACGAGCCCGGCATCGCCTGGGGCCTGTTTGGCGATCTCTACGTGGTGCTGGGGGAGAAGATGGGACCGGACGCTTATGCCATGCGCCTGCACCACAAGCCGCTGGTGCGCTGGATCTGGCTGGGGGGCCTGCTGATGATGGCGGGCGGCGCCCTGCGTTTGCTGGGTCGCCGCCCGTTGCTCGTGGCCCAATGTCCCTCCGCCAGCCAGGCATGCAATATCTCGCCGGGCCAAACCCGCCAACCCGAGGAGGCACAATGAGCCGGCTACGCCTCTTTATCCCTCTGCTACTGACCCTGGGCCTCGGCACCCTGCTCTGGCTCGGGCTGGGCAACGATCCCTACGGCCAGGACGAGGCGACCCTGGGCCGCCGCCTGCCCGACTGGCAGAGCGCGGATCTGTTTGGCGGTGATCCCATCCACACCCAGGCCCTCAAGGGGGAACCCTTCGTGCTCAACGTCTGGGCCAGCTGGTGCCCCAACTGCCGCGCCGAACACCCGCTGCTGGCCGAGCTGGTGGGCACAGTGCCGCTCTATGGCCTCAACTACAGAGACAAGGGGGACGCGGCCCGTACCTGGCTGAAGGCGGCAGGCAACCCCTATAACGCCGTGCTGGCGGATCCGGACGGCAAGTTGGCGCTGGAGCTCGGCGTCTACGGTACGCCTGAGACCTATCTATTCGATGCGGACGGCACCCTGCTCAGCCGTCACACCGGCGAGCTGACCTGGGAGATCTGGCAGCGCCAGTTTGTACCCCTGTTGGCTCAAGCCCAGGCCAAGGCCCGCACCGGGGCTCAACGCCGGACCAACCCAGCGGAGGCTACCCCATGAGACGCGGCGCCATCCCCCGCTTCCTCGGCGCCTGGCTGGGCCCCCTCTCTCTGACTGCCCTGCTCCTTGGCATCAGCCTGACGGCCCTGGCCAGCGGGGTCGATACCTATCAATTCCGCCACCCCGAATTGCAGAGCCGCGCCCAGGAGCTGGCCCGCGCCCTGCGCTGCCCCCAGTGCCAGAACCAGAACCTGGTGGAGTCCAACTCCCCCATCGCCCGGGATCTGCGGCTCGAGGTCTACCGCTGGGTGGACGAGGGGCAGAGCGACGAGCAGGTGATCGCCCGCATGACGGCCCGCTTCGGCGACTTCGTGCGCTACGATCCCCCCCTCAAGGCCGGCACGGCGCTGCTCTGGGCCGGCCCGCTGCTGCTGTTGCTGCTGGCGCTGCTGCTCCTGCGCCGTAGCCTGCGGCGCAGGCACCAGGCGCGGGCACCCTTGCTCGGCTATCAGCCGCAGGGGGCTCCCGCCCAGGATCCCAGGGCCGAGCTCAATCGGCTGATCATGGTGGAGCAGCAGGCCGGACTGGCCCCGCACTCGCGCCTCCATCGGGAGCTGGAGCAGGCGCGGCTCGCCAATGCCACCCCAGCTGCCGAGCAAACCTTGCGGGCCAGACTCGCAGACTCGGGCCCCCTCAGGCCCCTGCCCTGGCTGCTGCTGGGCGCCCTGCTGCTGGCGCTGGTCATCGGTTTCTATGCCAGCACAGGCCGCTATCAGGCCTGGCAGGCCTATCAGTCGCGCCCCGATCCCCTGGCGGGGCTGAGCCCCCGGGATCTGCAGGACAAGGAGCTCGGCGCCCTGCACCGGCGGCTGCAAGACAACCCCCGGGATCTCGATAGCTGGGCCGAGCTAGGTCAGCTCTATCTCTATCGGGACGAATACGAGGACGCCTGGCTCGCCTATCAGCGCCTCGCCCTGCTGGAAGAGGGGGCCAGCGCCGCCACCCTGGCCGCCCAGGCCACGGTGCGCTACTACCAGGCGGGCCAGCGGCTCACCCCGGAGGCCAGCCGCCTGCTCGATGCCTCGCTCGCCCTCGACAGCGGCGAAGTGAGCGCCCTGATGCTGCTCGCCTCCGATCACTTCCTGCACGGCCGCTACGGCGACGCCATCGCCCTGTGGCAGCGGCTGCTCGATGGCGAGCGCCCCCGCATCAACCGCGCCGCCCTGATCCAGGCCATCCAGACCGCCCGCATCATGGGGGGATAATCGAATTGGGAGATGCGAATGCAGAAGATGGCGCAAGCGCATCGATCAAATCCATAATGCACACCCTGATTGAACAACCCCAAGGTGCCCACATGATCCCCATTCGCTGTCACGCCGTTGCCGGTGTGGCGCTATCTGAAATCGATGGCCAGACCAAGATGCTGCTGATGAACAGGGTCAAGGGCGGCTTCTGGTGCCATGTGGCGGGTACGGTCGAGGCGGGGGAAACCGGCTGGCAGACCATAGTGCGCGAATTTGGCGAGGAGACCGGCATCGCGGTCTCCGAGCTGTATAACGGCCAATATCTGGAGCAGTTTTACGAGGCTGCCTCGAATACTGTGATGGTGGTGCCGGTCTTCGTGGTCTATTGCCCACCCGACCAGCAGGTGCGGCTCAACGACGAGCACACCGAGTATCGCTGGTGCAGCCTGGCCGAGGCCAAGACGCTGGTAAGCTTTCCCGGCCAGAAGGCGCTCTACGACCACGTCTGGCACTGCTTCGTGGCCAGCCGCCCCTCGGCGCTGATGAAGGTCAACATAGACCCATAACCCCGAGTGCCGGCGGTCATGTCTGTCCTGTGCGGCATCTCTAGCCCCATATCATAGAAGGAAGGAGATGCCTCCATCCTAGGACAGTTGGCATGTCCTCTGGTCATGGTTTTTCAATCCCGGATGACATTCAGGGACCTGGCTGGGGATGAGGCGACAAGGGGCGTAAAAAGAGTGGTAACGGATGGCCATAACAGGCATATAGTGCACCGCCATGGCGGTGAAAACCCGGGGTCATCAGACCCATCCATGGCCCTGTATTGCCGAATGGGATGGCGCCGTAGTCGCCAGGCGGCTTATTTCAAGACGCGCCACCCCATAAAAATGAAAAAAGGGAACTTTTGGCATTGTGAAGCGTCAGTTCCCGTCATATAACTTAGCCAAATATCCCTGTGAGTCGTAGTAGAGCCCAATCATGAACCTTCGCCCTTTTCTTCCTGTGCTGCTCGGTGCCTTCCTACTTCCCGTCAGCATGGAAAGCGCCCATGCCAATCCATTTTCTGCGACCTCCTCCTCCACCAACAGCCTGATCCAGACACGCAACAACCTCTCATTGAGTTCGGATGCGTTCGTGGTTGCCAACTCCCGCACCGGCGAGATCCTGGCCGAGCGCAACGCCGACCGGGTGATGCCGATCGCCTCCATCACCAAGCTGATGACGGCGCTGGTGGTGCTGGATGGCAATCAACGCCTCGCCGACCCCATCACGGTCACCATGGACGATGTGGACAGGATCAAGGGCACCGGTTCACGCCTGGCCATCGGCTCGCGCCTGAGCCGTGCCGACATGCTGCACATCGCCCTGATGTCGTCGGAGAACCGCGCGGCCTCGGCCCTGGCGAGGCACTACCCGGGTGGTCGCCGCGCCTTTGTCGAGGCGATGAACGCCAAGGCCCGCATGCTCGGCATGTGGGACACCCACTTCGCCGACAGCACGGGGCTCAATCCGCGCAACGTCTCCAGCGCCCACGATCTCGCCAAGCTGGCGGCCACCGCCTCCAGCTACCCGCTGATCCGCCAGTACACCTCCACCGAACACAGGCTGGTGCGCAACGGCAAACGCCAGATGCAATACCACAACTCCAACCGGCTGGTGCGGGAGGGCAACTGGCCCATTCTGGTCTCCAAGACCGGCTATATCCGCGAGGCGGGCCGTTGCCTGGTGATGGGCACCACCGTCAGCAACGAACCCGTGATCATGGTGCTGCTGCACGCAGATACCACAGCCGAGCGGGTCGCCGATGCCAAGCGGATCAAGACCTGGCTGGAGACTTCTGGCCGCATGACCCTGACCGCCCAATCCACGCCGCAGACCAAGCTCTTCTCGGCACCCTAAGCCCTCAGACTCCCCGCCAACACCGCAGGCCATCCGCCTGCGGTGTTTTGTTATCTGTTCGCCAGGCGGTCGCCCCTCAGCCGGCGCCCTGCGGGGTCGCCTGCATTGGCCGATCTCGGCCTGCCTCTCCCCCGTTTTTCCTCAGCATCAAACATCAACGAAACATGAACGGCCATGATGAAACACTGGCGTTGAATGTTAAGGTGGTGATAAATCACATTTTCAAGCCATCGGATTTGCCGATCCCGCTACCGATGATAACGTGATGGGCAATCGGCGATCTCGACTCGCAGTCGGCGAGGTTGCAGCAGGATTCAACATGCACAAAGGATGATGTGATGAAGATTGTCGTATTGGGTGGCGGGGTGATTGGGGTGACCAGCGCCTGGTATCTGGCCAGGGCGGGTCATCAGGTGACCCTGCTGGAGCGACAAAGCGGTGTCGCGCTCGAAACCAGCCATGCCAATGCTGGCCAGATCTCCCCCGGCTACGCCTCCCCCTGGGCGGCGCCCGGCATCCCGCTCAAGGCGGCGAAATGGATGCTGCAGAAGCATGCCCCCTTCACGGTCAGGCCCACCTCGGATCCCTTCCAGCTCAGCTGGATGCTGAAGATGTTCGCCAACTGCACCCCGGCGGCCTATGCCACCAACAAGGGGCGCATGGTGCGCCTCGCCGAGTACAGCCGTGACTGCATGAAGCAACTGCGCGATGAGCTGGCGCTGGACTATGAGGGGCGCCAACTCGGCACCCTGCAGCTGTTTCGCAGCGCGGCGCAGCTGGAGGCCAGCAAGCGGGACATCGCCGTGCTGGAAGAGTACGGCGTCCCCTATCAGGCGCTCGATGCCGACGGCTGCGAAGGGGCCGAGCCGGCCCTGGCCCGGGTGCGCGGCAAGATAGTCGGCGGTCTGCGGCTGCCCGGCGATGAGACCGGCGACTGCTTCCGCTTCACCCAGGCACTGGCGGCCGAGGCGCAACGGTTGGGTGTGGAGTTTGTCTTCAACTGCGCCATCGACGAGGTCGAGCTGGCGGCGGGCCGGGCCGTGGCGGTGCGGGCCGGCGAGCGGCGCTGGCAGGCCGATGCCATCGTCTGCGCCCTCGGCAGCTACGGCACCGGCTTGCTGCGCCCGCTCGGGATCGCGCTGCCCGTCTACCCGGTCAAGGGCTATTCCCTCACCCTGCCGATGATCGATGCCGAGGCGGCGCCGCGCAGCACAGTGCTGGACGAAACCTACAAGGTCGCCATCACCCGCTTCGATGAGCGGATCCGGGTCGGCGGCATGGCCGAGCTCAGCGGCTTCAACCTGGCGCTCAATCCCAAGCGTCACGACACCCTGGCCATGGTGGTCAGGGATCTCTTCCCGGGCGGCGGAGATCTCGCCCGGGCCGAATTCTGGACCGGGCTGCGCCCCATGACGCCGGACGGCACCCCTCTGGTGGGCCCCAGCCCTATCCCTGGGCTCTGGCTCAACACCGGCCACGGCACCCTGGGCTGGACCATGGCGGCGGGCTCGGGTCAGCTGCTGGCGGATCTCATCGGGGGCAAGGTGCCCGCCATCAGTGACGAGGGGCTGACCCTGGCACGCTATGGCTGAGCTCCTGGCGGCCCCCCACAGAGGCCATGACGCCTTATGCAAGAGGGAGTGCCTGGCACTCCCTCTTGTCATCCCGCCCATTCAGCTCCTTCAAGTTCCCCTCGCCGTCAGCCCGGGCAGCGACTGCCAGACCCGTTCGGGGTCTGGCTCCTCGATGGCCGCCGCCACCAGCCGCTCACTCCAGCCACGATGCAGCAGCCAGACCCGCTGCCCCAGCGCCCCCTGCTCCTTGGCGTACTGCTTCACCACGTCCGCCGTCCGGTAGAAGTAGCGCACCAGTACCTCCAGTTCGGGATCGGGCCAGCGGCAACCGAAATGACGCAGCCGCTCGGACCAGAACGCAATCTGACCCCGCTCGTGCTCCTGCTCAACCTCGTGCAGAGCCGGGATCAGATCCATCGCCTGCCAGAGCGCGCCATAACCGACGAAGCGGCTGTCCAGCGCGTCCAGCGCCTGATCCAGCAGTTGCAGGGTCTGCGGCCAGCTATGGGCCTGCTGCCGGATCTCCTCCTGCGCCTGACACACCGCCGCCAGCCAGTCCATGGCGAGCCGGCAGATGATGGCCTCCTTGTTCGGGAACAGGTGATAGAGCGACTTGATGCCCACCCCGGCGCGGGCGGCGATGGCATTGGTGTTGAGGGCCGCAAACCCCTGCTCCTGCAAGAGTGCCAGGGTGGCCTGCTCGATGCGAGTCACGACCTCCTGGCTACGTTGCTGCCTAGGTTGGCGCCGCATGCAAAGCGCGCTCGGCAATGAATGATCCGGCATTGGCTTCCCTACTCCATGGCGACTGGTTGTCATAACTACATGATGAGACAAGCTAAACACAAGTCAAAAAAAGTGCAGTAATTACTGGCATTTTTCAGAATAGCTGCAATAAACATAAGTGCTCATATATGCAGTAAAAACTGCAATTCACTCAAGGAGAGCATGCAATGGATAGCAAACAGACCAGATTCAGGCTGAGTGTCGCCGCCCTGTTGGTGGGCGGCCTGCTCGGCTGCCAGCAGGACAGCAGTGAGCCCCCGCAGGAAAATACGCTCTATCTCAACGGCAAGATCCACACCCAGGACGGGCAGCGCAGCCAGGCCGAGGCCATGGTGGTCAGCGAGGGCAAGTTTACTTACGTGGGCTCCCGCGAGGGGGCCGAGGCCCTCAAGACCAGCGCCACCAAGGTGGTGGATCTGAACGGCAAGATGGTGCTGCCTGGCCTGCACGACAACCACATCCACCTGCTCGGCACCGTAGCACTGGACATGTGCGATCTCGACGGCCAGAGCATCGATCTGGACCAGCTGGCCGCCAAGGTCAAGGAGTGCCTGCCCCGTTATGCGCCGAAACCCGGTGACTGGCTGGTGATCAATCAGTGGTCCCCCTACGATGGCAACACCCCGACCCCGAGCTATGCCACCCTGCTGGCGACCCTGGATGCCATGGCGCCGGACAATCCGGTGATGCTGGCCGGGGTCGACGGCCACGCCGGTGCCTACAACTCCCGGGCGCTGGCGCTGGCCCAGGACAAGGATGGCAATGTTGTCGGCCTCAACACCACCACCCTGGCGCCGGGCGGCGTGTTCGCTGAGTTCATTCCCTATGTGGACCTGACCAGCGGGGTGATCCGGGACGCGGCCCGCAGCGCCATTCCGGTGCCCGACAGCGGTGTGCTGAGCGCCAGCGGCGATCAGGCCGCCGCCCAATACGACAAGATCTTGCCCGCCATCTCCGAGCTGATGGCCTCTCGCGGCATCACCGGGGTACAGGATGCCTGCTCCTCCGATTTCATCCGCCAGCGACTGCTCAACATGGAGGCGCAGGATCTGCTGCACATGCGCGTCACCGCCGCCACCTGCTTCAACCAGGACGACTACAGCGGCAAGCTCGATCTCGCGGGCCACCTGGCCAAAGCCAAAGAAGTCAGAGAGAGCTTCGCCGAGGATCCGCTGATCAAGGCCGACGCGGTCAAGATCTTCCTCGACGGCGTGATCGAAGGGGATCCCTTCACGGACCCTGTCTTCCTGCCCAATGCCGGCATGCTGGAGAACTACCACCGCCCCCATCTGGCCATGGATCCCGACAGTGCCGAGGTCACCATCACCGCCGACAGCGAGGACGCCGGCAGCAACGGCATCGTCAACTACCGGGATGCGGATCTGAAGCGCTACGTCGGCGCCCTCGACGAGGCGGGCTTCAGCATCCACATGCACAGCATCGGCGATCGCAGCACCCGGATGGCACTGGATGCGCTCGAGGCGGCCCGCGCCAGCAACGGCGATCACGGCATTCCCCACACCCTGGCTCACTTGCAGGTGGTTCATCCCGATGATCAGAAGCGCCTTGGCGATCTCGGGCTCTATCTCACCTTCACCTACGCCTGGACCACGCCCCAGCTCGCCTACGACATGCTGGTCAGCCCCTTCATCCAGCCGACCAAGGTGGGACAAAGCTTGAGCGAGGCGATCTACGATCCCCTTGGCTACCTGCATGAGGCCCTCTACCCGGTCGAGAGCACCCGCAAGGCCGGCGCCGTGCTGGTGGCGGGCAGCGATGCGCCGGTGGACAGCCGGGATCCCCGCCCCTTCGAGAACATGGCCGCCGGCATCATGAAGGCGGCGGATGGCAAGGATGACTATCGTGCCAACCAGCGCATCTCCCTCTCCGAGATGCTGGCCGCCTACACCATCAACGGTGCCAAGGCGGTTCGCCAGGGCGACATCACCGGCTCCATCGAGGTGGGCAAGTCGGCAGACTTCATCGTGCTCGATCGGGATCTGTTCGCCCTGGTCAACGCCGGGACGCCGGAGCAGATTGCAGAAACTCAAGTCGAGCGGACAGTGTTCCAGGGGGAGACGGTCTACGGCACCCAGTGACCCAAAACGAAACGGGCCCCGCGAGGGGCCCGTTGCTTATGTGCCTGAGGATGCGGGTTCATCGACCAAGCCGGGCTGCAGGGCCAGGGTAAAGAGGGCGGCCACCATGTCCGACTGGGTCAGGATCCCCACCAAGCGTTCCCCATCCATCACCGGCATGTGGTGCAGCCCGCCATCGGAGAAGGCCGCCACCAGATCGTAGAGCGGCTGATAGCGCCGGGCCGTGCGCACCTCCCGGGTCATCAGATCCCCCACCCTATGTTGCTCGAAGCAGGCGGCCTCCCTCGGCAGCTGCCGCTCCCGGTCGATCATGAGATCGTGCAGGGTGAGGATGCCGACCAGCCGCTGCGCCTCATCGACCACCGGCAGCGCCTTGACCCTGTGCCGGGAAAGCAGCTCCCATGCCGCCATGGCCGACGCCTCCGGCGAGGTGACGATGAGATCCCGCGACATCACATCCTGACAGCGTACCGTGCCCACCCGCTCGCGCAGGGCGTGCAACTGCGCCTCCTGTAGCAGCTCCTGCAGATCCTGGCGGCTGATGTCGAGCAGCTCGCCGTGCTTCTCCAGGGCGAAGTCGATGTCCGTGGCCTGGGTCGCCAGCCGGGCGCTCGGCTCGGGATCCGCCGTCTGGTGGCGGTTGGGGGCCGCCTTGCCGCCATTGGGGTAACGGCGCCCCAGCAGGCGGTTGTAGAGCAGCCCCAGGCCCAGCAGCAGCACCGAGTTGATCAGCACAGGCAACAGCACATAGCCCAGCCCGAGCTGGCGGATCCCCTCACCACCGATGACGGCGGTCAGCGCCACGGCCCCGCCGGGGGGATGCAGGCTGCGGGTGAGGAACATGGCCGCGATGGCCAGCATCACCGCCAGCGCCGCGGCGAGCGCCGGCTCCGGGATCAGGCTGGCACTCACCACCCCCATCAACGCCGAGACCCCGTTGCCCACGACGATGGACCAGGGCTGGGCCAGCGGGCTGGCCGGGGCGGCGAACAGCAACACGGCGGAGGCGCCCATGGGGGCGATCAGCCAGTGGGCATCTATCCCCAGCGCCCACTGACATAGCCAGCCGGTGCCGAGCAACCCGAGGAAGGCGCCAAGGGCGCCGTAACCACACTCTTTGAGACCGGTATTGGTCGATACCGGAAAAAAATCCCTGAACTGCATCCTGCTCCCGCCGACGATAACATCTATTTAAAATGCGCAATTTTAGCGAGAAGCCGTGGCAAAAGGCCAGCCCGTCGTGCGCGGCATTGCATGAAGGCTGCAAAGCCCGCCCTGCCCCACATGCTGGCCTCCTCGTCTCGGCCCCTCGCCTCCGCGCCTTCGGATCAAAAAAGAGGGAAGGCCTTGGCCTTCCCTCCCTCGTTTATCCCATCGGCTCTGGTGTTGGCGCCTATACGCCCCGGCGCCTCTCGACTCAGGCCAGCTCGGCGCGCAGCGCCCTGGTGGCATCGACCATGACTTTCAGCGCCGCCTCCGTCTCTTCCCAGCCGCGGGTCTTGAGGCCACAGTCCGGGTTGACCCAGAGCCGGTCGGCCGGGATCTGTCTGGCCGCCTTGCGGATCAAGTCTTCGATCCAGCCCTGGCTCGGCACGTTCGGTGAGTGGATGTCGTAGACACCCGGCCCGATCTCGTTGGGGTAGTTGAAGCGCTCGAACGCCTCGAGCAGCTGCATCTGGCTGCGGCTGGTCTCTATGGTGATCACGTCCGCATCCAGCGCCGCCACCGCCTCTATGATGAGGTTGAAGTCGCTGTAACACATGTGGGTGTGGATCTGGGTGCTGTCCACCACCGGGCTGGCGCTCAGGCGGAAGGCGCGCACCGCCCAGTCGAGATAAGCCTGATGATCCTGCTTGCGCAGGGGCAGCCCCTCGCGGATCGCCGGCTCGTCGATCTGGATGATCTTGATGCCGGCGGCTTCGAGATCCGCCACCTCGTCGCGAATGGCCAGCCCAATCTGCAGGGCGGACTGCTCGCGGCTCACGTCTTCCCGCGGGAAGGACCAGCAGAGGATGGTCACTGGCCCGGTCAGCATGCCCTTGACCGGTTTGTCGGTCAGGCTCTGGGCGTACTGGGTCCATGCCAGCGTCATGGGGGTCGGGCGGTCGATGTCACGGGTGATCACCGGCGGCTTGACGCAGCGCGAGCCATAGCTCTGCACCCAGCCGAAGCGGGTGATGGCAAAGCCGTCCAGCAGCTCGCCGAAATACTCCACCATGTCGTTGCGCTCGGCCTCGCCGTGCACCAGCACGTCCAACCCTATGGCTTCCTGGCGCAGGATGGCATCCTTGATCTGGGCCTGGATGCCCGCCTCGTAGGCCTGGTCGTCGATGCGACCGGCCCGCCAATCCTGGCGCAGCACCCGGATCTCCGAGGTCTGCGGGAAGGAGCCTATGGTGGTGGTGGGCAGCAGCGGCAGCTTGAGATCCGCTCGCTGAGCCTCGGCCCGCTGCGGATAGGCGCTCAGGCGGTCGAAGTCGCTGTTGGTGAGGCTGGCCAGGCGCGACCGCACCGCCTTCTTGTGCACCCTGTTGTCGGACTCCCGATCGACGATGGGTTGGCTGTAGGCATTGATCTTGTCCAGATCTCCCCCCTCGAGGAACTCCGCCAGCAGGCCCAGCTCGTAGCACTTCTGCAGGGCGAAGGCGAACCAGCTGCGGGTCTGGGCGTCCAGCTCATGCTCCAGGGTCAAGTCCACCGGGCTGTGCAGCAGGGAGCAGGAAGAGGCGACCCAGAGCCGCTCGCCGAGCTTGGCTTTCAATGCTTTGAGCGTCGGCGCCAGCTTGGCCAGGTTGGCACGCCAGACGTTGCGGCCGTTGATCACCCCGGCGGAGAGGACCCACTGGGCCGGCAGATGAGGAACCAGCGTCTCCAACTGCTCGGGGGCGGCCACCAGATCCAGGTGCAGGCCATCCACCTTCAGGCTGGTGATGATGTCGCGCTGATGGGCCACGGAGCCAAAGTAGGTGGTGAGCAGCAGCTTGCAGGGGCCGGCGAGGCGCTCATAGGCGTTGATATAGGCCAGACGCCACTCGTCCGGCAGATCCAGCGCCAGCGCCGGCTCGTCGATCTGCACCCACTCCACCCCCTGTGCGGCGAGCTTGGCCAGGATCTCCTGGTAGACGATGAGCAGGCGGTCGAGCAATTCCAGACGGGAGAAGCCACTCTCCTTCTCCTTGCCGAGCCACAGATAGGAGACAGGCCCCAGCAGCACGGCCTTGACCGGCAGCCCCAGCGCCTTGGCCTCGATCACCTCGTCAAACAGCTGGCTCCAGCCCAGCTTGAAGCGCTGATCCCGGCTGAACTCTGGCACCAGATAGTGATAGTTGGTGTTGAACCACTTGGTCATCTCGGCGGCGGCGGCGGTGGGGCCTGTGGGGGCGCGGCCACGGGCCACCCGGAACAGGGTATCGAGGTCGGTGTCGCCATGGCGATGACGCTCGGGGATGGCGTCCACCAGCAGGCTGGTGCCGAGCACCTGATCGTACCAGGCGAAATCCCCCACCGGCAGCAGGTTGACCCCGGCTTGCTGCTGTGCCTGCCAGTGGCGCTCACGCAGGCTCTTGCCGGTGGCGATGAGTTCCGCCTGGCTGGTTTCGCCACGCCAGTAGGATTCGAGGGCAAATTTCAGCTCGCGCTTGGCGCCGACACGGGGGAAGCCCAGGGTGTGTGCTCGGGTCATAGGTCCAATTCCTTATGCTCATTCATCTGATGGGAAACTGGATGATTTAGCCATCCAGATGTTTACACATCTAGAATGGCGAGATAAGGTGGCCCTGGCTATTGAATCCTCTTCAACTGGCCCTCAAGAAATCCTCAACTGACGCTCAAGCCCATCTTAGCCCGATAGAGAAGGGAACCTGCGACGGAGCTGAGAGAGGATCTGCAACCGCTGCAACAAGGAGTCATGCATGGCAGTGCCCGGTAATTCGACTATCGATATCAAACACTTGAAGACGATCACCGCGCTGGCCGAGCAGGGATCCCTGGCGGGCGCGGCGCTCAATCTCAACCTCACCCAGTCCGCTCTCTCCCACCAGCTGAAAGAGCTGGAGACCCGCCTCAACCTGGAGCTGTTCCTGCGCAAGAGCCGGCCGCTGGTGCTGACGGCGGCGGGCCAGCAGCTGCTGGGCCTGGCCCGTCAGGTACTGCCCGCCCTGGCGCAGACCGAGCGCCAGCTGCAGGCCCTGCACAGCGGCGATGCGGGCCGGCTGCACCTGGCGCTCGATTGCCACAGCTGCATCCAGTGGCTGCTGCCGCTGCTGCCCGATTTTCGCCGCCAGTGGCCCGGCGTGGCGCTGGAGGTGGAGTCGGTGCCCGGTTTCGATGCGATCAATGCCCTGCTCGGCGGCCAGCTCGACTTGCTGCTCACCTCGGACGTGCAGGCGCGCGGGGATCTGCACTTCGAGCCGCTGTTCGCCTTCGATCTCACCCTGGTGATGGCCCCCGATCACCCCCTCTGCCATCAGACGCAGATAGTGCCGACCGATCTGCGGCAGGAGGTGCTGTTGGTCTACCCGGTGGAGCGCAGCCGCATGGACGTGTTCAGCCGCTTCCTGCAGCCGGCCGGGGTGGAGCCCGCCCGCTGCAAGCCGGTGGACAACACCTCCGTCATGCTGCAGATGGCGGCCGCCGGGCTGGGGGTCGCCGCCCTGCCGCGCTGGGCCAGCGAGGAGTTCGTGCGTCAGGGGCTGCTGGAGGCCCGCCCGCTGGGCCAGGGGGTACGCCGCCACATGTATGGGGCCGTGCGCGCCGCCGACAAGGATCAGGCCTGCCTGCAGAGCCTGTTCGAGCGCATTCGCAGCAAGATGGGCGCCTGACTCAGGACATAAAGCAAAGGCCGCCCAAGGGCGGCCCTACCAACCGTTCAATCCTTTATTCCTGTGCGTGCGCCACCCCATCGCCACAGCGGGCCTGAGGATCCTGCTGCCTTGGGCAGTTGTCGCACAGGCTGCCGTCGCTGCGCTTGTGGTGCAGGCAGCAGCGCTGGCGCACATAGCCGGGAGCGGCGCTCGCCCCACCGGCCGGATCCGCCGCCAGGCGCCAACCCGCCAGATACTCGGCCGGCAGACCGCAGGCGGCCAGCCAGAGCGGCGCATGAGCCGCGACCTGTTCGCGGCTCACCTCGTCGAAGAAATCCGGCACCCGCACCAGGGCCGCCAGCAGATCGTCCGCCAAGAGCGGGCGCACGAAGCCGGGCCTCAGCCGCTGCCCGCTGGCCATCGCCTCGAACAGCGCCTGCCAATGACGGCGCAGCCGCCTGCCCGCCGCCTCGATCAGCACCTCCCGCTCGCCCCTGATCATGGGCAGGGCCGGCAGGCTGAAACCGGACACCAGCCCTGCGTTATAGCCCTGCCCCATCCGATCCAGGGCGGGCACGGCGCCGACCCGATAGACGGCGACCATGGCCAGATAGATGGACTGCCAGCAGAGCATGCCCCAGCTGCGGGTCAGCCAGTAGGCAGGGCCCGCCTCCGGGTGTGCCAGCCGCCAGTGATCGTGCAGCGCCAGCGTCACCGCGCCGGGGGCCATGTCGGCACCAGCCATCGCCAACAGCGGCATCTCCCCGGCCACCAGCCGCCCCTTGAGGGAGGGAATGAGCTGCTCGGCGGCGGCGAACAGGGCATCGTGCTCCGCCTGGTGACGGGCCTGCCGATGGGCGGTCAGACCACCGAACCCCGGCGGCGTGCTGCCAGAGGAGCCGCCACGCGCCGGCATCCCGTGATGAGAGGGCCCCGGCGTCTGGCCGGGGCGAAGGCTTAGAATACGTATTTGAGTCGAGCCTCCAGGTTACGCTCGGCGCCGAACCAGCAGTTGTTCTGGTCGTAGCAGGAGTAGTAGGTCTTGTTGAACAGGTTGCTGGCGCTGAGGGAGGCCCCTACCCCCTTCAGGCTCGCGTTGAGGGCGGCGAGATCATAGGAGGCGGACATGTCCATCAGCACATAATCCGGCACTGTGTCGGTGTTGGCGGCATCGAGCTGGGCCTCCCCCACGTAGCGCAGGCCGGCGCCGATGCGCATCCCCTGCAGGCTACCGCCCGCCTGGTAGTTGCTCCAGAGCGACGCCATCTGCTTGGGTACCCAGACCGGGGTCTTGCCCTGCAAGTCTGTGGTGTCGCGGGTGATCTCCATGTCCTGGCGGGTATAGCTCAGCGCCAGATCCAGGTTATTGGTGAGATCGGCCCGCCCCTCCAGCTCGATCCCCTTGGAGACGATCTCGCCGGTCTGCAGCTTGGGCCCGTAGATGTTGTCCGGATCCGTCACCAGGGCGTTCTCCTTGGTGATGTGGAAGGCGGCGACGGTGAAGGTCTTGCTCATGTCCTCGGAGAGGAACTTGAGCCCCCCCTCCCACTGCTGGCCGGTGGAGGGATCGAAGGCCTTGCCGCTCTTGTCCGCTCCCGGCACCGGCTCGAAGCTCTCGGCATAGCTGACGTAGGGCGAGAAGCCGTAATCGAGCTCGTAGAGGGCGCCGAGGCGGAAGGAGAGATTGTCCTGATCGATCCGGGCGAGGGACTGGCTGGCGGCGCCCTGGTAGAGGGTGTCGCTGTCGGTGTCCATCCGGTAGCTGTCATAGCGGGCGCCGCCGATGGCCACCAGCCGGTCCAGACGCACCTGATCCTGCAGATAGACGCCGGTCTGGGACTGGCGAATAGTCTTTTTATCCTGATAAGGGAAGCTCAGGGAGTCCGGCACTATCTGGTCGTGGTTCGGGTTGAAGATATCGATGGGGGGCGCCGAGTAGTCGAGCGTGTCCTGGTAGAGGATGTGCGCATCCAGATACTGGTAGTCGAGCCCGAGCAACAGGTTGTGCTGGGCCGCGCCGGTCTGCAGCTTGCCCGCCAGCTGGTTGTCGATGACGAAGCCCCTCGAGTCTTCATCCGTCAGGTAGGCGTTGCGGGCCAGGGTGCGGTTGTCCGCCGCCAGCGGCGCGTTGTAGGTGTTGCGCTGATAGGCGGAGGCGTCCATGTAGCGGGCGTTTTGCAGCACCTGCCAGTTGTCGCTGAAGTCGTGGCTCAGCTTGTAGCCGAGCAGGGTCACGTCCCGGTTGTACTCATTCCAGTTCTCGTCGCCGAGGAAGGTATCGCTGCCCAACTGCCCCAGGGGGTTGCTCTTGACCGAGCCGCTGGCCGGCACCGTGGTGTAGATGCCCGCCTCCGGGTCTTTCTGGTAGTAGAGGTTCAGGTTGAGCAGGGTACGCTCGCCGAGCTGCCAGTCCAGGGAGGGCGCAAACACGTAGCGCTCCTCTTCCGAGGTCACCGCCTGCCCCTCCTTCTGGCGGGCCAGCCCCACCACGCGGTAGGCCAGCTGCTCATTGATGGCACCGGTGCTGTCGAGGGTCAGCTCCTTGAGGGTGCCGGTCCCCGTGGCCAGGCTGACGCTGTGTTTGGCTTCCCGCTGCGGGCGCTTGGCGATCAGGTTGACCATGCCGCCGGGCGGCATGCTGCCGTACAGCACCGAGGTCGGCCCCTTGAACACCTCCAGCTGCTCTATGGCCACCGGATCTATCTGGGGTTGCAGGTTCCACTCGTTGTACTGCAGCAGCAGGCCGTCATAGAAGTTCTGGTAGTTGTCAAAGCCGCGGATGTTGAACAGATCCAGCCGGTTGACCGCCCCGCCGCGCAGCTCGGTGTTGACCCCCGGCACGTAGCGCAGCGCCTCGCTCACCGAGCTGACGCCCCGCTGCTCCAGGGTCTCGCTGTCCACCACCGAGATCGCCTGGGGCGTCTCGATGGGATCGAGCTGGGTCTTGGTCGCGGTGTTGCGATAGGTCTGACCCAGCACGATCAGGGTCTCGTCGACCGCACCCTCCTGGGACTCCAGGGGGGCGGCGGCCAGTGCTGAGCCTGCCAACAGGGCGGAAATGGTCGCGGCGACCACGGTCAATGGGGGGTGAACAAGTTGCATCTGATCCTCGACTGCCTACTGCATGTGAATAGTAACAAATCTCATTTGCATTTTATTGTTCTATTTTGCCCCTGAATTAACAATTTGGGGCATGTTGGCAGGCCAAGAGGGGAAAAATGGGCGAGAACAGCCTCAGTCGACAACATGTTGCGTCGACGAGAAAGGGCTATGAATTCAAATGGCTATCTTTTCTGAGGGCGGGCGTTTATTGGGTTTGTTATCAACATCTAGGCGGCTTCGTGCCTGTGCCCCGAGGGGATGGAGCTAATGGGGGTGCCAGGACTCAGCCCTGGCAGGGGGCGATGGGCAGCCAGTACTCCATGCGGGCATCGGCCTGCTGGCCATCGAAATGGGGGTCGTAGCGCTCCAGCTCGAAGCCATCCAGCCCCCGGTAACAGGAGGCGGGCAGCCAGTGCAGGATGAACCAGTTGAGGGTCTCCGCCAGCCGCGCTATGGGGCCCACGTGGCTGAGCACCGCATACTCCTGCGGCGGCACCGTCAGACGGGCCAGCCCCGCCGGCAGGGTCGTCCCCTCCTCGACCGCCACCCCCGCCCAGTAAGGCAGCGACGCCCCCGCCCCCGACACATCCACCACCCCGAGCCAGTCGCTGGCGGCGGGCAGACCGCCGGCCTCCCGCACGGCACGCCAGATGGCGGGCACCGTCTGCTGAAAATCGGGCTCGTCGGCGAACAGGCCGCGGATCTGCCCCTTGATCCCCTGCAGGGTGAAGCCAGGCCGGCTCTCGACCCGCACCTGTACCAGTCTGGGCATGCTCGCGAGCGGCATGGGTGCCCGCACCAGGGGAGTGCGCAGCCCCAGCCGCACGCCGCGCTTGCGGTAGGCCAGCGGCGAGCAGCCAAACTGCTGCTTGAAGGCGCGGCTGAAGCTCACCTCGGAGCCGAAGCCGTAGATCAGCGCCAGATCCAGCACCCGCTGCCGGCTCGAGAGCAGGGCCTCCGCCGCCAGGCTCAGCTTGAGCTCGCGCACATAGTGGGCCACCGTCAGCCCAGTCTCGTGCAGGAACACCCGCTGCAGCTGCCAGCGAGACCAGCAGCTCTGCTCGGCCAGCTGCTCCAGCGACAGCGGCTCATCCAGATGGGTGTGGATGTAGTCGAGCACCCGCTCGATGCGGGTGAAGTGGGAGCGGGCCAGGGGCACAGGGCCCGGCAAAACGGGGGGAGCGGATGTCATGATGGGCTCGGATCTCTGCCGGCACGGGCAGTGGCTGTCCAGGTGGGCCCATTAAACATGGCCGTGGTGCCGGCGGCAAGCCTTCTGCCGACACGGCCAGCCATGAAGGGGCTCTGCCGCCCCCCACGGACTTGGTCGTTCAGGGCGATAGCCATGTGCCCCGGCTGCACTGCTCTTGGCCATCCAGCGGACTCATAGCGGGCGGGATGAGGCGGTGCCCTGCCCCTCGGCGAAGTGGCTGCGCAGGGCATCGATCACCCGCCGCACCTTCTCCGGGATCTCCCGCTGGGGGGTGATGGCGTGGATCTCCATCGGCGCCACCCGGTAGCCGGGCAGCAGCTCCAGCAGGCGGCCAAGGGCCAGATCCTCGGCGATCTCCCCCTCCGGTTGCAGCGACACCCCCTGCCCCGCCAGGGTGAACTGGCGCAGCGGCAAGACGTTGTTGCACAGCACCCGTGGCTTGGGCTTGACCCTGTGCCCCTGCCCCTTCTCGTCGAACAGGGTCAGCCCCCCGCTCTGCATCTCCGCCGCCAGCCAGTCGTGCGCCAACAGATCGGCCGGGCTGCGCGGGCTGCCCTTGCGCGCCAGATAGGCGGGCGAGGCGCACAGCAGCATGCGGGTCTGCCCCAGTCTGCGCGCCACCAGGCTGGAGTCGGACAGGCTGCCGACCCGCAGCGCCACGTCGATGCGATCCTTGATGAGATCCCGCTTCTCGTCGTCGGCGATGATCTGGATGCAGAGGCCGGGATGGGCCTGCAACAGCGGCGACAGGGCCCGGGCCAGCGGCTGGCCCGCCATCCCCACCGGCGCAGTGATCCGCACCTCGCCGAGCAGGCTGTCGCGCACCTCCGAGAGCCGCAACTCGGTCTGGTTCAGGGTCTGTTGCAGCGACTGGCATCCCTGCCATACCACCTCCCCCGCCTCGGTCAGGTTGAGCCGGCGGGTGGAGCGGTGCAGCAGGCTGAGGCCGAGCAGGCTCTCCAGCTGGCTGATGTGCTGGCTGACGGCGGAGGGGGTCATGCCGAGGGCCTTGGCGGCCCCCGTCATGCTGCCCGCCTCCACCACGGCGGCGAAGATGGCGTAGCGTCTGAGCTGTTCCATTATTAAATCCAGCTTACAAGTGAATGCATTTTATGATGGATTATTAAATCATATCCGGGGGCGTAGGATGAGCTCATTCAACAGTGAAGGAGAATCCCCCATGAAAATTGCCCTGATCGGTGCCAGCGGTTTCGTCGGTACCGCCATCCTCAACGACGCCATCAACCGTGGCCACAGCGTCACCGCCATCGTCCGCGATCTCAGCAAGATCAAGCCCCACCCGCTGGTCACCGCCGTCGCCGTGGATGCCCAGGACCCGCAGGCACTGGCCGAGGTGCTCAAGGGGCACGACAGGGTGATCAGCGCCTACAACCCGGGCTGGGCCGCACCCGACATCTATGATCAGTACCTCAAGGGAGCCAAGGCCATCATAGCGGCGGCCGTGACCGCCCACAGCTGGCTGCTGGTGGTCGGCGGCGCCGGCAGCCTGGAAGTTGCCCCCGGGGTGCAACTGGTGGATACCCCGGACTTCCCGGCCGAGTGGAAGCAGGGCGCCCTGGCAGCCCGCGACGGTCTCACCGCCCTGCGCCGTGAAACCGCCCTCGACTGGCGTTTCGTCTCTCCGCCGGTGTTCCTCGAGCCCGGCGAGAAGCGCGGTGGCTATCGACTCGGGGACGATCGGGTGCTGTTCAACGGCGACCAGCCTGCCGGGATCACGGTGGGGGATCTGGCGGACGGGATCCTCGTCGAAGTGGAGAAGCCGGCCCACCTGCGCCAGCGCTTTACCCTGGGCTACTGATCCGGCCCATGATCAGGGGGGCCACGCCTCCCTGATCACCTTTATCTCACTTGCAGCTAAGCTACCCTCATCACGCCCCCGCCCGACCTTGCCCGCACACCGTCTTCCCTCCCCAGCACTGGGCATTCGCCAGCTTCGCACGGCAAACCAGAGTAAAATCCGCACAGGATTCGAATTCCATTTCGATTTTTGTATATAACTAATAATATTTTGTTGTTTCCGTCTTATAACCCAGAACCGTAGCATCACCTCAAGCCAATTGGCGCCATGCGGTGCCAGCCAGCCGGATACCGACATTTCGTCAGCGGGGCCAATACCCCGCCACTGGGACAGGAAGAGGTGCACATGGAACATTCATCACTGCCAATCATCGACTATGCCGCGCTCAAAGGCGCCCCCGAGGCTCGTCGCCAGATGCTGGCCAAGCTGGGCCAGGCGGCGCGGGAAGTCGGCTTCTTCTATCTGACCGGCCATGGTCTGAGCGAGGCGCAGCAGAAAGAGACCCTGGCGCTGGCGGCCCGCTTCTTCGCCCTGCCCGAGCAGGAGAAGCGCGCGGTGCAGATGGTGCACAGCCCCCATTTTCGCGGCTACAACCAGGTGGGCGCCGAGTTGACCCGGGCCCGGCCGGATCGGCGCGAGCAGTTCGATATCATGGGAGAGGCAGCGGCGCTCAATCCAGACGACATTAGCCAACCCTGGCAGCGGCTGATCGGCCCCAACCAGTGGCCCGCCGCCCTGCCCGGGATGAAGGACCAGTTGCTGGCCTGGCAGGCACGCTTGACCGACATCACCCTCAACCTGCTCTCGGCCTTCGCCGAGGTGCTGGAACAGCCGCAGGGGGTGTTCGATGCCAGCATAGCCGGCGGCCCCTATCAGCACATGAAGCTCATCCACTATCCGGGGCGCGAGGCCGGCGGCAGCGCCCAGGGGGTCGGTGCCCACAAGGATCCGGGCTACCTGACCCTGGTGATGCAGGACGACCACTCCGGGCTCGAAGTGGAGAGCGCCACGGGCTGGATCCCGGCGCCGCCCCTGCCGGGGGCCCTGGTGGTCAACATCGGCGAACTGCTGGAGCTTGCCTCGAACGGCTACCTCAAGGCGACCCTGCATAGAGTACAGAGCCCGCCGCCCGAGGTATCGCGCCTCTCCTGCGCCTTCTTCATGGCGGCCAGGCTCGATGCCACAGTGCCGCGGCTGAGCCTGTCGCCGGCGCTGGCGGCCCAGGCCGAGGGACCCGAAAGCGATCCCGCCAACCCGCTCTTCTATCAGGTGGGGGAGAACGTGCTCAAGGGGCGGCTGCGCTCCCACCCGGATGTGGCAGCGCGCCACTATGCTTCGGAGCAGACACCGAATACAGTGCGGCGGGAGCCCGAGCCGGCCTGACCCAGGGGAGCCTCCCTGCCATTCCATTCGACGGGGGATGCCACGGCGTCCCCCGGCAAACCTAAAACAAGCAGATCAGCCAGAGCCTGGCAACACGGAGTAAAGCGATGAAATTCAAGACCATGAGCGTGCACAGCGGCCAGCGGATCGATCCCCAGACCGGCGCCCTCACCACCCCGCTCTACCAGAGCAGCACCTTCAGCTACTTCAACGCCCAGGCGGGCAAGGAGCGGTTCGCCGGCCAGGCCCCCGGCTTCATCTACAGCCGCTTCGGCAACCCCACCACCGCCGAGCTGGAGCAAAAACTCGCGGCGCTGGAGGGGGCCGACGAGGCGCTGGTGCTGGCGAGCGGCATGGCGGCGGTGAGCGCCATCCTCTATGCCCTGGCAGACAGCGGCGATGAGGTGGCCTTCATAGGCCCGCTCTACGGCGGCACCGATGCCTTCCTCAAGCAGACCTTCAGCCGCGCCGGCATCAGGGTCACCGCCTACGACAGCGATCAGGATCTCTTGGCCAACATCAGCCCCGCCACCAAGGTGGTGCTGTTCGAAACGCTGACCAACCCCACCCTCAAGGTGGTGGATCCGCGGGTGGTGGTCGAGGCGGCCCGCAAGGTCGGCGCCATCAGCGTCTGTGACAACACCTTCCTCACCCCCTATCTGCTGCGCCCCCTGGAGCTTGGCATCGATGTCGTGATGCACAGCGGCACCAAGTACCTGGGCGGCCACGGCGACATCATCGCCGGGGTGGTAGCCGGCTCACACGCGCTGATGAAATCGATCCGCACCGTGGCGCTCAAGCACATCGGCTCCCCCATAGGACCGCAGGAGGCCTACCTGCTGCAACGGGGGGTCAAGACACTGCCGCTGCGCATGGATGCCCATCTGCACAACGCCCAGAGAGTCGCCGACTTCCTCGCCGCCCACCCGGCGGTGAAGAAGGTGATCTACCCGGGACTCGCCAGCCACCCGGGCCACGACGCCCTCGGCGCCTTCGCCAGCGGCTTCGGCGGCATGGTGAGCATAGAGCTGGAGGGGGGATTCAAACGCTGCGCCATCCTGCTCGACAACCTGCAGCTGTTCGTGCAGGCGGTGAGCCTCGGCGATCTCGAGAGCCTGGCCTGCCACCCGGCCAGCACCACCCACGCCGCCATGGACGAGGCGAGCCGGCTGGCGGCCGGGGTGAATGACAATCTCATCCGCTTCAGCATTGGGGTGGAGGATGCCGACGATCTGATCGCCGATCTGGCGGCGGCCCTGGCCATCAGTTGAGAGCCCCCTGCGAAGGGGATATGGATGATCGGAAACAATAAAGGGAAGGCCAGGCCTTCCCTTTTATCTTGCATCGCCCCTCGCGTGCACGGCGCCGGTGCCGATCAGGCGTCGTGGTAATCCTGACAGGCGCTCAGGGTGTTCTCCATCAGGCTGGCCACCGTCATGGGGCCCACCCCACCGGGTACCGGCGTGATGAAGGCGGCGTGGCTGCGCGCCGTCTCAAACTCCACATCCCCGACCAGGGAGCCGTCGGCCAGGCGGTTGATGCCCACGTCGATCACCAGGGCGCCCGGCTTGATCCACTCACCGGGAATGAAGTTCGGCTTGCCCACCGCCACCACCAGCAGATCGGCGCGGCGAACCTGGGTCTCCAGATCCTGGGTGAAGCGATGGCAGGTGGTGGTGGTGCAGCCCGCCAGCAGCAGCTCCAGGGTCATAGGGCGCCCCACTATATTGGACGCACCGACCACCACCGCATGCAGGCCGTGGGTCTTGACCCCGGTCGCCTCGATCAGGGTCATGATGCCCTTGGGGGTGCAGGGACGCAGCGCCGGGATGCGCTGTGCCAAGCGGCCCACGTTATAGGGGTGGAAGCCATCCACATCCTTGTCGGGACGAATGCGCTCCAGCACCTGAGTCGTGTCGCAATGGGCCGGCAGGGGCAATTGCACCAGGATCCCATCCACTTCTGCGTCCTCATTGAGCCGATCGATCAGGGCCAGCAACTCTGCCTGACTCGCGGTGGCACTCAAGTCATAGGAGCGGGAGACAAAGCCCACCTCTTCACAGGCGCGGCGCTTGCTGCCGACATAGACCTGAGAAGCTGGATCCATCCCGACCAGGATCACCGCCAACCCCGGCGCCCGCTTGCCCAACGCCAACCGCTGTTGGACCTTCGCAGCGACCTGACTGCGAATCGTTTGCGCAACCTGTTTTCCATCAATGATTTTGGCAGACATCGTTCTTCACTCACCATGTGTTCAACTGCCGCGTATTGTCGCATTTTTTTGGCACGGATGTTAGCGGCTCGCGCTGGGCGGGCAATAAGTAGGCATTTGAATTTACTGACGGAAAAAGTCGTTGACGCTGCGTTTGTCGCTTGGGTATGATGCCCGCCCGTTGCCCAGTAGCCTCGCCCTGAGTATGCTGGGACGGATAATTTCTCGGTGATTAGCGCAGCCCGGTAGCGCATCTGGTTTGGGACCAGAGGGTCAAAGGTTCGAATCCTTTATCACCGACCAAGTTCATCGAGGTGTCAGATAGACTTCTCGATACAGAGCGCCCTTAGCTCAGTCGGATAGAGCAACGGCCTTCTAAGCCGTGGGTCGCAGGTTCGAATCCTGCAGGGCGCACCATTAATGTTTACCCTCGTCTGGGGTGTTCATTAACGGACAATTTCAGTGGTGGCTGTAGCTCAGTTGGTAGAGTCCCGGATTGTGATTCCGGTTGTCGTGGGTTCGAGCCCCATCAGCCACCCCATTATTTTCTGTTTGTGCCTTAGCGCCAACAGAGGTCAGTCTGACTGACCGCGTGCACGCCTCGTCGCACGCTCAAGAACCGGCCATGTGCCGGTTTTTTTGTTTTTGGCGCCGGCTACCGCGAAGGCGCCAGCCACCCTCTTCCTCTTTCTCTCTTGCCCGCCGTGCCCTCCCCTGCGCGTATGTCCCTCTGCCTGATCCTGTCGGCACCGCCCTAAGCGCCTCTGGACCCATCCTCTATCCCGGCGAGAGCATCGCCAAAATAACTAATGATTCATGCAGTTAGCCTGAGGTCACAGAAATGAACTGGGCCATACTCCCTGCCTGACCTATCCCTAGGCACCATGACGCAGCGCAAACTTTGCCGCCCGGCACTGTGCTATTGCTGCAGGAACGCATGCATTCTGTTCACATATTGCCAACCGGGAGCGCTCGCCCAGGCAGAGCCATGCCGGGCACAGCGGTGAGGGTGCAAGAGGGTCGTTCAAGAGTTATCGGGGATGCTGCGCCACCTGGGGGTAGCAATCGTGAATATATTGTTAAAATAGATAGGCCTAATCCAATTCTTCGCGCGCCAGGCGCGAAATAAATGAACAACCTAATGATAAATAAGGATTAATGGATAAGGGCCCTGCCAGGTGATGACGACGGCCGTGCAATAACCACAGATAGCAAAGTGGAAATCTTCCCCATAATGAGTTGTTAGCCTTACAAATGACAGCCAAGGAGAGACTGAGATGAGTGAAGAAAGCAAATGCCCCTTCAACCACACCGCCGGCGTCGGCAGAACCAATCGGGACTGGTGGCCGAGCCAGCTGCGGCTGGATCTTCTGCACCAGCATTCCTCCAGCTCCGATCCCATGGACAAAGACTTCGATTACGTCAAGGCGTTCGAGAGCCTTGACTACAAGGCGCTCAAGAAAGATCTGGTCAGGCTGATGACCGACTCCCAGGAGTGGTGGCCGGCGGACTTCGGCCACTACGGACCGCAGTTCATCCGCATGGCCTGGCACGCCGCGGGGACCTATCGCACCACAGATGGTCGCGGCGGCGGCGGCCGCGGCCAGCAACGCTTCGCCCCCCTCAACAGCTGGCCAGACAACGTCAACATCGACAAATCACGGCGCCTGCTCTGGCCCATCAAGCAGAAGTACGGCAGCCAGATCTCCTGGGCCGATCTGCTGATCCTCGCCGGCAACGTCGCCCTGGAGTCGATGGGCTTCAGAACCTTCGGTTTTGGCGGCGGCCGCGCGGACGTGTGGGAGCCGGATCAGGACGTCAACTGGGGCGATGAGATCGCCTGGCTCGGGGTCGACAAGCGTTTCAGCGGTGACCGCGAGCTCGATGCCCCCTTCGGCGCAACTCACATGGGGCTGATCTACGTCAACCCCGAAGGCCCCAATGCCAGCGGCGACTACATGGCCGCCGCCAAGGACATTCGCACCACCTTCGGCCGCATGGCGATGGACGACGAGGAGACAGTCGCCCTCATTGCCGGTGGCCATACCTTCGGCAAGGCCCATGGCGCCGCGCCGGAATCCCACAAGGGACCCGAGCCGGAAGGCGCGCCACTGGAGGCGCAGGGCCTGGGCTGGATGAGCAATTACGGCAGCGGCCATGGCAAGGACACCATCTCCAGCGGCATCGAGGTCACCTGGACCAAGACCCCTGCCCTGTGGAGCAACAACTTCTTCGAGAACCTGTTCAAGTACGAATGGGAGCTGACCAAGTCACCTGCAGGCGCCAAGCAGTGGGTGGCCAAGGATGCACCGGAGATCATTCCCGATGCCCATATCCCGGGCAAGTTCCACAAGCCGACCATGCTGACCACCGACCTGACCCTGCGCTTTGACCCAGAATTTGGCAAGATCTCCCGCCACTTCTACGAGGATCCCCAGGCCTTCGCCGATGCCTTTGCCCGCGCCTGGTACAAGCTGACCCACAGGGACATGGGCCCCATCGCACGCTACCTGGGGCCGGAAGTGCCCAGCGAGGAGCTGATCTGGCAAGACCCCATCCCCGCCGTCAATCATCCCCTGGTCGATGACAAGGACCTGGCCGCCCTCAAGGAGAAGATCCTCGCCTCCGCCCTGACCGTCGCCGAGCTGGCATCGACCGCCTGGGCCTCTGCCGCCACCTTCCGCGGCTCAGACAAACGCGGCGGCGCCAACGGTGCGCGCATCCGGCTCGCCCCGCAAAACCAGTGGGAAGCCAACCAGCCGGCACAGTTGGCGAAGGTGCTGAAGGTGCTCGAGGGTATCCAGGCTGACTTTAACAAGGAGGCCAAGGGCGGCAAGCGGGTATCCCTGGCCGATCTGATCGTGATCGCGGGCGGTGCCGGCGTCGAACTGGCGGCGAAGAAAGCCGGTGTCGTGGTGACGGTGCCGTTCAGGCCAGGCCGCATGGATGCCTCCCAGGCACAGACCGACGTCGAGGCGTTCGCCGTGCTGGAACCCCTCGCCGACGGTTTCCGCAACTATCTAGGCGGCGACTACGCGGAGCTCTCGGAAGCCATGCTGGTCGACAAGGCACAGCTGCTGACGCTCACCGCGCCCGAGATGACGGTGCTGGTCGGTGGCCTGCGCATGCTGGGGGCCAACGCCGGCTCCAAACACGGGATCCTGACCTCGACCCCCGGGACGCTCTCCAACGACTTCTTCGTCAACCTGCTCGACATGGGCACGGAGTGGAAGCCGGCCGGCGTCAAAGGGATCTACGAAGGGGTAGAGCGCAAGACGGGCAAGGCCAAGTGGACGGGGACGCGTGTCGATCTCGTGTTCGGCTCGAACTCCCAGCTGCGGGCACTGGCCGAGGTCTACGCCAGCGCCGATGCGAAGGAGAAATTCGTGAAGGACTTCGTGGCGGCCTGGACCAAGGTGATGAACCTGGATCGCTTCGATCTCGCCTGAGTTTGAAAGAGTAGCGACTGACGCTCCGGTTTCCGCGGATGGCACCCCAGCCATCGCGGACATCGGAGCGTTGTTTTTGATGGACTAGACAGACCCCAAAGCAAAAAGCCCGACCATGAGATCGGGCTTTGCTATTTGGCGGCGGGTCGGGATTGACTCGCACCATCCCTGGCACTCGCCCTGCGGGCAGCCTTCAGCTGTCCAAGAGGGCTATCCTGCCCGCTTGTCGAACAGGGTTCGAACCGAGCCGCCCGTCACCGGAAAAAGTAAGAGGGCCTGTCTTGCGACAGGCCCTCTTACTTTATTTGGCGGTGAGGGAGGGATGATTCGCCACTGCGTGGCTCACCCCTTCGGGGCGGCCTACGGCCGTTCATCGCAGCAAGCTGCTCTGCTCGAACCCGGGCGAGGGTTCTCACCCTCCCTCTATTGGCATCAGGGAATGTGGTGCTCCATGATGCGAAAAACCGACCCTGAGGTCGGTTTTTCAATTTGGCGGTGAGGGAGGGATTCGAACCCTCGATACGTTGCCGTATACACACTTTCCAGGCGTGCTCCTTCAGCCACTCGGACACCTCACCAAATTTTGGTCTGTTGTTTAAGGTGTTCAGCCAACACCGGTTCGTTGCGCCATTGCGCCGGAACGGGGCGTAATTTAGGGGAAAGCCCCGCCTGCGTCAACGGCTTTTTGGCTGCCACGAACCGTTCGCACATTTAACGCACAGATCAATGTACCGATTCAGGTGCGACCTGGATTTCCGGCAGGTTCAGGAAGCCCAGCCGCTCACATTCGGCCACCACTTCGTGGGTCGCCGCCGTGGTGCTCTCGACGAACAGCAGGAACTGCTCCACGCTCAGCCCCGCCTTGGTGAAGACGGTATGGCCCACGATGAGGCGCGGCAGGTTGTCGTCGATGATGTCGAGGAACACCTTGAGCGAGGGATATTGCATGTTGAGGCGACCCAGCTCGGCCATCACTGGCAGCAGCGACGAGGGGCGCACCTCCAGTTCGGATGAGAACAGCAGCCCTTCCTCTTCGACAAAGATCCGGCTCTCCTGGATACCCTCGACGGACTGCAGGGACACCATGTGGATGCCATGACACTGATCGCACACATAGTGCTCGATCCTGGCCTGTTGCAACCACCGCATTATCATTTCAGAGCTGGGGATATTCATCATTTTCACGAACACAATAAGGATCAAGGGGCGCAGTCTAAACCAATTTTCCGACAACCAAAAGTACACAGGCCGGATAAGCCGGCGTCTCGCTTCTTTTTGGCAAGCGCTATGCATATACTCAGCCATTCTCGCCTCACACTCGCCCCACAGGGGGCCCGATGACCATCCAAGAAAAATATCGCCTGCATCTGAAGTCCCTCTCGGATGAATTGCTTGCCCTGCAAAAGCCCATCCGCATCCTGGATGCCATCAAGTGGCCCCGCCACCTGCAGACCGAGTTTCTGGCCAAGGGCGGACGAGAGTTGCCGGCCATCGATGCCAACTTCTATCAGGCCCTCCCCCTCGATTTCGATCCGCGCAACAAGTATCTGGAGCTCAAGGAGCTGAGGGACAGGATCCGCCGACGACTCGGCCCCCAGGACGATTTGGGCCGAATCCTGCAAGAGACGGTCGATCAGTACATGGTGGTGATCGAGATGCTGCGCCAGCGCGGGCAGCCGGACTTCCAGCGTTACAGCCAGCTGCTGTACGGCTCGGCCAGCGACCACCTGCGCGGGGATCGCAAGACCCTCAAGGAGCTGGGAGCCCGGCTGTGCGACATCTTCTCGCTGCCCGGCGCCCGCCACCTGGTGCGCCCCTACCCCAAGGAGTTTGAGGGGGAAGCGGCGGTGGCCAAGCTGCAGGGCAAGCTGTCGAACTACTTCAGCGACGGCACAGTGCAGGTCAAGCTGAGCGATGGCATCGTCTCGGACGCCGCCGCCGGGGGGGATTACATCAAGCTGAGCACCCACGCCCGCTTCTCCGAGCTGGACCTGCAGGTGCTGGAGGTGCACGAGGGCTGGGTGCACGTGGGCACCACCCTCAACGGTCGCCAGCAATCCTATGCCACCTGGCTAGGCGCCGGTTCGCCGCGCATCACCGCCTGCCAGGAGGGGTTGGCGGTGCTCATCGAGACGCTCACCTTCAGCTCCTTCCCGGACAGGGCCAAGCGCATCTCGGATCGGGTGATGGCCATCGACATGGCGGAGCGTGGCGCCGACTTCATCGAGGTATTCCGCCATTTCGTCGAGAAGGGGGCCAGCGAGCACGATGCCTACAAGATCACCCAGCGGGTGTTTCGCGGCGGCATGGTCGAGGGGGGCGCCTGCTTCACCAAGGATCTCTCCTACGTGAAGGGCTATGTGGAGACGGTCAACTTCATCCGCAGCGCCGTGCTGGAGGGGGTGCCCGAGATCCTGCCCATGCTGTTCGTGGGCAAGGTGACCCTGGACGACATCCCGGTGCTCTACCAACACTACCTGGAGGGGCTGATCGATGCGCCCCGCTACCTGCCCCCCATGTTCCGCGATCTCACCGGCCTCTATGTCTGGTTCGGCTTCGCCTCCGGCATGTCGCTGGTGGACATAGGCCGGGTGCAGCAGCATTTTCGTCAGCTGTTCCACCGCCTGCCGGTGGCCGATCCCATCATAGCGCCGGTGGACATCGAGATAGACTGAGCCACCAGCAGATGCAAGAAGGGCGCCCTGTCGGCGCCCTTTTGCTTTGCATGCTCGGTTACTTGAAGGCCTGACCATCCAGGTAGTGCTTGCGGCAGAGCGACACATAGCGATCGTTGCCGCCGATCTCCACCTGCTCGCCGTCACGCATCACCTGCCCCGCCTCGTTGACTCTGGAGTTCATGTGCGCCTTGTTGCCGCACCAGCAGATGCTTTTCAGCTCCTCGAACTTGTCGGCCAGGCAGAGCAGATGGTAGGAGCCGGGGAACAGCTCCCCCCGAAAATCGGTCTTGAGGCCATAGGCGATGACCGGGATCTTGAGCTCATCGACGATGCGGGCGAGCTGGTACACCTGCTCGCGGGTCAGGAACTGCGCCTCGTCGACGATGAACACATCGATCTTCTTCTCGCCGTGACGAGCCTTGACCATCTCGAGCAGATCGCAGCTGTCACTGAACACCTCCACCTTCAGCTCCAGCCCCACTCTGGCGCTGATCACCCCGGCCCCGAAGCGATCGTCGATGACGGGCGTCATGGCCAGCGGAACCATGCCGCGCTCCAGGTAGTTGAAGTGGGCCTGGATGAGCTGGGTGGACTTGCCTGAGTTCATGGTGGCAAATTTGTAGTGCAGTGAAGCCATGGTGCTGTTCCGAAACTGAATTTATGGGGCGCATGCTAACCAAAGGCCCCGCCAAAACCAAGGGGCCCGTGGGCCCCTTGTTCTTTTTTATGCGATGGCCAGGTCTCGCTGGAGCCGGGCCTTGCGCAGATGGTAGCCGGAGAAGATCACGAACCAGAGCGCGCTGACCGTGAAGCCCGCCAGCACCGAGTGCATCAGCCCCATGACCAGGTAACCGAGCGCGGCACCGAAGGCGATGGCCAGCGCATAGGGCAGCTGGGTCATTACGTGATCGATGTGATGGCAGCCGGCGCCGGTGGCCGACAGTATGCTGGTACTGGAGATGGGCGAGCTGTGATCACCGAACACCGAGCCCGCCAGCACCGCGGCCAGCATCGGCAGCATCAGGCTGATGTCGCTGGCGGCCGCCATGTCACCGGCCAGCGGCAGCATGATGCCGAAGGTGCCCCAGCTGGTGCCGGTGGCAAACGCCATGGCACAGGAGAGGATGAACACCACCGCCGGCAGCACTTCGATCGGCAGGTTGCCATTGGCCATGGAGGCCAGATATTTGCCGGTCTCCACGTCACGCACCACGGCGCCTATGGTCCAGGCGAACAGCAGTATGTTGATCGCCGGTAGCATGGCCATGATCCCTTGCGGTGCGGCCTTCATCCAGTTTCTGGCCCCCAGCTTGAGGCGCATGGCCAGACCGATGGAGACCACCAGGCTGCACAGGGCGCCGTAGACCAGGGAGGAGCCGACGTTGGTGTTCTCGAACGAGCCGAGCACGCTGAACGGCAGGCCTTTGCCCTCCAGCACGGCGGCGCCGGAATGGATCATGAAGTAGACGGTCGCCAGGGTCAGGGTCAGGATCGGCAGCACCATGTCGATCATGCCGCCATTGCTCTCCTCCGGAGATTCCATGTCCAGCCCGATGGGACGGCCCTTTGACTCGTCCCACAGCTTGCCCTCCAGCGCCCACTGCTCATGTTGACGCATGGAGCCGATGTCGAGCTGGAACGCGATCACCACCAGTACCATGATCAGGGTGAACACGGCATAGAGGTTCATCGGGATCATCTCGACGAAGGCGGAGATGGGACTCTGATCGGTCAGGCCATGGGCCGCCATGATGCCCCCCACCAGGGCGATGATGTAGGCCCCCCAGGAGGAGATGGGCATCAGCACGCAGACCGGTGCGGCGGTGGAGTCGAGCAGATAGGCCAGCTTGGCGCGGGAGATCTGGAAGCGATCGGTGACCGGACGGCAGATGGCCCCCACCGACAGGCTGTGGAAGAAGTCATCGATGAAGAAGGCAAACACCATCATGCCGGTGAGCGCCTTGGCCCCCTTGCGGGTCTTGGCACGGCGCTCGGCCCACTCGGCGAAGGCCCGGGTCGCACCGGAGACGCTCATCAAGCTGATGAGGCCGCCCAGCAGCAGCATGAACAGGATCATGTTGACGTTGTCACGGTTCAGCGCACCGTCGACCCAGACGATCTTGAGCACGGTGTTCAGCATGTAATGCAGGGAATCGAGCGGGGAAAACTGGTTGAGCAGCAGGCTGCCGGCCACGATACCGACCCCCAGCGACACCAGGACGCGACGGGTGATGATCGCCAGGGCGACGGCCAATAAGGGGGGAATGACTGACCAACCGGAGTCGGCGTAATGAACGATGTCCATGATCTCTTTGCACCTAAAGACAGCAGGTGGAGATCTACCGAGAGGATCTAAAGAAACAAAACCCGGGGCGGGCATACTCCTCAGCCCCTTCAGGTAGCGCTCCATAGTGGATGACTATGGCAGTCCTGCACCTATTAGATGCAGAACCAGCAACCCGGTATGATGGCCTGGTCACTTCGGCGCCGACTCCTTTCATCGAGCATCGCAGGCATCACCCTCCGCTCGGTTACTCATAGGCAGCGCGCCTCTACTTAAAGGTATTCGGGGCACATTTTATCGGGACACCGCGTGATAGCAAGTTTTTTGATTAAAATTCAATGTTAGTGCAGGGATCTTACGCAAAATGGTAGTCAAATGGTGCGAACAATCCAATATAGACAACATTTTCATCTACTTGAATCTCATTTGGAGATGACAGCTTCAATACCTGTGCTATATCTTCCCGCTAATTATCCATCCAGCTTAATTTACATACCGAATTAATTAATTCAGTTTGCTTGACTTGATCGCAAACCACCCTTTAAATTATCGAAAAGCACATCTCATTTCCTTAATATTCCTGCGCGCGTGGTAGCCTATATGAACGAATTTCTGAAAGTCCTGCTGAATATCCGTAGCCTGCGGGCGACTTGCCGTGAATTGACTCTGGAGCAACTGGAAGAGGGTCTGGAAAAACTCACCGCCATCGTCACCGAGCGCCAGCAGGATGAATCCGCCGAGCGTCAGGCCCGTGCAGAGCACCAGCAAAAAATTACCGAATATGCCGAGATGTTGAAGGCCGCAGGCATAGATCCAGCCGAATTAGTGGGTAGTGTTGCCATCGATGCTCCCAAGGCCGGCAAGGGCAAGCGAGCGCCCCGCCCCGCCAAATATCGTTATCTGGATAACGGGGTGGAAAAAACCTGGACCGGTCAGGGTCGCATGCCCTCCGCCATTGCCAAGGCCGTGGCCGAAGGGAAATCCGTGGAAGATTTTGCCATCTGATGCATCCCGTATTGTTCAAATAAAAAAACCTCGCCTGGTGAGGTTTTTTTATTTCCGTAGATGGTGGTCACTCAGCCCCGATCGGCCGCCTTGACCCACAACACCTCGGGGGTGCCGGTGCAGGCTAGCAGGTATCTGGCCACGGTGAAGAACCAGTCACTCAGCCTGTTCAGATAAGGCAGGATGGCCGGATTCACCTGCTCTGCACGGCTCAAGCCCAGCAGCAGGCGCTCGCAGCGCCGGGTCAGGGTACGCACCACATGAGCCTGCGCCGCCGCCCGTGAGCCACTCGGCAAAATGAAATTGCGCAATACCGGCAACTGGGCGCTATAGGCATCGATCTGTTGCTCGAGTCTGGCGGTCCAGCCCTCGTTGACTTGCCACAGGGCGGCATTCTGCGCCGCACTGGAAAAAGCCAGCTCCCCGCCCAGATCAAACAACTCCTGCTGCAACTGCACCAGCTGGGCCAATAACACCGCCTCTTGCGACGGTATTTCGGCAATAAGCAGACCTATCTGGGAATTCAATTCATCCACGGCGCCATAGGTCTCGACCCGCATATCATCTTTGGCAAGCTGGGCACCGTCCGCCAGACGGGTGAGGCCCTTGTCTCCTTGTCGGGTATATATTCTCATACTGACATCCTGTTAATAATGGGAATAATCATGGTCTCCAGCCCATTGAGCTTGATCTCGTACGCCAGCGCCAATGACTGGCCCAGGCTACCGGCTGGAAAACCTGTCCGTGCCATCCACACCAGATAGGGCTCGGGAATATCGATGATGCGTCGCCCCTGATATTTACCGTATGGCATCTTCTTCGCCAGGCTGAGCAATACCCGCTCGTCAGATAATCCATCCATATTAATCAATATTCAGATATTTGTGGGTCTGGATGGAGAGCCGCCAATTACGGGCGATACAGGTCGCCATGGCCAACTCGGTCGCCCTGGCCTTCTGGCTGATGGGCTGCAGCGCTATCATCACATCGGGACGCAGGCTGGCCGTCGCCAGCAAGGCATCGAGCTCCTCGATATGGCGCTCGGTGGCCACCGGGTGCTTGATCTCGTTGGCACGCTCGAGCGCCGACACCAGCACCGGCAAGCCCCCCTTCATGCCTATCTTGGGAGAGACGGTGACCCAAGTGTCGTCGTGGGTCTGGATCTCGCTGGTACCACTGGTTTCGATCTGCACCTGATACCCCGCCGCCAGCAAGGCCGCTGATAGCTCATGCAGGTCATACAGGCAGGGCTCACCACCGGTTAACACCACGTGGCGGGCCCGGTAACCCAGCGTCTCGAAGCTGGCCAGGATCTGCGCCGTGCTCATCTTGCTCCAGCCATCGGACTCGTTGGAACGATCAAGCACCTCGCTACTGCCCACCTCACGCGCCGGATCCACCACCCAGGTATGACGGGTGTCACACCAGGGACAGCCCACCGGGCAACCCTGCAGGCGAACGAAGATGGCGGGCAGGCCGGTGAAGACGCCCTCCCCCTGGATGGTCTGGAAGATCTCGTTGATTGGGTAGTGCATGCTGATCACGGCTTGTTGCAAAAGGCGCGGATTATACCCCAAACCGGGGCAAGACGCAGGCTCAGGATCCGCTTTTCTCACCCAGCCCGGTTTTCTCACGCAGGCGGGCCATGACCCCGACCCGATCGGCCAGATAATGGTTCAAGCCACGGCTGCGCAGCTCGCAGGCGGGACAGCTGCCACAGCCATCCCCCAGGATGCCGTTGTAACAGGTGAGCGTCTGCTGACGCACCCTGTCGAGCTGACCATAATGATCCGCCAGCGCCCAGGTTTCGGCCTTGTCGAGCCACATCAGCGGCGTCTCGAAGCGGATGCCGCGATCCAGCCCAAGGGAGACCGCCTGGTTGAGCGCCTTGACGAACTCGTCGCGGCAATCCGGGTAGCCGGAGAAGTCGGTCTCGCAGACCCCGGTGATCACCGTCTCGGCGCCGACCTGATAGGCGTAGATGGAGGCCAGGGTCAGAAACAGTATGTTGCGGCCCGGCACGAAGGTGTTGGGCAGGCCGTTGTCCTGCAGCTCGCCGCTGACCGGGATCTCGTCCCGGGTCAAGGCCGAAACCGCCAGCTCCCCCAGCATGGTCACATCCATCACCTTGTGAGCAGCGATGCCAAACTCGCTGGCCAGACGGCGAGCGGTGTCGATCTCCTCCCGGTGGCGCTGGCCATAGTCGAAGGTGATGGCGTGTACTTCATCATAGCGGGCCAGGGCCTGCACCAGGCAGGTGGTACTGTCCTGACCACCACTGAATACCACGACGGCTTTTTTCACGTTCATCACTCCTGTTTGCAATTCAGATTCAAGCGCGGCGACCTTGTGCAAAGTCATGCCACTGCTGGTTCAACTGGGAAAAGAGGTTCATCAGCGGGGCGAAGCGCTCGGGCTCCCCCTCCCACTGGGATAACAGATGGTAGCCCGCCTCCAGGGTCGACAGCGCCTCGGGGAACGGCTTCTTGCGAATGGAGTATTGACCCGCCATAGCGCCGAGCTTGATCCTCGGTAGCCGCAGCAGGGCCGGGTTGCTGTGCAGCATGCGATACGCCTTGCGCCAGGTGCCATCGAGCAGGATGAAATGCACCTCTTTGGCTTGCCCGCTGCCCTCGCGCACCTGCGCCAGGGTCAGGGCCTGATCGTCTGGCCACAGCAGATAACATTGCACCCCGGGGTCGCCGAGCAGGGCATTGAGCCAGTCGGCATCGGCGAAGCTCTCCCCCACATGAATGCGGGCCTGGCTGAGGGAGGCGGCCAGCAGGGCGGCCGTGCCCTTGGGGTGAGCCACCTCGGTCGGATGCTGCAGAATGTGGAGCGGGGCAAGATGGGGCACCTGCTGAATATAATCACACAGGCAGGCTTTGAGGGCTCGGGTGCAGCGTGTACAGTAACGGCTCTCTTTGTCGTTGGGCCGTTTCATGTTGTCAGAAAAATCGGGTTTGCTCTGGGTCATCACGCTTTCGCTCGTCACTGCCTTGCTCTTCCTCACAGTACCAAATCACCTGATCTCCTTCGATCGTACCCTGATAGCCCAGGGCGAAGGGTGGCGCATCATAACAGGCAATCTGGCCCACACCAACGGATGGCACCTGCTGCTCAATCTGAGCGGCCTGGGCGTGCTCTACAGCCTGTTTCGCGAATACCTGGTGGGCTGGCGCCTGCCCGTGCTGCTCTTGCTGCTGGGAACGGCCGTCGGCCTGGGGATCTGGTGGTGGTGCCCGCAGACCCAGTGGTACATGGGGCTGTCCGGCGCCTTGCATGGGCTCTTCGTGTGGGGCGCCTTGCAGGATATCCGCCATCGCCGCCATTCGGGCTGGCTGATGTTGCTGGGGATCCTCATCAAGCTCGGGCTGGACTTCTACAGCGCCGGTGAGAGCCCGGCCTCCCTGCTGATCGGCGCCCGGGTTCACATCGAATCACATCTGATTGGCTCAGCCGCAGGCCTGTTACTCGGCCTGCTGCCATTCGGTCTGGGTACCCAGACCGTCAAGCCCTGAGCCCAGCTGATGGACAGGTAGCCAGACCGCTCAGAACCGGATCACCGCATCTTCCCACATCGCTACCGTTCAATAGACAACAGGCCGGATTGAAAATCCGGCCTGTTGTCATTCAGGGCTCGGCGCCTTATCGGCTCAGCTCGGCGTTGATGCTGGCCAGCACCGCGGCCGGATCGGCGGCCTGGGTGATGGGACGCCCTATCACCAGGTAATCGGCCCCCGCCTCCATCGCCGCCAGCGGCGTCATGACGCGGCGCTGATCCCCCGCCGCCGAGCCGGTCGGGCGAATGCCCGGCGTGACCAGCTTGAAGTCGGCCCCGAGCAAGGTTTTCAACTCATGAGCCTCCTCGGCGGAGCAGACAACCCCATCCAAGCCAGACTCCTTGGTGAGCTTGGCCAGCCGGATCACCTGCTCGGCCGGGCCGACGCTGAGGCCGAGGGGCGCCATGTCGGACTGCTCCATGCTGGTCAGCACTGTCACGCCGATCAACAGGGGCGCCTTGTCGCCATAGGGCGCGAGCGCTTCTTTGGCGGCCCGCATCATGCGCTCGCCCCCGCTGGCGTGGACGTTCACCATCCAGACGCCCAGCTCGGCACTGGCCGCCACCGCCTTGGCGACTGTGTTCGGAATGTCGTGAAACTTCAGGTCCAGAAACACATCGAATCCCTTGGCGACCAGCTGACGTACGAATTGGGGGCCAAACAGGGTGAACATCTCCTTGCCTACCTTGAGGCGGCACTGGGCCGGGGAGATCTGTTCAATGAAGGCGAAGGCATCGGCCTCGTGCTGATAGTCCAGCGCAACCAGTACTTTGGGATCTAGCATTTCACTTCCTATGGGTTGTTGTTCACCGTCCAGACCACGGCTCAGCTTGAGGCCCTGGGATCTGGTATTTCATCATTTTTCTGAGCAGCGATTCATCGTCCAGGCCAAGGGCCCGCCTAGAGCACTTGGGCGCTGACATTTCGCCTCTTACCAGCGGCTATTCACCATCCAGGCCACGGATCGGTTTGATGGAGCCCCACTGCCGGCAGGAGGGGCACTGCCAGAACAGCGAGTGGGTGGCGAAGCCGCACTGACGGCACTTGTGGGTGGATTTGATCTTGATCTGCTCGCCGACCAGCTGCTGCAGCAGCTCCAGGCTCTCCTTGGCGGGCCCCTCCTCGGCGCTGGCCAGCTGGAAGCCGACCAGCTGATAGAAGCCCTTCATGGACGGGTGGCGGCGCAGCTGGCGCAGCACCAGCGCACGGGCCTGGTTCAGGCCGTCACGCGCCTCCACCAGATTGGCCAGGGCCAGGGTCACGCTGACACCGGCATGATCCTCCACCGCCTTCTCCAGCAGCGGGATCAGCTCCTGGCTGCGGCCCATCTGCTGATAGCAGCTCAGCAGCTTGGGCATGGCTTCTGAGGCAAAGTCCATGTCCTGCTCGAACACCCGCAGCAGCTCCTTGCTGGCCTCTTCATGCTTGCCTTCCTCCATGGCCAGCTCGGCCAGCCGCAGACTGGCGCGGGCACAGGCGGGATTGACGCCGAGCGCCCGCTTCAACTTGGCGCGCCCCGCCGCCTTGTCCCCTTCACGCAGGGCACTCTCTGCCTGCTCGCAATAGAAATGGGAGATGGGGTCGGCCAGCTTCTTGCCCTGGAACTTCTGCAGACGCACCGCGACCTCGATGGCCTTGTCCCAGTCACGCAGCTGTTGATGGATGACGAGCAGTTGCGCCAGCGCCGTCTCCTCGTAATCACCGTCCTCGCACAGCTCGTTCCAGAGCGCCTCGGCCCTGTCCAGCAAGCCGGCGGCGAGGAAGTCACGGGCCAGCTCCTGCAGCGCGAGTTGACGCTGCTCCCGGGTCAGCTGGCGGGTAACGAGGTTCTGGTGGATCTTGATGGCGCGATCGACTTCGCCACGCTGGCGAAACAGATTGCCGAGAGAAAGATGGGTTTCGATGGTTTCGCTGTCCACTTCCAGCAGCTGGATGAACAGATCCACTGCCTTGTCCGACTCGTCAGACAGCAAATAGTTGAGACCCGCCACATACTGGCGGGAGAATTGGTTACTCTGTTGCTGGGTGTCCTGGCGAACACTCCTGCGTCCCATGTACCAGCCATAACCAGCGGCAATCGGCAACAGCAGGAAAAGCAGTTCAAGCATCGAGGGACATTATTCCTTGGCTGTCGACCGGGCCAGCTCCAATTCGCGGGATTGACGACGCATGGTGCGATTGAGGGTGCGGTTTTGCAGTTTGAGACGCACGAAGAGCAGACCGAATACCAGCCAGCCCAGCAGGAAACCGCCGGCGAGGAAGAATCCCAGTAGCATGGAGAGCGAGAACTCACCCTGGGCGATCAAATAATTGAACTGCACCTGTTGACCGTTTTGCGAACCGATGGCGAGGGTCAGCACAAACACCAGTACCAAGGGGATGAGGGCCAAGATACGCTTCATAGGAGCTCCCTGTCTGTGGCTAATGAGAGATTGATTATCCTTAAAATCACGGGAAGACTCTAGAGCGAATGGGAAAAGACTTCGAGAAACCGGACTATTGGCATAATCCAAGTCACAAAAATAAAAAAGGCATACCCAGGTATGCCATTTTCTGCATTATTCGATGATATTCACGCGCTCGCGCAACTCTTTGCCGGGCTTGAAGTGCGGGACATATTTCCCGGTCAGTTCAACCTTGTCCCCGGTCTTGGGGTTGCGACCCACACGGGGGGCACGATAGTGCAGTGAAAAACTTCCAAATCCTCGGATTTCAATCCGGTCGCCGTTTTGCAAGGTCGACGCCATCTGCTCAAGGATTTCCTTGATCGCGGCTTCGACATCTTTGGCCGGCATATGCATGCGGCTGGCAGCCAATTGTTCGATGAGATCTGATTTGGTCATAAGGTTAAATCTCCTTCCCCGATCACATGCAATATTCATTATGCCAAGATAAAAAAGGGCGGCGTGAAGCCGCCCTTTTCTTGCATCAAGGATTACTCACCCTTGGCGGCTTTGAACGCTTCCATCATAGCATTGCTGAACACAACTTCTTCTTGTTGGTTCAGGCTATCGATAGCAACACGCTCGTCAGCCTCGTCCTTAGCACGGACAGACAGGCTTACGGTGCGGTTCTTACGATCAACGCCCATGAACTTGGCTTCAACTTCATCACCGACAGACAGAACCAGAGTCGCGTCTTCTACACGGTCACGAGCAGCATCGGAGGCACGCAGGTAGCCTTCTACGCCGTCAGCCAGTTCGATCACGGCACCCTTGGCATCAACCTCGGTAACCTTACCCTTCACGATAGCACCTTTCTTGTTATCAGACAGGTACTTATTGAACGGGTCTTCTTCGATCTGCTTGACGCCCAGGGAGATGCGCTCGCGCTCCGGGTCCACTTGCAGAACAACGGCTTCGATCTCGTCGCCCTTCTTGAATTCACGTACTGCTTCTTCGCCCTGGTTGTTCCAGGAGATGTCAGACAGGTGAACCAGGCCGTCGATGCCGCCGTCCAGACCGATGAAGATACCAAAGTCAGTGATAGACTTGATTTTACCGGAAACACGGTCGCCCTTGGCGTGAGTTTCGGCAAACAGCTGCCACGGGTTGGATTTGCACTGCTTCAGACCCAGGGAGATACGACGACGTTCTTCGTCGATGTCCAGAACCATCACGTCAACCACGTCGCCAACGTTAACAACCTTGGACGGGTGGATGTTCTTGTTGGTCCAATCCATCTCGGATACGTGTACCAGGCCTTCAACGCCTTCTTCGATTTCAACGAAGCAGCCGTAGTCGGTCAGGTTGGTCACGCGGCCAGACAGACGGGTGGTCTCCGGGTAACGCTTGGCGATAGCAACCCAGGGATCTTCGCCCAGCTGCTTCAGACCCAGGGATACACGGGTACGCTCGCGGTCGAACTTCAGAACCTTGACTGCGATCTCGTCGCCAACGTTGACGATTTCGGAAGGATGCTTAACGCGCTTCCACGCCATGTCGGTGATGTGCAGCAGGCCGTCAACGCCACCCAGATCTACGAATGCACCGTAGTCGGTCAGGTTCTTGACGATACCCTTAACTTCTTGACCTTCTTGCAGGTTGGCCAGCAGGCTTTCGCGCTCGGAGGTGTTCTCGGTTTCGATCACGGCACGACGGGAAACGACAACGTTGTTGCGCTTCTGGTCCAGCTTGATGACCTTGAACTCGAGTTCTTTGTTTTCCAGGTGAGCGGTGTCACGGATCGGACGCACGTCAACCAGAGAACCCGGCAGGAAGGCACGGATGCCATTCAGTTCAACGGTGAAACCACCCTTGACCTTGCCGTTGATGATACCGATAACGGTAGCTTGCTCTTCGTATGCCTTCTCAAGCTGCAGCCAGGCTTCGTGGCGCTTGGCTTTTTCGCGGGACAGCTTGGTTTCGCCGAAACCATCTTCGATAGAGTCCAGAGCCACGTCAACGGTGTCGCCTACATTGATTTCCAGCTCGCCCAGGGCGTTCTTGAATTCTTCAGCAGGAATGGCAGACTCGGATTTCAGACCGGCGTCAACCAGTACAAAACCGTTCTCGATAGCAACGACGGTACCCTTGACGATGGAACCTTGACGGGTTTCAACGGCGTTCAGGGACTCTTCAAAGAGTTGAGCAAAAGATTCGATCATTGTTTGTGTCACAAATGAAACATCCACTCGCAATCCGGCACAAGCGGGGTTGTTTTAAATTATCTGCGCCATCCATGGTGCAGACGACTGACATCAGCTCGTGCTGATATCACCAAGTTGTTGCTCCGCATAGGCGAGCACCGTCACCAGCACTTCATCTATGGTCATAGACGTTGAGTCTACCACAAGAGCATCTTCTGCGGGTTTCAGGGGGGCTACGGCGCGATTTCTGTCGCGATCGTCACGTTCCCGAATCTCGGTTAAAAGACGCTCAAAGTTAACATCAAAGCCCTTATCTTGCAACTGCTTATAACGGCGCTGCGCCCGCTCTTCCGCGCTGGCGTCGAGGAAAATCTTCACCTCGGCCTCAGGGAAAACCACGGTGCCCATGTCACGGCCATCGGCGATGAGGCCAGGTGCCTGGCGGAAGGCACGTTGACGGCGCAGCAGTGCTTCGCGGACGCGGGGGAAGGCGGCGATCTTGCTGGCAGCGTTACCCGCCTCTTCGGTGCGGATGGTGCGAGAGACATCCTCTCCTTCCAGCACCACCTTGACCTGTTCGCCGTCGACCTGGAATTGCACATCCAGATTGGCGGCCAGGGGCACCAGCGCCGCTTCGGAATCGAGTTCCACATCGTGATGCAAGGCGGCCAGAGCCAGCACCCGGTAGATGGCGCCAGAATCGAGCAGGTGCCAACCCAGCTTCTCGGCCAGCAGTTGGCACAGGGTGCCTTTACCGGCACCGCTCGGGCCATCGATTGTCATCACGGGGGCCATATGAGACATAGATCTTCTCCTGCACAGGGGGTCACACATCCCTGTTGGGATGGGGAAATAGGCGCCGATTATACCCAAATGTGCTGGCTCTGGCAGTCGTCAGGCCACACAATTGCGCAGAAGTCGTCGCGATTGCCCCCTTTATGACCAATCAGGCAAAGCATTCCTCAATGCAAGGTTTTGTTCTTATGGTTGTTATGGGCAAGGCGCGCTAAACTGGCCGCCTTTTTTAAGCAGCTGTAGTCAGGAGCAACCCTATGAGCAGCATTAGCCTCGTGGCTAAATCCAAGTTGCCGACCCCCTGGGGCACCTTCACGCTGGTAGGCTTTCAGGAAACCGGTACAGGCAAGGATCACGCCGCACTGGTGATGGGCGATATCGCAAATGGTGAGCCCGTGTTGGGCCGAATTCACTCTGAGTGTCTGACCGGGGATGCCCTGTTCAGCCTGCGCTGCGACTGCGGCTTCCAGCTGCAGGCTGCCATGCAGAACATCGCCAAGGCCGGTCGTGGCGTCCTGTTGTACGTGCGACAAGAAGGCCGTGGCATCGGCCTGCTCAACAAGATCCGGGCCTACCACCTGCAGGATCAGGGCGCCGACACCGTCGAGGCCAACGTGGCGCTCGGATTTGCCGCCGACATGCGCGATTACACCATCTGCGCCGACATGCTCAAGGCGCTGGAGGTCAAGAGTCTCAAGCTGATGACCAACAATCCACGCAAGCTGAAGGCGATGGAGAGCTTCGGCATCCCGGTGGTGGAGCGGGTTCCCCTGCAGGAGGGGCGCAACCCCCACAACGAGTTCTATCTCTCCACCAAGGCGGACAAGCTGGATCACCTGTTCAAGAAGTAACGAACCGATCATCCGCAGCCTCGGCAAACGCCTCCCATCGGGAGGCGTTTTTATTTGTGCGGGGCACGGCCCAATCCGGCGTGCTGCCTTATGGCTGGGCCTGCGCCAGCAAAAAATCACGCAGCGCGCGATTAGCCATGGAGAGCGGATCCCCCCGCCGCCAGGCCACACAGAGATCGAGGAAGATCGGCGGTGCGAAGGGCACCCCGATCAGCGCCGTCTCCTCATCCAGCGCCATCCGCAGGAAGGTGGTCACGGCGAATCCCTGACGCACCACCGCCTTGAGCAGTGGAATAAGGTTGCTCTCAAAGCCGATGTTGGGCTCTATGCCCAGGCCCTGCGCCAATGCCTCCATGTGTTCGCGGTGATAGAAGCCACGACGGAACATTGCGAGCTCCTGGCTGAAGAATTGCGGCAGCGAGACGGCGCCGGCCTGGCGCAGCGGGTGCTCCTCCCCCACCACCATCAGCATCTCCTCGCGCAGCAGCTGGGCCCCCTCCAGCCCGGGCGGCAGATCGCTGGTGATGAGGATGGCGAGATCCAGGCTGCCATCCACCATGCGGCTGAGCAGCTCGCGGGTGCCGGCCTCCTCCACCCGGATCTTGAGGCCCGGGTAGCGATGCTTGAACGCCATCAGGATCGGGGGGAAGTAATAGGACCCCATCATGTAGGGGATGCCGATGCGTACCTCGCCCCGCTCCAGCCCCTTGAGCTCGGCCATCTCCGCCTCGGCCTGATGCATCTGCAGCAGCAGGCGCTCGGCATGGCGGCAGAGCACCTCCCCCTCAGGGGTGAGCCGCACGCTGCGATCCTGCCGATCGAATAGCCGCAGCTCGAGCTGCTGCTCCAGCTTGGCGATGGCCATGCTGACCGCCGGCTGCGCCACGTGCAGCCCATGGGCGGCCCGGGTGAAGGAGCCGGCGTCGCGCACCGCCAGCAGATAGGTTAGCTGTTTCAGATCCATATCAATTATCTTTATCAGATTGATAACATAAATATATTATATTTATATCAAGCGACCCACTACTCTGCACAAAAGTCGTCGGGACAACGCATATGATCGAAGCAGGTAGTCGCGAGTGGATACGCGCCACCCTGGCCCTGAGCCTGGGATCCTTCCTGGTGTTTCTCAATCTCTACCAGACCCACCCATTGTTACCCCTGCTGGCGGACGTCTTCTCCGTCAGCTCGCTGTCGGCGGGCTGGACGCTGGCGGGCTGCACCGCCGGGCTCGCGGGCTCGCTGCTGATCTGCGCCCGGCTGGCCGATCGCTTCGGGCGACGCCGGATCATGCTATGGACGCTGACCGGCGCCATCCTGCTCTCCCTGTGCATTCCCTGGGTGACTCAATTCGAGCAACTGGTGACGTTGCGCATCCTGCAAGGCGTGCTGCTGGCTGGGCTGCCCGCCACCGCCATCGCCTACATGGGGGAGGAGTTCAGCAAACGCGCCCTGCTCTCTGCGGTCGGCGTCTACATCGCCGCCAACTCCCTCGGCGGGATCGCGGGCCGGGTGGTCGGCGGCCTGCTGGCCGGCTGGTTTGGGGACTGGCAACATACCTTCCTCGGGATAGGGCTGATAAGCCTCTCCCTGCTGCCGCTGGTCATCTGGCTGCTGCCGGCCCAGACCCGTTTCGTGGCCGTGGTGGCGGCGCCCGGGCAACTGCGCGGGGCCATCAAGAGCCACCTCAGCAACCCGCTGCTGGTCGGTGCCTATCTCATCGGCGGGCTCAACTTCATGGTCTTCCTGAACCAGTACAGCTACCTCACCTTCCTGCTGGCCAAGGCCCCTTTCTCATTGCCGACCCAGTGGCTGGGGATGCTGTTCCTGACCTACCTCACCGGCACCCTGGCCTCCTCCCTGAGCGGGCGCGGCGCCCAGCGCTGGGGCGCCCAACGGCTGCTGCTGGTCGGGATAGCACTGATGGCGCTCGGCAGTCTCGCGCTGTTGCACGGCTCGCTGACCGCCATCCTCGGCGGCCTGCTCATCTCGAGTTTCGGCTTCTTCCTCGCCCACGCCTGTGCCAGCGCCTGGGTCGGCCAGCATGTGGAGCACAACCGGGCGCTCGCCTCGTCACTCTATCTGGTGGGGTACTACCTGGGGGCCAGTCTGGGGGGGCTTTACTTGCACCCCTTCTGGGAGCGGGGCGGTCTGGGGGGATTGGTGCTCGGCATCGAGCTGGTGCTCTGTGTCACCGCCGCCCTGGGCCTCTGGCTCGGCCAGCTGAAGGGGCGCAGCGTGCGTCCCCTCTCCTGTCACTCCTCCTGAGGCTCCAAGCCCAACAAGATCAGGCCCCGATATCGGGGCCTGATCTTGTTGGGTACAGACGGGTTCACAGGCCGTCGTAATAGTCCGTCGGCACCGGCACCACGGCGCAGCTGCGCAGCTCCTCGTCGATCACCTCGCTCAGGGGACGCAGGTGAAACTTGATCTGCCCGGAGGGTAGCATCAGCCCCACATCCGGGTTGCGGCCATCATCGATGTTGCCGGTCTTGAACGGCAGACCGGGATGGTTTGCCACCAATTCATGCAACGACGGCACCACCAGCTCGATGTGCTCGAGCCCCGCCTGATGGCTGCGGCCCGGCTTGGGCGCGGCCAGCTCGATGCAGGGCACGCTCAGCGCTTGCCAGCACAGGGGTTGATGCAGCCGATAGGTGGCGATGGGGCGACCCCCTATCATCCCCTCCACCAGCAGCACGCCATGGCGGGCCAGCTCGGCTTTCAGGCTCAGGTATTCGGGCAGGCTGGCGGCACGGTAGCAGAGGTGATCCACCACGGGGGTTGTGATCTCCCCCATCAGCGGCGTCAATTCGACCAGCAGTTGGCCGACAAATGGGGCCATGGGCCCCAGTGTGGTATCCAGTGGATGGGACATGATCACCATTTCTTCTTGGGTTGGAACAGGACGTCCAGCTCGTCCGCCTCTTTGTCCTTAATGGTCTGCAGCTCCTTCTCGCTGTGCTGCTGCAGATGCTCTTCCAGCTGACGCATCCCCTGACGCATGTCCTCTTCCCGCGCCAGCAGGTAGGGATCCTTGTCGGAGACATTGACCAGGGCCCCCAATCCCTTGGTGTAAAGCTGGCGGCAGGTGCCGTATTGCCCCTGGATCTGGGCATCCATGGCCCGCTTGATCAGGTTGGCGATGTTGATCTTGAGCTGCATCAGCTCGAGGCGGCGATCCTCCTGGGCGAAGCCATGGGGATCTATCTTGCCCTTGTTGTGCTCGACCCGCAGCACGGCCCGCATCTTCTTGGCCAGCTGCAACATCTGGATGGCCTGGCGATCGGATTCCGGGGTCTTGAAGTGACCCTCGTCCTGGCCGCTGTAGTTCTCCTGCACGCTCTTGATCTGGGTCTGGACGTCGGCGATGCGCTGCTTGATCTGGCCGCTCGGCATCACCTGCGCGATGGCGCGGTAGGCGTCCAGGATCCGGTGCTGCAACAGCAGCACCATCTTCTTGGAGAAGGGCACCAGGTTGACGTTCAGCAGCACTTCTTCGGTCTCGTCCGCCACGGCTTTGTGGCGGGCGATGGCCTGGCGCTTGTCCGCCTCGGCCTTCTGTTTGTATTGCTGCACCACGTTATAGGCGATAACCAGAAACAGGAGTGCGCCAATAGACAGCAATATCAAGGTCAAAATCATAGGATGTTCAAACTCCTGTCCCAAATCAATTGCGTGATCCTACAACAGCTTACCCGCATTAGGTAGCGCGGGGTTCTGCCCTGCCTCACAGAATGCAAGCCGGCGCCGCCGCGGGTCGCGACAGGCACACGCCATCACTCATATCGCCCGCGGCCCTCATTACTTGAGGCAAAAACCCTTGGATTGCAGGAATCCCAGCATGAAGGGGCGCGCCTCCTTGCCGAGGATCGCCTTGATCTGGCCGCTCCAGGTCTGCTGCTTGTTGTTGCCGCTGCGGGCCAGGTAGTAGTCGTGGATCTGCCGATCGTAATCCGCCAGCAAGGGGCGATCGAGCTCGGCCGGATAACGGTTCTCGTGCACGACAAGATCGCGGGGCAGCCTGGGCTTCTGCTCCGGCTGCTGGGCGGGGTGGCCAAGGCAGAGGCCGAACAGGGGGATCACCTGATGGGGCAGCCCCACCGCCTCGCTCACCGCCGCCGGGTTGTTGCGGATCCCGCCGATGTAGACGCCGCCGAGCCCCAGGGATTGGGCGGCCAGCAGGGCATTCTGGGCCATCAGGGCGCCGTCGATGGCCCCGATCAGCAGTTGCTCCACGAAGCCGGTATGGGCGTCCGGCACTATCTGGCTGTGGCGTTGATAGTCGGCGCAAAACAGCAGGAACTCCGCCGCCTCGGCCACATAGGTCTGGTGCCCGGCCAGCTCGGCCAGGGTGGCGCGCAGCGCCTTGTCCGTCACCCGGATGATGCTGTTGGCCTGCAGGAAGCTGGAGCTGGAGGCGGACTGGGCGGCGCTCAGGATCTGATCGAGCTGCCGGGGGGTGATGGGCTCGGGGGTAAACTGGCGAATGGAGCGATGGGCGAGAATAAGATCGATGGTCGGGTTCATGGTGCCTCCGGAAAGAAGGCCTCACTTTACCCAAAAAAAGCGAGGGGCCCAAGGCCCCTCGTCACCCTCAGGGGGCAGGATACACATAGGGCGCCTGCAACCCGAGCGGGAAGCCCATCGCCCAATACAGCAGCAGGAAGATGCTCCAGCTCACCAGGAAGGCCAGCGAATACGGCAGCATCATGGAGACCAGGGTACCGATCCCGGTGCTCTTCACATACTGCTGGCAATAGACCACCACCAGCGGGAAGAACACCATCAGCGGGGTGATGATGTTGGAGGCGGAATCCCCCACCCGGTAGGCCGCCTGGGTCAGCTCGGGGGAGATCCCGACCGCCATCAGCATGGGCACCAGGATGGGGCTGATCAGCGCCCACTTGGCCGAGGCCGACCCTACCACCAGGTTGACGCTGGCGGTCAGCAGTATGATGCCGACTATGGTGACCTCCCCCGGCAGCGCCAGGGCATGCAGCACCTCGGCACCGGACAGCGCCAGCAGGGTGCCCAGATTGGAGTCACCGAAGGCCTTGATGAAGAGTGCGCAGAAGAAGGCCATCACCATGTAGGAGCCCATCTTGTTCATGGTGGCCGACATGGCATCGATCACATCCTTGCCGCTCTTGAAGTTCCCCGCCACGAATCCGTAGACGATGCCGGGCAGGATGAACAACAGGAAGATGAGCGGCACTATGGACTTCATCACGGGCGCGGCGAAGGTGGTCAGCGAGCCATCAGCCGCCCGCATCGGCGAATCCCCCGGTGACAGGGCCAGCCCCAGCAGCACTATGGCCGCCAGCATGGCAAAACCGGCCCAGTTGAAGGCGCGGCTCTCCTGCGCGCTGTAGCGTCCCATCTCGTCGGCGCTCTCGAGCTCCTCGTTGAGGGGGATGTGCCTGAGACGCGGCTCCACCACCTTCTCGGTGATGAACCAGCCCACGCAGATGATCAGCAGGGAGGAGGCACCGGTGAAGAAGATGTTGCACAGGGTGTTGACCATGTAATCGGGGTCGAGCAGCTGGGCCGCCGACTGGGTGAAACCCTGCAACAGGGCATCACCGCCCGAGGGGAGGAAGTTGGCGGCAAAGCCACCGGAGACCCCGGCAAAGGCCGCGGCTATCCCGGCCAGCGGGTGGCGCCCGGCGGCGTGGAAGATGATGCCACCGATGGGGATGACCAGCACATAACCCGCATCGGCCGCCGTGTGACTGACGATGGCCACCAGGATCAGCATGGGCGTCAGGAAACGGGCGGGGGTGACTTTCAGCAGCTTCTTCAGGCCGGTGTTGATGAAGCCGGACTGTTCGGCCACTCCGACCCCCAGCATGGCCACCAGCACTATGCCGAGCGGGGCGAAGCTGGTGAAGGTCGTGACCATGCTGGCGAGGAACTCGGCCAGGCCAGCCCCGGTCAGCAGGTTGTTGACCACGACGGCCTCCCCGGTGCGGGGATTGACCAGATCAAAGGAGAACTGGGAGAGGATCCAGGAACCGACCCAGACGATCAGCAAGGCATAGAGGAACAGCATGGCGGGATCCGGCAGTTTGTTGCCTGCCTTCTCGACCCCGTTCAGGAAGCGGTTCAACCAGCCGTTGGGCGGGCTGGCCGGACGCTCGTTCACTGTGGCTTGACTCATTATGGTGATACTCCATTACCAAGGAATGAGCGCGCATCCTAGCGATAAACTCCAATGAATCCCATGATATAAGCCATAAATTCGATTAATTACGTTTAATTTTGCATAAAATACTCAAGAAACGGGATATACCGCACATTATCTAATACCGGATTCAATCGCCCACCAGCGGATAATGCCCTGCTTTGCCGTGGATCCCGAAGCCCGCCACCACCACCTGCTCCGCCGTCAGCGGGGTGCTGAACAGGAAACCCTGGAACACATGACAGCCCTGGGCACGCAGGGCCGCCAGTTCGTGCTCGTCCTCCACCCCCTCCGCCAGGATGCCGAGCCCGAGACTGGTGGCCATGGCGACGGTGGCCCGGATCACCGGCAGATTCAGACCGACCACGAAGGAGCGATCCAGCTTGATGGTATCGATGGGCAGGCGGTTGAGGTAGGCAAGGGAGGAGTAGCCGGTGCCAAAGTCGTCGATGGCGATCTTGATCCCCTGCTCGCTCAGGGCGTCGAGGATCTCGATGCAGCCCTTCATGTCCAGCATCAGCACGGTTTCGGTCAGCTCCAGCGTCAGCAGCCTGGCATCGACGCCAAACTCCCTCAGCTGCTCGGCCACCAGCTCCGGCAGGGAGGGGGTGAGCTGGAAGCCGGACAGATTGACCGAGACCGGCACCCTCACCTGGTATTGCTGCTGCCACGCCCCCATCTGGGCCAAGGCGGTGGAGAGCACCCAGCCCCCGATCTCGCGGATCAGCCCCATGTCCTCGGCCAGGGGAATGAACTCCGCCGGAGAGACCTGCCCCAGCACAGGGTTGTACCAGCGCAGCAGTGCCTCGTAACCGATCAGCCTGCCCTGCGCCACATCCACCAGGGGCTGATAGCAGAGGCTCAACTCCCCCCGACCTATGGCCTTGGCCAGGAACTGTTTCAGGGTCAGCTTGCGGTGCAGGCTCTGCTGCATGCTGGGGGTGAAGCGCTGCCAGCGCAGGCGGCCCATCTGCTTGGCCTGATACATGGCCATGTCGGCGCGGGTGATCAGGTTGTCGCCGTCATCGGCGTCGTCCGGATAGATGGCGATGCCGATGCTGCCGCCTATGGTGACCTCGGGCACCCCACTCAGCTGCAGTGGCTTGGTCATCTGGGAGAGCATGAGATCCGCCACCTCCTGCGCCCGCTCGCTTGACTGGTTGAGCGGCACCAGGGCCGTGAACTCGTCACCGCCGAGGCGGGCCAGTTCGACATCCCGCGGGCAGATCTGCTTGAGCCGGCCAGCCACCCGCTCCAGCAGGCGATCCCCCGCCTTGTGGCCATAGTTGTCGTTGACCAGCTTGAAGTTGTCCAGATCCATGAACACCAGGGCGAAGCGCCCCCCCAGGCCGCAATAGGCCTCGAGGGACTTCATCAGGCCATAGCGGTTAAGCAGGCCGGTGAGGGAGTCGTGCCAGGCCAGGTGGCGGTGCTCCAGCTCCTCGAGCTTGCGATCCGTGATGTCACGCATGGTGAGCAGGATCCTGGCCCCTTGCTGGATGTGGCGAAACTGGTACTGGAACCAGCGCATCCCCTTGAGGGTACGGCACTCCCCCTCGGCCACCACCTCGTCGAGATGGGACAGACGCCGGTAGAAGGCCTCATCGCTGCCGGAGAAGATCTGGGTCAACTGGGTGATGGCATTGCCGAAGCACAGATCGAAGTGATGGTTGCCGCTCTCGAGGCGTCCCTTGTTGTCGAACAGGCAGGCCAGGGTGTCGCCGGCGGCGAGCGATGACTCCTGATAGAGGGTGTCGGCATCGATCACCGCCTCCGTCATCATCATCAGGCGCCCGGCGATCTCGACCCCGGAGAGGCGCAGGTAGACCTGCTTCCTGACCCCTTTGGGGGAGATGGTCCACCACTCGTTGTAGCTGCGGCCCTGCTGGAAGTCGCCGAGATAGCGCTGCAGCAGCAGGTCGATGGCGGCGGCCATGTCGGCCGAGAAGTCGCGGGATTGCAGCTCGGTCAGCGAGCTCGCCTCCCACAGCACCAGCGCGGCGCCGTTGGCCCAATAGATGTGGTGATGCTGGATGTCATAGATCCAGATGGGGGTATGCAGCACATCAATCGCATTCAGTAAGCGTTCGTCTAGCGTATTCATGTTGGGAAGTGATTCATGATGGAGCTCATAGCAACACCAGCCACGATGACGCGCCGAGCGGGGCCCTCGTGCTGGTACAAAATCAGATCCAGCCCATAATCTGGAAAAAAGCATGCGAAAAAAGGGCCGACTTCATATGAAAACGCTACATGTGATACCCATGGTCAGAAAAAATGGACTCACACTGGTATGGCTGGGCATAGCCGTAACCATTGCTATGATTTTTATACTTTTTTTGCTCCGCGAACAACCCTTAATCCCCGCCATGATCGGTCTGCTGGCTGGCTTGATGATGACGCTTATCGGGGCTCTGAAACTAAGTGAGCCTCATTTAAGCCTCTCCCTGTGTCACGATTGCCTGCAATATCACCATAAGTACGGGGGTTGGATCCTGAAATGGAGAAATATTCAGCGGATCGATCAGCCACGTATCCATTTAGGGTGGGATCTGGTCGCCCTGCCCTACATCGGCTTGAAAATTAAGGATTACGACGATTTTTTGACGCTGATCACACCCAGGCTGGCCGTCTGCCTGCTGACCGAGCAGCGAGCCGTGCTGCTGCAGGCGATCAACAGCGAGCGACCTGAGTGCCTGAGCGGAGGCTGCGGTGCCAGCCTGCTGGGAGAGGGCTTGCTGGAAGAGAGCCGGTTCCGCTCCCCCTCCGGCCAGCGTTACGAGGGGGTCATCGCCATGCTGGGCAACCGCATGGTCCGCCTGCGCGATCTGCTGGGCTATGACCTGCTGGTACCCGACAACAGCCTGGATCGGGCACCCGCCGAATTTATCCGCCTATTGAACCAGTACAGACGCGAGTCGAATCTAATCCAGATCAATTAAACGCCGGATTGCGCTTGCCAAGCCGGGTGACTGTTTCATATGGTCACTGGCTTGTTACATTCAGAACACCCCTTATACCGCTTATGAAGTACATCGAAGAGTTCTATCTGTTCGTCAAGGTGGTGCAAGAGGGCGGTTTCTCCCACGCCGCTGCCGCGCTGGGCATGCCGACCGGCACCATCAGTCGACGTATTTCCCAGCTGGAAGAGCAACTCGGCTGCACCTTGCTGCACCGATCCACCCGCAAGCTGCGCCTCACCGACGAGGGGCTGCGTTATTATGAGCGCCTGTGCACGCCGCTGGCCGAGATAGAGCAGGCGGCCGGCGAGATCCAGGGCCAGGAAACCGACATCAGCGGCGTGATCCGCCTCGCGGCCCCCATCGCCCTCTCCAATACCATCCTGATCGACATGCTGGCCGACTTCGGCCTGCGCTACCCCAAGGTGCAGTTCGACATCAGCCAGACCAATGATCACCACCCCCTGTGCGAGCAGGACAGAGACCTGATGTTCTTCAACGGCGAGCTGCCCCAGGTGCTGCCCAACGCCCAGTGCCTCGGCCACATCGAGTATGGGCTGTTCGCCTCCCCCCTCTACCTGGAGAAGATGGGGACCCCGTCCCACCCGGCCCAGCTGGAGGAGCACGATCTCATCTATTGCTGGCCACATCAGCACTGGCAGCTGATCGGGCGGGACGAGCAGAGGGTGCAGGTCAAGCGGGCCGCCCGGCTGACCGTCCATCAGACCCAGGCCGCGGTGCGGGCCGCCCGCCGTCACCTCGGCATCGTCAACGCTCCGCTGCACTATGTGCACCCCTTCCTGCAGGACGAGCAGCTGGTGGCCGTCTTGCCGGACTGGCGCTCGGATCGGCGCCCCTTCTACATGCTGCGCTGCCAGCCCCAGTTCACCCCGTTGCGTGTTAAGATGTTCGCCGAATTTGTCGAGAAATACTCTGCCCACTACCGCAATCGCCAATGGGACGAGCAATTTTCACCTGCCACCCCCCAGCCCCATTGCATCTGACGGTTGGCGGCCCACACTTAGCGCAACTCTCGTGACACAGGTCTGCTAACACCATGAATGTATTGATATGTGATGACTCAGGGTTTGCGCGAAAGCAGCTGGCCCGGGCCCTGCCTGCGGACTGGAACATCAAGCTGCACCAGGCGGCCGACGGCCTGGCAGGGATAGAGCAGATCCTGATGGGGCACGGCGATCTGATCTTCCTGGATCTGACCATGCCGGAGATGGATGGCTACGGAGTGCTGGAGACGCTCAAGCGAGAGGGGCTGCGCAACAAGGTGATCGTGGTCTCCGGCGACATCCAGCCGGAGGCCCATCAACGCGTCATGGCACTGGGCGCCCTGGACTTCATCAAGAAGCCGGCCGCCCCCGAGACCCTGCGCGCCCTCCTCCAGCGCCACGGCCTGTGGCAGGAGGCGAGCACTGCGAGCCGCGAGCCCACAGCCCCCGTCCACCCGGTGTTGGCCGAGAGCGCCATCCCGTTCAACGCCGAGCTGCGCGACGTCTACCAGGAGCTGGCCAACGTCGCCATGGGTCAGGCCGCCGATCTGCTGGCACGCCTGCTCGACGCCTTCGTGCTGCTGCCCATCCCGAACGTCAATGTGCTGGAGGTCTCCGAACTGCACATGGCGCTCTCGGCCGCCGCCGAGTCGGATACCCTCTCCGCCGTCTGCCAGGGCTTCATCGGTGCCGGCATCGCCGGGGAGGCCCTCATCCTGTTCCACGACGCCAGCTTCCAGGATCTGGCCCGGCTGATGAAGCACCAGGGCGTGCTGGATCACGGTGCCGAGCTGGAGCTGCTGATGGACACCGCCAACGTGTTGATCGGCGCCTTCCTGCGCGGCTACGCCAGCCAGCTCGATACCCCCTTCAGCCAAGGCCATCCGGTGGTACTCGGCCAGCACAGGTCCATCCAGGATCTGATCCGCACCAACCAGAGCCGCTGGCGCCGCACCCTGGCCATCGAGATCAACTACAAGATCCGGGACTACGAAGTGCAGTGCGATCTGCTGCTGCTGTTTACCGAAGATTCCATCGCCACCATGAACAACAAGATCATGCACATGCTCTAGCGGTTTGCTCCCATCGCCAGCATCAATAACAACATCATGAACATGCTATAGCGGTTTGATCCCACCGCCAGCATCCATAACAACATCAAGCACATTCTCCAGGAGTGACCATGGAAATCCGTGAATTTCATTGGCTGATGAACATAGTACAGAACCTGGACGTGGGGCTGGTGGTGCTCGACAGGGAGTACAGAATACAGGTGTGGAACGGCTTCATGGAGAGCCACAGCAGCCGGCTCGCCGGCGAGGTGCGCGATCGGGTGCTGTTCGACCTCTTCCCCGACGTGGATCGGGCCTGGCTGGAGCGCAAGGCCAACATGGTGTTCAAGCTCAACAACCGCGCCTTCAGCACCTGGGAGCAGCGCCCCTACCTGCTGCGCTTCTCCAACTACCGCCCCATCACCGGCTCGGCGCCCCACATGTACCAGAACCTGACCCTGGTGCCGCTGGCCGACTTCGGCGGCCAGGTCACTCACATCGCCATCATGATCTACGACGCCACCGACGAGGCCATGCTGATGCTGGACAGACGGCAGGGCTGATGCTGTTACTCCGACCTCATGAAGAAGGGCGCCCCGGGGCGCCCTTCTTTGCATCTGTGACCGAAGCCACTGTTAGCGCCCCATGTACTCGGTGAAGGCGTCGATCACCTCTTCGATGTCGTCGTCATTGATCTGCAGATGGGTCACCAGCCGCAGTTCGCCGTAGCCGGAGAAGAGGATGCCCCGCTCCTTCATGAAGGCGAGCAAGGGGGCGCTCTCACCAGAGCTCAGCCGCAGGAACACCATGTTGGTCTGCACCAGGTCCGGATCCAGCTCGATGCCGGGCAAGGCCGCCAGCCCCTCGGCCAGCCGTCTGGCACGGCGGTGATCGTCCGCGAGGCGGGTCACATGCTGCTCCAGAGCGAACAGCCCGGCCTGAGCCAGGCTCCCTGCCTGGCGCATGCCACCGCCGAGCATCTTGCGCAGCCGTCTGGCCCGCGCGATCAGGTCCTGCGCCCCCACCAGCAGGGATCCCACCGGTGCGCCCAACCCCTTGGAGAGGCAGATGGAGACGCTGTCGAAGGGGGCCGCAATCTCGTGCACCCCCTGACCGCTCGCCACCACGGCATTGAACAGCCGGGCGCCGTCCAGGTGCAGCCGCAGCCCCTGGCTGTCGGCGAAGCGGCGCATCTCGTGCAGATAAGCCAGCGGCAGTACCTTGCCGTTGTGGGTGTTCTCGAGGCAGATGAGTCGGGTCTGGGCAAAATGGGCGTCATCGGGGGCGATGGCGGCGCGCACATCGGCCAGCGCCAGGGTGCCATCGGCCTGCATGGGCACCGGCTGCAGGGCCACCGAGCCCAGCACGGCCGATCCTTGCGCCTCATAGCGATAGATGTGAGCGGCATTGCCGAGCACGGCCCCTTCCCCACGCTGGCAGTGACTCATCATCGCCAGCAGATTGGACATGGTGCCCGATGGCACAAACAGCGCCGCCTCTTTGCCCAGCAGCTCGGCGCCGCGGCGCTCCAGCGCGTTGATGCTGGGGTCTTCCCCATAGACATCATCGCCCACCTCGGCGTGCAGCATGCTCTGGCGCATGGCATCCGTGGGCTGGGTGACGGTATCACTTCGTAAATCGATATAGCGCATGACATCCTCCTGATGCAGGAGGATGAAGTTAGCCAGCCAGGACTGACTTGGCAAGCAAACCGTCGCGGGAATGTGAGCCCGCTGACGGCTCACCAGGGCAGCGGCCGCCCCTGTAAGTCCACAAATGAGCCCGACTGCGCCAGCGACAGGCCCGCGATGAAATCCAGCAGTTGCGGCGCCACCAGGTTGGGATCTTGCAGGCTGCCCGGGGGCAGGTCGTGCAGGAAGGGTTGCTGCATGGGGGTGTCCATGAGTCCGGGGTGGACCGTGATGACCCCGGCCCGGGGGAAACGTTCGGCCCACTCGGCGGCCAGGATCCTGGCGCCCATGTTGAGTGCGGCCTTGCTCATCTGGTAGCTGTAGCGGCTGGTCGAATGTGGACCGCCCACCTCCTGGCTGCCCAGGCTGCCCGCCAGATCGGAGAGGGAGCAGAGCCACAGACGGGCATCCGGCGGCATCAGCCGGCTCAGGCAGGCGCCGAGGGCGAGGTGCGGCCAGGCATTGGCCTGCAGGCTCTCCCCCAGCCACTGGGGTGTGACCTCTTCCACCCGCCGCTCCGGCATGAAGTTGAGATCATAGAGCAGGCCTATGGTGTTGATCACCACGCTCGGCAGCGTCGCGGGCTCATAGAGGGTGAACAGCGCCTCGAAGGAGAGCGGGTCCACCTCCTGCAGCGGGAAATAGCGGGCCGGATCCAGCCCCTTTGGCGGCAACCTGCCCGCCAGCTGCCACTCCTCGCCACGCTTGGCCAGCTCCCGTGCCAGCGCCGTGCCCAAGCCTCCACTGCCCAGGATCAGATAGCCCATATCACTACCCTTGAATTTGCCGTTTGTTTAGAGGGTATCAGAATAATGGCCGACGGCAGTTCAGGCCGCCTCTCCCTGACTCAGGCATCGCCCAGATGGCGGCCAAATTCACGAGCCCGCGCCAGGTCCAGAAAACCGTCTGCCTGCTTGTGGCTGCGCAAAAACTGGTAATAGGCGAGCAGGGTCACCAGCTGGTGCTCGTCGGGCAAGGGGGAGTCCGGCATCCGCTCCTGCAGCAGAATGCCCGCGGCGGCCAAGGCCTCCCTGTCGACCACCTCGGCCTGACGATAGAGGTAGCCGCAGCCGGTGGCGAGCCACTCCAGCGAGCAGTTGGCCCCCATGGCGATCTGGTTGGCCTTGCCCAGACCGGGCTCGGCCCCCTTCAGATATTTGCGCAGCAGCGCCTCACTCAGCCCCACCTTGCGGGCGAAGGCGCTGACACTGCCCTCCCCGATCAGGCTCTGCAGCCTGGCGGCAAATCCTTCCATCTTTCTCTTCCCCCAGAACCAAAGTTCGAATTTGCGAGGGGCGCATTATTGCCTTGTCCAACAGAAGAGACCAAGATGCTGGCAGCATTTATTCCTCTTCATCTATCCGCCTAGGAGTCACCATGTCCGTATCCCGTCTCGCCCTGCACGCCCAGGGTCCGACCTTCTCCCGCCTCATCATGGGCTACTGGCGCCTGATGGAGTGGCAACTCTCCCCGGCCGCGCTGCTGGATCTGATGAAATACCACCTGGATCTGGGGGTGACCACCATAGATCACGCCGACATCTACGGCGGTTATCAATGCGAGGAGGCCTTCGGTCACGCCCTGCGCCTCGAGCCCTCCCTGCGCAGCCGGATGGAAATCGTCAGCAAGTGCGGCATCGCCCTCACCGCCAAGCCGGAGCATGCCCTCAACCACTACAACACCGGCAAGGCCCACATCATCGCCAGTGCCGAGGCCTCCTTGCAAAAACTCGGCACCGACCATCTGGATCTGCTGCTGATCCACCGCCCGGATCCGCTGCTGGATGCCGATGCGGTCGCCGATGCCTTCATCACCCTCAAGCAGGCGGGCAAGATCAAGCACGCCGGGGTATCCAACTTCAGCGCCCGCCAGTTCGAGCTGCTGCAATCGCGCCTCGACTTCCCGCTGGTCACCAACCAGCTGGAGATCTCGCCGCTCAACCAGGACTGCACCCTGGACGGCACCCTGGATCAGTGCCAGCAGCTGCGCATCAAGCCGATGGCCTGGTCCTGCCTCGGCGGTGGGCGGCTGTTCAACGATCCCGCCTATGGCCCGCTGCGCGCCGAGCTCGAACAGACCCGCCATGAGGTGGGTGCCGAGCACATCGAACAGCTGGTCTACGCCTGGGTGATGATGCTGCCGAGCCAGCCGCTGCCGCTCATCGGCTCAGGCAAGCGGGAGCGGATCGCCGCCGCCGTCGCCGCCGAGTCCATCCAGCTCAGCCGCCAGCAGTGGTTCCGCATCCGCAAGGCCGCGCTCGGTTACGACGTGCCCTGACCCTCGCCGGCAAACCGCACAAACAAAAACGGCATGGAGTGATCCATGCCGTTTTGCGTTATCGAGACGATTCAACGATGGCGCTGGGGGCGACCACGAGGTGCATCTGTCTTCGGTTTGGCCTGATTGACTGTGATAGTGCGGCCGCCTATTTCGGTGCCATGCAATCCGGCGATGGCCTTCTCGGCATCCCCGTTGACAGGCATTTCAATGAAGCCAAAACCCTTGGACTGACCGGTATCGCGGTCGATGATGATATCGACCTTCTCTACCTCTCCAAATTGGCTGAACACATTTGTCAGTTCGTCGGCCGTCATCCGGTACGACAGATTACCTACGTAAATCTTCATGCCATCCACTCTCGATTCAAGGTGCCTTATCTATGCATCCACCGACCTGGAAGTAAGGGCACAACCCCCACGCCGGACCTGCCATGGCATCATGCCGTGGCACTCCCCGCCCCGTAGTCCAAGTCATTGATCTCTTGGACTAACGGAGCAGGAAAGATCAATTCGAATCAGAGGCAGTATCTGAGCTTTATGGCAAATTGTCGAGAAAATAGTCAACTCATATGGGTTGCAGCACGCTCAGCACCTCGCCGAGGGCACGACGGCCGTGCCAGGCTCGCTTAAAGCCGAAACGGTAGATGCCGGGCGCCACTTCGTGGGTACCTTCCCGGCTCAGCCCCAGCAAGGCTGCGGCCTCGGCCAGGGTGTCGGCATCGAGTGCGAGATCCAGGCTGAAGTCGAGCCACTGACCATCGTGACCCACCTTGCGATCCCGCGCTATGCCGACCAGCGCCGATCTGGGCAGGGCCAGCGCCTTGTCGTCGCCGCCGTTGAGCAGATAGAGGTGGCGCTCGTCCCAGGCGAGCTCGGCCAGCCGCCAGCGCTGCCAGTTGCGCGGCAACACCATCATCAGCAGCACTATGCCGCCAAACACCAGGCCGACCCAGGGCAGCAGCCCCATCTCGGGGTAACCCAGCCCCAGCGCGGCCACGACTGTGCCCAGGCTCGCCAGCAGCAGGCCGATCATGACCCCGTAGAAGCGTCGCACTGGGGGCATCAGCCAGCGTATTCCCGCCTGCGCTGCCAATTCACTGACTCTCATCTCCAGATCCTCTCTCGATTGGAACGGTCTTGGCGTTCCTGTTTGGCGTTGGCGCGCATTGTGCGTGAGCCGGCCCGCCCGTGGCAACCCGCTTGGCGATGCGGATGACGACCGGCCGGCTCTGTTGATATGATTGAGGTTCTCTGAGCCCAGCCACGCCACCATCGTCGAGAGTCTCATGCTTGCCACCACCCTGCTGTTCATGACCAGTGCCCTCTACGCCGAGGCCATCGGCGGTTACTCGGCCGGTTGCCTGACCCATGCCATGGCCCTGCCGCTGGAGGGACCCGGCTATCAGGTGATCCGCAGCAAGCGGCTGCGCTACTACGGCCATCCCGATCTCATCCACTACCTCACCCAACTGGCCAACCAGACCCGGCTGGCGGGCATGCCGGATCTCTATATCGCCGATCTGGCCATGGCGCGGGGCGGCCCCTTCAGCTCTGGCCATCGCAGCCACCAGACCGGCCTCGACGCCGACATCTGGTTCCGGATGGCCGATCGCCCCATCAGCAAGTGGGAGCAGGATGCCCCCAAGGAGTGGGCGCTGATCGACGAGCCCAGCTACCGGCTGCTGCCGGGCCGCTTCGGGCCGCAGCAACTCACGTTGCTGCGGCTGGCCGCCAGCCAGCCCGAGGTGACCCGCATCTTCATCAACCCCGTGCTCAAGGCCGAGGTGTGCCGGCGCGCGAGTGACGAGCCCTGGGTGCACAAGCTGCGTCCCTGGGTTGGCCACTTCAGCCACTTCCACGTCAGGTTGCGCTGCCCGGCGGGCAGCCCGGATTGCCAACCCCAGGCACCGATCCCGCCAGGCAACGGTTGCGGCGCCGAGCTGGCCTCCTGGATCAAGGACAAACCCCAGCTGCCCAGGGTGTCAATGAGCTACCAGGCCCCGGTGCTACCGAGCCGTTGTGGCGGCTGACCACAAGCTGGTATGGTGTCAGCGCCGAATCATATAGATCCAATGGAGACAACAAGATGGCCACTTCTCTCTGGCGCACGACCACGCAGAGCCTGTTGATGCTGACCCTGCTGCTGGGGTTGACCGGATGCGGCATGAACAACATCCCGACCCTGGATGAACAAGTCAAGGCGAGCTGGGGCCAGGTCGAGAACCAGTACCAGCGCCGCGCCGACCTCATCCCCAACCTGGTGGCGACCGTCAAGGGCTATGCCAACCACGAGCAGGAGACCCTGAAGGCGGTGACCGATGCCCGCGCCCGGGTGGGCAGCCTGCAGCTGAGCGACCCGTCCCAGCTCAAGGCGTTTGAAGCCGCGCAGGATCAGCTCTCCAGCGCCCTCTCCCGACTGATGGTGGTGGTCGAGCGCTACCCGGATCTCAAGGCCGATCAGCAATTCCTCACCCTGCAGGCCCAGCTGGAAGGCACCGAGAACCGCATCGCGGTGGCCAGACGCGACTACATAGAGGCGGTGCGCCAGTTCAATACCGAGATCCGCACCTTCCCGGGCGTCATCTGGTCCAAGCTGCTCTACTCGGACTTGACCGCCAAACCCAGTTTCAGCGCCAAGCCGGGTGCCGATGAGGCGCCCAAGGTCAGCTTCCAATGAGCCCAGTGATCCGCTGGCTGCTGCCCTGCCTGCTGCTGTGGGCGACGGCATTGCAGGCGGCCCCCGCGTTTCCGGCCCTCAGCGGCCGGGTGGTGGACGAGGCGAGCCTGATGTCGCGCAAGCAGGCGCATCAGCTCACCCAGCAACTGGCCGCCTTCGAGAAGCGCAGCGGCATCCAGCTGGTGGTGGTGTCGGTCGACAGCCTGGATGGCAACACCATCGAAGAGTACGGCTATCAGCTGGGTCGCCACTGGGGCATCGGTCAGAAGGCGCACAACAACGGCGTGCTGCTGCTGATCGCCCAGGATGAGCGCAAGGTGCGCATCGAGGTGGGTTATGGCCTGGAGGGGGCCTTGCCCGATGCCATCGCCGCCAACATCATCCAGACCCGGATCCTGCCCGCCTTCAAACGCGGCGACATGGTGGCCGGCATAGTCGCCGGCAGCCAGGCCATCATGCAGGCCCTGGCCGGTGAGTACCAACCGGCGGACGCCGCCAAGCAGGACGACAAGCTGGGGGGCCCCTGGCTGTTCATCCTGGCGGTGATCGTGATGCTGGTGTTGCACAACCTGCGTGGCGGCGGAGGTGGCTCGGGCGGGCGTCGCCGGGCGGCCTATCTGGCCACGGGCTTCGGGGCAGGTCGTTCCGGCGGCGGTTTCGGTGGCGGCGGCTTCAGCGGTGGCGGCGGCAGTTTTGGGGGCGGTGGTGCCTCCGGTGGCTGGTAATCAGGGATAAAGAGACAACACAATGATTTCGAAACAGTTTTATCACACCTTGCAGGCCAGGGTACGGCAAGCCGAACAGGCAACGGACGCCGAGCTGGTCACGGTGCTGGCCCCGGCCAGCGACGGTTATCGCTACATCCCCACCCTGTGGGCCGCGCTGCTGGCCATGCTCACCCCCCTGCTGGTGTTCCAGCTCGGCTTCTGGCTCGGCTGGTACGAGATCCTGCTGGTGCAATGGTCGGTCTGGCTGCTGCTCAGCCTGCTGTTCCACTGGACCCCCATCAAGATGCGGCTGATCCCGAGGAAGGTGCGCCAGCACCGGGCCGCGCTGATGGCCCGCCTGCAATTTGTAGAGCAGGGGCTGCACCGCACTCGGGACAGGCTGGGGGTGCTGATCTTCGTCTCGGTGGCCGAGCACTATGTGGAAATCCTGGTGGACGATGGCATCGCCCAGCACATCGACAACGCGCAGTGGCAGCAGATCATCGATGACTTCGTGGTGCGGGTGCGCAACAAGGAGGTCGAGCAGGGTTTCCTCGAGTGTGTGGAGCGCACCAGCGCCATCCTGACCGATGCGTTCCCGGCCACCCGGGATCAGAACGAGTTGCCCGACAGCCTGATCATCCTGGACAAACCCTGATCTGGTTTAAAAAACCGGCATTCTGTTCAAGGGATAGGCATTCGATAAAGATTCTGAAAAATAAGGGGAAAAGTGTTTGACCCCGGGTCAGCTTTCCCCTAAATTACGCCCCGTTCCGGCGCAATGGCGCAACGAACCGGTGTTGGCTGAACACCTTAAACAGCAGACAAAAATTTGGTGAGGTGTCCGAGTGGCTGAAGGAGCACGCCTGGAAAGTGTGTATACGGCAACGTATCGAGGGTTCGAATCCCTCCCTCACCGCCAAATAAAGCAAAGGGCCTGTCGCAAGACAGGTCCTTTTGCTTTATCCGGTGATGGGCGGCTCGGTTCTAACCCTGGTTCGACAAGGGGGCAGGACAGCCCCCTTGGACAGCCGCAGGCTGCCCGCAGGGCGAGCGCCAGGGATGGCGCGAGTCAATCCCGACCCACCGCCAAACAGTAAAACCCGACCTCATGGTCGGTTTTTTGCTTTGAGGGCTCGTCGAAAGACGGGCCCTTTTGCTTTATCCTGTGACGGGCGGCCCGGTTCGGCCCCTGGTTCGACAATAGGGCAGGCCGCCCTCCCGGACGGCCAAAGCTGCCCATGGGGAGCGTGTGCAATCCCGATTGAACACCCCATCGTAATAACCCGCCCCCCAGCCGGGCTTTGCTGGCTGGCCCCCCCTGGTTGCCACCGCCTCTCCCCTGCTCGACTCGACTGTAAAAACCACTTTCTCCCCTTCCCCTCATGATTCTCTCCCCCCGGCCGAAAACAAGGGGGATGCCGGCGTCGGTTTGGCCTCTCAGATATTGTTCATCGATTGGATATCGTTTTGAAAAACTGATAGTTAAATGGCTACACTAGCCGCATTCAATACATAGGGACCTGGATACATGAGTCTGATCGGTTTGCTATTTGCCTTGGCAGCCATATTGGGTGGCAACATGATCGAGGGCGGGCATCCGAGCGCCCTGCTCGATCTGCCCGCCTTCCTCATCGTGATCGGGGGAACCGTGGGGGCCGCACTGACTCAGTTCCCCTTCTCCGTCGTCGGTAAAACCTTCAAACGCTTCAAGTGGCTGCTTACTCCCCTCAAGCTCGACATGCTGGAGCAGGCCCAACTGCTGGAAACCCTGGCGGGCAATGCGCGGCGCAGCGGCATGCTGGCGCTGGAGGGCATGATCGACGACATCAAGGATCCCTTCCTGCAGAAGGGGGTGCAGATGATGGTCGACGGTTACGAGAAGACCAAAATCCACGAGGTGCTGGAGAACGAGATCGAGTTCGAGCAGGAAGATCTCGAGCAGACCGTCAAATTCTACGAGGCCATGGGCGGCTACTGCCCGACCATGGGGATAGTCGGTGCCGTGTTCGGCCTGATCCATGCCATGGGGCTGCTCGATCAGCCCGACAAGCTGGGGGGCGCCATCGCGGTGGCCTTCATCGCCACCATCTACGGGGTAGGCGCCGCCAACCTGATCTTCCTGCCGTTCGGCAACCGCTACAAGGGCTTCGCCCACCAGATCCGCCACTACAAGGAGATGACCCTGACCGGCATACTCTGCATCGTCGACGGCGAATCACAACAGCGTCTGCAAGTGACCCTGGAACCCTACCTCGGAGGCCATGGTGGCGAAAAAGAAAAAGGCTGAGGCGCCGGAGAACCATGAGCGCTGGCTGGTCTCTTATGCCGACTTCATGACCCTGCTGTTCGCCCTGTTCGTGGTGCTCTACTCCTTCGCCATGGCCAAGCAGTCGGAAACCCGGGTGCTGATCCAGGGCTTCATCGAATCCCTCGGCAAGATCGGCCTCATCTCCCTGCCCGCCGGCTCCCCCGTGATGCAGGGGGGCACCGGCATCCTGGAGCCCGAGTCCAAGACCACTCCGGGGACCTCCGACAAGGAGAAGGTGCTGGAGACGGAGGCCCCCACCTCGGCCGCCGACCCCTTCAACGAGACCATAGGCGCCTCGGAGAAACCCAGTGCGACCGAAGCCTGGCCGCACAAGACCAAGGAGCAGGAGTGGGCCACCCTCACCAAGCAGAAGCTGGAGCAGCAGCTCAAGAACCAGATTGAGTCCAAGGATCTGGAGGTGGAGCAGCTCGGCAGCCAGCTGGTGATCCGCATCGGCGAGAAGAGCCTGTTCCCCGCCGACTCGGCCTTCCTGCAGCCCCAGTTCATTCCCCTGGTCAACAAGGTGTCCGATGTGCTGGCCGACATCCCCGGCATGGTGGTGGTGACCGGTCACACCGACAACTCGCTGACAGCGGTGGAGCTCTATCGCAACAACTGGGAGCTGTCGGTGCTCAGATCCGCCGCCATCGTCCATATCCTGCTGACCAACCCCAAGCTCGATGCCAGACGGATTGTGGCCCAGGGCGTGGCCGACACCCAGCCTCGCTATGCCAACGACACAGCTGCACACCGGCAAGCCAACCGGCGGGTGGAGATAGTGCTCTCCCAGGGCAAGGCGGCGGAACAAGCCCTTCCCCTCCTCGCCCCCTGATGAAAAGACCCCGCATTGCGGGGTCTTTCATTTTTCCGATTAGTTTATTTTTCAAGCGAACTTGCCATTTTCCTTACCCCGTAAAAGCGATTGAAAATGATTCTCAAACAGGAAGATTGACCTTGCTAGCAAAAAGCGATTTTCCTCCCGCTGATTAATAATTAATCCTTTGAAATGACATGTAAATCAGTATGGAACTGGCATAATACGTAGCATCCTTGTTAAGTCACATGATTAATTCGGTTAGGGAAAACTCCTATGTTTGCTGATATTGCTGTCCAGCATTGGGCCTTTGCTGTCTATGTCATTGGGGCCATCTGCATCTGCCTGACCATGATAGGCGTCGCGGCCTTGCTGGGGGGTCGAGCCTATGGCCGCGCCAAAAACCGACCCTTCGAATCCGGCATCGAATCCGTCGGCAACGCCCGTCTGCGTTTCTCCGCCAAGTTCTATCTGGTCGCCATGTTCTTCGTCATCTTCGACGTCGAGGCGCTCTATCTCTTCGCCTGGTCCGTTTCCGTACGGGAAAGTGGCTGGGTCGGTTTCATCGAAGCCACCATCTTTATCACCCTGCTGCTGGTAGGCCTCATCTACCTGTGGCGTATCGGTGCCCTCGACTGGGCCCCGAAGAAGCGCGTCCTGACTGACAAGAAGCCAGACTGATTTACCGATTATCCCTTTGAGGTTGCACCATGAAGTACACCCTGACCCGGATTGACCCGGATGCGCCCGTTGAGCGCTACCCCCAGGAACAGCGCCAGACCGTCGATGATCCGCTGGCGCAACAGGCGAGCCGCGGCATCATGATCGGGCGGCTCGAGGAGGTGTTGCAAGACACCGTCAACTGGGGCCGCAAGAACTCGCTCTGGCCATACAACTTCGGTATCTCTTGCTGCTATGTCGAGATGTGTACCGCCTTCACCTCCCCCCATGACGTGGCCCGCTTCGGCGCCGAGGTCATTCGTGCCTCGCCACGCCAGGCAGACTTCATGGTGATCGCCGGCACCCCCTTCATCAAGATGGCCCCCGTCATCCAGCGTCTGTACGAACAGCTGCTCGAGCCAAAGTGGGTCATCTCCATGGGCGCCTGCGCCAACTCGGGCGGCATGTACGACATCTACTCAGTGGTGCAGGGTGTGGACAAGTTCCTGCCGGTCGACGTCTATATTCCCGGTTGCCCGCCCCGCCCCGAGGCCTTCCTGCAGGCCCTGATGCTGTTGCAGGACTCCATCGGCAAGGAGCGTCGCCCCCTCTCCTGGGTGGTGGGCGATCAGGGGATCTATCGCCCCGAGATGCCGGCCGAGAAGGATCGCAAGCGGGAAGAGCGCATCCAAGTCACCAACCTGCGCACGCCGGATGAGATCTGACCATGAAATTGACCCGAGAGTTTCCCAATAACTACAGCATGGCCCAATGGCAGCCCTCCGATCACGCCGATGCCCAGGTGGTCGGCGAGCTGTTTGCCCATTTCGGCGCCGAGCGCTTCACCGTCCAGACCACCCGCACCGGGGTGCCTGTGCTCTGGCTATCCCGCGATCTGCTGCTGGATGTGGTCGGCTTCTTGCAAAAGCTCCCCTCCCCCTTCGTGATGCTGTTTGACTTGAGCGCCACCGACGAGCGGATGCGCAGCCATCGCCACGGCCTGCCCGAGAGCGACTTCACCGTCTTCTACCACCTCATCTCCATCGATCGTAACGCCGATGTGATGCTGAAGGTGCCGCTGATGGAGAGCGATCTGCACCTGCCGACCATCAGCCGCCACTTCCCCAACGCCAACTGGTACGAGCGGGAAGTCTGGGATCTGATGGGCATCACCTTCGATGGCCACCCCCACCTCACCCGCATCATGATGCCCAAGAGCTGGCAGGGTCACCCGCTGCGCAAGGATTACCCGGCCCGGGCCACCGAGTTCGATCCCTTCATGCTCGATGCGGTCAAACAGGATCAGGAGCAGGACAACCTGCTGTTCAAGCCGGAAGAGTGGGGCATGAGCCGCGGCAACGAGAACGAGGACTACATGTTCCTCAACCTCGGCCCCAACCACCCCTCCGCCCACGGCGCCTTCCGGCTGGTGCTGCAGCTCGATGGCGAGGAGATCCGCGACTGCGTGCCCGACATCGGCTATCACCACCGTGGTGCCGAGAAGATGGGTGAGCGCCAGTCCTGGCACAGCTACATCCCCTACACCGACCGGGTCGAGTACCTGGGCGGGGTGATGAACAACCTGCCCTATGTGCTGGCGGTCGAGAAGCTGGCGGGGATCACCGTGCCCAACCGGGTCGACATGATCCGGGTGATGATGTCGGAGCTGTTCCGCATCCAGAGCCACCTGCTGTTCCTCGGTACCTATATCCAGGACGTGGGGGCCATGACCCCGGTGTTCTTCACCTTCACCGACAGGCAGAAGATCTACCTCATCATCGAGGCCATCACCGGTGCGCGTATGCACCCGGCCTGGTTCCGCATCGGCGGCGTGGCGCACGATCTGCCGATCGGCTGGGCCCGCCTCATCCAGGACAACCTGCTGAGCTGGCTGCCCAAGCGGCTGATGGAGTATGAGAAGGCCGCCATGCGCAACAGCATCTTGCGCGGTCGCACCATAGGCGTCGCCGCCTACAACACCGCGCAGGCGCTGGCCTGGGGCACCACGGGCGGCGGTCTGCGCGCCACCGGCCTCAACTTCGACGTGCGCAAGTGGCGCCCTTACTCCGGCTACGATCAGTTCGAGTTCGAGGTGCCGGTGGGCAGCAATGGGGATGCTTACGATCGCGCCACCGTGCGCATCGAGGAGATCCGCCAGAGCATGCGCATCATAGAGCAGTGCATGAAAAACATGCCGGAGGGGCCGTTCAAGGCGGATCACCCGCTCACCACGCCGCCGCCGAAAGAGCGCACCCTGCAGGACATCGAGACCCTGATCACCCACTTCCTGCAAGTGTCCTGGGGGCCCGTGATGCCAGCCGCCGAGTCCTTCCAGATGATAGAGGCGACCAAGGGGATCAACAGCTACTACCTTACCAGCGACGGCTCCACCATGAGCTACCGGACCCGGATCCGCACCCCGAGCTTTGCCCACCTGCAGCAGATCCCCTCGGTGATCCGCGGCCAGATGGTGTCGGATCTCATCGTCTACCTGGGCAGTATCGATTTCGTTATGTCGGATGTGGATCGTTAAGTCCCCGCAGTGACGGGACAAGAAGAATAAACGACAAAAGGTTAAGTCATGAGCCAGCAATGTCAGTGCAAAAATACATCGTCCTCAGCGGGACAGAGCGCGTGTCAGGGCAAGGGCGACGGATTCGCCCTGAGCCAGGCCGAGCGCGACGCCATCTTGCATGAGACGCACCACTACGAAGATCCCCGCGCCGCCAGCATCGAAGCACTCAAGATAGTGCAGCAGGCGCGCGGCTGGGTACCGGATGGTGCCATCCATGCCATCGCCGCCGAGCTGGGCATCCCCGCCAGCGACGTGGAAGGGGTCGCCACCTTCTACAGCCAGATCTTCCGCCAGCCGGTCGGCCGCCACATCATCCGTGTCTGTGACAGCATGGTCTGTTACATCAACGGCCATGAGCAGCTGCTGGCGGGTCTGAAAGATGTGCTGGATCTGGCCCCTGGCCAGACCTCGGCCGACGGCCGCTTCACCCTGCTGCCGGTCTGTTGCCTCGGCAACTGCGACAAGGGGCCGGCGCTGATGATCGACGACGATACCTTCGGCGGGCTGGATGCGATCGGCTTGCTTAAAACTCTGGAGGCTTACCCATGAGCCTGGCATCCCTTGGCACCGCCAACCGCACCCCCCGTGCCCCCGAGACCCATCCCCTCACCTGGCGGCTGCGCGACGATGGCCAGCCGGTCTGGATCGAGGAGTACCAGGCCAAGCAGGGCTACGAGGCCGCCCGCCGCGCGCTGGGCCAAATGAGCCCGGACGAGATCGTCAGCACCGTCAAGGACGCGGGCCTCAAGGGCCGCGGTGGCGCCGGCTTCTCCACCGGGGTGAAGTGGGGCCTGATGCCCAAAGACGAGAGCATGAACATCCGTTACCTGCTCTGCAACGCCGACGAGATGGAGCCGAACACCTACAAGGATCGGCTGCTGATGGAGCAGCTGCCCCACCTGCTGATCGAGGGGATGATCATCTCCGCCAAGGCGCTCAAGGCCTACCGCGGCTACATCTTCCTGCGTGGCGAGTATGTGGATGCCGCCATCCACCTGCGCCGTGCGGTGGAAGAGGCCAAGGCCGCCGGCCTGCTCGGCAAGAACATCCTGGGCTCGGGCTTCGACTTCGAGCTGTTCGTCCACACCGGCGCCGGTCGTTACATCTGCGGCGAAGAGACGGCGCTGATCAACTCCCTGGAAGGGCGCCGCGCCAACCCGCGCGCCAAGCCCCCCTTCCCCGCAGTCTCCGGCGTCTGGGGCAAGCCCACCTGCGTCAACAACGTCGAGACCCTGTGCAACGTACCCGCCATCATCGGCAACGGCGTGGCCTGGTATCAGGGGCTGGCGCTGCCGGGCTCGGAGGATCACGGCACCAAGCTGATGGGCTTCTCCGGCAAGGTCAATAATCCTGGCTTGTGGGAGCTGCCGTTCGGCATCACCGCCCGCGAGCTGTTTGAGAACTACGCCGGTGGCATGAAGGCCGGTTATCGCCTCAAGGCCTGGCAACCGGGCGGCGCCGGCACCGGCTTCCTGCTGCCCGAACACCTGGACGCCCAGATGTATGCGGGCGGCATCGGCAAGGTCGGCACCCGCATGGGCACCGGCCTCGCCATGGCGGTAGATGACAGCGTCAACATGGTCTCCTTGCTGCGCAACATGGAAGAGTTCTTCGCCCGTGAATCCTGCGGCTGGTGCACCCCCTGCCGCGACGGCCTGCCCTGGAGCGTCAAGCTGCTGCGGGCACTGGAGCGCGGCGAGGGCCAACCCGAGGATCTCGCCACCCTGGAGCAGCTGTGCAGTTTCCTCGGCCCGGGCAAGACCTTCTGCGCCCATGCCCCCGGCGCCGTCGAGCCCCTTGGCAGTGCGATGAAGTACTTCAGGTCCGAGTTCGAGGCCGGGGTCAAGGCCCCCCATGACAATCACAAGCTGTTCAAGGGTATCCAGCCCAATCTGCTGGGCGAACGCTGGTAACACGAGGCGTCATGCCTGCTGCGAGCCATGGATTTTATCTAATTTGATGTCAGGGAAGTTGTATGGCCACCATTTATGTAGACGGTAAAGAGTTCGAGGTAGACGGCGCAGACAACCTGCTGCAAGCCTGTCTGTCGCTGGGTCTGGACGTCCCCTATTTTTGCTGGCACCCGGCGCTCGGTAGCGTCGGTGCCTGCCGCCAGTGTGCGGTCAAACAGTATCAGAATGCCGATGACAAGCGCGGCCGCCTGGTCATGTCCTGCATGACCCCGTCCACCGATGGCACCTATATCTCCATCGAGGACGAAGAGGCGAAAGAGTTTCGCAAGACGGTGGTGGAGTGGCAGATGACCAACCACCCCCACGACTGCCCGGTGTGTGAAGAGGGTGGCGCCTGCCACCTGCAAGACATGACGGTGATGACCGGCCACAACAGCCGTCGCTACCGCTTCACCAAGCGCACCCACCAGAATCAGGATCTCGGCCCCTTCATCAACCACGAGATGAACCGCTGCATCGCCTGCTATCGCTGCGTGCGCTACTACAAGGATTACGCCGGTGGCGAGGATCTGGGCGTCTATGGTGCCCACGACAACGTCTACTTCGGCCGGGTCGAGGATGGCACCCTGGAGAGCGAGTTCTCCGGTAACCTGGTGGAGGTCTGCCCCACCGGCGTCTTCACCGACAAGACCCACTCCGAGCGTTATAACCGCAAATGGGACATGCAGTTCGCCCCCAGCATCTGCCAACAGTGCTCGGTCGGCTGCAACATCAGCCCGGGTGAGCGCTACGGCGAGCTGCGCCGCATCGAGAACCGTTACCACGGCGCGCTGAACCACTACTTCCTGTGCGACCGCGGCCGCTTCGGCTACGGCTATGTCAACCTGGCCGACCGCCCCCGCCAGCCCCTGCTCCATGATGGCAACGACAGACTCGCCATCACGGTCGACGGCGCCCTCAACCGCGCCGCCGATGCCCTGCGCACCGCCGCCGGCGTCATCGGCATCGGCTCGCCGCGCGCCTCGCTGGAGAGCAACTTCGCCCTGCGCGAGCTGGTAGGTGCCGACAACTTCTATTGCGGCGTCGAGCAGAGTGAATGGGAGTGCCTGCAGAAGATGCTGCATATACTGCAGCACGGCGGCGTGCGTACCCCCAGCCTGCGCGATATGGAGGAGGCCGACGCCATCCTGGTGCTGGGTGAAGATGTCACCATGAGCGCCGCCCGCATCGCCCTGGCCCTGCGCCAGGCGGTCAAGGGCAAGGGCCGCGAGATAGCCCGCAAGCTGAAGGTGGACCTGTGGCAGGTCGCCGCGGTGCAGACCCTGGCGCAGAACGATCGCTATCCGCTGCTCATCACCAGCCTGGATCAGACCCGCCTCGACGATGTGGCCAGCGGCACACTGCATGCGCCCCACGCCGATCAGGCCCGGCTCGGCTTCGCCATCGCCCACCTGCTCGATGGCTCGGCCCCGACCCCGCACGACTTGAGTGCCGATCAGCAGGCCCTGGCCACGCGCTGGGCCGAGCTGCTCGGCAATGCCAAGAAGCCGCTCATCATCGCCGGCTCCGGCGCCCGCTCCCAGGCCCTGCTCGAGGCGGCCAGCAACATAGCGCGCGCCCTCAAGGGCCGTGCCCAGGAGGTGAGCCTGGCGCTGGTGGCACAGGAAGCCAACAGCCTGGGGCTGGCCATGCTGGCCGCATCGGATGCGCCGCTGGAAGCCGCCCTGAGCCGTATCGAAGGGGAGGAGAAGCTGGCGCTGATCACCCTGGAGAACGATCTCTATCGCCGCGCCCCGCGCAACCGGGTCGATGCCGCCATCAAGCGCCTGCAGCATCTGCTGGTGGTCGATCATCAGGACACCCAGACCGCCCAGCAGGCGAACCTGGTGCTGCCTGCCGCCAGCTTCGCCGAGGCCGACGGTACCCTGGTGAACATGGAAGGTCGCGCCCAGCGCTTCTTCCAGGTCTATGCCGCCGCCTTCTACGACGCCGACATCCAGGTGCGCGAGAGCTGGCGCTGGCTGGCCGCGCTGCAGGGGGCGCTGGATCACACGCCGCTGCGCTGGGCCACCTTCGACGAGGTGAGTGCCGCCTGCGCCGCCTCAGTGCCGCTGCTGGCCGCCATGCTGGAGGCCGCGCCCAACGCCGGCCTGCGCATCCGTGGCATGAAGCTCGCCCGTGAGCCGCACCGCTACAGCGGCCGCACCTCCATGCTGGCGGATCAGAACGTGAGCGAGCCCAGGGTGGCTCAGGATCCTGACTCCCCCTTCAGCTTCTCCATGGAAGGCTACGCCGGTGCCCGCCAGCCGATGCAACAGGTGCCGTTCGCCTGGGCGCCGGGCTGGAACTCCCCCTCTGCCTGGAACAAGTTCCAGAGCGAGGTGGGTGGCAACCTGCGAGCCGGCGATCCCGGTCGCCGTCTGCTGGAGCCGGGTGAAGACAGCCTCGGCTGGTTCGAGACCATCCCCGCCCCCTTCGGCGCCCAGGCGGCGCTGCAGGTGGTGAGCTACGAGCAACTCTTTGGCGGGGAAGAGCTCTCCGCGCGCAGCCCCGTCATCCAGGCGCGCATGGCCGCCCCCGAGCTGGTGCTTAACCCGAGCGACGCCGCCCGCTTCGCTCTCCATGCCGGCAACCTGGTGGCCTTCTCCTGGGGCGGCCACCACTGGCGGCTGACCCTGCGGGTCAGCGAGCGGCTGGCACAGGGGCTACTCGGTCTGCCGCTGGGCGCCCATGGCCTGCCGACCGCGCTGCACCAGGCCTATGTGACTGATCTGCAGGAGGCCATAGCATGAGCGATGGAATGATCGACCTGTTGCTGGAAGTCGGCAAGGCGCTGATCGTGCTGGTGGGGATAGTGGGGGCCGGTGCCTTCATGAGCTTCATCGAGCGCCGTCTGCTGGCGCTGTGGCAGGACCGTTACGGCCCCAACCGGGTAGGCCCCTTCGGCTTGCTGCAGCTGGCGGCCGACATGGTCAAGATGTTCTTCAAGGAGGACTGGATCCCGCCGTTCGCCGATCGCCGGATCTTCGTGCTGGCCCCCATCATCGCCTTTACCTCCTTTATTCTGGCGTTTGCGGTGGTGCCCATCACGCCGACCTGGGGGGTGGCGGATCTCAACGTGGGTCTGCTCTACATCCTGGCCATCGCGGGGCTGGCGGTCTACGCCGTGCTGTTCGCCGGCTGGTCTAGCAACAACAAGTACTCCCTGCTCGGCAGCCTGCGCGCCTCGGCCCAGACCCTCTCCTACGAGGTGTTCCTCGGCCTCTCCCTGATGGGGATAGTGATCCAGACCGGCAGCTTCAACCTGAGAGAGATCGTCGAGGCGCAGGCCGGCCTGTGGAACGTGGTGCCCCAGATCCTGGGCTTTGTCACCTTCCTGTTTGCCGGCGTCGCCGTCACCCACCGTCACCCGTTCGACCAGCCGGAGGCCGAGCAGGAGCTCGCCGACGGCTATCACATCGAATACGCGGGCATGAAGTGGGGTCTGTTCTTCGTGGGCGAGTACATCGGCATAGTGCTGGTCTCCTCCCTCATCGTGACCCTGTTCTTCGGTGGCTGGCACGGCCCCTGGTTGCCGCCCTTCATCTGGTTTGCGCTGAAGACCGCCTGCTTCATGGTGTTCTTCATTCTGCTGCGGGCTTCCCTGCCCCGCCCGCGCTTCGACCAGGTGATGTCCTTTGGCTGGAAAGTCTGCTTACCGCTTACCTTGCTCAACATGCTGGTAACCGGCGCCGTAGTGCTGATAAATGTGCAGTGAGGCACGACTATGAAAATTACTAGCATTATCAAGGGTGTTGGCACCCAGTTACGCAGCCTGGGGATGGTGTTCTCCCATGCCTGGCGGCCCCGTGAGACCCTCAGCTATCCGGAGCAGGCGGTCTATGCTGCCCCTCGTTTCCGCGGTCGCATCGTGCTGACCCGGGATCCGGACGGTGACGAGCGCTGCGTGGCGTGCAACCTGTGCGCCGTGGCCTGCCCGGTCGGCTGCATCTCGCTGCAAAAGGCGGAGCGGGACGATGGCCGCTGGTACCCGGAGTTCTTCCGCATCAACTTCTCCCGCTGCATCTTCTGCGGCCTGTGCGAAGAGGCCTGCCCCACCACCGCCATCCAGCTCACGCCGGATTTCGAGATGGGTGAGTACCGCCGTCAGGATCTGGTGTACGAGAAGGAAGACTTGCTGATCAGCGGGCCCGGCAAATACCCGGACTACAACTTCTACCGCATGAGCGGGATGGCGATCGACGGCAAGCCCAAAGGGGAAGCCGAGAACGAAGCCAAGCCCATCGATGTCAAGAGCCTGCTGCCCTAGGAGTCAATCATGGAACTGGCATTTTATGCCGCGGCCCTGGTCGCCGTTTACAGTACGCTGCGGGTGATCAGCACCAGCAATCCGATGCATGCGCTACTCAATCTCATCATCTCCCTCATCGCCGTGGCCATGATCTTCTTCTGCCTGGGGGCCTCCTTCGCAGGCGCCCTGCAGGTGATCGTCTACGCCGGCGCCATCATGGTGCTGTTCGTGTTCGTGGTGATGATGCTGAACCTGGGGTCATCCCAGGATCAGGAGCGCAACTGGCTCACCCCCATGACCTGGGGTGGACCCGCCCTGCTCTCCCTCGTCCTGCTCGGCTTTCTGGCCTATGGCATCCTCGGGGTCACCGGTGGCGAGCTCGGCCTGACCGACGTCAGCGCCAAGGAAGTCGGCATCGCCCTGTTCGGCCCCTATGTGCTGGCGGTGGAGCTGGCCTCCATCCTGCTGCTGGCGGGTCTGGTCACCGCCTATCACCTCGGTCGTGAAGACAAGAGCGGGGAAGTGCTCTCCGTCCCCAAACCCACCGCTCGCCCGTCCCAGGAAGGAGGTCAGTCATGAACGGAATCCCAATGGTGATGCATGACCTCTTGCTGGCAGCTGGCCCCCTCTCCCTTTCTATCCAGCAAGCGCAAGGAGAATGGCTATGAACGGAATCCCAATGGAATACGGCCTCTTGCTGGCCGCCATCCTGTTCTGCATCGGCCTATGCGGCCTGCTAATTCGTCGTAACTTGCTGTTTATCCTCATGAGTATCGAAATCATGATGAATGCGTCCGCGCTGGCGTTCGTGGTGGCTGGCAGCCGCTGGGCCCAGGCCGACGGCCAGATCATGTACATACTGGTGATTTCTCTGGCGGCAGCGGAGGCCAGCATAGGCCTGGCCCTGTTACTGCTGCTCTATCGTCGTTACCACACCCTGAACGTGGACACTGTGAGCGAGATGCGCGGATGAGCCTCTTATACCTGACTTTCCTCTTTCCCCTGTTGGGATGGCTGGTGCTGGCCTTCTCCATCGGCCGCTTCGGTGAGCGCAGCTCGGCACTGATCGGCGTCGGCAGCATCGGCCTGTCGGCCCTCACCACCCTCTGGGTCGGTCTCGACTTCATGACCAAGATGCCGGTGGGCGGTGTCTACACCCAGACCCTGTGGCAGTGGATGTCGGTGGGGGAATTCACCCCCACCTTCCGCCTGGCACTGGATGGCCTGTCGCTGACCATGCTGGGGGTGGTGACCGGGGTGGGTTTCTTCATCCACCTGTTCGCCTCCTGGTACATGCGCGGTGAAGAGGGCTATTCGCGCTTCTTCACCTACACCAACCTGTTCATCGCCAGCATGGTGTTCCTGGTGCTGGCCGACGATCTGCTGTTCGTCTACCTGGGCTGGGAAGGGGTGGGGCTGTGCAGCTACCTGCTGATCGGCTTCTACTACCGCAATCCGGCCAACGGCGCCGCTGCCCTCAAGGCGTTCGTGGTGACTCGGGTCGGTGACGTCTTCCTCGCCATCGGGCTGTTCATCCTCTACCGCGAGCTCGGCACCCTCAACATCCATGAGCTGCTGGTGCGCGCCCCCGTGGTGTTTGCCGAAGGCTCCCCTGCCCTGTCGCTGGCCTGCCTGATGCTCTTGGGCGGCGCGGTCGGCAAGTCTGCCCAGCTGCCGCTGCAGACCTGGCTGGCGGATGCCATGGCGGGTCCGACCCCGGTCTCGGCGCTGATCCACGCGGCCACCATGGTGACCGCCGGCGTCTACCTGATTGCCCGGACCCACGGTCTGTTCCTGCTGGCCCCCGAGATCCTGCATCTGGTGGCGCTGGTGGGTGCCATCACCCTGGTGCTGGCAGGCTTTGCGGCCCTGGTGCAGACCGACATCAAGCGGATTTTGGCTTACTCCACCATGAGCCAGATCGGCTACATGTTCCTGGCCCTCGGGGTCGGTGCCTGGGAGGGGGCCATCTTCCACCTGATGACCCACGCCTTCTTCAAGGCGCTGCTGTTCCTCTCCGCCGGCGCCGTCATAGTCGCGACCCACCACGAGCAGAACATCTTCAAGATGGGGGGCCTGCGCAAGAGCCTGCCGCTGGTCTATGCCTGCTTCCTGGTGGGGGGCTCGGCACTGGCCGCGCTGCCGCTGGTCACCGCCGGCTTCTACAGCAAGGACGCCATCCTGTGGCAGGTGCAGGCCAGTGGCCAGAGCGCCCTGCTGTGGGCCGGTCTGGTGGGGGCCTTCCTGACCTCCCTCTACACCTTCCGTCTGATCTTCATCGCCTTCCATGGCAAGCCCCAGACCGAGGCCCACGCCGGTCACGGCCTGGCCCACAAGCTGCCGCTGCTGGTGCTGCTGGTGCTCTCCACCGCCGTCGGCTCCATGATAGTGCCGCCGCTGGCCGGGGTACTGCCGGCCGGCCCGGGTGACAGCATCGAGGAGGGACGCCACAGCCTTGAGATCCTCTCCGGGATCATCGCCGTGGCAGGCATCGCGCTGGCCGCCTTCCTGTTCCTCGGCGAGCGTCGCCTGGCGAAGGGGATCGCCGAGAGCGCTCCTGGTCGTCTGCTCAGTACCCTCTGGTTCAATGCCTGGGGCTTCGACTGGCTGTATGACTGGATCTGGGTCAAGCCCTACCTGCTGGTGACCCGACTGCTCGGCAAGGACCCGCTGGATCGGATGATGAACCTGCCCGCCGTGCTGGCCCAGAGTGGCCACCAGCTACTGGCCTGGACTGTGTCCGGCAAGTTGCGCTGGTACGCAGCCTCCATGGGGATGGGCGCCGCCCTGATCCTGGCCCTGCTGTTGCTCGGCTGACCCCGATGCGGTCCCTGAACTCACGGCAGGCCCGCTGGGCCTGCACTGCAGCTAGCAGCATGACTAGCAAATAGACGAGAGCTGATATCGTGACCTTACTCTGGATCTTGTTAATTCCTTTTATCGGCGGCTTGCTCTGCTGGCAGATGGAGCGGCTCGGTGGGCAATTCGTTCGCTGGGTGGCGCTGCTGTCGATGAGCGCCTGCCTGTTGCTCTCCGGTGCCATCTGGCTCAGCGGTGACTTCTCCCTCGCCAATCCGGGCCTCCCGGTCTGGGCGGCCGAGTGGCAACAGCCCTGGATCCCCCGCTTCGGCATCTCCCTGCACCTGGCGGTGGATGGCCTCTCCCTGCTGATGGTGATGCTCACCAGCTTCATCGGCGTGCTGGCCATCCTCTGTTCCTGGAAGGAGATAGTGCAGCGCATCGGCTTCTTCCACCTGAACCTGCTCTGGATCCTGGGCGGCGTGCTCGGCGTCTTCATGGCAGTGGATCTGTTCCTGTTCTTCTTCTTCTGGGAGATGATGCTGGTGCCGATGTACTTCCTGATCGCGCTCTGGGGCCACTCGGTCACCGACGGCAAATCCCGGATCAACGCCGCCACCAAGTTCTTCATCTACACCCAGGCCAGCGGCCTGGTCATGCTGGTCGCCATCCTCGGGCTGGTGCTGACCCACCACGCCGCCACCGGTGTCTTCACCTTCAACTACCTCGACCTGCTCAACACTCCGATGAGCATGGGCGTGCAGTGGCTGCTGATGCTGGGCTTCTTCGTCGCCTTCGCGGTCAAGATGCCGCTGGTGCCGCTGCACGGCTGGTTGCCGGACGCTCACAGCCAGGCGCCGACCGCGGGCTCGGTGGATCTGGCGGGCATCTTGCTGAAGACCGCCGCCTACGGCTTGCTGCGCTTCACCCTGCCGCTGTTCCCCGAGGCTTCGGCCGAGTTCGCCCCCTACGCCATGCTCCTTGGCCTGTTCGGCATCGTCTACGGCGCCCTGCTGGCGTTCGCCCAGACCGACATCAAGCGGCTGGTGGCCTACACCAGCATCTCCCACATGGGCTTCGTGATGATCGCCATCTACTCGGGCAGCGAGCTTGCGCTGCAAGGGGCCGTGGTGCAGATGATCGCCCACGGTCTCTCCGCCGCCGGCCTGTTCATCCTGTGCGGCCAGCTCTACGAGCGGCTGCACACCCGGGACCTGCGCCTGATGGGCGGCCTCTGGGGCCGGCTGCGCTACCTGCCAGGGGTGATGTTGTTCTTCTCGGTGGCCTCCCTCGGCATGCCGGGCACCGGCAACTTCATCGGCGAGTTCCTGATCCTCATCGGCAGCTTCCAGGTGGCCCCGGTCATCACCGTCATCGCCACCTTTGGTCTGGTGCTGGCCTCGGTCTACTCCCTCATCATGCTGCAACGGGCCTGCTTCGGTGCGCCCAAGGATGAGAAGCCGCTCAAGGGGCTGGATGGCCGGGAACTGGCCATGATGCTCACCATCGCCGGCCTGCTGGTGCTGCTCGGCCTCTATCCCCAGCCCGTGCTCGACACCGCCAGCAGCAGCCTGCTGAGCGTGCTGCACTGGTATGCGCTGCCAAGCACAGGAGCGCTGCAATGATGCTTTCTCTTTCGCCTTCTTCGTCCACGTCAGGAGCACTGTCATGACGTTCACCGCTTCTCAACTGCTGGCCCTGCTGCCCCTGCTGCTGACCACCGGGGCCATGGTGGCCCTGATGCTGGCCATCGCCTGGAAACGCTGCGATGACACCGCCTTCGCGGTGACCATCACCGGCCTGAACCTGGCACTCTTCTCCCTGCCCATAGTGATGGCCCAGGGGGATCAGGGTGTCACCCCGCTGCTGCAAGTGGACAGCTATGCGGTCTTCTACATGGGGCTGGTGCTCATCGGCGCCCTGGCCACCTGTACCTTCGGCCGCTCCTGGCTCAAGGGCTATCCGGACAACCGGGAAGAGTTCTACCTGCTGCTGCTGATCGCCACCGCCGGCGGCCTGGTGCTGGCGGGCTCCCGCCACCTCGCCTCCCTGTTCATCGGGATCGAGATGCTGACCCTGCCCATGTTCGGTCTGGTGGGCTACGCCTACCGCGAGCGTCATTCGCTGGAGGCCAGCATCAAGTACATGGTGCTCTCCGCCGCCGCCACCGCCTTCCTGCTGTTTGGCATGGCGCTGCTCTACGCCCAGGCGGGCAGCCTGACCTTCAGCGATCTCGGCCTGACCCTGGCCCAGAGCCCGGCTCACCATCCGCTGCTGATGGGCGGCCTGGGGCTGATGCTGGTGGGCTTCGCCTTCAAGCTCTCCCTCGCCCCCTTCCACCTCTGGACCCCGGATGTGTACGAAGGCGCCCCCGCGCCGGTGGCCACCTTCCTCGCCACCGTCAGCAAGATCGCCGTGTTCTGCGTGCTGCTGCGCTTCTACCTGGCGGTGCCGGCCACCTCGGATCCCATGATCCACTGGCTGCTGGCGGCCATGGCGGTCATCTCCATCGTCATCGGCAACCTGCTGGCGCTGATCCAGACCAACATCAAGCGGATGATGGGTTACTCCTCCATCTCCCACTTCGGCTACCTGCTGGCGGTGGTGGTGGCGAGCCGCCTCGGCCAGATGCCGGTGGAAGCGGCCGGGGTCTACCTGTTGATGTACCTGTTCACCAGCCTGGGGGCCTTCGGCGTCATCAGCATGATGTCCAGCCCCTATCGCGGCAAGGATGCGGACTCCCTGCACAGCTACCGCGGCCTGTTCTGGCACAGACCCTACCTGACCGCCGTGATGACAGTGATGATGCTCTCCCTGGCGGGCATCCCCATGACGCTCGGCTTCATCGGCAAGTTCTACCTCATCGGGGTGACGGTCGATGCCCAGCTGTGGTGGCTCTCCGGCGCCATAGTGCTCGGCAGCGCCCTGGGGCTCTACTACTACCTGCGGGTCATGGTCACCCTCTATCTGCGGGAACCCGGCATGCAGCTGCGCGATGCCAAGGCCGACTGGGCCTTCTCCTCCGGCGGACTGGTGGTGCTGCTCTCCGCCATCCTGGTGGTGGCGCTGGGGATCTACCCCCAGCCGGTCATCAGCCTGGTACAGGGCTTCCAGAACGTGGTGCTGCGCTAGCATCACGCTCAGTCCCAACAAAAAACCGGCCCCCGTGGCCGGTTTTTTTTATCTCGCCAACTTGCCGAGCCACGCGGTGAATAAGCCCTGCTCGCCGGCCAACCCCTCCCCCTTCAGCCCGCTCTGCCATCTGCCATCTGCTATCGACTCACAGAACCGGATGACAGACGCATGAGCCAATAAAAAAACCGGCCACGGGGGCCGGTTTTTGATTTTCTGCGCAGTACGGGGCGGGATTAACCCAGGCGTACCCGTGCGTTGCGGAACATTCGCATCCAGGCGCCATCCTCGCCCCAGTTGTCCGGGTGCCAGGAGTTCGCCACGGTGCGGAACACCCGCTCCGGGTGCGGCATCATGATGGTGGCGCGACCGTCAACAGTGGTGACTGCGGTGATACCATCCGGTGCGCCGTTCGGGTTGGCCGGGTACTGCTCGGTCACCTGACCGCGGTTGTCGACGAAGCGCAGCCCCACCAGACCGCTGGATTGCAGCGCGGCGAGGTGAGCGGCATCGCGCACCTCCACCCGCCCTTCACCGTGGGAGACGGCGATGGGCATCACCGAGCCCTGCATGCCCGCGAAGAAGGCGGAGGGAGAGTCCTGCACCTGCACCAGGCTGAAGCGGGCCTCGAAACGCTCGGAGCGGTTGCGCACGAAGCGCGGCCACAAGTCGGCCCCGGGGATCAGGGTGCGCAGGTTGGACATCATCTGGCAGCCGTTGCACACGCCCAAGGAGAGGGTATCGCCGCGCTCGAAGAAGCGCTGGAACTGCTCGCGGGCGCCGTCGTTGAACAGGATGGACTTGGCCCAGCCTTCCCCCGCCCCCAGCACGTCGCCGTAGGAGAAACCGCCGCAGGCCACCAGGGTCTGGAACTGCTCCAGCTTGATGCGGCCGGACAGGATGTCGCTCATGTGCACATCCACCGCGGTGAAGCCGGCACGATCGAACGCCGCGGCCATCTCCACGTGGGAGTTGACCCCCTGCTCGCGCAGCACCGCCAGTCGGGGCGACACCCCACGGGCGATGTAGGGCGCGGCCACGTCTTCACTCGGGTTGAAGCTCAAGCTGGCGTGCAGACCCGGATCCGCGGCGTCCTGACGGGCGGCGTGTTCCTGATCGGCGCACTCCGGGTTGTCGCGCAGGCGCTGCATCTGCCAGCTGGTCTCGCCCCAGGCGGTACGCAGGGCGGTGCGGCTGGCGCGATAGATCTCATGACCCTCCCGCTTCAGCGAGATGATATCGCCCTCACAGGCGGTGCCCAGCACGTGGGAGCAGGCCGCCAGACCGTGACCGGCCAGCAGGGTCAGCACCGCTTCCTTGTCGTCGCGGCGCACCTGGATGACGGCGCCCAGCTCCTCGTTAAACAGCGCCGGCAGCAAGTCGCCACCGATGCGATCGAGCTGGATGTCGAGGCCGCAATGACCGGCGAAGGCCATCTCGGTCAGGGTGACGAACAGGCCGCCATCGGATCTGTCGTGGTAGGCGATGAGCTTGCGATCCGCCACCAGCGCCTGGATGGCGTTGAAGAAGCCCTTGAGCTGGACCGGATTGTCGAGATCCGGTGCGCTGTCGCCGAGCTGGCGATAGACCTGGGCCAGGGCCGAGGCGCCGAGGCGCTGCTTGCCGTTGCCCAGATCGATCAGGATGAGATCCGTCTCGCCGAGATCGGTGCGCAGCTGCGGGGTGACGGTGTTGCGCACGTCCTCCACCCGGGCGAAGGCGGTGATGAGCAGGGAGAGCGGCGAGGTGACGCTGCGCTCCTCGTCATCCTGCTGCCAGCGGGTCTTCATGGACATGGAGTCCTTGCCGACCGGGATGGTGATGCCGAGCGCCGGGCAGAGCTCCTCGCCCACCGCCTTGACCGCCTCGTACAGGCCGGCATCTTCCCCCGGGTGGCCGGCGGCGGCCATCCAGTTGGCGGAGAGCTTGACCCGCTTCAAGGAACCGATGTGGGCCGGCGCCAGGTTGGTCAGCGCCTCGGCCACCGCCATGCGGGCGGAGGCAGCGTGGGAGAGCAGCGCCACCGGGGTGCGCTCGCCCATGGACATGGCTTCGCCGTGATAGCTGTCGTAGGTGGCGGCGGTGACCGCGCAATCGGCCACCGGGATCTGCCAGGGGCCGACCATCTGATCGCGGTTGACCAGGCCGGTCACGCTGCGATCGCCGATGGTGATGAGGAAGGATTTCTCCGCCACGGTCGGCAGGCGCAGCACCCGCTCGGCCGCCTCGCTCAGGGTGATGCCGTCCAGCTGCAAGGCCTTGCCACGGGCCGGCAGGCTGGCCACGTCGCGGTGCATCTTGGGGGCCTTGCCGAGCAGCACGTCCAGCGGCAGATCGATGGGCTGGTTGTCAAAGTGGCTGTCGGAGAGGGTGAGATGCTTCTCTTCGGTGGCGGTGCCGATCACGGCATAGGGGGCGCGTTCGCGCTCGCACAGGGCCTTGAACAGCGGCAGCTTGTCCTGGGCCACGGCCAGCACGTAACGCTCCTGGGATTCGTTGCACCAGATCTCCAGCGGGCTCATGCCAGGCTCGTCGCTCTGGATGGCGCGCAGGTCGAAGCGACCACCGCGCTCGCCGTCGTTGACCAGCTCCGGCATGGCGTTGGAGAGGCCACCGGCCCCCACGTCGTGGATGAAGACGATGGGGTTGTCATCGCCCAGCTGCCAGCAGCGGTCGATCACTTCCTGGCAGCGGCGCTCCATCTCGGGGTTGTCACGCTGCACAGAGGCAAAGTCCAGATCCTCGGCGGACTGGCCGGAGGCCATGGAGGAGGCCGCGCCGCCCCCGAGGCCGATGTTCATGGCCGGGCCACCCAGCACGATCAGGGCGGCCCCGACCGGGATCTCCCCCTTCTGCACGTGCTCGGTGCGGATGTTGCCGATGCCGCCCGCCAGCATGATGGGCTTATGGTAGCCCCGCACCTCGACGCCGTTGTGGCTCGGCACCTTCTCCTCGAAGGTACGGAAATAACCGAGGATGGCCGGACGACCGAACTCGTTGTTGAAGGCGGCGCCGCCGAGCGGCCCCTCCTGCATGATGTCAAAGGCGCTGACGATGCGGCTCGGTTTGCCGAAATCCTGCTCCCAGGGCTGCTCGAAGCCGGGGATGCGCAGGTTGGAAACGGAGAAGCCCACCAGACCCGCTTTGGGCTTGGCGCCACGGCCTGTCGCACCCTCGTCGCGGATCTCGCCGCCGGAGCCGGTGGCCGCCCCCGGGAAGGGGGAGATGGCGGTCGGGTGGTTGTGAGTCTCCACCTTCATCAGGATGTCGACCCGCTCCTGGTGATATTGGTACTCACCGCTGGCGGGGCTCGGGAAGAAGCGGCCACCCTCGCTGCCTTCCATCACGGCGGCGTTGTCTTTATAGGCAGACAGGACATGATCCGGCGTCTGCGCGAAGGTGTTCTTGATCATCTTGAACAGCGACTTGGGTTGCAGCTGTCCGTCTATGGTCCAGTCGGCGTTGAAGATCTTGTGACGACAGTGCTCCGAGTTCGCCTGGGCAAACATGTAGAGCTCGATGTCGTTGGGGTTGCGGCCAAGCCGGGTGAAGTTCTCCACCAGGTAATCGATCTCGTCATCGGCCAGGGCCAGGCCCAGTGCCACGTTGGCCTCAGCCAGCGCGGTGCGGCCACCGGCCAGCACATCCACCTGGGTGAAGGGGCGCGGCTCCTGGTGGGCAAACAGGGCGCTCGCTTGGCTCAGCTCGTCGAACACCGTCTCCATCATGCGATCGTGCAGCAGGGCCGCCAGCTCGCCGCGCTGGGCGGCGGTCAGGGCCTGCTTGGGCTGCAGATAATAAGCAATGCCGCGCTCCAGCCGCTTGACCTGGTTCAGGCCGCAGTTGTGGGCGATGTCGGTTGCTTTGGAAGACCAGGGGGAGATAGTGCCGGGACGGGGGGTAACGAGAAACAGCTGGCCGCTGGGGGTGTGTTCTGGGATGGTCGGGCCGTAGCGCAGGAGCTGGCCCAAGGTCGCTCGCTCGGGCGGCGACAGGGGGGATGACAGCTCGGCAAAGTGCACATATTCGGCATAGACGCTCTCTATCTCTACTCCTCTCTGCACGCAGCTTTGCAGCAGCTTGTGGACACGAAACTCAGACAGTGCTGGGGCACCACGCAAGATTTCCATATACCTTTCTCACCAAGTTTTAGAGTGTGGGGGGATTTGAGACGCGCGTATTATAGGGATCAGGCCCACAAGGGACAAACGTTTTTCTCACTTAGACCGATGTGACTCGCTCCACACACTCTGGTATAAAGGAGCCTCTTTTTTGACAAATGCCGATTTTTTCAACAAGGGTATTCAACTACTTGCGCTGCATTTTTCGACTGTGTATCGGGATGTTGCTGACGCTGGCCCTGGCCGGCTGCGACTTCTATTCCCCCTCCAGCCAGCTGGAGCAGATCCGTCAACGGGGCGAGATCCGGGTTGGCACCCTCTATGGCCCCACTTCCTATTACCAGCGTGACGACATCGCCCAGGGCTTCGATTACGAGCTGGCGCAGAACTATGCCGACTGGCTGGGAGTCAAGCTGACCATCATCCCGGCCTACAGCACCGCCGGGCTGGTCGAGCTGCTGGAGCAGGGCAAGCTGGACCTCGCCGCCGCCGCCATCGTGGTGACGCCGGAGCGGCGCAAGCTGTTTCGCTTCGGCCCCGGCTTCTACCAGGTCTCCCCCAAGCTGGTCTATCGCAATGGCTCCCCCAAGCCGAAGGATCTCGGCGACATCAAGGGCACCATAGTGGTACCCGCCGGCTCCACCGGGGAGGATCTGATGAAGATACTCGCCAAGCAGTACCCCAACCTGGACTGGAGCACCAACCGGGATGCGGATGTGGAGGAGCTGCTCAAGCAGGTCGCCGACGGCAAGCTCGACTACACCGTGGTGCAGGATACGGTGCTGGCCCGTGCCCAGCGCTACTACCCCGAGCTCACCGAGGGGCTGACTCTCGACAAGAAGCAGGCCGTGGCCTGGGCCATGACCAAGCTGCCCGATGACAGCCTTTATGCCAGCATCATCGACTTCTTCGGCCAGCGCTTCATGGACGGCTCCATCGCCAAGCTGGACGAGAAGTACTTCGGCCATGTGCAGAACTTCGACTTCGTCGACACCCGTACCTTCCTGCAGCGGGCCAAGAGCCGGCTGCCCAAGTACCAGGAGCTGTTCCAGACCCACGCCAAGGAGATCGACTGGCGCCTGCTGGCGGCCATCAGCTATCAGGAGTCCCACTGGGATCCGGAGGCGCGCTCCTATACCGGGGTGCGCGGCATGATGATGCTGACCGAGCCCACCGCCAAGGCGATGGGGGTCAGCAACCGGCTGCACCCGGAGGAGAGCATCAAGGGCGGTGCCCGCTACCTGCAGGAGATGATGGAGAAGGTGCCGGACTCGGTGCCGGACGACGAGAAGGTGTGGTTCGCCCTCACCGCCTACAACATCGGCTACGGCCACATGATGGATGCGCGCCGCCTGACCAGGGAGCTCGGCAAGAATCCCGACGCCTGGAGCGATGTGAAGGAGGTACTGCCGCTGTTGCAGCAGGCCCGCTGGCATCGCAAGGTGCGCTACGGCTATGCCCGGGGTGGCGAGGCGCGCAACTACGTCAACAACGTGCGCCAGTACTACCAGAGCCTGCTCTGGCTCGACAACGAGCAGCAGAAGGCCCACCGCCGCGAGGAGCTGGACGAGGATGACAACAGCGAGCCGGCAGCGAGCGATGAGCACCCCACCATCATCGCCGAGGTGGTCAAGCAGATCATCGCCCCTTGACCCGGGTGTGTTATCCGGTTGAGTTCTCTGTTAACATCGTTCCAGGCCTGAGCCTGTCTGACAGGTGCTTATCGCAACATATTCATCAAGTTGCGATACTGATAACAGAATGCACCGACGGGCCTCAACATCAGTGCCAGGATGACCAGGGAGGAGAACAAGATGCGAACTCGCAGAAGAGCCACGTTGACCAGGAAGACCAAGTGTTCCTGGAGCCCAAGACGCAAGCTCAAACTCAATGACATGAAACGCAAGATATGGCGCCGAAACCGCTCCTACACCTTGCTGATCGCAGAGCACACAGAATAAAAAACCCGGCAAATGCCGGGTTTTTTAATGCCTCATGCCGACTCGACCGGACTCGCCGCAAGGAGCACCGCCCGCTTCGAGACCAGGCTGTTGCAGTGATTGCAGAAGTAATCCACCGCCCCGCAGGCCCTCAGCCGCTCCAGCGCCTGCTGGCAGCTCGGGCAGCGGGCCAGGATCCGGTAGCGGGTCTGACATTGGCCACAGGCGGTCTCGCCGCTGCGGCTGTCCAGCTCGGCGTTGCAGGCCGGGCACGTCAGGATGCTCATCGATGACTCCTCATGAAGTGAATGAGCGCTGGGTGGGCCCAGGGCTCATTAACCTTCGCGCTTAAGGCTAAAAAAACGGCTGCCGCGAGGGCAGCCGTCTCGGCTTATTTCTTGCTCTTGGTCCGCGCCTTGAGCAGGCGATCCCGTTGCCGCTCCTGGCTCAGGGTCAGGGTATTCTTCCTGCCCTCGAACGGGTTGACCGACTCCTGGAATTCGACCCGGATCGGGGTGCCCATGATCTTCAGGGACTTGCGGAAGTAGTTGATCAGATACCGCTTGTAGGAGTCCGGCAGATCGTTCAACTGGTTGCCGTGGATGACGATGCGCGGCGGGTTGTAACCACCGGCATGGGCATACTTCAGCTTGACCCGGCGACCGTTCACCATGGGCGGCTGGTGATCTTCCTGCGCCATCTGCATGATGCGGGTCAGCATGGCGGTGCTGGTACGGCGGGTGGCGGACTGGTACGCCTCCTGGATGGACTCGAACAGGTGGCCGACACCGCTGCCGTGCAGGGCGGAGATGAAGTGCACCCGGGCGAAGTCGATGAAGCCGAGGCGACGATCCAGCTCGTTCTTGACGTCCTCTTTCACCTTCTGATCCAGGCCATCCCACTTGTTCACCACCAGTACCACGGAGCGGCCGGAGTGGAGCACGAAGCCGAGGATGCTGAGATCCTGATCGGTGATGGTCTCACGCGCGTCGATCACCAGCAGGCAGACGTTCGCATCCTCAATCGCCTTGAGGGTCTTGATGACGGAGAACTTCTCCACCGTCTCGTGCACCTTGCCACGACGACGCACCCCGGCGGTGTCGATGATCACGTACTTCTGATCGTCACGCTCCATCGGGATATAGACGGAGTCGCGGGTGGTGCCCGGCATGTCATAGACGATGACGCGGTCTTCACCCAGCATGCGGTTGGTCAGGGTCGACTTGCCGACGTTGGGACGACCGACGATGGCGAACTTGATGGGCAGGTCGGCGAACGGGGTCTCCTTGGTGTCTTCCCTGGTGTCCAGATCACCGGCGGCAACCATGCGCAGCAGGGCTTCTTCATCGAAGTCCTCTTCCAGTTCCTCTTGCGCATCCTCCTCGCTGCCAGCGGCGGCCTCGACCAGCTCTTCCAGGTGGGGGGCCAGCGCCAGTTCCAACAGGCTCAGCACGCCACGACCGTGGGCGGCGGCGATCTGGTAGACCTCCCCCAGCGCCAGCGCGTAGAACTCGGACACGGCGGAATCACCGTCGATGCCGTCGGTCTTGTTGGCGACCAGGAACACCTTCTTGTGGGTCTTGCGCAGGTGCTCGGCGATGGCCTGATCGGCGGCGGTGAGACCGGCCCGCGCGTCCACCATAAACAGCACCACATCGGCTTCTTCGATGGCCAGCAGGGACTGCTCGGCCATCTTCAGCTCGATCCCCTCCTCGGTGCCATCGATACCACCGGTATCGACCACGATAAATTCCAGCTCGCCCAACTTCGCCTGGCCGTATTTACGGTCCCGGGTCAGGCCGGGAAAATCGGCAACCAGGGCATCCCGGGTACGGGTCAGGCGGTTAAACAGGGTGGATTTCCCCACGTTGGGGCGGCCCACCAGGGCTACTACAGGAGTCATAAAAGCCTCATTCTCAAGACGACAAAGGCTCCGGGTCCGAAGACCAGGAGCCGGATATTCAGATTGAAGGGTGATCAGGGACGCTGCAAGGCGTACAACTTGCCACCACGGCTCTGCACATACAGGGTGTCACCGTCCACCAGGGGGGCGGCATAGAGACCACTGCTGTCGAGCTGCTGCATCGCCTTGATGGTACCGTCGGTACGATCCAGCCAATACAGGTAACCTTCCACATCGCCGACCACCACGTAGTCACCGAAGATGACGGGGGCGGTGACGCTGCGATTTTCCAGCTGGGTGTTGGACCACAGTTCCAGTCCGTTGCGACGATCGACCGCGAACAGGTGGCTGCGGCTGTCGGTCAGCACTATGGCGTTGCCGGTCACCGCCAGGTCACGATAGCCGGAATACTTGCGCTTCCACACCTCGTCACCCGTCATCAGCTTGCGCGCCATCAACTGACCATTGTAGGCGATGGCATAGAGCTCATCACCGGCGATGAGCGGGGTCGCATCCACGTCCACCATGCGATCCAGTTCGGTCGCACCGCGGGGATCCGCCACCTTGGACTGGCGCACCGGCTGGCCATTGCTGAGCAGGGCGATGCCGACCTTGCCATCGGCACGGCCATAGAGCACGGCGCCGTTGGTGATGACCGGGGCACTGGCACTGCGCAGGGTCAGCGGTGGCTGCTCCTCGGACAGGGTCCACTGCTGCTTGCCTTCGTCGGTGTCCAGGGCAATCAGGCGGCCAGAGGTGGTCAACACCACCACCCGACCATCCTCGACCGCCGGGCTTGCCACCACTTCACCCGGCACTGTGGTCTGCCACAGCACTGCCCCGTCCGCCTCGTTCAGGGCGTAGACCACCCCGTTCTCGGAGCCGAGGAACAGCTTGCCGTAGCGAGAGACCAGACCGCCGGAGAGACGGGCGCTGCGCTTGTCGACATTGGCCGGTAGTTCCGCCAGATCCACGCTCCACAGCACCTGACCGCTCTTGCGATCGAAGGCGGTGACATCACCATCCCGGGCGGCGGCATAGATATGATCCTCTTCCACCGCAGGTTTCAACTGGGAATAGAAGTCACCTATGCCATCCCCGACGGAGGAGGACCACTGGGTATCGGCGGTGAACGCCGACTCCACCACCGGCAGCGCGGCCATCGGGGTCAGATCTTCTTCCGAGCTGAACAAGGAGCAGCCCTGCAAGGCCAGGGAGACCGCAGCCCCCAGCATCATTCGTTTGTACAGATTACGCATCCGGTGCCCCACCCGCAGTCACGGCTGGCAGCGCCAGATCGTCCATCTTCAGCTTGAGCTCGGCGCTCGCCTGCAGGCCGCCGGCATCCGCCGCCGCCTGGTAGGCTTCGCGCGCCTCCTCCGGCTTGCCCTGCTTGAGCAGCACATCGCCACGGGCCTCGGCAACCTGGGCCTTGAAGGCGTCGTTGTTGATCTTGGCGAGCTGGGCCAGGGCCTCGTCGGCCTTGCCCTGATCGTTCAGGACCCGGGCCAGACGCAGGGCGGCGATGGGCTTGAGGCTCTCGTCCCCACCCGTCGCGACCAGGGTCAGCTGCTCGACCGCCAGATCCAGCTTGTTGGCCTTGACGGCAGCCGCCGCCAGTTGCAGGGCCGCCAGCTCGGCGTAAGCATCGCCCTTGTGCGCCGTGATGAAGCTCTTCGCCTGCTCAAGGGCGGCATCGTCGCCCTTGGCCAGCTGGGCGGTCATCTCGTTGTAAGCCTGGGAGGCGGCCTCCTGGCTGGTCAGCTGATGCTCGTTGTAATAGCGCCAGCCAAAGAGGCCGATCAGGCCGATCACAGTCCCTGCAAGTACCGAGGTCCCGTTCTCTTTCCACCAGCTCTTGATGACTTCGACCTGTTGTTCTTCGGTGGTATAAACTTCCACAGCTTATTCTCCTTTAGCTGCCAGCAGGGCGATGGCGGCATCGACCGTAACGGTCTGTTGCTCGGCCTGGCCACGCAGATACTTGATGGTGATCTCCCCGCTTTGCACCTCGGTCTCGCCGAGGATCAGGGCAATGGCCGCGCCGCTCTTGTCGGCACGCTTGAGTTGTTTCTTGAAGTTGCCGCCACCGCAATGGCTCATCAGCCGCAAGTCCGGCAGCGCATCACGCAGCCGCTCGGCCAACTGGAAGCCGGCTTGCTCTGTGCCCTCGCCCACCATGGCGAGATAGACATCCACCGCCGGGCGGATGTCGGCGTTGAGCTCGAGGGTCTCCAGCATCAGCACCAGTCGCTCCATGCCCATGGCAAAGCCGACCGCCGGGGTCGCTTGACCACCGAGCTGCTCCACCAGACCGTCATAGCGGCCACCGGCCAGGACTGTGCCCTGGGCACCCAAGCTGGTAGTGACCCACTCGAATACGGTGAGGTTGTAATAATCGAGACCGCGCACCAACCGCTCGTTCACCTCATAGCGAATACCGGCCGACTCGAGCAGGCGCTTGAGCCCCTCGAAGTGGGCCAGGCTCGCCTCGCCAAGGTGATCGAACAGGCGGGGGGCGTCCGCCAGTATGGCCTGCACCTTCTCATCCTTGGAGTCGAGCACCCGCAGCGGGTTGCTGTACATGCGGCGCTGGCTCTCTTCGTCCAGCTGATCCTTGTATTGCTCCAGATAGGCCACCAGCGCATCGCGGTAAGCGGCACGCTCCTCAGTCTGGCCCAGGGTGTTGAGCTGCAGGGTGACGTGATCGCTGATGCCGAACAGGCGCCACAGACGATGGGTCAGCATGATGAGCTCGGCGTCAATGTCCGGCCCGTTGATGCCAAACAGCTCGACCCCGAACTGATGGAACTGGCGATAACGACCCTTCTGGGGACGCTCGTGACGGAACATGGGGCCCATGTACCACATCCGGCGTTCCTGGTTATACAGCAGGCCGTGCTCGATGCCGGCACGCACGCAGCTGGCGGTCCCTTCCGGACGCAGGCTCAGGCTGTCGCCGTTGCGATCCTCGAAGCTGTACATCTCTTTTTCGACCACATCGGTCACTTCGCCGATGGCGCGTTTGAACAGATGAGTCTGCTCGACGATGGGCATGCGCACTTCGCTGTAGCCATAGCTGGCCACGACCTGGCGCAGGATCTGTTCCACTTTCTGCCATACCGGGCTCTGCTCCGGCAGGCAATCATTCATACCGCGAATCGCTTGGATCTGTTTTGCCACGTTGATACTCGAGAAAAAGACGTGAAATTTGGCCGCATTATAGGGATTTTCGACCCCGAGGTAAAATCAGGGTGCCCAGATGCGGGATTTAAAATCAACTACCTAAAGCCGGGGCCACCCCAGGTGGCCCCGCTCTGGTTGAACCTTTACCGGTTCAACCCTTGTCTATCTGGATCTGGTTGGCCGGATCCAGCATGGCCGCCCGGGCACGGATGCGCCGCTCCAGGGTCGGAATGAGATCCTTGTTGTCGAGCCGGTCGACCCGCTGCCCACCTTCGTAGAAGGCACTCTTGTTGGCGGCGCCCGCCAGCCCCAGATCCGAGACCAGCGCCTCGCCCGGGCCGTTGACCACACAGCCGATGATGGAGACATCCATCGGGGTGATGATGTCTTCCAGCCGCTCTTCCAAGGCGTTCACCGTGCTTATCACGTCAAACTCCTGACGCGAACAGGAGGGGCAGGCGATGAAGTTGATGCCACGGGAGCGGATGCGCAGGGACTTGAGGATGTCAAAGCCCACCTTCACCTCTTCCACCGGATCGGCGGCCAGCGAGATGCGGATGGTGTCACCGATGCCATCGACCAGCAGCATGCCGAGCCCGATGGCTGACTTCACCGCGCCGGCGCGGAAACCGCCCGCCTCGGTGATGCCGAGGTGCAGCGGCTGCTCGATCTGCTTGGCCAGCAGGCGGTAGGCACCCACGGCCAGGAAGACGTCGGACGCCTTGACGCTCACCTTGAAGTTGTCGAAGTTGAGGCGATCCAGGTAATCCACGTGGCGCATGGCCGACTCGAGCAAGGCTTCGGGGGTCGGCTCGCCGTATTTCTCCTGAATATCCCGCTCCAGGGAGCCACCGTTGACCCCGATGCGGATCGGGATGTTGTAGTGGCGCGCACAATCGACCACGGCGCGCACCCGCTCCTCGTTGCCGATGTTGCCCGGGTTGATGCGCAGGCAGTCTGCGCCGTATTCGGCCACTTTCAGGGCGATACGGTAGTCGAAGTGGATGTCGGCGACGATGGGAATGCGGGTCTGCTGCTTGATGAGCTTGAAGGCTTCAGCCGCCTCCATGGTGGGCACCGAGACCCGGACTATGTCCGCCCCCACCCGCTCGATCCGCTGGATCTGCTCGACGGTGGCGGCCACGTCCGTGGTCTTGGTGTTGGTCATGGTCTGCACAGTGATGGGGGCATCGCCCCCAACCGGCACGTTGCCGACCATGATCTGCTTGGATTTGCGACGAATGATGGGGGATTCGTGAGCGGACATGGCGGACAGATTACTCCTGCGGCAGTGAGAAGCGAGCAGTCCGGCCGTTGTTGTAACGGCTCATGTCGAAGGACTTGCCCTGATATTCGAGATTGACCGCCATGGGCGCGCCAACGATGAATTTGAGTGGCTCGGGTCCTTCCAGCACGAGTACGTCATTTGCCTTCTTCAGACCGCTGAACAGGGTCTTGCCGTTGGCATCCTTGACATCCAGCCAGCAGTCGGCGGTGAAGCTCATCTTGAGCTGGGGCAGCTTGCCCGGCTCGGTGCTGGCTTCATCGGCCGGAGCCACAGTCGCCACCGCGGCAGACGCCTCGGTCGTCACAGCGGCGCTGACCTCGACGACGGCCGGCTCGAGGGCAACGGCATCGCTCACCACGGGATCGACGGCAATGGCCACCGCCTCGGAGGCGACGGGCAGCACGGGATCGGCCACGTCTATGGCGGTCACCGAGTTGGCACTCGGCATGTTGCCGGTCGTCCCCATCTCGGTCGCCGCCAGGGCGTCATCACCGGCGGAGCGACGAGCCGTGCTCTGCCACCACCAGGCGATGGAGAGCGCGATCAGCACCAGGATCACCAACCAGGTCACCACCTTGAGCCGACTGTCGTTGGCTTGCTGGCGGGAGCGGCGGGAGAAGCTCTGCATGTCGATGTTATCGGGTGGCGTCAGCCCCAGCTTGTCGTAAGCCGCCAGTATGGTTTCCTCGGGGATGCCGACCAGCTTGGCATAGGCACGCAGATAGCCGCGGATAAAGGTATGAGAAGTGTGCTTGTCATAGCTATCCGCTTCGATCTCGGAAATCAGGGTCAGACGAAGGTGAATGCGGGACGCAACTTGCTCTCGTGTCCAGCCGAGCTGCTCACGGGCGTTGCGCAGCAGTTGGCCTGGGCCTACTGCCTGGGAGTCGTCTTGAAAATCGTGTGGCTGTTCAGTAGTCATTGGCTAAGTAACGCTTGGCTTGTTGCGAAGTGGGATATTGCTTTACCAGCTCAGTCCCGAATTGGTGAAGTAATGCCGGCTTGTCCATGGCTTGCGCCAGCCGTAGCCTCAACCAGAGGCTGTCCTCGTTTTCGTCTGCCACCTCGGCAAAACGAACGAGGTAAGACTGCACGTCAGGCAGCTTGCCATCTTTCATGGAAAGCTCGGCCATGTCCAGCAATAACCTTGGATTGCGAGGATTATACCCCAAGGCCAGACGATAGTATTCGCCAGCCTTATCATTTCTATTATTTTGCAGGGCGCAGAGCGCCGCATTCTCGTAGGTATCGGCGATCTTGACATAATCCGGCTGGCTGACCGCCTGCATGAAGGCCTTCTCGGCTTCGTCGAAACGCCCCCGGTTACAGAGGAAGGCACCGTAGTTGTTCATCGCGTCAGCATTGGTCGGATCTATGTCGAGGGCCTTGCGATAGTTGGTCTCGGCCGCCTTGAAGTCTTCGACCTGCTGGTAGAAATAGGCGAAGCCGATATAGACCTGAGGGTTGCTGGGGTCGTACTGCAGGGCGCGATCAAGATTGAACTTGGCCTGTTCGGCATTGCCCTGGCGCAGATATTGAATGCCCAGATCGAGACGCGTCTGGGCAGCCGCCTTGAAGTCGGGTCCCACTTCACGCTGGGTCGAATTCTGGCCAGCGTAAGTGGTCTCGGTGACACAGCCTGGCAGCGCGCAGAGCGCCGCCACTACGATCAATGTACGGATATCCATTTCCTGTCTATACAATGGCTTAGCGGTTCAAACCATTTTGACGGAAATCCCATCCCGTTGCATCCGATTTTTCATGGTGCGTTTGGTACGGTCGATCACCTCCCCCACCAGCTGGCCACAGGCCGCGTCTATGTCTTCTCCCCGGGTCTTGCGCACTATGACGGTGAAGCCATATTCCATCAACACCTTGGAGAAACGGTCGATGCGACTGTTGCTCGGCTTGCCAAAGGGGTTGCCCGGGAAGGGGTTGAACGGGATCAGGTTGATCTTGCAGGGGGTGTCTTTGAGCACCTTGGCCAACTCGTGGGCCTGCTGCATGTCGTCATTGATATGATCGAGCAGCACATACTCCACGGTCACCCGGCCACCGTTGGCATTGGACTTGGCCAGATAGCGGCGTACCCCGGCGAGGAAGTTCTCGATGTTGTACTTGTCGTTGATCGGCATGATCTCGGAGCGCAGCTCGTCGTTCGGCGCGTGCAGGGAGATGGCCAGTGCCACGTCAATCTGGTCACCCAGCATGTCAAGGGCAGGCACCACCCCTGAGGTCGAGAGGGTGACGCGACGCTTGGAGATGCTGAAACCGAAGTCATCCATCATCAGCTTCATGGCCGGTACCACGTTGGCCAGGTTGAGCAGCGGCTCACCCATGCCCATCATCACCACGTTGGTGATGGGACGCTTGCCACCGACGACCTTGGCGGCGCGCCACACCTGACCGATGATCTCGGACACCTTCAGGTTACGGTTGAAGCCTTGTTGGGCGGTGGAGCAGAAGGTGCACGCCAGCGCGCAGCCGACCTGGGAGGAGACGCACAGGGTGGCCCTGTCCCCTTCCGGGATATAGACGGTCTCGACTTCCTGATCGCCGACCTGCAACGCCCACTTGATGGTGCCGTCGGAGGAGCGCTGTTCGCGGCTGATCTCAGGTGCACGGATCTCGGCGATGGTCTTGAGACGCTCACGCAGCGCCTTGTTGACGTTGTTCATCTGATCGAAATCATCACAACCAAAGTGATAGATCCACTTCATTATCTGATCTGCCCGGAATGGCTTCTCGCCCAGCTCGACGAAGAAGGCACGCATGGCATCCCGATCGAGATCCAGCAGGTTGGTTTTTGTTTCGCTCATCAATGGCCTCAGCTCACACACTTCATAAATTATTGGCTGACTTACGTCAGGGGGCGGCATTGTACAAATAATGGGTCTGGCTTTCCACCTGGAGAATAAGAGGAGTTGGCCCAAAAGACCAAAAAACAAAAGGGAGCCGAGGCTCCCTTGGTCATCAACGGGTGAAATCAGCCGCGCGGGCAGATCTCGTCGTCGGAGAAGAAGTAGGCGATTTCACGGGCGGCAGAGGCCGGGGCATCGGAGCCGTGTACGGCGTTGCGATCGATACTCTCGGCGTAGCAGGCACGCAGGGTACCGGCCAAGGCCTCTTTCGGGTTGGTGGCACCCATGATCTCGCGATGGCGACGGATGGCCTCTTCCCCTTCCAGCACCTGCACCATGACGGGACCGGAGGTCATGAAACCGACCAGCGCATCATAGAAAGGCTTGCCCTGATGCTCGGCGTAGAAACCGGCGGCCTGCTCGCTGCTCAGGTGCAGCATCTTGGCGGCGATAACCTTCAGGCCAGCGCTCTCGAAACGGTTGTAGATGGCACCGATCAAGTTCTTGCTGACAGCATCCGGCTTGACGATAGAAAAGGTACGTTCGATAGCCATTGAGATCTTTCCTTAACTACAGAGTTTTATTGTAAGAATCCATGTTCGGCGGCGATTATACGTAAACAAAAACCGAAATAACACACAAAAAAGCAACTTTTTATTAAACAAACACATCGCTAAAACAACATCACCACTCATCTTGTCCCAGTGCGTCGGGAAAAAATGTGCGCTTGTGCACGATCACCGTGTTAACCCGCTAAAACTGTATCTATTGCTCAAGAAAACAGCACCATCGAAAAGGGCACCCTGGGGTGCCCTCGTTCTTCGTCATGCCGCTCAGCGCGTCTCCGCCAGCAGGGCTTGCGCTATGGTGCGCATCCCCAGGGTATTGGCGCCCGGTGACCACAGGTTGTCACCGTTCTCGCTGAAGCAGGCGGCGAGATCGACGTGCAGCCAGCCCTGCCCTTCGTTGGCCACGAAGCGGGAGAGGAAGCCCGCCGCGTTGGAGGCACCGCCCGGGCCACCGCCCGGCACGGGGCGGCTGTTGGCCGTGTCGGCATAATGGGACGGGCACTGCTGCCGGTGCCAGGGCTCCAGCGGCAGCGGCCAGGCCGGCTCCTGCTCGGCATCCGCATAGGCCATGGCACGGCTCACCAGCCCCTTGTCCAGCCCGAACAGCGCGTTGTAGCGTCCCCCCAGCGCCATCACAGCCGCCCCGGTCAGGGTCGCGGCATCGATGACCAGCGGCGCCCCCGACTCGGCGGCGAGCTGCAGGCCATCGGCCAGCACCAGTCGCCCCTCGGCATCGGTGTTGACGATCTCCACCGTGGTGCCGTTCTTGTAGGTGAGGATGTCCCCCAGCTTGTAGGCATGGCCGGAGACCAGGTTCTCGGCACAGCAGAGGATGAGCTTCACCCGCTTGTCGAGCCCGCGCAGTATGGCCAGCGCCAGCGCCCCTGTCACTATGGCGGCGCCTCCCATGTCATGCTTCATGGTCAGCATGCCCTGGGAAGTTTTCATGGAGTAGCCACCGGAGTCGAAGGTGATGCCCTTGCCCACCAGGGCGGCGGCCACCGGGGCCTTGGGATCCCGGCTTGGATTGAAGTCCAGCTCCAGCATCACCGGCTCGCGATCGCTGCCACGACCGACCTGATAGAGCCCGACCCAGCCCGCCTGCTGCAGCGCCTCCCCCTTGAGGATGCGATGGCTGATGCGATCCGGCGCCAGCTCGGTGATGAAGGCGGCCGCCTCCACCGCCAGATCCAGCGGCCCCAGCTGTTCCGGGGTGGCATTGGTCATCTCGCGCACCCAGCGGCCGCACAACCAGCGCGCCTCCAGCTCCTCCCTGTCCTCTTCGGAGGAGGTCGCCCACTGCAGCTCGACCTCGGCCTTGGGGGTCTGCAGGCCCTGGGCAAAGGCCCACTGCTGCTCGCGTTCCCAATGACCGCAGAGCGCGGCCTTCTGGATCCCCTGACCACAGAGGCGGCGGGCCGCCTGCTGAATGTCCAGCAATGGGGTAGCGGTCACCAGATGGATCACCATGCCATCGGTGCGGTGCGAGAGCAGCGCCCCCTCGCCCCACTCGGGGGCGGCAAATTCGCGACTCAGCCAGACGTTCATGCACACACCTCCTGCAACCAGCGGGCGATAGTGCGCAGGCCGTGGCCCTTGGCGCCGGTCGCCCACAGCTCGTTGCCCGATTTTTGATAGGAGGCCGCCAGATCCAGGTGCACCCAGCCCTTGCCCTCATCGCGCACGAAGCGGGAGAGGAAGGCGGCCGCGGTGGTGGCACCGGCGGTGCCTTCGGCGGAGGCCACGTTGCCCAGCTCGGCGAAGGCCGAGGTGAGCTGGCCCGCATGCCAGGACTCGAGCGGCAGGGGCCAGGCCTTCTCGTGTTCAAGCTTGGCAGCGACCAAGGCGCGCTGTTGCTCGGTTTCATCCAACGCAAACACAGCGTTGTAGTCGCGGCCGAGCGCGGTCTTGGCTGCGCCGGTCAGGGTGGCGGCATCGAGGATATGGGCGGCGCCACTGTCGCTCGCGGCCAGCAGGCCATCGGCCAGCACCAGGCGCCCTTCCGCGTCTGTGTTCTGGATCTCGACCGAGATGCCGTTCTTGTAGGTGAGGATGTCACCGAGCTTGAAGGCGTGGCCGGAGACCAGGTTCTCGGCGCAGCAGAGGATCAGCTTGACCCGCTTGTTCAGCCCGCGGCTGATGGCGAGCGCCAGGGCGCCGGTCACCATGGCGGCACCGCCCATGTCGGACTTCATCGGCAGCATGTTGTCAGAGGACTTCATGGAGTAGCCACCGGAGTCGAAGGTGATGCCCTTGCCCACCAGGGCGGCCACCACGGGGGCGTGGCGATCCCCGGTCGGGTTGTAGTCCAGCTCCAGCAGCACCGGCTCGCGCTCGCTGCCACGGCCCACCGACCAGATCCCGATATGTCCGGCCTCACGCAGCGCCTCACCGGCGGTGATGCGGGCGGTCACCTGATCGCCACCCAGGCCGCGGATCAGCAGCAGGGCCGATTCCGCCAGGCTCATGGGATAGATCTCTTCCGGGCAACCGTTGGTCACCTCGCGCACCCAGCGGGTCGCGCGGATCAACGCATCCAGCTCGCTGGCCTCGGTGGCACTCTGCTCGCCGAAGTGCACCTCACGCTGCCCCTTGGCGGCATAGAAGCCCTGGGCGAAGGCGTAACGGCGCTCCAGATCCCAACCCTCGCCGGCCAGGCTTACCCGCTTGATGCCGGTCGATTCGAGTCGGCGGGCCGCGCGCTGGATAGTGCGCAACGCATCCTTGTCCAGATGGATCAGGGTCTCGTCACCGCTGAAACTGAGCAGGGCGCCTTCGCCCCAGACGGCGGCGGCAGCCTGGGCGGATAACCGTACGTTCATCATGTCAGCCATCTTCTCTTGCTTCCTTTTTTATGGGCAACTTTACATTAACGAATAGGGGAATAACGAATACAAAAAAGGCCGTACCCCCGAGGGTTACGGCCTTCACCATATCATCACTGCGCCATGAGATGCTGCACGTGCAATTCACTCATGTGTAATTAACGTCGCATCAATGGCGTTCGGAGGCGAGGTTGATGGTGTACTTGGGCAGTTCCACCACCAGATCCTCGTCCGCCAGACGGGCCTGGCAACTCAGGCGGGATTCCGGCTCCAGCCCCCATGCCTTGTCCAGCATGTCGTCTTCCAGCTCATCGCTCGGCTCGAGGGAGTCGAACCCCTCCCGCACCACGCAGTGGCAGGTGGTACAGGCGCAGGACTTCTCGCAGGCATGCTCGATCTCGATGCCGTTGCGCAGGGCGATGTCCAGTATGGTCTCACCGGTCGCACCCTCGAGGGCAGCGCCGTCCGGACAGAGTTCGGGGTGAGGCAGAATGATCAGTTTTGGCATATTACACCTTGTTGACGTTTTGGCCGGTCAGCACCTTGCGAATGGAGGCATCCATGCGACGGGCCGCAAACTCGCCACTGACGGCATCCGCCGCCTCGATGGCATCTTTGATTTGGTTGGTTGTGCCTGTGGCACGCATGGCCAGCAGATGATTGATCGCGGCATCGATCTCGGCGCGCTCGGCCGTGCTCAACAGCGCCTCACCATCGGCGGCCAGCGCCGCATTGAGGCTCTCCACCACCCGATCGGCTTCGACCTGCTGCTCCGCCAGCATGCGGGCATCCATGTCCTGCTGGGCATTGGCGATGGAGGCGCTCAGCATGCCGAGGATGTCCTCCTCCGCCAAGCCATAGGAGGGCTTGACCTGGATCTCCGCCTGCACGCCGGAGGATTTTTCCATGGCGCTGACCGACAGCAGCCCGTCCGCATCCACCTGGAAGATGACGCGAATGTGGGCGGCGCCAGCCGCCATGGGCGGAATGCCGGTCAGGGTGAAGCGGGCGAGGGAGCGGCAATCCGCTACCAGCTCGCGTTCTCCCTGCACCACATGAATGGCCATGGCAGTCTGGCCATCCTTGAAGGTGGTAAACTCCTGGGCGCGGGCCACCGGAATGGTGGTGTTGCGCGGGATCACCTTCTCGGCGAGCCCCCCCATGGTCTCGAGACCGAGGGAGAGCGGGATGACGTCCAGCAGCAGCATCTCGGCATCGGGCTTGTTGCCCACCAGGATGTCGGCCTGGATGGCGGCGCCGATGGCCACCACCTTGTCCGGATCGATGCTGGTGAGCGGCGGGCGCTGGAAGAATTCCCCCACCCGCTCGCGCACCAACGGCACCCGGGTGGAGCCCCCGACCATCACCACCTCCAGCACTTCCACCTGCTCCAGACCCGCATCGCGCAGGGAGCGGCGACAGGCCAGCAGGGTGCGCTTGACCAGCGGCAGGATGAGCGCATCGAACTGGGCGCGGCTCAGCTCCCCTTGCCAGCCGGCGAAGCTGCAGGGCACGCTGTCGGCATCGGTCAGGCCGTGCTTGACGGCGGCCGCCACATCCAGCAACTCGCGCTGGGTACGGGCCTCGAGCTGGCCGCTCAGGCCGGCCTGCGCCTTGATCCAGTCCGCCAGCAGGTGATCGAAGTCATCGCCACCGAGGGCGGAGTCGCCACCGGTCGCCATCACCTCGAACACGCCGCGATGCAGGCGCAGGATGGAGATGTCGAAGGTACCGCCGCCGAGATCATAGACGGCGATCACCCCTTCCTGACCGGAGTCGAGACCGTAGGCGATGGCGGCCGCGGTCGGCTCGTTGAGCAGGCGCAGCACGTGCAGACCGGCCAGCCGGGCCGCATCCTTGGTGCCCTGACGCTGGGCGTCATCGAAATAGGCAGGCACCGTGATGACCACGCCGTCGAGGGCGCCACCGAGCGAGGCGACGCCACGTTCGGCCAGCGTCTTCAGGATCTCGGCCGAGACCTGCACCGGGTTGACCAGCCCTTGACGGGTCTGCAACTGGGGCATGCCGTTATCGGCGGCGACGAACTGATAGGGCAGCTGGCGGGTATCCATGTCGGCCAGCGCCTTGCCCATCATCCGCTTGACGGAGACGATGGTGTTGTGGGGATCGAGGGCGGCTTCGCGCTTGGCGTCGAAGCCAACCCGGATGGCGTCGGCCTGATAGTGCACCACCGAGGGCAACAGATCGCGCCCCAGCTCGTCACACAGGGTATCGGCGTGGCCGCTGCGCACGGCGGCGACCAGGGAGTTGGTGGTGCCGAGATCGATGCCAACGGCACGTTTATGCTGATGAGGTGCGGCGCTCTGGCCGGGCTCGGCGATTTGCAGTAATGCCATGGGTAATCAAAATTCCAGCGTTAGAGGTTCAAGACTCGAACAGCGAGTCTTCGAATCGTTCCAGCTCCTCGAGGAGCTTGTCGACAAACTTGAGTTTGCGCACGCAATCGGCGGCGGTCTGATCCTCACCCGCGGTGAGACAGTCGGTCAGCCGTTGCATCAGCGACTGGTGATCATGCCTGATCTCGCGGCGAAAATCTTCGATGGCGCGCTCAGGACTGGATTCCCCCTTCAACTCGGCGAGACGCTCGCGCCACTCCAGCTGTTGCATCAGGAAGGCGGTATCTTGCAGGGTCTGTTGCTCGCCACGGATGTCGGTGCCACGCAGGGAAAGCAGATACTCGGCTCGGCGCAGGGGCGCCTTGAGGGTGGTGAAGGCATCGTTGATCTGGGCGGCACGCTGCACCGCGGCCAACTGCTCCCGTTCCGGGGCTGTGGCAAAACGATCGGGATGGAACTTGGTCTGCAACTGGCGGTAGGTCTCTGCCAGTTGGCGGGTATCGAGCTCGAAGCCCTGTGCCAGCCCGAACAGCTCGAAATGATTCATCTTGGATCCTCAGACAAGGAAGCTTGCGCCGCAATCACACTCGTCTTGAGAGTTGGAACGGCCGGATGGGAAGTCACCTTCCCGTCCAGCCGTATTGATTACCAACGCCTCAGACACTGAAGCTTTCGCCACAACCACACTCGCCCTTGGCGTTGGGGTTGTTGAACTGGAAGCCCTCGTTGAGGCCCTCCTTGACGAAGTCCAGCTCGGTGCCATCCAGATGGATCAGACTCTTGGCATCGACGATGATCTTGACACCGTTCTGCTCGAACACCTGATCCTCAGCGGCCAGCTCATCCACAAACTCGAGCACATAGGCGAGGCCAGAGCAGCCGGTGGTCTTGACGCCGAGGCGCAGGCCGATGCCCTTGCCCCGGTTGGTCATAAAAGAGGAAACCCGCTCCGCTGCGGCATCTGTCATGGTAATGGCCATACTGCTCTCCGGACCTTAGAGACCTTTCTTCTGCTTGTAATCGGCGATGGCGGCCTTGATGGCATCCTCCGCCAGAATGGAGCAGTGGATCTTCACCGGTGGCAGGGCCAGCTCTTCGGCGATGTCGGTGTTCTTGATGCCGGCAGCCTCGGCCAGGGTCTTGCCCTTGACCCATTCGGTCACCAGGGAGCTGGAGGCGATGGCGGAGCCGCAGCCGTAGGTCTTGAACTTGGCGTCTTCGATGATGCCGTCGTCGCTGATCTTCAGTTGCAGTTTCATCACGTCGCCACAGGCCGGGGCGCCGACCATGCCGGTCGCGATGCTGGGGTCGTTCTTGTCGAAGCCACCTACGTTACGGGGGTTCTCGTAGTGGTCGATTACTTTTTCACTGTAAGCCATATCTAACTCCTGCTAATTCCGTTGTTCACCAAACCCTTGCCTCTCTGGCAAGCGATCAGTGATGAGCCCATTCGACCGTGTTCAGATCGACACCGTCCTTGAACATCTCCCACAGGGGAGACATCTCGCGCAGACGACCGATGGAGTCGCAGATGAGCTTGATTGCGTAATCAATCTCTTCTTCCGTGGTGAAGCGACCGATGCTGAACCGGATGGAGCTGTGTGCCAGCTCATCGTTCATCCCCAGGGCGCGCAGCACGTAGGAAGGCTCCAGGCTGGCAGAGGTACAGGCTGAACCGGAAGAGACCGCCAGATCCTTCAACGCCATGATGAGGGATTCACCTTCCACGTAGGCGAAGCTGACGTTCAGGTTGCCCGGGACGCGATGCTCCAGATCACCGTTGATATAGACTTCTTCGATATTTTTGATGCCATTCCACAGACGCTGGCGCAGGGCCATGATGTGCTGGCTCTCGCTCGCCATCTCTTCCTTGGCGATGCGGAAAGCTTCGCCCATGCCGACGATCTGGTGGGTCGGCAGGGTGCCGGAGCGCATGCCGCGCTCATGACCACCACCGTGCATCTGGGCTTCCAGGCGCACCCGCGGCTTGCGGCGCACGTACAGGGCACCGATCCCTTTCGGGCCGTATACCTTGTGGGCGGACATGGAGAGCAGGTCGACCTTGAGCGCTTCCACGTCAACCGGGATCTTGCCGACGCTCTGGACCGCGTCCACGTGCAGCAGGATCTTGCGGGAGCGGCACAGCTCGCCGATGGCGGCGATGTCTTGGATCACGCCGATCTCGTTGTTGACATGCATGATGCTCACCAGGACGGTGTCATCGCGCAGGGCGCCTTCAATCTGCGCCAGACTGAACAGGCCGTTGGGCATCGGCTCGAGGTAGGTCACCTCGTAGCCTTCGCGCTCCAGCTGGCGGCAGGTGTCGAGCACCGCCTTGTGTTCGGTCTTGGAGGTGATGATGTGTTTGCCCTTGCCAGCATAGAAGTGGGCAATGCCCTTGATGGCCAGGTTGTTCGATTCGGTCGCGCCGGAGGTGAAGACGATCTCGCGAGGGTCTGCACCGATCAGCTCTGCCACTTGATTACGGGCCTGATCCACCGCTTCTTCGGCCTGCCAGCCGAAACGGTGAGAACGGGAGGCAGGATTGCCAAACAGGCCATCCATGGTGAGGCACTGCATCATTTTTTCTGCGACACGCGGGTCCACCGGACAGGTTGCCGAATAATCAAGGTAAATAGGCAGTTTCATGTTTTTCTCCGTTACGACGGGGTCACACAGCGACCCGTCGTGGAAAGCACGTTTATAGTTGGACTTTCAAGCTCACATCACCGCGTTCAGCCCGTTCAACCAGGGACAACACGGTCTTCATTTGTTCATCTTGCTTGCCAGCGATGCGTCGCACGTCGGCTTGACCCACCAGCTCCGCCAGGGTGATGTCCCCCAGGAAACTGGAGATGCGCTCGCTGAGATCGCGCCACAGGGAGTGGGTCAGACACTGGGTACCGCCATGACAGCCCCCCTTGCCGAGACACTTGGTCGCATCGACCGACTCATCGACCGCGGTGATCACCTGACCCACCGAGATCTCGCCAGGGGCCAGTCCGAGACGATAACCGCCACCCGGACCACGCACGCTGCTCACCAGCCCATGTTTGCGCAGACGGGCAAACAGTTGCTCCAGATAGGACAAGGAGATGCCCTGGCGCTCTGAAATATCAGCCAGGGGCACGGGCCCCTGCTCTGCATGCAACGCCACGTCGAGCATGGCTGTCACAGCGTAACGTCCTTTTGAGGTCAGTCTCATATGCCTTACCGTCTTGCGAACAAATCAATATGGGCACATGGTCACATACCCGACTAAAACAGTCAAGTATATGGTTGAGTAAATCAGTCGGGATTAATCCTGCGGCCGGGCTTTCTGCACCGAGGTGAGAATACCGCGCAATATATTCAATTCAACCACTTCCGGTCGGGCACGATTGAACAGACGACGCAGCTTGCTCATCACATGACCGGGGTGCTCCTCGGTGATGAAGCCGGTCTTCTGCAGAGTCTGCTCCAGGTGCAGATAGAACCCTTCCAGCTGCTGCGCACTGGGATAATCGACCCGCTCCTCGTCGGATTCGGGCAACTGATCCTGCAGCCAGCGCATCCGCACCTCGTAGCAGAGGGTCTGCACCGCCATGGCCAGGTTGAGGGAGCTGTACTCGGGATTGGCCGGGATGGCCACGTGGTAGTGGCACTTCTGCAGCTCGTCATTGGTGAGGCCGGTGCGTTCACGGCCAAACACCAGAGCGACCGGGTGCTTCACTCTCTCCGTCACCAGCTTCTCGCCCGCCTCGCGGGGATCCAGCATGGGCCAGCTCAGGGTGCGGGAGCGGGCACTGGTGCCGATGACCAGACCACAGTCGGCGATGGCGTCATCCAGCGTCGGGACGATGCGGGCGTTGACCAGCACATCGCTGGCCCCCGCCGCCAAGGCGATGGCATTGTCATCTGGCAAGGCTTGCGGATCCACCAACACCAGCTGAGTCAGCCCCATGGTCTTCATGGCGCGTGCCGCGGAGCCCATGTTGCCGGTGTGAGAGGTGTTTACCAAAACGATACGAATCTGATCCAACATGCCCAGTCAATCTTCAGTCAAAAAATGGCGCGTAATTGTAACATAACCAATCGCTATTTTGGCACCGGTTCTGACGCCACATTTCAGCACAAAAGTGGCCATTCGTATAACCAACCAGCATGAGCGCCGAAAAAGCGCGAGCTAACCTTAGAGGGTGCACGGTGCATCACCCGGAGTCGCCATCCCATGCTGCCCGCCTGGCTCTACGAGCAGTTACCCAACCTCTACCTGCTGCTGTCGGCGGGGCTGCTGCTCGTTGCCCAGACCCCGCTGCTCTGGCTGGCGGCGGCCCTGCTGTTTGTGGCGGGCGCCCTGGTCTGGATGATGCGCTCCAACTACAGGCGCACCGATCTCGTCATCTTCCCGGCCAAACACTGGTTTCAACCCGAGTGGTACTACGAGGCCCTGCCCTTCGCATGGCTGGCGCTGGGGCTCTTGCTGCTGCGCCTGCCCGACACCACGGCGCTGCTCGCCCTGCTACCCTGCCTGTGGGGCTGTCGTTGTCTGTGGGCCCGGCGCCATCGCCGCCACCATGCCGAGGGCATAGCACGGCACCTGAGGCGCAGCTCAGCCCACCGGCGCGGGCACTGGCTCCTGCGCTGAGCGGGTACGCTCGACCAGGGTCGCCAGATCCATCAGGGGGTACTTCATCAGGCTGGGCAATGCCTCCAGATCCAGGCTGTCCAGCAGGTTCTTCAGCTCCAGCCCCAGTTCGGTGTCCCCTTCGATCTTCAGCCGGCGCTGGAAGAAGAGGGAGTCCGGATCTTCCTTGCGACCGGCGATCAGGATGAGATCGTGGCTGCAGCCACTGAAGCAGACATCGGCCGCCTCGCAGTCAGGGGCCATCACCAGCCTGCCCTCCTGCGCGCTGATGAACCAGCTGAGTTCGAGATCGGAGACCTCGACCTTGAGCCACTTGCCCGCCAGGAAATCGAAGTCCCCGTCCAGGATGGCCTCCTTGAACACCTGCGCCAGCAGGCGCTCCATCAGACTCTGTTGCAGGGTGAAGGGCACCAGCTTGAGCGGGCGGCGCAAGAGACGGGGTGCCTGTTCGACCAGGCGACGTTGCAGTTGTTGGAACACGATAAACTCCCAGTTTTTTGCGCATTCAAGCACAGGGGCCGTGGCAGGATCCTGTTGAAAATCAAACTTGTGCCGACTTACCTCAAGAAGGGTAAAGCCACCTAAAGCTGCCTCAGGTCAAAAAGTGGGGACGCGTCGATGCATACAATCGAGCCACTTTTGCATTTTTTGCCCTCTCGGAGCGTACCCGATGGAATTACTCTGTCCGGCAGGCAGCCTGCCGGCGCTGAAAACGGCCGTGGATAACGGGGCCGATGCGGTCTATATCGGCTTCAAGGACGACACCAATGCCCGCCACTTTGCCGGTCTCAACTTCACCGACAGCAAGCTGGAAAGGGCGGTGGATTACGTACACCAGCACGGCCGCAAGCTGCACATCGCCATCAACACCTTCGCCCACCCGGGATCTGACGCCAGGTGGAAGCAGGCGGTGGATCGCGGGGTGGCACTCGGAGCCGATGCCCTGATCATCGCCGATCTCGCCGTGCTCGATTATGCCAGCCGTCACCACCCCGACATGGAGCTGCACGTCTCGGTGCAGGCCAGCGCCACCAACGCCGCCGCCATCCGCTTCTACCAGCAGCACTTCAACGTCGGCCGGGTGGTGCTGCCGCGGGTGCTCTCCATGCATCAGGTCCGGCAACTGGCCCGCGAGACCGACGTCGGCCTAGAGGTGTTCGCCTTCGGCAGCCTCTGCATCATGGCGGAGGGACGCTGCTACCTCTCCTCCTACATGACCGGGGAGAGCCCCAACACGGTGGGGGCCTGCTCGCCGGCCAAGTTCGTGCGCTGGGAGGAGACCCCGACCGGCCTCGAATCCCGGCTCAACGAGGTGCTGATCGACCGTTACGGTCCCGGGGAAAACGCCGGCTACCCGACCCTGTGCAAGGGGCGCTTCGAGGTGGATGGCCAGACCTATCACGCCCTGGAGGAGCCGACCAGCCTCAACACCCTGGGCCTCCTGCCCGAGCTGTTCCAGACCGGGATCCAGTCGGTCAAGATCGAGGGCCGCCAGCGCAGCCCCGCCTATGTGGAGCAGGTGACCCGGGTCTGGCGCGCCGCCATCGACAGCTACCAGGCCAATCCGCAAGCCTATAGTGTCAAGGCCGAGTGGGATGCCCAGCTCGCCCGCGTCTCAGAGGGGAGTCAAACCACCCTGGGCGCCTATCATCGCCAGTGGCAATAAGGAGACCCCATGCCATTCCTGTTCGGGCCAGCCGGCTCTGCCGCCAGCCTCTTCCGTCAGCGCGAGGACCTCATCTGATGCAATTCTCTCTCGGGCCCCTGCTCTTCTACTGGCCCAAGGCCGACGCCCAGGCCTTCTACGACGCCGCGGCCCAGAGCCAGGCCGACATCATCTATCTGGGGGAGACGGTCTGCAGCAAGCGCCGTGAACTCAAGGTGGACGACTGGATTAGCCTGGCGCGCCAGGTGGCCGGCTCGGGCAAACAGGCCGTGCTCTCCACCCTGGCGTTGATCTCGGCCCCCTCCGAGCTCAAGGAGGTCAAGCGGCTGGTCGACAACGGCAACCTGCTGATCGAGGCCAACGATCTCGGCGCCGTCCAGCTCGCCCGGGAGGCCGGCCTGCCCTTCGTCTGCGGGCCGGCCATCAATGCCTACAACGCCGACGTGCTGCGCATGCTACTTAAAAATGGGATGACGCGCTGGGTGATGCCGGTGGAGCTCTCCCGCGACTGGCTGGTGCAGCTCAGTCAGGATCTGGGCCCGGCCCGCCAGCAGTTCGAGGTGGAGGTGTTCGCCTACGGCCATCTGCCGCTCGCCTACTCGGCGCGCTGCTTCACCGCCCGCTCCCTCGACAAGCCCAAGGATGGCTGCGAGCTCGCCTGCATCCACTACCCCACCGGGCGGCTGGCCAGCAGCCGCGAAGGGCAGAAGGTGTTCAATCTCAACGGCATCCAGACCCAATCCGGCTACTGCTACAACCTTGGCAACGAGATCAAAGGCATGGAGGGCTTGGTGGACGTGGTGCGCCTCTCCCCCGAGGGGATGGAGACCCTGGACATGCTGGCCCGCTTCAAAGCCAATCAACAGGGTCAGGCCCCCCTGCCCCTGCAGCAGGAGCGGGACTGCAACGGCTACTGGCGCCAGATCCCCGGCATGAGCCTGGTGGAATGATCCGGGAACCCCAGACAGCAAAAGGTCTCGGCGCGTCGACCGCCACGGCTACTGAGACCAGAAATCCCCGGCGTGAGCCTGGTGGAATGATCCGGGAACCGCAGACAGCAAAAAGGCCTCGTTGAGAGGCCTTTTTTACATCGCTCGCATCCAGTATCAGGAGGCTTGCTTGCTGCTCTTGCCCTGTGCACTGGCACCCGGCGGCAGTGGCTTGCGCGCCATCAACTCCAGTTCGAGCAGGGCATAGCGGTGCTCGATGAAGTCATACACGTTGTTGGCGAGCGCCAGCTTGAAGTAGCTGATGGCTTCCTTGCGGTTGCCCTTGGCCAGCTCAAACTTGCCGAGGTAGAAATAGGTTTCACACAGGCGCTCTGCCAGCTCCCGGTTATCCTTCACCCCTTTCACCACGTTGCCCATCAGCTGGGTGGCGTTGATCTCGCCGGTATAGAGGCGCACCAGATCCCAGTTCCAGGCGTCGTCGTCGTACTTGCCCAGCCGCTCGCGCATCCGGCTCATGGCCGCCGAGGCATTGAGCTTCTGTTCGGCCAGATAGAGCCAGAGCACCCGGTAGGGATCTTCCGGCTGCGCCTCGTAGAACCGCTTCATGTCGGCGGCAGCCAGCTCGGGACGATTACCGTAGTAGAGCGCTATGCCGCGGTTGAGGTAGGCGTAGTCGTAATCCGGGGCCAGCTCGAGGGCGGAGTCGAATGCCTCGTAGGCCTCGTCATAGTTCTGTTGCTGAACCAGATAGACACCGATGAAGTTGTAAGCCTCGGCAAAATCGGGTTTTTCCCGCAAGGCGCGGTTGAAATCCAATCTGGCAAGGGAACGCAACCCGACGCGGTCAAACACCACGGCACGCTCATAAAACAGTTCGGCCCGCTGCTCTGTCGTCAATTCCATTTCACTGAGCATCTGCCCGAGTCGCGCCAGCGCCAACTCGCTCTGGTAAGAGACCTGCAGAGGGGTCGCCAATACCAGTGAAGCGGGTTGCGGCTTGGGAACTTGAGGAGCTTCAACCTGACTGCTACTGCTGCATCCCCACATGGGGAGCAACAACAGGATACCCGTGAGGTATCCAATCCCTTTCCTGACGTTCAATGAACACTCCGACGCTTACGCTTGACCCGCCATATGGTAAAGGTCCACCGACAGTTTGTCATGTGGCGGAACCCCTATCCTTCAAATAAATCAGGATTCGACAGGGTATCCGGCATCACTCCAACCACGAAAGCCCCCATCGACACTGACCACTCGGGTATAACCCATCTTCTGCAGGTTGGCGGTGGCCAGGATGGAGCGAAAACCCCCACCACAGTAAAGGTAAAGCTCGGTGGCTGGATCCGGATAACGGGTCTCGATGTCCCGCTCTATCACCCCGCGACCCAGATGCTCGGCCCCCGGCAGGCGACCTTTCGCCCATTCGTTATCTTCCCGCACGTCGATCAGATGAAAGGCCCTGCCCTCCTCCTGCCAGCGTTTGATCTGATGCACGTCAGTCTCTTGCACCTGGGGGCGAACGGCCTCTACCAGCGCCAGAAAACGGGGATTGTGATGCATGGCTTGCTCCTTGTTCTCGCACATTTTACCCAATGATGGGGAGCATAATGACTCACCCTGACCCTAAGAGAAAGGGCGCCTTGTGGCGCCCTTGTCGATTACGGCAGGATCTCTTGTTGATCCGCACCCTCTTTTTCCACCTGGGTCGGCAGCATGTGCTCCCGCTTGACCCCGAAGAACATGGCAGAGGCACTCGCCACATAGATGGAGGAGTAGGTCCCGAAGGCCACCCCGATCACCATGGCGATGGCAAAACCGTGGATCAGCGGACCGCCCTTGAGCAGCAGCGCCACCACCACCACGAAGGTCAACCCCGAGGTGATGATGGTCCGGCTCAGGGTCTCGGTCATGGAAAGATCCATGATCTCGGCGGTATCCCCCTTGCGCACCTTGCGGAAGTTCTCCCGCAGGCGGTCGAACACCACTATGGTGTCGTTCAGGGAGTAGCCCACCAGCGTCATCAGCGCCGCCAGCACGGTCAAGTCGAACTCGTACTGGAAGTAGGCGAAGATGCCGAGGGTGATGATGACGTCGTGCGCCAGGGAGAGGATGCCCCCCATGGCCAGACGCCATTCGAAGCGCACCGCCACGTAAGCCAGGATACAGAGGATGGAGGCCAGCATGGCCAAGGCACCGTCTGTCGCCAGCTCGTCACCCACCGAGGGGCCGACGAACTCGACGCGCTTGAGCACGGCGCCCTCATCGATCAGCTTGGCAGCCGCCAGCACCTCGTTGCCCTGCTGTTCCACCTTGACCCCCTCTTTCGGGGTCATGCGCACCAGCACGTCGCGGCTGGAGCCGAAGAATTGCAGGGTAGCCCCTTCAATCTTCTGCTGATCCAGTGCCTCGTGCATCTTGTCCAGGCTCACCGACTGCTGGAACCCCACCTCTATGGTGGTACCGCCGGTGAAGTCCAGCCCCCAGTTCAGACCGCGATCGAACAGGCAGAACAGGGCGAACATCGTCAGCAGGGCAGAGAACACCATTCCCGACTTGGCGAAGCGCATGAAGGGGATCGGCTTTTCAAAATGTAGAATCTGAAACATGTCTCTTCCTTAGATCGGCAGCTTGTCGATGCGCCGTCCACCCCAGGCCAGATTGATAATGGCGCGGGATACCGTGATGGCCGTAAACATGGAGGCGGTCAGACCGATGCCCAGCGTCAGGGCGAAGCCCTTGATGGCGCCGGTGCCGATACCGAACAGGATCACACAGGTGATGAGCGAGGTGACGTTGGAGTCGGCGATGGTCGAGAAGGCACGGTCGAAGCCCATGTGAATGGCTTGCTGCACCCCGCGGCCGTTGCGGATCTCTTCACGAATACGCTCGTAGATCAGCACGTTGGCATCCACCGCCATACCCAGCGTCAACACGATACCGGCGATACCCGGCAGGGTCATGGTGGCACCCGGGATCATCGACATGATGCCGACGATCAGCACCAGGTTCATGCTGAGGGCCAGGTTGGCCACCCAACCGAAGGCACGGTAGTAGATCCCCATGAACAACACGATCACCAGCATGGCCCAGCCGATGGCTTCCATCCCGCTGTCGATGTTCTGCTGACCCAGGCTCGGGCCTATGGTGCGCTCTTCCACGATCTGGATGGGCGCGATCAGGGCACCGGCACGCAGCAGCAGCGCCAGGTTGTGGGCTTCGTTGGCATTGTCGATCCCGGTGATGCGGAACTGGCTACCCAGTCGTGACTGTATGGTCGCGACGTTGATCACCTCTTCCTGCTTGCGGAACTTGCGCTTGCCATCCGGGCCAGGCTGACCCACCGGCTTGTACTCGATGAACACGGTCGCCATACCCTTACCAACGTTGTCCTTGGTAAAGTTGGCCATCTTGTTGCCACCCTGGCCATCGAGCTTGATGTTGACCTGGGGACGGCTGTATTCGTCGAAACCGGACTGGGCACCCACTATGTGGTCACCGGTCAGGATGATGCGCTTTTGCAGCACCACGGGACGGCCGTTGCGATCGTTGTACACCTTGGAGCTCGGCGGCACCCGGCCATCGGCGGCAGCCTGGATATCGGCGCTCTCATCGACCATGTGGAATTCCAGGGTCGCGGTCGCGCCCAGGATCTCCTTGGCACGGGCGGTGTCCTGGATACCGGGCAGCTCGACCACGATGCGCTCGGCACCCTGTTGCTGCACCAGCGGCTCGGCCACACCCAGCTCATTCACCCGGTTACGGATGATGGTGATGTTCTGCTCGAGGGCGTACTTCTTCACTTCCTTGATCTTGGCGTCACTCAAGCCGGCCAGCAGGATGAAGTCGTCACCCTTCTGCTCGGTGGTGAAGGTGAGATCCGGATTCTGGCGGCGCAGGAAAGAGGCGGCCTTGGCCTGATCTTCTTCCTCGCGGAACACCACCTGCACCTGATCGCCCACCCGGCGCACGCCGGAGTAACGGATCTTCTGGGTACGCAGCTCGGTGCGGAAATCCTGCACCATCTGCTCTTGCTGCTTGGTCAGCGCCTCGGCCATGTCCACTTCCATCAGGAAGTGCACACCACCGCGCAGGTCCAGACCCAGCTTGAGCGGCGCCGCACCTATGGCTTCGAGCCAGGCCGGCGTGGACGGAGCCAGGTTCAGGGCCGTGATAAAGTTGTCGCCCAGCTTGCCGGCGACGACATCGCGCGCCTTGAGCTGATCTTCGGTGTTGTTAAAACGGACCAGGATGAAGCCGTGTTCGAACGCCGCATGCTTGACCGGGATCTGAGCCGCCTCGAGCGTCTCCTTCACCAGATCCAGCGTCTCTAGTTTGACTTCGGCACCGCGGCTGGCAGATACCTGCAGGGCCGGGTCTTCGCCGTAAAGATTGGGGGCTGCATATAGAAAACCGATGGCGATCACGAAGACCACCATCAGGTATTTCCACAGCGGATAGCGATTTAACACGCTGTGCTCCTCGGGAGATTAAAGGGACTGGATAGAACCCTTGGGCAGAACGGCAGAGACGAAATCACGTTTGATGGTGACTTGAGTCTGATCGTTCAGGGCCAGCACCAGGTATTCGCTATCGGCGGAAACCTTGGCGATCTTGCCAACCAGACCGCCGGAGGTGAGCACTTCGTCACCCTTGGCCAGGGAGCTCATCAGATCACGATGAGTCTTGGCACGCTTGGCCTGGGGACGATAGATCATGAAGTAGAAGATAAGGCCGAACACGGCCAGCATGATGATCATTTCCATGCCACCACCCTGTGCACCCGGAACCGCGCCTTCTGCATATGCCTTGGAGATAATGCTCATTTAACAACCTCTTGTTTGATGTAGATTTGATAACTAGATTATAAATCGTTGTTATTTCACGTCATTTTCAGCTATCGGAGGCACAGGCTTCCCTTGCCGACGGTAAAACTCAGTTACAAAGTCGTCTAATTTACCCTGCTCGATCGCGTCCCGCAAACCCTGCATCACCCGCTGGTAATAACGCAGGTTATGGATGGTATTCAGACGAGCGCCGAGGATCTCGTTGCACTTGTCCAGATGGTACAGATAGCTGCGGGTGTAGTTCTTGCAGGTGTAGCAATCGCAGTCCGCGTCCAGGGTGCTGGTGTCTTCGCGATACTTGGCGTTGCGGATCTTGACCACCCCATCGGTGGTGAACAGATGGCCGTTGCGGGCATTGCGGGTCGGCATCACGCAGTCGAACATGTCGACGCCGCGGCGCACCCCTTCCACCAGATCCTCCGGCTTGCCCACGCCCATCAGATAGCGTGGCTTGTCGGCCGGGATCTTCGGGCAGACGTGCTCGAGGATCCGATGCATGTCTTCCTTGGGCTCACCCACGGCGAGGCCACCGACCGCGTAGCCATCGAAGCCGATCTCCAGCAGCCCGTTCAGCGACACATCCCGCAACTCTTCATACACGGAACCCTGGATGATGCCGAACAGGGCGTTCTTGTTGCCCAAAGCATCAAACTTGTCGCGGGAGCGCTTGCCCCAGCGCAGGGACATCTCCATGGACTTGCGCGCCTCTTCGTAGGTCGCCGGATAGGGAGTGCACTCGTCGAAGATCATCACGATGTCGGAGCCCAGATCGTACTGGATCTCCATGGATTTCTCGGGGTCGAGGAAGATCTTCTCACCGTTGATAGGGTGACGGAAATGCACGCCAGCCTCGGTGATCTTGCGGATGTGACCCAGGCTGAACACCTGGAAACCACCGGAGTCGGTCAGGATCGGGCCCTGCCAGTTCATGAAGTCATGCAGATCACCGTGGGCGCGCATCACCGCCTGCCCCGGCCGCAGCCAGAGGTGGAAGGTGTTGCCGAGCAGGATCTGGGCGCCGGTCTCGCGCACCTCTTCCGGGGTCATCCCCTTGACGGTGCCGTAGGTGCCGACCGGCATGAAGGCCGGGGTCTGCACCACGCCGCGTTCGAATACCAGCTGACCGCGACGGGCGCGGCCGTCGGTGGTTTTCAGTTCAAATTTCATTGCTACCTCGATTCAGTCAGAGAAACAGTCTGACAGCAGAGGACCCGATGGGCCCGGTATAAAGGGCGAGGCTTATGCCTGCGCCCGGCGACGGGTGACGAACATGGCGTCCCCGTAGCTGAAGAAACGGTACTGCTCGGCCACGGCCGCCTGATAGGCCGCCATCACATGGTCATAGCCGGCGAAGGCGCTGACCAGCATGATCAGGGTCGACTCCGGCAGGTGGAAGTTGGTGACCATGGCATCGACGATCTGGAACTCATAGCCCGGGAAGATGAAGATGTCGGTGTCGCTGAAGAAGGGCGCCAGCGGCTTGCCCTGGGCCAGGCTCACCTTGGCCGCGCTCTCCAGAGAGCGCACCGAGGTGGTGCCCACCGCAATCACGCGGCCACCACGAGCCCGGGTCGCGTTGATGGCATCCACCACCTCCTGTGGCACTTCGGCATACTCCGAGTGCATGTGGTGATCTTCGATCCTGTCCACCCGCACCGGCTGGAAGGTCCCCGCCCCTACATGCAGGGTGACGAAGGCCGTCTCAACCCCCTTGGCGCGGATCTTTGCCAGCAGGGGTTCATCGAAGTGCAGCCCCGCGGTCGGCGCCGCCACGGCGCCCGGCTTCTGGTTGTAGACGGTCTGGTAGCGCTCCTTGTCGGCATCCTCGTCGGGCCTGTCGATATAGGGCGGCAGCGGCATGTGGCCGATGGCCTCCAGGATCTCCAGCACCGGACGCGGGTCCAGGAAGTGGATCTCGAACAGGGCGTCGTGGCGGGCGCGCATCTCGGCCTCGACCCCACCATCAAGAATGAGGCGGGTGCCGGGCTTGGGCGACTTGGAGGAACGCACGTGAGCCAGCACGCTGTGCTCGTCCAGGATGCGCTCCACCAGCACCTCCAGCTTGCCGCCGCTGGCCTTCTGGCCAAACATGCGCGCCGGGATGACCCTGGTGTTGTTGAACACCAGCAGATCGCCGGGGTTGAGCCGGTCCAGCACATCCACAAATTGACCATGGCGCAGGGCGCCGCTTTGACCATCGAGCTGCAACAGACGACTGGCGGTACGTTCCGTCATGGGATAGCGGGCAATCAGCTCGTCTGGCAGATCAAAATGAAAATCGGATACTTGCATCTTTCACCTCGGGGGAATCGGCGGCTAGTCTAGTTATCCCCTTCCAGCAAGGCAACCCAAAAGACCAAAAACCCAAGAGAGACAAGGGATAGCGCTCGTTTTTGTGACACCTTGCCGGTTAATGATTCTTTAATGATCTGTATTGACCCTGATCATGTTTTGGCGCCAGCGGCTGGACTATGGTGAAACCAGAGACACAAGGAGGCCCACCATGATGACCCTGTCCGAAATCATGACCGAACATCCCTTCACCCTGGGGCCACAGAACAGCGTCAAACAGGCGATGGATCTGATGCAGCAGGAGCGGATCCGCCACATCCCCATCGTCGACGAACACCATCACCTGCTGGGCCTGGTCACCCTCTCCGACATCCTGGCCACTCGCGAATCCAAGCTGCTGCTGATCAACCCGGAGCGGGAAGCCGAGTTCACCGACAGCGTCCAGCTCGACGAGATCATGACCCGTCAGGTGGCGAGCGTGGATCCCCACGCCGGCATCAAGGAGGCCGCTCTCTACCTGCAGCGCCACAAATATGGCTGCCTGCCGGTCATCCGGGGCAACAAACTGGTGGGCATAGTCACCGAATCGGATTTCATCGCCGTCGCCATCAACCTGCTGGAGCTGATGGAGGAGCAGGAGCCACCTGTGGACTTCTGATCGCCCAATCCTGTAATTAAATTACAATAAAAGCGTTTTCAGCGGAAAAAATCAGCCATTAATCTGAAAGTCTTTCATTTTGATTGAAAAATTACACCACAAACTTGATTTGTGATCGCCGTCACACTATGATGCCCGTCATGCAATTATTGCCGAAGGGGAGATAAGGGATTGTGCACCCGGGTCTTCTCTTCATATGTCTGCAAGTTTGCACACCCCGTAGTAAGTCTTTGCTGTAAAGCATTTGTTATATCGCCATTCCTTGTTTGATGACCCGGCCCTATCCTCGCGATAGCGCCGGGATTTTTTTGTCCGCCTCTCCCTGCCCCTCTTTCGCGCCACAGGCCGATTGCCGCCCTAGCTTCCTCACATTTCATAAAACAAGATCCCATCCGGGCCTTGAAAATGTGAGCTACAGGACAGAAATTGAACTTCGCCAATGAGTTATCTTCGAAGGCCTGAGATATTCATGTTAGGTACAGTTGCGATGGGCTATCTAATAAGTAGATTTAAGTGATTCAAAATTGTGGCTTTAACCGATTAGCGAAAGGCCCTATGATGACCCCATCGAAAGTTAAGCGCCTCGTCTGGCAAGACTCTTCACTACCGGACGGGCATATGTACATCACCAAGGAGCAAATACATGTCTACCTATATCAACACTGAAATCAAGCCGTTCAACGCTACCGCCTACCACAATGGCAAATTCGTTCAGGTGTCTGACGCAGACCTGAAAGGCAAGTGGTCCGTGGTGTTCTTCTACCCGGCTGACTTCACCTTCGTTTGCCCGACCGAGCTGGGCGACCTGGCAGACAACTACGCCGCATTCAAGAAGCTGGGCGTCGAGATCTACGCCGTCTCTACCGACACCCACTTCACTCACAAGGCCTGGCACGACACTTCTGACACCATCAAGAAGATCCAGTATCCGATGATCGGTGACCCGACCGGCGCCATCACCCGCAACTTCGGCGTGATGATCGAAGAGGCTGGCCTGGCTGACCGTGGTACCTTCGTGATCGACCCGCAGGGCGTTATCCAGATCGTTGAAATCAACGCCGGCGGTATCGGCCGTGACGCTCTGGAACTGCTGCGCAAGGTCAAAGCTGCCCAGTACGTTGCCGCTCACCCGGGTGAAGTGTGCCCGGCCAAGTGGCAAGAAGGCGATGCCACCCTGGCCCCGTCCCTGGATCTGGTAGGCAAAATCTAAGCCTCCTGCTCTCCAAGACCGGCCCATCCAAGGGCCGGTCTGCTTTCTGGCTCAGTGCTTTCTGTATTCACTGTTTTTTGCATCCAGTGCTTCTGTATCCAGTAATAGTGCCGACCCGCCATAACAAGAAGGAATTCGAAGATGTTAGATACCAACCTCAAACAGCAGCTCAACGGTTACTTGCAGTACATCGTCAATCCCATCGAGATCAGCGTGTCCGGCAATGACAGCGACAAGTCCGCGGAGCTGCTGGCCCTGGCCACAGAAATCAGCGACATGTCCCCCAAGATTTCCATGACCGATGGCACTGCCGCTCGCAAGCCTTCCATGAGCATCGCACCGAAGGGCCAGGCCCCGCGTGTTCATTTTGCCGGCATCCCCATGGGTCATGAATTCACCTCCCTGGTGCTCGCCCTGCTGCAAAGCGGCGGCCACCCCTCCAAGGCCGATCCGGCCGTGCTGGAGCAGGTCAAGAACCTAAAGGGTGAGTTCCACTTCGAGACCTATATCTCCCTCTCCTGCCACAACTGCCCGGACGTGGTGCAGGCCCTGAACCTGATGGCCACCCTGAACCCCGGCATCACCCACACCATGATCGACGGTGCCCTGTTCCAGGATGAGGTGAATGAGCGTCAGATCATGGCGGTGCCGAACGTCTACCTGAACGGTCAGCCGTTCAGCCAGGGCCGCATCTCGCTGGAAGAGATCGTCGCCAAGCTCGACACCGGCGCAAGCGAACGCAAAGCCGCCGAGCTGAGCGAGAAAGCCCCCTACGACGTACTGGTCGTCGGGGGTGGCCCGGCTGGTGCCGCTGCCGCCATTTATGCCGCCCGTAAAGGGATCCGTACCGCCATCGTCGCCGAGCGTTTCGGTGGTCAGGTGATGGACACTGTCGGCATCGAGAACTTCATCTCCGTGCCCTACACCGAAGGCCCCAAGCTGGCCGCCAGCCTGGAGCAGCACGTCAAGCAGTACGGCGTGGAAGTGATCACCGAGCAGCGCGCCGCCGCCATCAGCAAGGATGGCTACGTGAACGTGGCGCTCGCCTCCGGTGCCACCCTCAAGAGCCGCGCCGTGATCCTGGCCACCGGTGCCCGCTGGCGCGACCTTAACGTGCCGGGCGAAGTTGAATACCGCACCAAGGGCGTGGCCTACTGCCCGCACTGCGACGGTCCCTTCTTCAAGGGCAAGCGGGTGGCGGTGATCGGTGGTGGTAACTCCGGCATCGAGGCCGCCATCGACTTGGCCGGCATCGTCGAGCACGTCACCGTCGTGGAATTCGCCGACACCCTGCGCGCCGACGAGGTACTGCAGAAGAAGGCGCGCTCCATGGGCAACATCGACATCATCATGAGCGCCCGCACCACCGAAGTGATAGGTGACGGCAGCAAGGTGGTCGGCATGGATTACGAAGACCGCACCACGGGTGAGATCAAGCACCTGGCGGTAGCCGGTATCTTCGTGCAGATCGGCCTGGTGCCGAACACCGAGTTCCTCAAGGGGGGCGAAGTAGCACTGACCCGCTTCGGCGAGATCGAGATCGACACCAAGGGCGCGACCTCACTGCCCGGTGTCTACGCCGCCGGTGACGCCACTACGGTGCCGTTCAAGCAGATCATCATCTCCATGGGTGCCGGTGCCACCGCCGCGCTGGGGGCGTTCGATTACCTCATCCGTAATGCGGCGCCGGAAGCCGCCGCCGTCAAGGCCGATGCCGTGACCGCATGATAGGCGCATCGCCAATAAAAAAGCCGACTCCCTGGAGTCGGCTTTTTTTATCTCCCTTGCAGGCCCGGCATGAGAGAGATAGTGCCTCCCTGACCAGACGGCTTGCTAGCCCTGGCCTCCCCGCCCCAATCGATAACCCCAGCATAGACGGGCTATCCTTAATGGGGTCCCATCACGGAGGTAGTCAAAATGAGGCTCATGTTGTTGTTGGCAGGCCTGCTCTTCGCCGGCACTGCCTTCGCGTTTCACTGTCCCATGGACATGAAGAGGATTGACGATGCCCTGGCCGCGGGCCCTCCCATCAGTGCCGAGCGGCTGGCCGAGGTGAAGCAGCTGAGGGCCGAGGGCGAGACCCTGCACAAGGAGGGCAAGCATCAGGAGTCCATCGATACCCTGGCCAAGGCCATGACCCTGCTTGGCATCGACAAGACCTGATCCCGCCTGCACGTCCTGGCGACGAGAGGCATCATCCGGCCGGTGATGCCCAACGCAGAGGCGATACAAACAACAAGGCCCTCGCCATGGCGAGGGCCTTGTCATGCGGGAGCCGTGTCACGCTCATCGAGCGAACGCTATGCCGCTTACTCTCCCTCGATGCGATAGATGCGGTTCTTGCCGGCCCGTTTGGCCTGATACATGGCATTGTCGACCATGGCCAGCAGCTCCTCGGGGGTGCGGCCATTACTGCTGCCGATGCCGGCACTGAAGGTGACCAGCATCCCCTTCTCCCGCCACTTCAGCTCGCTGACACGGCAACGCCACTGCTCCATCAGCGCCTCGGCCTCCGCCAGCGTGCCGTGTTCGAAGAGGGCGACCAGCTCCTCGCCGCCGTAACGGCACAGGGAGGCACTCTCACCCAGCAGCTCCTGACCCAGCTCGACGCTGCGACAAAGCGCCGCATCTCCGCCGGTATGGCCATAGACATCGTTGATCTGTTTGAAGTTATCCAGATCGACCAGGGCCAGCACGAAGGGGCTTCCCTCCTCATGCAGCTGACGAAGGCGCCCATCCAGGAAGCGTCGATTGTAGATGCCGGTCAGGGCGTCCCTGTGTGCCATGTCAAACGACTCTTGCAGGTGATCAGACACCTGATTCAGCGCCTGATCCAGCAGCGCCATCTCCGGAAACACCGGCAGGACGCTCGATGAGGGGCCCCCCATAGCGCCGGCACCGAGTTGGCGGATCCGGTTGACCAGGCTGTCGATGAGCACCAGCAACCGCAGGCGGAAGAAGGCCGACATGGTGATGAAGAGCGCGCAGGCGACGACCAGCAGCCCCAGGGCGAGGCTGCCCCCCAGCACGGCCACCGAGTCTCGCCTTGGCTGGACGGTGATGGCCAGCCAATGTTCACGCTTGGGTAGCGTCCCATAGGCCACATACTCGTTGCTCTGCTCCGAGTAGAAGGAGCCGGATTGCGAGGTCAGGCGCGCCAGCCAGGGGGCCTGCAATATCTGGCCGTTGTAGGCCGACTGCGAGCTCACCAGGATCTGGTTGGTGCGGCGATCGATCACCATGTGGCTCAAGGCGTTGTCCCCGTACAGCATGTCTCTGAGCATCTGTGACCATTCCGCGACGTTCACATCGGTGCCGATGACACGGGCCCCCTCCTGCTGGCCATCCGTCAGCCGATGGGCGAGGGTCAGGATATAGTCGCCGGTTAAGATGTCCTGATAGGCCGGCGTCCAGTAAAACGTCCGGGCCGCCAGCGCCCCCTTGAACCAGGCGCGGGAGTTCACATTGACCCTGGCGTTCACCCAGGCCTGATCCGCCTCCTCGCTGCCGGAGAAGAAGCGTCCGGTCGAGTCGGCATAGAAGATCAGCGTGATCAGGGAGTCGAGGGCGGCCTTGTTACCCCAGAGTTCGCGGTATTCCTGCCGGGCCCGGGTCGACGAGATCACCGGGTTCAGTTTGTCCGCGGTAACCTCGACGGCCATCAGCTGCTCGATGTGATCGAGCATTCTCGCCTCGGCGACCACGGCCATGCTGTTGAGACTGACCAGCTTCTGCTCAACGACCACCCCATGGTTGTAGACCGAGAGGGCAAACATGCCACCGATCCCGAGCAGCATCGGCAAGGCCAACAGCCAGAGATAGCCCGTGATAAAGGCAAAATTTTTCTTCGTGCGTTTGAAAATCAACATACCTGGGGTCCTGCTCATCACCTCGTGGTGCAACCTGCATGCGGCATGGCCCCATCGGAGGGCGCACAGTATGCCGCCATCACTTTAGGGGTAGTGAATCATTTTCCCGACCTCATTCAACTGTGATTCAGGCAACTTTTTCATCAAAATGGGGTTTCGTTAAGTGGAACAGAGAGATAGGAGATATTTTCTGGGCAAAAAAAAACCAGTGGGCAAGCCCGCCGGTTTCGCCCGCCGCGAGGAGGGCTCCTGGAACAAGGGGACAAACGGGGCACTTCGTCGGCAGACAGCGCCATCGGCAGGGGGCTTTCGTGAACATCACCCTGCCCGTGTCTCCCCCTGGTGTCCCCCATCGCCCGGGGCTAGACCCGGCCGCTGTAGACCAGGGTGCAATAGTTGAAGGCTATCTGGCCATCGACGGCGCAGCGGGCAAACTCGCGGCGGATCAGCGCCGTCAGCCCCTCATAGGCCGGCGTGCCCATGGCGGGCGCATAGGAGGAGGAGTTGAGCCGCCCCAGTACCCCATCGAGGTCGAACAGCTGGCGGTTCTCGAAGCGATCGAGCCGATAGTCCCCCTCGAAGAAGGCGCGAAAATCGGCCTCGCCGAGATTGCGATGGTTCACCTCCTCATAATCCCCGGAATAGGTGCGCAGCCCCGCCTCATAGGCCTCGAGGAAGGGGGTATTGGTCAGCCTGTCGTTCCAGATCAGCGCAACCCGGCCACCGGGCCTGAGCAGCCGACGGCATTCGGCCTTGAAGGCGGCGCGGTCGAACCAGTGGAAGGCCTGGGCGACGGTGACGAGATCCACGGCGCCCGCTGGCAAGCCGGTCGCCTCCGCACTGCCACTGTGCCAGCTGAGGTTGCCGGCCCCCGCCAACAGCCGCTCGGCGGCGCTGCGCATCTCGGCATTGGGCTCCACCGCCCACAGCTGACCCACCCTGGGCGCCAGCAGCGCCGTCAGTATGCCGGTGCCCGCCCCTATGTCTGCGACCACAGCCGCGGGCCCCATGCCGAGCTCCTGCGCCAGAAAATCCAGCATGGCCGCCGGGTAGCCGGGGCGATACTTCACATAGGCCTCGACCCGGGCCGAGAATCGCTGGGTACTGTCCATTGCTCACTCCTCTCTGGTTATCTCTGCGCCAACCCTGCACCACGCCGCCCACTGGCAATGATTCGGGTATGGGCGCGCGTCGCCCTCCCCTGGTGGCCAGATTCACTATGCCACTACACTCAACACAGCACGAGCACATCAGGTCGGCTATCCAGCACCGCAGGAGTCCCAATGTCGAGATCCCGCTATCTACGCCCCCTCATCGCGGCCCTGCTGAGCGGATGCGGCGCCGAGGTGGTTGGCACCGCCGTGATCAACGGCAAACTGCAGGCAGAGCAGGCGGAACAAGCCAAGGCGCAGGCGGAGCAGCTCAAACTGCAGCTCGATGAGGCCATGCGAGCCACCCAGGCTGCCGCTTCCGCGGCCAACGCCCAGTAAACGCACCGCCCCGTACCGGCCTAGCTCACCCCTTTACCCGACTCGCATCACCACAGGAGGATTGCCATGAGAAGAGTCATCGTCTCTGCCTTTGTGTCCCTCGACGGCATCATGCAAGCCCCCGGCGGACCAGAAGAGGACCCCACCGGCGGCTTTGCCCTTGGCGGCTGGATGTTCAACTATGCGGACGACAGCATGGACATCTCGGCAGCGGGTTTCGACGGCAAGGATCGCGAGCTGCTGCTCGGGCGCAGGACCTATCAGATCTTCGAGGCCTACTGGCCTTATCAGCCCCATGATCACCCCATCGCCAAGACGCTCAACGCCGCGAAGAAACACGTCGCCTCGCGCACCCTGACGCGGCTCCAGTGGCACAACTCGAGCCTGCTTGAGGGCGATGTCGTCGCGGCCGTCATCGCCCTCAAGGGCCAGCCTGGCCCCGATCTGCAGGTGATTGGCAGCGGCAACCTGATCCAGACGCTCCAGGCCGCGACCCTGGACCCGTCACTGGGTGCGCCGCTGGGTATGCCACTAATAGACGAGTACCACCTCTGGACCTTTCCGGTGGTGCTTGGCCGGGGCAAGCGCCTGTTCGGCGAGGCGGCCAGGCCATCGGCGCTGCGGCTAGTGCGCTCCCGGGTGTCGGACTCAGGCGTGCTGATGAGCACCTATGTGCCGGACGGCGATATCCAGCCCGGCACCTTCCCCGGCAGCGCACCGAGCGAGCTGGAGTTGGCCAGGCGCCAACGGATGGCCAATGATAAATGGTGACGAAAAAGGACCCGCCTCCCTTGTGGCGGCGCAGGACGGCCTATCAGGATGGAGAAATGACATGAATACCCCCGCAAAGAACACCATTTGCCTCTGGTATGACGGCGACGCAGAGGAGGCGGCGCAGTTCTACGCCAGCACCTTTCCCGACTCCTCCGTCGGTGCCGTCTACCATGCGCCTTGCGACTTTCCGTCTGGCAAGCAAGGGGATGTGCTGACGGTCGAGTTCAGGGTGATGGGGATCCCCTGCCTCGGGCTCAATGGCGGACCCGGGGTCAGGCACAACTGGGCGTTCTCGTTTCAGGTCGCCACCCAGACCCAAGCCGAAACGGATCGCTACTGGCACGGGATCATCGATAACGGTGGCCAGGAGAGCGAGTGCGGCTGGTGTCAGGACAAGTGGGGCATCTCCTGGCAGATCACCCCGGTCGCCCTGCTGCAGGCGATCACCGATCCCGATCCCGCCGCCGCCAGACGCGCGTTCGAGGCGATGATGCAGATGAGAAAGATCGATATCGCGACCATAGAGGCGGCGCGCCGCGGCTGAGACGGCCATCCTCCTCGACGCCCCGCCCGTTGCCCGGGAGCGAACACCACACAATCTTGCAATGCAGAGCCCCCGCCAACTGACGGGGGCTTGTTACTGGTGCTCGTCCGGGCGATAGACCCTGCATAAGCTCGCACCTAGGCGCATCACCGTCATGGCCCCTATGACGACCCTTCCCTTCATAACGGCAGCGACCTGTCTTGTACCACGCTCTTCATGACGAGGGTCGAGGTGAGGCGCTGGACACTGGGCAACGCCGACAACCCTTCATCATACAAGTGCTGGAAGGCGGGAAGATCCCGGGTAATGACATGCAGGAGGTAATCGGGATCACCGAACAGCCGCTGCGCCTGGATGACCTGAGGGATCTCCATGAGCGCCTGCTCGAACGCGGCAACGGCCTGACGATCCCCCTCTCGCAGAGTCACAAACACGATGGCGGAGAAATTCAGGCCGAGGTTGGCGGGATCGAGCTGCGCGCGATAGCCCCTGATCACGCCCGCCTCTTCGAGCGCACGCACCCGCCGGTGACAGGGCGAGACGCTGAGCCCGATCCGTTCGGCCAGCTCGGTGACGGAGAGACACCCGTCTGATTGGAGCTCGGCAAGGATCCTGCGATCAACATCGTCCATGTGGAAGATATTCCCTATATATCAATTTTTGACGCAAATATTAGGCAGCACATTCTAATCATCCAAGGATATTCTTTTCAATCTTCAGGTGAGGATGGCAGTTTTGACCTAACCCACATGACCGACGTAGGAGAAGCAGAAGATGAAAAGAAAGCGACTCGGCGGCGCCGCTATTGCCATGACGGGGATGCGGCGCTCATGTCTACCCAGGCGGACCATGCAAGACCAGGCCGGCAGTCCACCGACTGAGCCGACCATGGCCAACGGCCTCCTAATGGGCGACGGCCACCGGGCACCGGCGTCCGCTTTAGCGGGGAGGAGCTCCTCATGACGCTGGCGCTCGTTGCCGCCTTCTGGGCTGTTTCCATCCTGTTTGTGATCACGCCCGGGGTAGATTGGGCCTATGCGATCTCGGCCGGCATGCGCGGCCGGGTCGTGCTCCCCGCCGTGGCAGGATTGCTGCTCGGGCACCTGATGGCCATCCTGATCGTGGCCGCCGGGGTGGGCGCCCTGGTGGCAGGCCACCCGGTCGCACTCACCCTGCTCACCCTCATAGGGGCGGCCTACCTGCTCTGGCTTGGCATCCAGCTGCTCATGCATCCCGCCACACCGGATGCCGGCAAGGAGCTGGGCCCGGGGGCATGGCACCACTGGACCCTCAAGGGCATCTGCGTGAGTGGCCTCAACCCCAAGGTCTTCCTGCTGTTTCTGGCCCTGCTGCCCCAGTTCACCGATCCAACCGCCCCCTGGTCGGTGCAGACGCAGATCATCGCGCTGGGGCTGGTGCATGTCGTCAGCTGCGGCCTCGTCTACCTGCTGGTGGGCTATGGCGCCCAGACCATACTGACGACCCGTCCCCGCGCGGCCCGCAGGGTGAGCCAGCTCTCCGGTGCGGCTATGATCGCCATTGCCGCGCTCCTGTTCGTCGATCAGGTCATCGCCTGAATGTCCTTCCAACCCAGTGAGAACCCGCATCATGAATGAACAAGCCTCCCCATACGGTCAAGACACCCCCACCCGCCATGGCCGTCTCCCGCATCCGGATCCCGCATCTTCAGCAGATGAAGGTGCAGGGCCAGAAGTGGGCCATGCTGACCGCCTACGACATGTATACCGCCGCCATTTTTGAGGAGGCGGGGATCCCGGTGTTGCTGGTGGGGGACTCCGCCTCCAACAACGTCTACGGCAATGAGACCTCGCTCCCGGTCACGGTGGACGAGCTGATCCCGCTGGTGCGGGCCGTGACCCGCTCAACCCGTCGACCCCTGGTGATCGCGGATCTGCCCTTTGGCTCCTATCAGGGCTCGGCCGAGCAGTGCTTTCACACGGCGGTGCGCTTCATGAAGGAGGCCGGCGCCCATGCCGTGAAGCTCGAAGGCGACAAGCAGATGCTGCCCCAGGTGGAAAAACTGGTGAGCGCAGGGATCCCCGTCATGGCCCACATCGGCTTCACCCCGCAAGCTGAGCATCAGCTCGGTGGCTACCGGGTCCAGGGACGAGGCGAGGATGCCCAGCGACTGATAGATACCGCCCTCGCCTTCGAAGCCGCCGGTGCCTTTGCCCTGCTCATCGAGATGGTGCCGGCCGAGGTTGCCGAGAAAATCACGGCAGCGGTCGCCATCCCCACGGTGGGCATAGGCGCCGGTGTCCACTGCGATGCCCAGGTGCTGGTCTGGCAAGACATGGCGGGATTGCGAACCGGACGCCTGCCACGCTTCGTCAAGCAGTACGCCGACATGCGCACCCTGCTGCACCGGGCGGCATGTGACTACGCCGCCGATGTCGAAACCGGCTCCTTCCCTGGCCCCGAACACAGCTTCTGACGCAAAAAACCGGCTGAAAACCACTTGTCACCGAGACCTGATCCAAACCGAGCTCTAAAAAATGGAGGCTTTTACACAGGGCTTATGGCTTATTCACCCTTCCAGGCCGAGACGAGTCGCTACTGGCACACCATCATCGACCACGGTGGCCAGGAGAGCGAGTGCGGCTGGTGTCAGGACAAGTGGGGCATCTCCTGGCAGATCACCCCGGTCGCCCTGCTGCAGGCGATCACCGATCCCGATCCCGCCGCCGCCAGGCGCGCGTTCGAGGCGATGATGCAGATGAGAAAGATCGACATCGCGACCATAGAGGCGGCGCGTCGCGGCTGAGATTGCTATCGCCTCAGGATGCATCTCGTATAAAAACAAAGCCCTCGCCAACTGGCGGGGGCTTTTACTGGGGATAAAACGGCTGGTTCAAGTGGGAAACTGATTGCCTATCAAATGCCATATCAGGCACCGTACCACAAACCTTTAGTCAGACAACATCACCTCGATAAAGGCCTTGGCCGCCGTGGTCAGGGTTTTATGGGGGGCATAGATCAGCGAAAAAACGCGCAGGCGCCCGCGCAGTTCCGGCATGATTTCCACCAGAGTGCCGCGCGCAATCCGCTCGGCGACGATGAAATCATAAGCCTGACAAATACCCAGCCCGCTCTCTGCCAGCGACACGACACCGAGGGGATCATCGGTGACTTCCAGCGCGGCCTCCGGCATCCAATCCACATCCACGCCCCCCTCGCACAATTGCCAGGGGAGCGCGCGGCCGGTGCTGGGGATCAAAAACAGAATACAGCGATGGGTTTTTAATTCCGCCAACGAAGAAGGCATGCCCATGCGCTCGATATAGTCGGGCGCCGCGAATAGCCCCAGGGTTGCCTCTTCCAGCTTGCGCGCCAGCTCGTTACGGCTTGGATGGATACTGCTCAAAGTAGCGGCCGGCCAGTGCCTGCGCCGCTGCCAGTGCGGCGGGGGGCAATTCCTTGGCCACAGCGTCGCGCCACTCAGCCGCCTTGCCACTGCCGTTGGCCGCGGCAACCGAGAACCAGGCATATGCCTGTTTGACATCCTTCGGCACCCCTTGGCCGCTGGCATACATCATCCCCAGGCTGGTTTGCGCCCCGGCATACCCCTGTTCGGCGGCCTTGCGGTACCAGGCCGCGGCCTGCTTGAAGTCCTTTGGCACCCCATCGCCGCGGTAATACATCACCCCCAGGCTGGTTTGCGCCCCGGCATACCCCTGCTCGGCGGCCTTGCGGTACCAGGCGACCGCCTGCTGGTCATCTTTTGGTACCCCCTGCCCGTGTTCATACATCACCCCCAGACTGGTTTGCGCATTGACCTCACCCTGCTCGGCGGCCTTGCGATACCAGGCGAGCGCCTGCTTGAAGTCCTGTGGTACCCCATCGCCGTGGTAATACATCAGGCCCACGTTGTTTTGCGCATCGGCATCCCCCTGCTCGGCGGCCTTACGGTACCAGACGAGCGCCTGCCGGTCGTCCTGTGGCACCCCTTCACCCCGTTCATACATCACGCCCAGATTGAACTGCGCTTTGGCATATCCCTGCTCGGCGGCTTTGCGATACCAGGCTAACGCCTGCAGGAAGTCCTGTGGCACCCTTTGGCCGCGGTAATTCATCACCCCCAGGTTGTTCTGTGCCATGGCATACCCCTGCTCGGCGGCTTTGCTGATCCAGGCGAGCGCCTGCTTGAAGTCCTGTGGCACCCCTTCGCCGTTGTAATACATTACCCCCAGGTTAAATTGCGCATGGGTATCCCCTTGCTCGGCTGCCTTGCGATACCAGGCAGCGGCCTGCTTGAAGTCCTGTGCTACCCCCTGGCCGCGGTAATACATCAGTCCCAGGTTGTATTGCGCCCCGGCATCCCCCTGCTCGGCGGCTTTGCGGTACCAGGCGAGCGCCTGCTGGTCGTCCTGTGGCACCCCTTTGCCGTGGTCATACATCACGCCCAGGTTGAATTGCGCATTGGCCTCCCCCTGCTCGGCGGCTTTGCGATACCAGGCGAACGCCTGCTTGTCGTCCTGAGACACCCCTTGGCCGGTGGCATACATCAGGCCCAGGCTGCTTTGCGCCTTGGCATCCCCCTGCTCGGCGGCTTTACTGCTCCAGGTGAACGCCTGCTTGAAATCCTCTGGCACCCCTTGGCCGGTAGCATGCATCAGGCCCAGGTTAAATTGCGCCTGGACATTCCCTTGTTCGGCGGCCTTGCGATACCAGGCCGCGGCCTGCTTGTAGTCCTGTGGCCCCCCTTGGCCTCGGTAATACATCAGGCCGAGGTTGTATTGCGCCCCGGCATCCCCCTGCTCAGCGGCCTTGCGGTACCAGGCAAGCGCCTGCTTGAAGTCCTGCGGCACCTCTTCGCCGGTGGCATACATCAGGCCCAGGTTAAATTGCGCCTTGGCATCACCCTGCTGAGCCAGAGCGACAACATCGCCTGCCGGGGCCTTCACGCTGGCTTTCTCTTGCTTGTCTGTTGTCGGCTCCGCTTGCCGATCGGGGCAACCGGTTACCAGCAACACCGCCAACAACGGTGCCAACATCGTTTTTTTCATCCCTGGATACCGCCCTGCTGATGTTTGTTCCCCTTTCGCATTGTAGTGCAGCCGGTTATTGAGTCTCCAACCACCACGGGATGGATGGCGCTGCCAGAACTCAGTGGCCTGGTGCAACCACAGAGCGCAGCCTCGATGGATGTCCGGCTGGGTGGATTGAGAGTCCTCAGGGGAGTTGTATTGCGAGCGATGAACATGCCGCGGCCTTGTTGATCAAGGCCGAGACCGGGCCAACACCAAGTACAGTCAGAAGACGAATAAAAAAGACCCTGCCAATGCAGGGTCCTTGAGTTTCCAACTTAAATGGCCGTGATTACTTGGCGTAATCCTCGGTCGGGATGCAGGAGCAGAACAGGTTGCGATCGCCATAGACGTCGTCGATGCGGTTGACCGAGGGCCACAGCTTGGCGGCGCGCACGGCGTCGGAGGGGAAGACCGCCTCGGCGCGGCTGTAACCGCGCGCCCACTGCTCGTCCATCACGTCATCCTGGGTGTGGGGCGCGTTGACCAACGGGTTGTCGGTCAGGCTCCAGTGGCCGTCCTGCACCTTGCCGATCTCGGCGCGGATGCGGGTCATGGCCTCGACGAAGCGATCCAGCTCGCGCTTGGATTCGGATTCGGTCGGCTCGACCATCAGGGTGCCCGCCACCGGGAAGCTCATGGTCGGCGCGTGGAAGCCGTAGTCCATCAGCCGCTTGGCCACGTCCATCTCGCTGATGCCGGAGGCTTCCTTGAGCGGACGGATGTCCAGGATGCACTCGTGGGCCACGCGGTTGTTGCGACCGGTGTAGAGCACGGGGAAGGATTCCCCCAGCTTCTTGGCCAGGTAGTTGGCGTTGAGGATGGCGACCTGGGTGGATTTCTTCAGCCCCTCGTCCCCCAGCATGGCGATGTACATCCAGCTGATGGGCAAAATGCTGGCCGAACCGAACGGGGCTGCCGAGACGGCGCCGTTGTTGCGGCTCTCCTTGTCGGTCTTGACCACCGCATGACCGGCCACGAACGGCGCCAGGTGCTGCTTCACGCCGATGGGGCCCATGCCCGGGCCGCCACCGCCATGGGGAATGGCGAAGGTCTTGTGCAGATTCAGGTGCGACACGTCCGCGCCGATAAAGCCTGGCGCCGTCAAACCTACTTGCGCGTTCATATTGGCGCCGTCCAGGTACACCTGACCGCCATATTGGTGAACGATGTCGCACACCTCCTTGATGGTCTCCTCGTACACCCCGTGGGTGGAGGGGTAGGTCACCATCAGGCAGGAGAGCTGATCCCCCACCTCGGCGGCCTTGGTGCGCAGATCGTCGAGATCCACGTTACCGAACTTGTCGCAGGCGGTGACTATGACCTTGAGGCCCGCCATCTGGGCGGAGGCCGGGTTGGTACCGTGGGCCGATGCCGGGATGAGACAGACATCGCGATGCCCCTCGCCGCGGGACTCGTGATACTTCTTGATGGCCAAGAGGCCCGCGTACTCGCCCTGGGCGCCGGAGTTCGGCTGCATGCAGACGGCGTCGTAACCTGTCACCTTCACCAGCCAGTCTTCGAGATCTGCCAGCAGCAGCTGGTAGCCCTTGGTCTGGGCCAGCGGGGCGAAGGGGTGCAGCTTGCCAAACTCGGGCCAGGTCACCGGGATCATCTCGGCGGTGGCGTTGAGCTTCATGGTGCAGGAGCCGAGCGAAATCATGGCGTAGTTGAGGGCCAGATCTTTGGCCTCGAGACGGTGGATGTAGCGCAACATCTCGGTCTCGGAGTGGTACTTGTTGAACACCTCGTGGGTCAGCACCGCATCGCTGCGCAGCAGATCCTGCGGGATGGCCTGATGAGCCTGAGCCTTGGCATCCAGTGCCTCGACATCCAGCCCGTGCCCTTGGCCCAGGAAGAGGTCAAACAGCTCGGCTACGTCGCCGCGGGTGCTGGTCTCGGACAGGGATACCCCGACGGCGCCATCCAGATCGGCCCGCAGGTTGATGTGCAGGGCCTCGGCCTTGGCGATCAGGGCTGCCTTGTCGGCGGTCAGCACAGTGATGGTATCGAACCAGCTGTCGTGCTTGAGGCTCAGCCCCTTGGCCTTGAGCCCCAGCGCCAGGATGCTGGTCAGGCGGTGCACGCGGGAGGCGATAGTTTTCAGCCCCACCGGGCCGTGGTAGACGGCGTAGAAGCTCGCCATGTTGGCCAGCAGCACCTGAGCGGTACAGATGTTGGAGTTCGCCTTCTCGCGGCGGATATGCTGTTCACGGGTCTGCATCGCCATGCGCAGTGCAGATTTGCCACGGGCATCCTTGGAGACACCGATGATGCGGCCCGGCATGGAGCGCTTGTAGGCGTCGCGGGTGGCGAAGAAGGCGGCGTGCGGGCCACCGTAGCCCATGGGCACGCCGAAGCGCTGGGCGGAGCCGAACACCACGTCGGCGCCCAGCTCACCCGGGGATTTGAGCAGCAGCAGGGAGAGCATGTCGGCGCCGACGCAGGCCAGCCCCTTCTGGGCCTGGACCGCGGCAATCAGCGCCCGCAGATCGGTCACATTCCCGGTGGTACCCGGGAACTGGAACATGGCACCGAACACCGCCTCGCTCACCGCCTGGGCAGCCGGACCGACGCTCACGTCGAAGCCGAAGTGCACCGCGCGCTCCTTGACCACGTCGATCACCTGGGGGTGCACGTCGTCGGCCACGAAGAAGAGGTTGGATTTGGACTTGGCCATGCGCTTGGCGAGCGCCATGGCTTCGGCGGCGGCGGTGGCCTCATCCAGCAGGGAGGCGCTGGCCAGATCCATGCCGGTCAGATCCAGGGTGAGCTGCTGGAAGTTGAGCAGCGCCTCGAGACGGCCCTGGGCCAGCTCCGGCTGATAAGGGGTATAGGCGGTGTACCAGCCCGGGTTTTCCAGCACGTTGCGCAATATGACGTGGGGCACGTGGGTGTCGTGATAACCCATGCCGATGTAGCTCTTGGCGATCTGGTTCTGGGCGGCGTAGCCCTTGAGCTTGGCCAGCGCCTCGACCTCGGTCATGGGGGCACCGATGCCGAGCGGGCCCAGGCGGCGGATGGCGGCGGGGACCGTCTGTTCGATCAGATCGTCCAGGCTCTCGGCGCCCACTTCGGCCAGCAGGGCGCGCAGTTCTTCCTCACCCGGGCCGATGTGACGGCGGATGAAATCGGTTTTTTGCTCGAGTTCAAACAGTGACTGGGTCATTTCCCTATTCCTGATAGATGTTCCTGATAGCCGGCACGGGCCGACTCCACTCATGTTCTGGGCACCGCGGGCACTCTTCTGGCGCGGGCGGCACCGGATGCTGCGGGAGCATCGGCGGGGGGTCGCGATGCTGGCGCCGGCTCACCCCCAAGTGCGGGCGGCAAGCGGATTGGCGCGGGCGACTTCACCCCGTCCACCTAGCGACGGACGCCGGTGGGCTGTCATACAAAAAAGCCCTGCAAATCATTGCAGGGCCCGACAGTCTTACTCTTCGTCTACCACGTTCTGGTAGCCTTCGGCATCCAGCAGGTTGGCCAGCTCAGCGGCGTCATCCAGCTTGATGCGGAACAGCCAGCCAGCGCCGTAGGGGTCGGAGTTGACCAGCTCGGGGCTGCCTTCCAGCTCTTCGTTGATGGCGATAATCTCGCCGCTCACCGGGCTGTAGATGTCGGAGGCGGCTTTCACCGACTCGGCCACGGCGCAGTCTTCACCGGCGCCAATTTGCTTGCCCACTTCCGGCAGATCGACAAACACCATGTCTCCCAGCAAGTCCTGGGCGTGTTCGGTGATACCGACCACGGCCTCACCGTTGGCTTCAACACGGACCCACTCGTGGGAGGTGGCATATTTCAGTTCGCTCGGGATATGGCTCATTTGTGCTTCCTTTATGCTCTTGGATCGCTTCAACAAAAATGGTTCGGCGAAGGGGCACCCCTTCGCCGCGATGGATGATTACACCAGGGGCTGGCCGTTACGGACGAAGGCCGGCTTGGTGACTTTGACGGTGACCAGCTTCTTGCGGATCTCCACCTGGGCCTCGGCGCCGATGTCACGGGGCACCCGCGCCAGGGCAATACTGTAGCCCAGGGTGGGGGAGAAAGAGCCGGAGGTGATCACACCTTCGCGAGACTCACCGCTGGCGCTGGTGAAGGTGATCGGCATGCCGGCACGCAGCACCCCTTTCTCTTCCATCACCAGGCCCACCAGCTTGGGCTGGGTACCGGCGGCCTTCTGGGCCTCCAGCGCGGCGCGGCCGATGAACTGGCGGTCACCAGGTTCAAAAGCCAGGGTCCAGGCCATGTTGGCGGCGAGCGGGCTGATGCTCTCGTCCATGTCCTGGCCGTAGAGGTTCATGCCGGCTTCCAGACGCAGGGTGTCACGGGCACCCAGGCCGCAGGGGGCCACGCCGTTATCCAGCAGCGCCTGCCACAGGGCACAGGCCTGCGGCTCGGGCACCACGATCTCGTAGCCATCTTCCCCGGTGTAGCCGGTGGTGGCGATGAACAGATCCCCCGCCTGCACGCCGAAGAAGGGCTTCATGCCGGCGACGGCCGCGTTTTGCTCGGCGTTGAACACCTTGGCCGCCTTGGCCTTGGCGTTGGGGCCCTGCACCGCGATCATGGCGAGCTCGGGGCGCTCGGTCACGCTCACGGCGAAGTCGATGGCGTGGTGGCGGATCCAGGCCAGATCCTTGTCGCGGGTGGCGGAGTTCACCACCAGGCGGTAGAAGGTATCGGTCAGGTAGTAGGTGATGAGGTCATCGATGACGCCACCGTCCGGATTGAGCATGCCGCTGTAGAGGGCCTTGCCGGGGACGGTGAGCTTGGCCACGTCGTTGGCCAGCAGGTGTTGCAGGAAGGCTTTGACCCGCTCGCCGGTCAGGTCGACGATGGTCATGTGGGAGACATCGAACATGCCCGCATCGGTGCGCACCGCGTGGTGCTCTTCCAGCTGGGAGCCGTAGTTGATGGGCATTTCCCAACCGTGGAAGTCCACCATCTTGGCGCCAGCTTCCAGGTGTTTGGGATGCAGTACAGTAGTCTGGATCATCGCTGTGTTTCCTTAAGCGTTAGCGACAACACTCGCAATCCGTCCCATCTCGCTTGAACATCAGGAAGGGAGACAGGATCACAAGGTCTGTGCTCGTTCCCGCCCTTGCGGGCAAGAGTGATTCCTTGAACGGAGCGGATTATATGACAAGAGCGCTAGGGCGCCGCTCAAAAAAAACTAATCCGCTCACGGCAAACTGACACCAGACACTAAGGTAAAAACAGTGATAAAAACAGTACATGACCGACATTTGCGAGATTTAATGTTGATTTTTACCGTTCCGTCACAATTTGCAGAAAAACGTTTCGCCTGGCGCCAACATTAAAGGCTGACACCCCGCAGGGGCAATCAGCCTCGTCAGATTAGTTTTGTTGTTAAAAACCCCGAGTAATATTAGATTTTTTCACCCTTGGCTAGCGCCGGCGGCTCGCCGTCCGGCCCGGATCACCCTCTTACTTCAGCCGGGTCGGCAAATTTTTCCCCTTGGCCAAGGCGGGTAACTCACCGTCCAGCCCCATGGCGGCCCGGATCACCCCTTGCTTGAGCGGCGTCAGCCCATCGACCGCCCGCAGCCCCACCCCGCGCATCAGCTTCTTGAGCGGATGATTGCCGCTGAACAGCCGCTTGAGCCCCTCCATCGCCGCCAGCATGCGGGCGGCCTCGCTCTTGCGCCAGCGCTCGTAGCCGCGCAGGTTGGCCAGCAGGCCGATGTCCACCCCCGCGCTGTGGCTGCGCAGCAGTTGCTCGGCCAGGGCCGCCGCATCCAGCAGGCCCAGGTTGACCCCCTGCCCCGCCAGCGGATGTATGGTGTGGGCCGCATCCCCCACCAGCACCAGCCGTTCGCGGGCAAAATCGCGGGCATAGCGGGCGGTGAGCGGGATGGCGCTGCGGGCCCCCTCCACCTTGCACAGTCCCAGCCGGCCGTCGAATGCCGTGGTGAGCTGGCGGTTGAACTTTTCGTCATCGCAGGCGCACAGCGCCTCGGCGCGGGCGGCGGGCACCGACCAGACGATGGAGCAGAGATCTGGCTGCCACAGGGGCAGGAAGGCGAGCGGGCCGTCCGGGGTGAAGATCTGGCGCGCCACCGCCTCATGGGGCTCCTGGGTGCGCACCGTCGCCACCAGGGCGTGGTGGCCGTAATCCCAGCTGGTGAGCGGGATGTCGGCCTGGCGGCGCACCCAGGAGTGGGCGCCATCGGCCGCCACCACCAGTTTGGCCGAGAGGGCGCGGCCGTCGTCCAGCAGCAGCACTGAACCCGCCGCACTGCTCTGCAGGCTGGCGGCCCGGGCCGGGGTGAGCAGGCTGATGTTGCTCGCCCCCGCAATGGCATCCAGCAGCGCCAGCTGGATGACCCTGTTCTCGACGATGTGGCCGAGTGCCGGTTGGCGCAGACTGGCGGCATCAAAATCGATATGGCCGAAGCTGTCTTGCTCCCACACCTGCATCCTGTCGTACGGCTGCAGGCGCCGCGCCGCGATCCCGGCCCAGACACCCACCCCTTGCAGTATCTGCTGACTGGCGAGGCTCAGGGCGCTGACCCTGTTGTCCGGCGCGTCCCCGAGCGCGGGATCGGGCAGTTGCCCCTCCACCACCACCACCTTGAGCTCACTCTCCCTGAGCGCGGCGGCGAGCCCAAGGCCCACCATGCCACCACCCACGATCACCACATCCACCGTCTGCATTTGCATCATCTATTTCCTTTCATACCCGGCCGCACCGGGCCACCGGGAACATAAACCGGGGCAGGTCTGGCCTGCCGGTCGGACGCTCGACGCATCCCTCACCTTGTCGCCGTCTGGCTGACGAACCCCAGCGTCTGGGCCGCCAGCGGTGCCTTGAGGCAGGGCAGCCGTCCCATCAGGGAGAGCGCCAGGTTGCGGCCCGCCACCAGGGGTGCGTGGCCATTGGAGAAGAGCTGGGCCAGGGACGAGGTCAGCCAGATGGTGTGGGCCTGATCCTCCTGGCGCCGCCGCCAGTAGCGGCTCAGCACCCCGAAGCTGCCGATCTCTTCCCCGGCCGCCAGCGCCTGGGCCACCGCCTGGGTGAGCAAGTCCAGATCGCGCATGCCGAGGTTGAAGCCCTGGCCGGCGATGGGGTGCAGCAGATGGGCGGCATTGCCCACCAGCACGGTGCGCTGGGCCAGCGGGTAGTCGGCGGCGGTCAACACCAGCGGATAGAGGTGGCGCTGGCCGCTGCGCTCGAAGCGCCCGAGCCGCCAGCCAAAGGCCTGCTGCAGGCGGGTCAGGAAGGCGGCGTCATCCAGCGCCATCAGTGCGTCCGCCTCGGCTCGGGCGACGCTCCACACCAGGGAGGAGAGCCCGTCCTGCATCGGCAGCAGCGCCAGCGGCCCCCCCTCGGTGAAGCGCTCGAACGCCCGACCGGCCGGATCTTGCGCCGTACTGACGGTGGCGATGATGGCGCTCTGCTCGTAGTCGTGGCGGGTCACCGCCAGCTTGAAGTGCTGGCGTACGAAGGAGTTGCCCCCATCGGCCGCCACCAGCAGCCGGCTCTGGTAGCGCTCACCGCTCGCCAGGGTCAGGACTACCCCATCCTCGAGCGGCTCAATGGCCGAGAGCTGGGCCGGGCAGCACATCCGGATATGGGGGCAGGCGGCGATCCCCCGCTGCAGCTCGATGCCCGCCGCCGACAACTCGATCACCTGACCGAGCGCGGGCAGTCCGTACTCCGCCGCCGACAGCCTGGCCTGGCCGGGATGACCCCTGTCCGAGACGTGGATGTCGGTGATAGGGGCGCAGTGAGGGGCGAAGCGGGACCAGAGACCGTGGCGCTCAAGCGCCTCGCAGGTACCGGCCGAGAGGGCGATGGCACGGGCATCGAAGCCGGGATGGGCATTGAGTTCGGGGGCGCTCGCCTCCAGCAGCAGGATCTGCAGGGGCGCACCGGTCGGCCCGCGCAGGGCCGCGAGGGAGAGCGCCAGCACGGCGCCACTCATACCACCGCCGACGATAGCCACATCGACGTGAACCAGAGAGGATTGAGACATGAGATGAGGGGAAGCAGCTAAAACATGGGCTCATGCTATCACAAAGCCGGGGGGCGGGATGCGAAGCCACGGGCAAAAACCGATTCTGGGCCATCGCTTAGCCGGGCAATCCGCTGCCAGACTTGGTCCTCCCCAATACAACGCTCCCATACACAAAGAGCGCCCTTCGGCGCTCTTTTCATGCAATGACGGGCACAGTCACGGGGATCAGTGCAGGGTCGGCGGCGTGTTCGGGGTATCGGGGCGCTTGCCGAACTCTTCGAAGGTCATCATGACCCCGAGGCGCACATGCTCGTAGAGCACCAGGAAGGAGGCTTCGTTCTCGTCATCCTCCTGATCGAACTCGGCAGAGACCTGGGTGATGCTGGCGATGTCCTGGATCATCTCCTGCAGCTCTTCCGAGGCCTTGGACAGCTCCTGCTGCACCACGCCGAAACCGGCAAGGAAGGCCTGGGACCAGTCCACCAGGGCGTCGATACGCTCATCGAGCGGCTCCTCGTCGCTTGGCAACAGCAGCTCGACCCCTTTCTGGGCCATCAGGCTCTCGATCACCTCGTGATAGAGATCGGTCATCAGCTGGCGCACCGGTGCCGGCAGACCGAAACCGTCGTTGACCAGATCGTTGAAGGGGGGCAACCAGCTCTTGTCATCCAGTGCCACGCCACCGCAGACCAGGCCACAGATCACGCCATGGGCCTCGACAGCCGTAGCCATCAGCTCGTGCTGTTCCATCAGGTCGGCCACGACCGCGTATTTCGGGGGGTTCGTTTTGCTCATCGAAGATCCGCTCAAAGTTCAGGCAAATATGCAAAATTTATGGCAAGGATCCTAGCATTCTCCCCCTTCCAGGGCCAGCAAGGCCTTGAAACTTCTGTATCTGCGCTATATAGTCCCGCCCAGTTGTCCACGTGGATAAAGGCGGAAATCAGCCCCGCCGTATTGAGGAAGGCATGAGCATAGAGGCCGTAGAAATCGTCATCTTGGGACGTCCCTACAAGGTATCCTGTCCCCTGGGACAGCAGGATGCCCTGCGCCAGGCCGCCGACCAGCTGAGTGACAAGCTTATCGAGCTGCGTCAACGCTCCAAGGTCTCCAGCAATGAACAGCTTGCCATCATGGCGGCGCTCAACTTCTGTCATGAGCTCTGCCTTGAAAAAGACAAGAACCACCAATATTCTGAGACCATGGACAAGCGGATCAAGATGCTGCAGCGCACCATCGAAGCTGCCTTGATCGAGCACGGACAATATGGTGATTCCAGCGAGCAGGGCCTGCAGCCCTAAACGCGACCCGTTTTAAAATTCCCTGGGATGTGCGTCAGCCGGTTCAAGTCCCCGAGCCGATAATCATACCCAACAGGAGTTCTATCTTCTGACTATTGTGCATGCTCGGCCCGACCGAGAAGCCTGCGGCCAGTTTAGATCTCCGCCTTGAACTCACGGTTCAAGGGCCCAAACCGGCAACGGCATCTCCGGGGTACCTACAGTAAAAAGCCCGTCATCATGATGACGGGCTTTTTTTATCCACGGCCCGCGCCCAGCCCCTATCACAGCAAAATCGCTATTAAAAATACGCATAATATCAATGCGATATCTATTTGTTATTTTTTTGTTACTTCACCCTTGCGAACTCTCCCGGTCTCACCTAAAAATGTAATCGATTACATTTTAAACACAGGAAGCTGGAATGAGCCGCACCCCCGCCCCCGTCAACCCCGTCTCCATGGCCGCCGTGGCGGCGCGGGCCGGGGTGTCGGTCGCCACCGTCTCCAGGGTGCTGAACCATCAGGAGGGGGTCGCCGGCAAGACCAAGGCCAAGGTCAACCTCGCCGTCGAGGAACTCGGCTATAGAGTCAATCAGCTGGCCAACAGCCTGCGCACCGCCAGAAGCTGGCTGCTGCTCATCATGGTGCCCGACCTCACCAACCCCTTCTACATCGAGATAGTGCGCGGCATAGACAGAGTGGCCCGCCAGCACGGCTACTTCGTGCTGCTGTGCGACACCGGCGCCGATCCGGGCCGGGAGTGCTCGGCCTTCGAGCTGCTGCGCACCCACAGAGCCGACGGCGCCATCTGTCTGGATCCCGACTCCATCCAGCAGGGGCTGAGCCAGGAGATCAACGCGCTGCCCTGGGTCGCCTGCTGTGAGTTTGACCCTGCCATGCCGGTTCCCTACGTGGGCATAGATAACCAGGGGGCGGCAGCGGAGGCGATCCGCTATCTGCTGAGCCGGGGCCACAGCCGCATCGCGCTGATAGGCGCGGATCCCGCCTACCTCTACGCCCGCCAGCGCGAGGCCGGGGTCCGCCAGGCCCTGGCAGAGGCCGGACTGACCCTGGCGAAGGAGTGGAACATCCGGGTCACCAGCTTCAGCTTCCTGGCCGGGGCCGAGGCGGCGCAGCACTTGCTCCGTTGCCCGCACCGTCCGACTGCGGTCTTCGCCGTCGCCGATGCGCTGGCCATCGGCCTGATGCACAGCCTGCAAGAGGCGGGGCTGCGCATCCCGGACGACATCGCCATCATGGGCTTCGATGACATCGCCATGAGCGCCCAGCTCAATCCGCCGCTCACCACCATGGCGCAACCCATGGACGAGCTCGGTGCCGAGGCCGCCCGCCTGCTGCTGCAGCGCTTGAACGCCCCCGACACCCCGCTGATCGGCCGCCTGCTCCCCCATCGGCTCGTCAGCAGAGGGAGCGCCTGATGCAAGCCCCCACAAGCAGGCCATTCTGGCTGATCACAACAGGAGAAACTGATGAGCCTCAGTGTCGAATTTAGCGGCGTCTGCAAGGACTTTGGCCCCATCCGGGTGCTGCACGGGGTCGACTTCAGCCTGGCGCCGGGGCGGGTCTACGGCCTGCTGGGGGAGAATGGCGCCGGTAAGTCCACCCTGATGAAGATCCTCGCCGGTTACGAGCCGATCAGCGCCGGGCTGATCCGCATCGATGGCGAGGAGCGCGGCTGGCACTCCTCCCGGGAGGCGGAGCAGGCGGGCATAGTGCTGATCCACCAGGAACTCAACCTGGCCGAGCACCTCACCCTGACCCAGAACCTGTTCCTCGGCCATGAGCTGACCCGGGGCGGCCTGCTGGACGAGCACACCATGGCGACCCAGGCGCAGCACTACCTGGAGCTGGTCGGGCTGCAACGCGCCCCCGCCTCCAGGGTGCGCCAGCTCATAGTGGCGGAGAAGCAGCTGGTGGAGATCGCCAAGGCGCTGTCGCGCCAGGCCCGCCTGCTGATCATGGATGAACCGACCGCCACCCTGACCCCGGGGGAGACGGCGCGGCTGTTCGCCCTCATCGCCAGGCTCAAGGCACAGGGCACCACCATCATCTACATCTCCCACAAGCTGGACGAGGTCCAGCGCATCACCGACGAGGTGGTGGTCATGCGCGACGGCCGTTTCGTCAGCCGGGGCGAGACGGCGTCGTTCAGCCGTCAGCAGATGGCCAACCTCATGGTGGGGCGCGAGATGTCGGACATGTTCCCGCCCAGGCTGCTGCCGCCGGAGGGCACGGAGATCGCCCTCGCGGTGAGCGGGCTCTGCGTCCCCGGCTGGGTGGAGGATCTCGATTTCGAGGTGCGCAGCGGCGAGATCTATGGCTTCGCCGGGCTGGTGGGGGCCGGTCGCACCGAGGCCTTCGAGGCCATCCTGGGCCTGCGCGAGCGCCAGGCGGGCAGGATCCAGCTGGCTGGCAAGGAGGTGCGCATCGACAGCCCGCGCGCCGCCGTGCGCCAGGGGCTCACCTATCTGCCGGAGGATCGCAAGGGCAAGGGGCTGCACCTGCAACTCGGGCTGGCCGAGAACCTCACCCTGATGACGCTGGCACGCTATGCCCACCCCTGGCTGGACAAGGGGGCGGAGCGGGCGGCCCTCAGCAAGGCTATCAATGATTTCGGCATCAAGGCCGGCTCCCACTCGGCCCGGGCCCGCATGATGTCGGGGGGCAATCAGCAAAAATTGGCCCTCGCCAAGTTTCTGCACCCGGACCCCAGGGTCATCGTCCTCGACGAGCCCACCCGGGGGGTGGATGTCGGTGCCAAACGTGACATCTATTTCCTGATCCAGCGACTGGCCGCCGAGGGGCGCGCCGTCATCGTCATCTCGAGCGAGCTGATCGAGCTGATCGGCCTGTGCCACAGAGTCGCCGTGCTGCGGGCCGGCCGCCTCCAGGCGGTGCTGCCCGCCCATCATCTGACCGAAGAGGAGTTGATCGCCTATGCAACAGGTACCCACTGAAAGCCGCAAAGAGCGGTTACTCTCCCTGCTATCGGGCACGGGCCCGCTGCTGGGGCTGATCCTGCTGTGCCTGCTCGGGACCCTGCTCAACCCCGATTTCGCCACCCTGGACAACCTGCTCAACGTGCTGACCCGCACCGCCTTCATCGGCATCATAGCGGTGGGCATGACCTTCGTGATCATGTCCGGCGGCATCGATCTCTCGGTCGGCGCCATGGCCGCCCTGATCGCCGGCGCCATGATCCTCGTCATGAACCGGCTCGGCGCCGGGGCGCTGGCGGATGCCCCCCTGCTGGTGGTGATCCTCGGCATAGGGCTGGCCCTGCTGCTCGGCCTGTTGTTTGGCGCCGGTCACGGCCTGCTCATTACCAGGGGCAAGATTGAGCCCTTCATCGTCACCCTCGGCACCCTCGGCATCTTTCGGGCCGTCCTGACCTATCTGGCCGATGGCGGCGCCCTGACCCTGGACGATGCCCTCAGCGATAGCTACAGCCCCGTCTATTACGGCAGCCTGCTGGGCGTTCCCATCCCGGTCTGGGTCCTGCTGCTGGTGGCGCTGGCGGGGGGGCTGCTGCTCAACCGCACCGCCTTCGGCCGCCATGTGCAGGCCATCGGCTCCAACGAACAGGTGGCGCGCTATGCTGCCATCCGGGTCGATCTGGTCAAGCTGCTCACCTATGCGCTGCTCGGGCTCTGCGTCGGCATCGCCACCCTGCTCTATGTGCCGCGTCTCGGCTCCGCCACCCCCACCACCGGGCTGCTGTGGGAGCTGGAGGCCATCGCCGCCGTGGTGGTGGGGGGCACCTCCCTCAAGGGGGGCGAGGGGCGCATCTTCGGCACCCTGGTGGGTGCCATACTGCTGTCGGTCATCAGCAATATCCTCAATCTGACCAGCATCATCAGTGTTTACCTCAATGCCGCCGTGCAGGGCATCGTGATCATCATGGTCGCCTTCATGCAACACAGGCGTTGAGACTGTTGTGGACAGGAAGACGAAGGCGAAGAAACGGCAGTGAAACGAGCGGCGGGGTCTCCCCTCGCCAGCGACAAGGAACGGGCACAAGCCCAACAGTCAAGAGGCTATCAAGATGAACAAGATGCTACACACCCTGGGCGCCTGCGCCCTCATGATCGCTGCCGGCAGCGCCTCGGCGGCCGAGAAGATGACCCTGGGGGTCTCCATCCCGACCGCGACCCACAGCTTCACCGCCGGCATCGTCTGGTGGGCCAACAAGGCCAAGGAGGATCTGGAGAAGGCCAATCCCGATCTCAAGGTGATCGTCAAGACCGCCGCCAATGCCCCCGAACAGGCCAACCAGCTGCAGGATCTGCTGACGGTCAACAAGATAGACACGCTAGTCATCTTCCCGTTTGAGTCAGCCTCCCTGACCAAGCCGGTCGCCCAGCTCAAGCAGAAGGGGGTCTATGTCACCGTGGTCGATCGGGGGCTGACCGACGTCAGCGCCCAGGATGCCTACGTGGCCGGGGATAACACCGCCTTCGGCAAGCTGCCGGCCGAGTTCATGGCCAAGACCCTGAATGGCAAGGGAGACATAGTCGCCCTGCGCGGCATTCCGACCACCCTGGACAACGAGCGCTTCGAGGCCTTCAGCGGGGTGATGAAGCAGCATGGCGGCATCAAGATCCTCGACGCCAAATATGGCAACTGGAACCGGGATGATGCCTTCAAGGTGATGCAGGACTTCCTGACCCGCTTCAAGCACATCGACGCCGTCTGGGCCGCCGATGACGACATGGCGGTGGGGGTGCTCAAGGCCATCGATCAGGCCAAGCGCACTGACATCAAGCTGGTGTTCGGTGGCGCCGGGGCCAAGGGGGCGATCAAGACCCTGATGGACGGCAGCGATCCCCGCATCCAGGCCAACGTCTCCTACTCCCCCAAGTTCATGTATGACGCCATCATGCTCACCGCAGAGGCCCGCCTCAAGGGCGAGCGCCTGCCGGCCAACACCATCATCCCCTCGGTGCTGATCACCCCGCAAACGGCCAAGGAGTTCTACTTCCCCGACTCCCCGTTCTAAGGGATGGCTGGCGACCGGAGGCTCCGGTCGCCAGCCTGTCGTCCTGAGACTCATCCCTCTTCTTATTCAGGAGTGCCCATGAAGACCATCAAGGGACCGGCCATCTTCCTCGCCCAGTTCATGGGGGAGCAGCCGCCATTCGATACGCTCACCGGCCTGGCGGACTGGGCCGCCGGCCTCGGCTTTCGCGGCCTGCAGCTGCCGACGGACCCGCGCCTGTTCGATCTGGGCCTGGCGGCTGGCAGCCAGGATTATTGCGACGAGATAAGCGGCCTGCTGGCCGAGCGGGGGCTGGTCATCACCGAGCTCTCCACCCATCTGCAGGGCCAGCTGCTGGCCGTCCACCCCGCCTATGACAGCCTGTTCGATGGCTTCGCCCCGGCGGCAGTGCGCGGCAAGCCCGCCGCCCGCACCCAATGGGCCGCCGACCAGCTCAAGGCGGCCGCCCTCGCCTCCCGCCGGCTCGGGCTCAGCGCCCACGTCACCTTCTCCGGCGCCCTCGCCTGGCCCTATCTCTATCCCTGGCCCCAGCGGCCCGCCGGGCTCATCGAGGAGGCCTTCGCCGAGCTGGCCCGGCGCTGGCTCCCCCTGCTGCAGGCCTTTGACGAGGCCGGGGTGGACGTCTGCTACGAGCTGCATCCGGGGGAGGACCTGTTCGATGGCACCACGCTGGAGCGCTTCCTCGAGGCAACCGGCGAACATCCTCGCGTCAACGTACTCTACGACCCCAGTCATATGCTGTTGCAGCAGCTCGATTACCTCGCCTTCCTCGACCTCTATCACGAGCGGGTGCGCGCCTTTCACGTGAAGGATGCCGAATTCAGGCCGTCGGGGCGGCAAGGGGTCTACGGGGGCTACGCCCCCTGGCTGGCGCGGGCGGGGCGCTTTCGCTCCCTGGGGGATGGCCAGATCGACTTTGGCGCCATCTTCAGCAAGCTCGCCCAGTACGACTACCCCGGCTGGGCCGTGCTGGAGTGGGAGTGCGCCCTCAAGCACCCGGAGGATGGCGCCGCCGAGGGGGCCGACTTCATCCGCCGCCACCTGATCCGGGTCGCCGAGCGCCCCTTCGATGACTTCGCCGGCAGCGGTCTGACGCGGGAGGCAGTCAGAAGCCTGCTCGGCCTCGGCGATAGCTTGAGCGGTAATTCGGGCGGCAAGATGGGAGAGAAAAAATGACGAGACGACTGCGTCTGGGCATGGTGGGCGGTGGCCAGGGGGCCTTCATCGGCGCCGTGCATCGGCTGGCGGCCCGTATGGACGATCACTATGAGCTGCTCGCCGCGGCCCTCTCCGCCGATCCCGCCAACGCCCGGGCGAGCGCCCTCGCCCTCGGGCTGGATCCGGCCCGCGCCTACGAGGATTACGCCAAGATGGCTCAGGCGGAGGCGGCCCGGCCCGACGGCATCGAGGTGGTGGCCATCACCACCCCCAACCACCTGCACGCCCCGGTGGCGCGCGCCTTTCTCAAAGCCGGTATCCACGTGATCTGCGACAAGCCGCTGGCGCTGACCCTGGCCGAGGGGGAGGAGCTCGCCCGGCTCGCCCGCCAGCAGCGGCGGCTGTTTGCCCTCACCCACACCTACTCCGGCTACCCCATGGTGCGCCACGCCCGCGAGCTGGTCGCCGCCAGTGAGCTCGGCGAGCTGCGCTACGTGCAGGTCGAGTACCTGCAGGACTGGCTCGCCAACCCCATCCCCCCCGGTCAGAACAAACAGGCGGACTGGCGGGCCGATCCGGCCCGCGCCGGGCGGGCGGGTTGCCTCGGCGACATAGGCACCCACGCCTACCAGCTGGCGGCCTTCATCACCAGGCAGCTGCCGAGCGAGCTCGCCGCCGAGTTGCACAGCTTCGTGCCGGGGCGGCTGGTGGACGATCATCTGCAGGTCTGGCTGCGCTACCCCAACGGGATGCGCGGGTCGCTTAACGCGAGCCAGGTCGCCAGCGGCGAGGAGAACCGGCTGCAGATCCGCCTCTATGGCGACAAGGCCAGCCTGATCTTTCGGCAGGAGGAGCCCAATGCGCTCTGGCTGACCCCCATTGGCGGGGCCAGCCAGCGGCTGACCCGGGGCCGGGTGGAGAGCGCGGCGGCGCGCCACGCCAGCCGGGTGCCCGCCGGTCATCCCGAGGGCTATCTGGAGGCCTTCGCCCAGCTCTACACGGACGCGGCCTTGCAGATCCACGCCCTGGCGGCCGGGCTGGCGCCGCCCCCCGAGAGCCTGGCCCTCACCACGGTGGAGGACGGGGTGGCGGGGATGCGCTTCATCGAGGCCAGCCTGGCCAGTCACGCCGCCGCCGGACGCTGGCTCCCGCTCTCCTGACGCCTGAACGACAGAAGGAGGAGCCCCCACCGCAAACAGGCGGACGGCGGCCCTCTCCTTCCTGCTGCCAACCCAGCGCAATAAAAAGCCCGCCGACGAGGGCGGGCTCTTCACCTATCTTCGATGCACTCAGACGGCCATCTGCTCGTGGGGCGAGCCATGGTGGCGCAGCCAGGTGAAGCTCAGCACCACCAGCAACACCATCAGCGTCATGATGGCGCCCAGGGTTACCTGCCCCTCCATCGGGAAGCAGGCGGCCAGCAGGGTGACTATACCCGCCCCCAGGTTCTGCATCCCCCCCAGGATGGCGCCGGCGGTCCCCGCCTGCCCCGGGAAGGGCTCGATGGCGCAGGAGGTGGCGGTCGGGTAGAGGATGCCGCTGCCGATGAAGTAGACAGCCGCGCCGCCCACCAGGGAGGCCGCGCTCACCAGCCCGAACAGGCCAGGCACCAGGATGATGAGCGAGCCCAGCGCCAGGAAGGCGATGCCAAGGCGCATCAGCTTGCCCTGGCTCAGGCGGAAGCTCAGCTTGGCGGAGAGCCAGGCGCCGAACAGGTAGCCGGGCAGCGGCAGCACGAACAGCACGCTCACGGTACGCGCGCTCAGTTTCAGTACGTCGCCGAGCAGCACGCCCGCCGCCGCCTCAAACACCGCCAGGCCGGCGAAGGTCGCCATCAGACAGAGCAGGTTGCCCTGGAAGCGCGGGTTGCCGAGCACGTGGCGATAGGCGGCACCGACCCGCAGTGGCTGCTGACGTGCGGTCACCGGCAGGGTCTCGCCAAACCAGGCCAGCAGGGCCAGGGTGGTCAGGGCGCCGAAGCCGAACAGGAACCAGTAACCGGCGCGCCAGTTGAACAGCTCGGTCAACCAGCCACCCAGCACGGGCGCCAGCAGCGGGGAGAAGATCACCCCCATGCTCACCAGGCTGTTGGCCCGGTTCAGCTCGGCGCCGCTGTAGCGATCGCGCATTACGGTGCGGCTCATGGCACCACCGGCACCTGTGCCCAGCCCCTGAATGAAGCTGCCGATCAGCAGCGCCATGAAGCTCGGGATCAGCTGGATGGTCAGGGTACCCACCAGAAACACCATCATGCCGATGAGCAACACCGGACGACGGCCGATGCGATCCGACAGCGGGCCATAGACAAACTGGGAGAGCCCGTACGGGATGAGGTAACAAGCCATCACCGCCTGCAGCTGGCCGGAGGCCACATCGAAGTCCCCCGCCATCATGGGAATGGAGGGCACATACAGGGTCTGGGTCATCTGACCCACCGCGACCATCAGAATGGTCAGAAGAAACAGGGGGTAAAAACTGTGCCGATACATATCTCAGTCCCGCAAATCATCAAAAAGCTGCCGCACCCCTGGCAGATAGCTGCGGAGGGGATCCAAACAAGGGTCAATCAAGGGTAAAAAAACAAGGCGGAGAACCCGCACCGGCCGGGAGCAGGACGCTCCCTTGGCTTGCGTGAATCTTAGTGATTCAGCTCACAAAAAACGAACGAATCTTTATAATCAGCTTTCCCTAGTTTTTCTAATATAACTATCTCTATGCCCCTTTCCGGCTCGCCAAATCAAGGCGTTATCTGCTCGGCGACCTGGCCTGTTCATGGCGGGCCTGATGACTACGAGAGCCGCACGCGGCCATGGGCAGAGAGGCCGTGGATCATGGGTCCGGGGCATCGGGGACGGGAGTTGTTCAGGCAAAATCGGATGACGGGCGGAATAGAAAGAACAGATAAAAGAGATGGCCCCATGACGGGGCCATCTTGACCTCAGCGGGTCATCATCTGCTGCACCCGCTTGGCCGCCTCTTCAGGCGTCTCTTCCTTGCGGGGCGGAATGTTGACCCCCTTCTGACACGCGGGCTTGGCGGCCATCCGCTCCATCCAGGCCTGCAGATGAGGCAGGCCGTCGATGGAAATCCCGCTCCAGTCATGGATCCGCACCCAAGGCCAGGTGGCGATGTCGGCGATGCTGTACTCGTCGGCCAGGTACTCGTGATGGGCCAGATGGACGTCCAGCACCTCAAACAGGCGGCGCCCCTCCTTCTGATAGCGTTCGATGGCCGCCGGGATCTTCTCCGGGAAGTAACGGTAGAAGACGTTGGCCTGCCCCATCATGGGGCCGACCCCGCCCATCTGGAACATCAGCCACTGGATGGCCTGGGAGCGGCGCTTGGGGTCCTGCGGCAACAGCTTGCCCGCCTTCTCCGCCAGATAGAGCAGGATGGCGCCGGACTCAAACACGGCGAAGTCACCGTTGTCCCGATCGACGATGGCCGGGATGCGGCCATTGGGGTTGATCGCCAGAAAGTCGGGCTGCTTCTGATCCAGCGCCGACAGGTCGAGCGGGATCACTCGGTAGGGAAGGCCCAGCTCTTCGAGGGCAATGCTGACCTTGAAGCCATTGGGGGTTGCTGCGGTATAGAGATCGATCATCGTGGGCTCCTTGTGATTCAAGCCTGGGCACTTGGACGGGCGCTGACCCGCTCATGCCAGTCCTGCAAATGCAATTGGTTGGGGGCGATACGCAGTCCGACCACCTTGCCAAAATCTATGGTACAGAGGGTCAGGATATCGGCGATGGTGAAGCGCTCTCCCGCCACATAGGGGACCTCGGCCAGCCGCTCGTCCAGCTTGCCAAACCAGGCCAGCGCGTTCAGCTTGCACTCCTCCCCCCATTCAGGAAAGGTAGTCTCGCGATCCTTGTAGAACCCGGTGATGTGGCGAAACGCCATGCCGGTGGGCAGCCAGAGGTTGAACTCGATGAAACGGCTCCACATCTCTATGGTCGCGCGCTCCAGTGGCGTGGTACCGAACAGGTTAGGGTCGGGATAGAGCTCCTCGAAGTAGCGGCAGATGGCCAGGGTCTCGCTGATATGGGTGCCGTCATCGAGTTCCAGCACCGGGATGCGTCCGGCCGGGTTCTTGGCCAGAAACGCCGGGCTCAGGTTCTCCCCTGCCCCCAGGTCCACTTGCTGATAGGTCATCTCGACCCCCTTCTCCGCCAGAAACATCCTGACCCGGCGGGCGTTGGGGGCGCGCTTGAGCTCATACACCTTCATCTCATTCTCCGTTGATCGCCATCCTGTTCGCCGTGTCCGTCGACCCTGAGAGTGACACAGAGCAGCGGCGCAATACCGGTCAGTTATGACAAATATTGCGCCGCTTGAACAGTCCATCAGTGGAGATAACTAGCTGAGCAGCCCCGCGGATTGGCGCTGGCGCAGCAGGGTGAGACGGGCCAGCAGGGGGAAATAGGACTCCAGCTTGCTCTGCAGCACACGGCTGCAGGCGGGATCCGCCAGCTCGGCCTCATCCAGCACAATGCCGTTGGAGACGAAATAGAAACGCGGATCCCGCACATCCGGCCCCTGGGTGGGCAGGTTGTCGGCCTGACGGCTCACTCGCAGCGGCAGGACGGGCAGACCCAGAGGTGCATTGCCGGGCGGCCAGGCAAACTCGGGCCAGGCAACATCATCCTCTTCCTGCAACAGGATGGCGGCCTCCCCCGGCTCCGGCCGCCATTGTGCCGGTTGAACGACGCGCACCTCGTCGACGCAATGACCCTCACCACTGACGGCTTGCAACGCGATCAGCACTCCCTGTGCCGTCGCAGCCGATGGTTTTTGACTGATTAATGACAGATTCATGGTTCATATCCCTATGCTCACCACAGCCTGTTATTCAGCTGCCGCGATAAGACTAGACCAAAAAGAGCCTTTATTGGAGCCGTCAGATCTGGCAATCGTCAACGCGCAGGAACCCATGTATAACGGTTGCCATTCCTGAATATCCTGATAAGATACCGCGTCCTTTTGTCCCCCGTTCTTTAACATCCAGTGGTGAACCTATGCATCCGATGCTGAATATCGCCGTGCGCGCTGCGCGCAACGCCGGTCAAGTTGTAGTAAAAGCCTTCTCCCAGCCTGAGAATATCGAGGCTATCCAGAAAGGCAGCCATGACTTCGTGACCAACGTTGACCGTGAAGCCGAAGCGGCCATCATTCACACCATCAAAAAATCTTACCCGGAACACAGCATCATCGCTGAAGAGTCTGGTGAGATTGCCGGTACCAATCCGGACTACCAATGGATCATTGACCCACTGGATGGCACGACCAACCTGGTCAAAGGCATTCCGCACTTTGCCGTCTCCATCGCCCTGCGCGTCAAGGGCAAGACCGAACAAGCCGTCGTTTACGATCCTATCCGTGACGAGCTGTTTACCTCGACTCGTGGTAACGGCGCCCAGCTGAACGGCTACCGCATCCGTGTCGGCAAGGCCAAAGAGATGGCTGGCACCGTACTGGCGACCGGTTTCCCGTTCAAGCAGAAGCACCACATCGAACCCTATCTGAAGATGTTCCAGAGCATGTTCATCGAGTGTGCCGATATCCGTCGCGCCGGCTCCCCCGCGCTGGATCTGGCCTATGTGGCCGCCGGCCGCATCGACGGCTACTGGGAAATCGGCCTCAAGCCTTGGGAAACTGCCGCCGGTGAGCTGCTGGCCAAGGAAGCCGGTGCCATCGTCACCGACTTCGTCGGTGGTCACAACTACGAAAACTCCGGCAACATTGTGGTTGCCAACCCGCGCGTCCTGAAAGAGATGCTCGGCAAGATCCGCGAGAACCTGCCGGACTCCCTGGCCAAATAAGCCGGCGTTTTCCAATAAAAAGCCAGTCAGCTCAGCTGACTGGCTTTTTTTATGGCCGTCGTACGGGAAGAACATGCCTTCGAAGGCAACGAGGCACAAGCGGCGACAAGCGGCGACATGAGACAGCCTGGGATAGGCAGAGAGGATAAGAGGCGGCGCCGTCACTCAGATGGTGCCGTTGCGCCCCATGTTGATCACCACGCGCCGGTTCTTGGCACGGCCACCTTCGGTTTCGTTGGATGCCACGTGTTGCTTCTCACCGTGCCCCTCCACCGAGATCTTGCCCTCCTCGACGCCAAGATCCATAAACACCTGCTTGATGGCGTCGGCCCGCTTCTCGGAGAGCTTCTGATTGGGCCAGCGCCCGCCATAGCTGTCGCTGTAGGCGTCGATCACCACCACGTCTATGCTCTTGTCCGCCTTCAGATACTCGCCGATCATCGCCAGCCGCCGCTTGGAGGCGGGCGACAACTCGTCGCTGTTCTTGTCATAGGAGAGCACGCTGAACGCGATGTCGTTGAAGTTGTAAGGCAGCAGGCCGCTCAGGCAGTCCATGAAGGCCTGGTATTTAACTCTGAAGTTGACCGAGGAGAGCGACACCCGCACCGGCCTGTCCTGGCGATACCAGTCGCGATACTGGAAGGTGGGCATGCGCCCCCCCTCCAGCTCATCCAGCATGGTCCAGGCGGTCTGGCCGGCCACCAGGCCGTCAAACTGCTGGTAGAACTGCAGCTGGCTGATCTCGCGGCCAGCCACGCCAGGTCGCCAGATGGGGGGCATGATGCCGAGGCTCACTCGCTGGGTTCGCGCCTGGGGCCGTTGCCCCTTCAGCTCGAAATCCAGGTTGATCTTGCGACCGGCACGGCTGACGAAGGCCCCCGTGCCCCAGCGGGGAATGGGGTGCTCGAGGCGACACTCCACCTGGGTGTCCGAGGTCAAACGCCAGACGGATTGATCCAGGCCGGCACCAAATTCGGTGACCCCCGCCTGCAACTGCATACTCACTGATATGCTGACCAACCCTAACACCCAAGCATTCAACGGCTTGCCCTCCATACGATCTCGGATTAGGTATCGGCAGGGGCTGGGCAAGCTTTAGCAACAAACCAATGTGGCCTGAGGAGAAAAGCCGAGCGAGTGGCCTCAGACTGGCAAGCGGCAGTGCATCGGCCAAAAATCGCGGGCCAGGCCGCCGCTGACCGGTCGTCCGGGGGGACAAGGGCGCGCTTTTTTGCCATAATGCCGCCTTCTTTCACGCCGACCGAGATACCATGACCGACGCCGTTCACACCCTCAAGGGCCGCTTTCGTGGCTTCTACCCCGTCGTCATCGATGTTGAAACCGCCGGGTTCAATGCCAGCACCGACGCCCTGCTGGAGATCGCCGCCTATACCCTCAAGATGGATGAGCAGGGCTGGCTCCTGCCCGATCAGGTCTTTCATTTTCATGTCGAGCCATTCGAAGGCGCCAACCTGGAGAAGGCGGCGCTGGAGTTTACCGGCATCGATCCCTTCAATCCGCTGCGCGGTGCCGTCAGCGAGAGAGAAGCGCTGACCGAGATCTTCAAGGGCATTCGCAAGGGAATGAAGGAGCACGACTGCGGCCGCGCCATCATAGTGGCCCACAACGCCACCTTCGATCACGGCTTCGTGATGGCCGCCGCCGAGCGGGCCGGCCTCAAGCGCAATCCGTTCCACCCCTTCGCCACCTTCGATACCGCCGCCCTCTCCGGCCTGGCCCTGGGCCAGACGGTGCTGGCCAAGGCGTGTCAGAGCGCCCGCATCCCGTTTGACAACAAAGAGGCGCACTCCGCCCTGTATGACACCGAGCGCACCACCGAGCTGTTCTGTCATATCGTCAACCGCTGGAAGAGTCTGGGCGGCTGGCCACCGGTCAACCCGGATGAAGTTCCCGCCGACGACAGCCCCCAGTAGTCGCGCCGGAGCATGAGAAAGAGGCTGCCATGGCAGCCTCTTTCCATGAGGCCGCTGGGCACCGTCTCATGCCATCTGGTTCGACCAGAACGGCATAAACAGGGCCATCCAGCACCGTTTTTAGCATTCCATCCCGGCCATTCCGGATTAGCTCGGCAGGAATGCCGTGAAGAGGCTATTTTGCCGATTTTTTTCTCGACATTTGTCACGTTTTTCGCAAACTAGCTGACTTTCACACGACAGACAGCAACACAATCTATAAGGAAATCAAATGAATCCTGTTGTTATCGCGGTTGCGCTGATGCTGGTGCTCAGCCTGCTGCGGATCAATGTGGTGGTCTCTCTCGCCATCGGCGCCATCGTGGGCGGCCTGGTCGGCGGACTCTCACTGGAGACGACGCTCAGCACCTTCAGTGGTGGCCTGGGTGGCGGCGCCGAGATCGCCCTCTCCTATGCCATGCTGGGGGCCTTCGCGGTTGCCATCTCCCGCTCCGGGATCACCGACTTGCTGGCCCGCAAGGTGATCAGTCAGCTGGGCAAGGATGCCAGTACCTCTCGCATCCTCTGGGTCAAGACCCTGCTGCTCTCCTCCGTGCTGGGGGTCTCCATCTCCTCCCAGAACCTGATCCCGGTACACATCGCCTTCATTCCCATCCTGATCCCGCCGCTGTTGCACGTCATGGCCCAGATGCAGATCGATCGCCGCCAGGTGGCCTGCGTCATCACCTTCGGCCTGACCGCGACCTACATGCTGTTGCCGGTGGGCTTTGGTGGCATCTTCCTCAACAACATCCTGGCCAAGAACCTGATCGATAACGGCGTGCCGGTCGAGCATGGCCAGCTGCCGCTGGCGATGGCCATTCCGGTGCTGGGCATGTTTATCGGCCTGCTGATCGCGGTCTTCATCACCTACCGCAAGCCACGCCAGTATGATCTGGAGAAGATCCTGGCCGCCGAGCCGGAGACGGTCGAGCTCAACCTCAACCACATCTGGGTCGCCCTGCTGGCCATCGCCGTCGCCCTGGGGCTGCAGCTGATGACCAACAGCATCGTACTCGGTGCCCTGGCCGGCTTCGTCATCTTCACCTGTGGCGGCGTCATCAAGTTCCGCGAGAGCCAGGATGCCTTCACCCAGGGCGTGCGCATGATGTCCCTCATCGGTTTCATCATGATCTCCGCCGCCGGCTTTGCCGCCGTGATGAAAGAGACCCATGGGGTGGAGAGCCTGGTGCAATCCGTCTCTGCGGTGATCGGGGATCAGAAAGGGCTCGCCGCCTTCCTGATGCTGCTGGTTGGCCTGCTGATCACCATGGGGATAGGTTCCTCCTTCTCCACCGTGCCCATCATCGCCACCATCTATGTGCCGCTGTGCATCCACCTCGGCTTCTCCCCCATGGCCACCATCGCCCTGGTGGGGGCCGCCGGTGCGCTGGGGGATGCGGGCTCTCCCGCCTCCGACTCGACCCTGGGCCCGACCTCGGGCCTCAACGCCGATGGTCAGCACGATCACATCTGGGACAGCGTGGTGCCCACCTTCATCCACTACAACATCCCGCTCATCATCTTCGGCTGGATTGCCGCCATGGTGCTCTGAGTCAGCAATAAGATAGCTGCATACGAAAAGGCGACCACAGGGTCGCCTTTTTTGTCTCTACAGGGAGGCACCTCGGCCTAATGAGATGGCCGAGCGGACTCCCTCCTGCTCACCCAGAGAGGTGCCTGGATTAGCCAACAACCCCCTTGCTCCCTACTGCTGCTACCTTGATCCCTACTGCCCTACTGCCCTACTGCCCTACTGCCCTACTGCCCTACTGCCAACCTAGCACAGCCCCTCAGAGGACCATTCCAGCTATAAATAGGGAGCGAGCAGGCCCCTCGCCGCCTCCCTCTGGCCATAGCTGAGTGGCTCATGGGCGATCAGGGCACAATCCCCTCAAACCCAGCAAAACGCCCCTGCTCCTCTTCTGCCATCGCCGCTCACGGGATACGAGATGAAGAGAGCCCCCGTTGGCGTAGAGAAGATAAGAGCGGCTCAGCCTTCCCACCACCCTGGCCAATGTCCATAAAAAAGGCCGCTCGATGAGCGGCCTTTTATCAGTGCGATCTGGACTTAGCTGTCGCGGCGCTTGGGGCCACCGAACTTGCGATCCTTGTTGAAGCCACCTTCACGGCGCTCCCCGCTCTTGTTGAACGGACGGTCACCGCTGGGACGACGATCCTTGTTGAAAGGGCGGTCCTTGTTGAAGGCGGGACGATCGCTGGACGGACGGGGAGCAGTGTTGCTACCGGCCGGCACTTCGGTGTAGTGGCTGATCTGCAGCGGACGCTGACAGACACGGGCCTTCTTGATCACTTCCAGCACATCAGCGGTCATGCCCTTGGGCAGATCGACGGTGGAGAAGTCATCGGCGATATCGATGTTACCGATGAAACGGCTCTCGATGTTCGCTTCGTTGGCGATGGCGCCAACGATCTGGCCCGGCTTGACACCGTGGTTAGCACCCACGTCTACGCGGTAACGCTCCATCTCTACGTCAGGATTGTCTTTGAGCGGACGCGGCTCCAGGGACGGCATGCGACGGGCAGGACGATCACCACGGTCGGCGAAATCACGGGGAGCACGATCACCGAAGTCACGGCGCTCGAACTCACGGCCAGCACGATCGCTTGCCGGTTCAGTGATGGAGTCATCCAGCAGCAGCGGTTGGTCACCCTGCACCAGCTTGGCCAGGGCGGCAGCCAGCTCCAGCGGATCGGCAGAATCTTCTTCGATCAGCTCGTTCACCAGGTTCACGTAGATCTCAAGCTCTTCGCCCATCATGGTTTCCCGGATGCGCTCCTTGAACTTGGTCATGCGGTGCTGGTTGATGTCCTCGGTGCTCGGCATCTTCATCGGCTCGATGGCCTGACGAGTAGCGTGCTCGATGGCGCGCAGCATGCGGCGCTCGCGGGGAGCCACGAACAGGATGGCCTCACCCTTACGACCGGCACGGCCGGTACGGCCGATACGGTGAACGTAGGATTCGGTATCGTACGGAATGTCGTAGTTCACCACGTGAGTGATGCGCTCGACGTCCAGACCACGGGCGACGACGTCGGTGGCGATCAGGATGTCCAGCTGGCCTTGACGCAGCTTGTCGACGGTACGCTCACGCAGCTTCTGCGGAATGTCACCGTGCAGGGCTTCACAGGCGTGACCACGGGCGGCCAGCTTGCCGGCCAGCTCTTCGGCCGCGTTCTTGGTGCGCACGAAGACCAGCACAGCCTCGTACGGTTCCACTTCCAGCAGACGGGTCATGGCGTCCAGCTTGTGCAGACCGGTTACCTGCCAGTAGCGCTGGCGGATGGTCGGTGCAGTGGACGTCTTGGTGATGATCTTGATCTCTTTGGGCTGCTTCAGGTGCTTCTGGGCAACACGACGGATCTGGTCCGGCATGGTGGCAGAGAACAGGGCAACCTGACGGGTGGCCGGGCACTGTTCCATGATCCAGTCCACGTCGTCGATGAAGCCCATACGCAGCATTTCATCGGCTTCGTCCAGAACCAGGGCTTTCAGGCCGGAGAGGTCCAGGTTCTTGCGACGGATCAGATCCATCACACGGCCCGGGGTACCGACGACAACCTGAGCACCACGACGCAGCGCGCGGGTCTGGGTTTCGTAAGAGGAACCACCGTAGATAGGCAGAACATGGAAGTCAGGCATGTGCTTGGCGTAACGTTGGCACGCCTCGGCAACCTGCAGCGCCAGTTCACGAGTCGGTGCCAGCACCAAAACCTGGGTATTGCGGTTACCAGCTTCCAGACGGGAGAGCAGAGGCAAGGCAAAAGCAGCGGTCTTCCCTGTACCGGTTTGCGCCTGCCCCAGCAGATCGTGTCCCGCCATCAGGTGGGGGATTGCTGCGGCCTGGATCGGTGACGGGCGCTCATAGCCCACGTCTTGCAGCGCTTTCAATACAGGCGCGGCCAGTCCAAGCTCACTAAAAAGGGGCATTTGTTCGGTATGGGTATCAGACATAGATTCTTCCAGAGTAAGGCAGGCGGCTAAGCACCGCGGAATAGCAAAAAGGCGGCGATTATAGCGCCACTTTGTTCTGCTGTCTTGAAAAATGTGATAAGCCTCTCAAGACGTTGGCAATTATAGAGGGATCTTGCGACTATGGCTTGCTTATTTTTCACTACTGATGCGTTATTGCAGATCACTCCTCGCTGGAGTCCTTGCCCCGCTTGTGTTTGAGCACCGCCATGGTCAGTCGACTGGTGCACAATAAACGCGCCCTTTCATCCCGAATTTCAATCTGCCAGACCTGGGTCGTGGCCCCCAGATGCAGGGGCGAACAGCGCCCTGTCACCACCCCTTCCCGCTTGGCCCGCAGATGGTTGGCGTTGACCTCCAGCCCCACACAGTAGCTATCCGGCCCGACCGCCATATTGGCCGCCAAGGATCCGAGGGTTTCCGCCAGCACCACGGAGGCGCCGCCGTGCAGCATGCCGAGCGGCTGATGGGTGCGGTGATCCACCGGCATGGTGGCCTCCAGCCAGTCGGGACCAAAGGCCGTGTAGCGGATGTCGAGATGGGCCATCAGGGTATTGCGGGAGCTGGCATTGAGCCCGTCGAGGCTCATGGGCTTGCGCCAGATGGGGGCGATATCTTGGTTCATGACGAGATGACTCCTTGTATGATCAATGGGTTGAAACATGCTGCGTCAGAGAGAACGCACAAGAAGAGATGCCCCGCAGTGCAGGGCATCCGGCAAAAATGATAACCGACTCACCAGGGGTAGGTCACCCCTGGCCACTCGGCCCAGGGCAGCTCCCGCCCCGGCAGACGCGGGGCTGACCAGCGCCACGTCTTGCCAAGCCAGGCGCGCAACTCGCGCTCCAGCTCGCCATCGCTGAGCGGTGCCTCGGCCACCTTCCAGAAGAACAGCTCCACCTCCACCTCCGGCAACACCGAGGGGTAGAGATAGACGCCTCCCCAGAACTGGGGCTCCCGCTCCGGACTCCAGAGGCCATAGGCGAAGGAGCGCTTGGCCAGAAACTCGGAGCGCTGCCACTCCAGGTCGGCCTCGTGCTGGCCCAGGCTGAAGTGGGCGGAGGGCCAGACATCGTCTGGCCGAAACAGCTGTTGCAGCTGCTGCCGCTCCCGCAACATGGCGACGAACTCCACCACCGCCTGCTCCGGGCTGGTCGGCAGCAGCAGGAAGTGCGGGTGCCGAAAGGCGGGCGGCACCCGGAACCGTTTGGGCAGGCTCAGCATCAGAGCAGTTCCAGCAAGGCCTGCAGCGGGTGCTTGAGTTTCTCCCCTTCCATGCGTTTGACCTGGCTGCGGCAGGAATAGCCGGTGGCGAGGCAGCGGGTTTTCGGCAAGCGGGCCAACGGCTCGGCCCAGCTTAAGGAGTAGATCCCCTTGGAGTTGTCCACCTGCTTGGCGTCGTGACCATAGGTGCCTGCCATGCCGCAGCAACCGACCGAGACCGGCTGCAATTTGGCGCCGAAGCGGCCGAACAGCGTGCTCCAGTCGCCGTGGGTCGAGGGCTTGGCGGTCTTCTCGGTGCAGTGGGCAAACAAATACCAGGGTTCGGCCTGCTCGCCATCCACAACTTTGGCTTCAGGGGCGGGCAAGGTGTCTGTCGGAAGAGAGAGCAGCCACTCCTGGGGCAACAGCACCTGGAAGTCGCCACGGGCGGCGCCCAGCGCCTTCACATACTCATCCCGGTAGCAGAGCACCAGGGAGGGATCCACCCCCACCATGGGGATGCCAAGGGCCGCGATCTTGTTGAGGAACTGGGCACTGTTGGCCGCGGTGCGGGCGAAGGCACGCAGGAATCCCTTCACGTGTTGCGGCTTGCCGTTGGGCTTGAACGGCAGCAGATAGGGTTGATAGCCCAGCTTGCTGGCGAGTCTCACCAGGTCGCGCACCACGGGGGCATCGTAATAGCTGGTGAAGGGATCCTGCACTATGAGCACCACTTTGGCACGCTGCTCTGCCGTCATGGCCTCGAGGCCCGGCAGATCGAAGTAGCGGGCGCGGTGATCGCGCAGGGCGTCGGCCAGGGTCGGCACCGAGAGCAGCGGCACATCCACCATGCCGATGCTCTTCTCGGTCGCCTTCTGGGCCCACTCCTTCTCCAGGAAGAAGTTGACCAGTTTCGGCGCCTTGGCCAGCAGCGGCGCATAACTCTCGACGGTGCCGACGAAGTAATCCTTGGGACCGCGCAGATAGCGGCTGTGATAGAGCTGCATGAAGCGGGCGCGGAAATTGGGCACATCCACCTTGATGGGGCACTGGCTGGTGCACGCCTTGCACGCGAGACACCCCTCCATCGCCTCCATCACCTCGTGGGAGAAGTCATACTGGCCACGGGCGCGGGCCACCGTATTGCGGAACTTGTCGACGATGGCCTTGATGCGCAGTCCGCCGCTTTGCAGCGCCACCTCTTCCGCGAGGGGATCGAAGCCCTGCTCCGCCAGCTGGCGCAGCCATTCGCGCATCAGGCCCGCCCGGCCTTTCGGCGAGTGGCGTCTGTCCTTGCTGATCTTGACCGAGGGGCACATGGGGGAGTCGGTCTCGAAGGTGAAGCAGAGGCCGTTGCCGTTGCAGTCCATGGCGCGGGTGTAGCTTGTCCGCACCGCAATCGGGATCTGGCGGTCGAACTTGCCGCGCTTGGGCCCATCCACCGACACCAGCTCGGCACCGCTGCCATAAGGTATACAAATTTTGCCGGGGTTGATGCGGTTGTCGGGGTCGAAGGCCCCTTTCACCCGCTGCAACTCCTCCCACAGCTCGCCGAAGAAGGCGGGGCTGTACTCGGAGCGAAAGCCCTTGCCGTGCTCGCCCCACATCAGGCCACCATATTTGGCGGTGAGCGCGACCACCTGATCCGAGATGCGGCGCAGCAGCACCTCCTGCTCGGGATCGCACAAGTCCAGCGCCGGCCGCACGTGCAGCACGCCGGCATCGACGTGGCCGAACATGCCGTAGTCGAGGCCATGGCCGTCGAGCAGGGCGCGAAACTCCATGATGAAGTCGGCGAGGGATTCCGGCGGCACTGCGGTATCTTCGGTGAAGGCCACCGGCTTCTTGCGCCCCTCGGCGTTGCCGAGCAGCCCCACCGATTTCTTGCGCATGCCGTAGATGGTCTCGATGCTCGGCAGGTGGCTGCACACCTGATAGCCGATGATGCCGGCCTCGCCGCGCGCCAACAGCCCATCGATGCGCCGGCACAGCTCGGCCACCTTGGTCTGGTGCTCGGTTTCATCGGTGTCGGCAAACTCGACGATGTTGAGCCCCTGCAGATCCTTGCCGGGCACGTCCTCAATGAACGCCTTGACCGAGTGCCAGATGATGTCGGCGCGGGCCAGCCCCAGCACCCGGGAGTCCACCGTCTCCACCGACAGGGCGTGGGCCTGCACCATAAAGGGGGCGTTGCGCAGGGCGGACGGGAAGCTGTCGTACTTGACGTTGACCAGGGTGCGATAGCGCGGAATGGCCGTGATATTGAGTCTGGCCTCGGTGATGAAGCCGAGCGAGCCTTCAGAGCCGCACAACACCCGACTCACATCCAGGGTGTCGCTGTCGGGCTGATAGAGATGCTTGAGATCGTAACCGGTCAGGAAGCGGTTGAGCTTGGGGAAGATCGCCTCTATGTCGGCGCGGCGCTCCTTACCGATGCGGTACAGGGTGCGGTAGATCTCCCCTTCCCGATTCTCGAGGGCCAGCTTGTCGGCAAGACGCGAGCCGGTGACAGGCTCCGTGGTCATGAGATCGCCGTTCTCCAGCACGGCTTTCAAGCCCAGCACGTGATCCGAGGTCTTGCCGTACACCAGGGAGCCCTGCCCCGAGGCATCGGTATTGACCATGCCCCCTAAAGTGGCTCGGTTGGAGGTGGAGAGATCCGGCGAGAAGAAGTAGCCGTGGGGTTTCAAATAGGCGTTGAGCTGATCCTTGATCACCCCGGCCTGGGCCCGTACCCAGCCCTCCTCCAGATTAATTTCCAGGATCTGGTTCATATGGCGCGAGAGATCGACGATAATGCCGCCGCCCAGGGACTGGCCATTGGTGCCGGTGCCGCCGCCGCGAGGGAAAAAACTCAAGGCGGCATAGGCGCTCTCCTGAGCCAACCTGAGCATGACCGCAATGTCATCCGCGCTGCGCGGATAGAGAACCGCCTGAGGTACGACCTGATAGACGCTGTTATCCGTCGCCATCGCCAACCGGCTTGCATAAGACTTTTCGATATCACCACGAAATGCGCTGCGTCCTAGCAACTCAAGAAACTGCAGGGTTGTGGGTGACAAACTGTCCTGGTAATCGAGTCTCGGGATCATGAATCCTTGTTCCCATCCTTTGCTTGATGCCGGAACTCCGGCGACAACGACCGCCAGGCCCGCCTCTATCGGGCTGCCTTGGCCGATCCGCTCACTGAGCGGGCAGTATATCAGCTAGAAAACCGCTTGCGCTCTGCAATCTTCACCATTTGAAAGGAGGACTTTTATGGCTCACCACAGCCATGTTATCAGTACGTTTGTCAGCACCGAGAAACAGGCTCTGACCCTGTCACTGTTCGGCTGCATCAGCTTCGCCATCTTCGGGATCGGCTACGGCCTGTTCGTCGGTTCCAACGCCATCATGCTCGATGGCATCTTCACCCTGTTTAGCATGGGCATGACGGGTTTAGGGTTAATCACCGCCTACCTGGTGACCCGCCCCTCCGACGATCGCTTCCAGTACGGCTACGCCCACTTCGAACCCATCACCAACGTCATCAACGGCACCGTCATCCTGCTGCTCTGCCTCGGCGCCTTCTATAGCGGCATCACCTCCTTGCTGGAGGGCGGACGGGAGATCGATCTCGGCCACGCCCTCATCTACGCCGCCGTCTGCACCTTCTTCTGCGCCATCATCTACCGGATCGAGGCCGGCGTCGCCGAGCGGCTCGACTCCGAACTGGTGCGGGTCGACTCCAAGGAGTGGCTGGTCGACACCCTGCTCAGCGCCACCCTGCTCATCGGCTTCGTGGTCGCCATCGGCCTCGAGGCCATCGGTTACGGCCACTACAACCGCTACATAGACCCCGTGCTGGTCACCCTGCTCGCCCTGTGCGCCACAATGATCCCCATCAAGGTGCTGAGCCGCAACCTGCGGGAGGTGCTGAAAGTGGCGCCCAAGGGGGATGTGCCCCAGCGGGTCGAGCACGAGATCGAGGCCCTGCGTCAGCGCCATGGCATCGAGTGCTACAGCCATCTGGCCAAGAGCGGGCGCCGCTTCGATCTCGAACTCAACATCCTGGTCGCCCCGGATCAGGAGTGGCCCGTCGAGCGCCAGGACGCCCTGCGCCAGGAGCTCTGGTCCCGCCTCGGTGACACCCTGGGCGATGCCTGGCTCTCGGTCTGCTTCACTCGCGAGAAGCGCTGGCTCTGATCTGCCCCGTGGCGAAGGCCCTTGCCGGCCTTCGCCCATCGACCGGCAATCGCATCATCCCCCTTGCCAACGCCGCCATTCCCGTTATCATCGGGACTCATTTTCGCTAAAAGGTACAGTTGCCCATCATGGACAACCCTCGAAGTTGCTCATTTATTCCCCCCGTCAAAACCTATCTCTATCTGCTCAACCAACGCCTCTGAATCGCGCCGTCGCTATCGCTTTCTAGTTCGGCACCCTTGCCGCCATCTGCGTCTGTTCAATTGAGGTCATGTCATGGAATTTTTACTGGACCCTGCCATCTGGGTCGGTCTGTTCACCCTGATCATCCTGGAGATAGTGCTCGGGATCGACAACCTGGTGTTCATCGCCATCCTGGTGAAGAAGCTGCCCCCCGCCCAGCGGGACAAGGCGAGGCTCATCGGCCTGTCGCTGGCCCTGCTGATGCGCCTCGGGCTGCTCAGCATCATGTCCTGGCTGGTCACGCTCACCCAGCCCCTGCTGCAACTCGGTGAGTTCGCCTTCTCCGGCCGGGATCTGATCCTGATGGGCGGTGGCCTGTTCCTGCTGTTCAAGGCCACCACAGAGCTGCACGAGCGGCTGGAGGCCAAGCCGGAGGAACAAGGCCCGGCCGGCGTCTATGCCGGCTTTGGGGTGGTGATCGCCCAGATCCTGGTGCTGGATGCGGTCTTCTCGCTGGACTCCATCATCACCGCGGTCGGCATGGTGGATCACCTCGGCGTCATGATGGCCGCCGTGACCATCGCCATGGTGGTGATGGTGCTCGCCTCCAAGCCGCTGACCCGCTTCGTCAACGCCCACCCGACCGTGGTGGTGCTCTGCCTGAGCTTCCTGCTGATGATCGGCTTCAGCCTGGTGGCCGAAGGCTTCGGCTTCCACATCCCCAAGGGCTATCTCTACGCCGCCATCGGCTTCTCGGTGCTGATCGAGTTCTTCAACCAGCTCGCCCAGCGCAGTACCCAGCGCCATGAGTCCAGGCAGCCCCTGCGCGAGCGCACCACGGCCGCCATCTTCAAGCTGATGGGCGGCAGCCGGGCCAGCCAGCTCCAGCAGCAGGATGAGGAAGAGGATCAGGGTGCCCCCCGCCCCATCAGCTTCGGGGACGAAGAGCGTTACATGGTGACCGGGGTGCTCTCCCTGGCGGAGCGGTCCATTCGTACCATCATGACCCCTCGCGCCGAGATGGAGTGGATCGACCTCAACGACTCCATCGACGAGATCCGCGCCCTGCTGCAACGGGCACCCCACAGCCTGTTCCCGGTCTGCGACGGGGAGCTGGACGAGATCATCGGCGTGGTCAAGGCCCGGGATCTGCTGTTTGCCCTGAACGAGGGCCAGTCCCTCGCCCAGCTCGCCAAGCAGAACGACCCCATCATAGTGCCGCAGACCATCAACGTGATCCGGCTGCTGGCGGAGCTGCGCCAGGCCAAGGGCAGCCTCATCCTGGTGGCGGACGAGTTCGGCGTCATCCAGGGGCTGGTCACCACCCACGATCTGCTGGAGGCCATCGTCGGCGAACTGCCGGACGAGGACGAGACCCCGGACATAGTGCCCGACGGCGAGGGCTGGCTCATCAACGGCAGCACCAACATCCACCATGTGGAGCAGGTGCTGGAGTGCGATGGCCTGGTGAGCGACAGCGACGAGTATGTAACCCTGGCGGGCATGCTGCTCTCCCACTTCGGCGTCCTGCCCGACGTGGGCCAGCAACTGCGCCTCGGCCAGCTCTGCTTCGAGGTGCTGGCGGTGAGCGAGCGGCGCATCGAGCGGGTGCGGGTGACCCCGCTGAACGGCTGATAGTTCTGCCATGCCTGAATATGAAGAGAGGGCCTGTTGGCCCTCTTTCTCATGGTGCTAGGCAAATTGCTGCGTGAGCGACAATTCTCTTCTGCAATTACCCCTCTTTTTCACAATGACACCGGGGGGTAGAGTCGCCTCAATCCCACCATGAGGAACTCAACATGCCACACGATGCCCTGTTCTGCCCCCTGCGCCTCGGCCAGCTGCACCTTAACAACCGAATCGTCATGCCGCCCATGACCCGCTCCCGCGCCAGCCAGCCCGGCGATGTGGCCAACGCCATGATGGCCACCTATTACGCCCAGCGCGCCGAAGCCGGCCTCATCGTCAGCGAAGGCACCCAGATCGATCCCCTTGGCAAGGGCTACGCCTGGACACCTGGCATCCATAGCGCCGAGCAGATCGCGGGCTGGAGACTGGTCACCGAGGCCGTGCACGCCAAGGGTGGCACCATCTTCGCCCAGCTCTGGCACGTGGGTAGGGTCACCCATCCGGACAACATCGGCGGCGCCCAGCCCATCTCGGCCTCGGCCATCCCGGCCGCCGGCGTCAGGGTGTTCGTCGACAACGGCAGCGACGCCCCCGGCTTCGTCGAGACCGCCACCCCGCGCGCCATGAGCCAGCAAGACATCGACGCCGTGGTCGGCCAGTTCCGCCAGGCCGCCCGCAACGCCATGTTGGCCGGCTTCGATGGCATAGAACTGCACGCCGCCAACGGCTACCTCATCAACCAGTTCCTCGACTCCGAGTCCAATGCCCGCACCGACGGCTACGGCGGCTCGCTGGCAAACCGGCTGCGCTTCCTGAGAGAAGTGACACAAGCGGTCAGCGGCGAGATCGGGGCGGATAGGGTCGGCGTGCGGCTCGCCCCGCTCACCACCCTCAACGGCACCGTAGATGCGAATCCACAGGAGACCTATCTGGCCGCTGCCAGGCTGCTGGGAGAGCTCGACGTGACCTATCTGCACATCGCCGAGGCGGACTGGGACGACGCCCCGCTGATGCCGGAGGACTTCAAGCAGGGGCTGCGGGCTGCCTTCCCCAACACCCTCATCTATGCGGGCAAGTATGACGGCGCCCGGGCACGGGCCGCGTTACAGGCGGGTTGGGCCGACATGATTGGCTTCGGTCGCCCCTTCGTGGCCAACCCGGATCTGCCGAACCGGCTGCGCCACGGCTACCCCTGGGCCCCGCACGATCCGGCCACCCTGTTTGGCGGCGCCGAGCAGGGGCTGACCGACTACCCCCTCTATCAAGAGAGCCGCGAGCCGCAATCCGCCTGAGTAGAGTCGGCGAGCCAACAAGCCATAAAAACCAACGCGCCCCTGAGGGCGCGTTGTGCTTTGTCGCGGCGGCAGCCGTTCACCGCGGCCCCTAGTTGAGGGTGACCCCATGACAGGCGGCGTAGCATAGGATCTCCCGGGTCAACCGCGCCTTGTCCGCCAGATCGAGCCAGCTCGCCTCCACCCCGTTGAGGGACAGCCGGCAGAGCTGCTCCCGGCTGGCGCCGAGCTCCGCCACCAGCGCCTGGAAGTTGGCGGCCATGTAGCCGCCGAAGTAGGCGGGATCATCGGAATTGATAGTGACGCACAGCCCCTGTTCCAGCAGCTGGAGCACGTTGTGATCGGCCATCTGCGCGAACACCTTGAGCCGGGTGTTGGAGAGCGGGCAGACGGTGAGCGGCAAGCGGGTGTCCGACAGGTAGCGCAGCAGTTCGGGGTCGTCGACACAGCGCACCCCGTGATCGATGCGCCTCACCTGCAGCTCGTTGATGGCCTGCCAGATGTAAGACACCGGCCCCTCCTCCCCGGCATGGGCCACCACCGGCAACCCCAGCGCCCTGGCTTGGGCGAAGACCCCGGCAAACTTGGTGGGTGGGTTGCCCAGCTCCCCCGAATCGAGCCCGATGCCGTGGATCCGCTCCAGGAAGGGCTCGGCCTCGCGCAGGGTGACGAAGGCCTCTTCCTCGCTCAAGTGGCGCAGGAAGCTCATGATCAGCCGCCAGCTGATGCCAAAGGCCAGCTCCCCTGCCTGCAGCGCCCGCTCTATGCCGCCGAGCACTGTGGCCAAGGGGATGCCGCGGGCACTGTGAGCCTGGGGATCGAAGAAGATCTCCACGTGCACCACCTGCTCGGCGGCGCAGCGCTCTAGGTAGGCCCAGGTGAGATCGAAGAAATCCTGCTCGGTGATGAGCACGCTGGCGCCGCGGTAGTAGAGGTCGAGGAAGGATTGCAGGCAGTCGAACTCATAGGCGGCCCGCAGGCTCTCGACATCGGGCCAGGGCAGGGCCACCCCGTTGCGGCTGGCCATGGCAAACATCAGCTCAGGCTCGAGCGTGCCTTCGATATGCAGATGCAGTTCCAGCTTGGGCAAGCCGGCAATAAAGTTATCCATGATGACGGCTCCATCGTCAGACCCAGTACGGGCGCCCCCTTGAGGCGCCCTCCCTCTGCCCCCATTGTGCACCTATCTGGCGCGGCGGGGGAGACTTGTCATCAAAGCGCCTTATAATGGCGACACAAAAAATCATAACCGATTGAAGACATTCAAAGTCGGCGCCCGCCTCGCGTCCGCTCTTGCGCCCTACAAGGAGTTCTTATGAAGAAAAACGTCATCTGTGATATCGACGGCGTCATACTGCACAACAACGATCTGGTGCCCGGCGCCGACCGTTTCGTCCATCGCCTGCTGGAGCAGGGCAGCAAGCTGCTGTTTCTCACCAACTACCCGGCCCAGACCCAGAAAGATCTGCAGAACCGCTTCCGCTCCGCCGGCATCGAGGTACCCGAAGAGTGCTTCTATACCTCCGCCATGGGCACCGCCGACTTCCTCAAGCGCCAGGATGGCAAGAAGGCCTATGTGATCGGCGAAGGAGCCCTGACCCACGAGCTCTACAAGGCCGGCTTCACCATCACCGACATCGATCCCGACTTCGTGGTGGTGGGCGAGACCCGCAACTACAACTGGACCATGATGCAGCTGGGCGCCAAGTTCGTGGATCAGGGGGCGCGCTTCATCGCCACCAACCCCGATACCCACGGCCCCATGATGTACCCCGCCTGCGGCGCCTTGTGTGCCCCCATCGAGCGGATGACCGGCAAGAAGCCCTTCTACGTGGGCAAGCCGAGTGCCTGGATCATCCGGGCGGCGCTCAACCGGATGGAGGCGCACTCCGATGACACCATCATCATCGGCGACAACCTGCGCACCGACATACTGGCGGGCTTCCAGGCCGGCCTCGAAACCGTGCTGGTGCTGTCCGGCGTGAGCAAGGTGGCCGACATCGACCGCATGCCGTTCCGCCCGAACCACATCTTCGACTCCGTGGTCGACATCGATATCGTCTGAGCCCGCACTCGGGGCATCCTCATGCCCCGGCAGGGCGCCCCCTTGGCAAGGGGAGGCAGATCGTTTAACTTAACTGCAACATTGTTAAGAAAAGTAAACGAAAACGGGATCGGGACGATCCCGTTGCCCTCTCCGCCATCGCAAGGAAGCCCCATGAAGAACCTGAATGACTGGATCCTGCTGGACCAGCACCCCGTCTCCCCCACCCCGCTGACCCCTCCGAGCGATCGCATCAGGGAGGGCAATCCGAGCCAGACCCTGTGGAATCACTACTCGGATCCGAGTCAGCAGTTTCACGTGGGCTTCTGGGCCTGCGAGCCGGGCCGCTGGGCCGTCCACTACACAGAGCACGAATATTGCCAGCTGCTGGAGGGTGAGGCGCGGATCCACGACGGCCAGGGCGGCCAGCTGCACCTCAAGGCGGGGGATCAGTTCGTCATCCCGGCGGGCTTCGTCGGCGAATGGGAGACCCTCATCCCTTGCCGCAAACTCTATGTGATCTTCGAACCCGCCGCGGCCTGACGCGCACGTCAAGCACCCGCCCTTTTCCTGCCGCTTGTCCATGCCGCCAGCTTGACGCTTGCGGCATGATTTTGTGCGGTTTTCCCGCTTGCAAAAGGGTTTTACGCTAGGCATTGTGATTGGCGAGGAATGTAAATGGAATTTCGAGCCCAAACGTGGGGGGCTCACATAAAAATCAAGAGGATTACCGCCAATGTGTTCTATTTTCGGCATTCTGGACATCAAATCCGATGCAGCAGCCCTGCGCAAATCGGCCCTGGAGATGTCCAAGCGACTGCGTCACCGCGGCCCCGACTGGTCCGGCGTCTACAGCTCCGACAAGGCCATACTGGTGCACGAGCGCCTGGCCATCGTCGATCCGGGCAATGGCGCACAGCCGCTCTACAACCCCGAGCGCACCCACGTATTGGCCGTCAACGGCGAGATCTACAACCACAAAGAACTCGAGAAGAGCCTCAAGGTCGACTTCCAGTTCCAGACCCACTCCGACTGCGAGGTGCTGCTGGCACTCTACAAGGAGAAGGGCCCGGCCTTCTTGGACGATCTCAACGGCATCTTCGCCTTCATCCTCTATGACGCGGAGCAGGATGCCTATCTCATCGGCCGCGATCACATGGGGATAATCCCGCTTTATACCGGCCGCGACGAGCACGGCAACTTCTATGTCGCCTCCGAGATGAAGGCCCTGGTGCCGGTGTGCAAGAGCGTCGAAACCTTCCCGCCCGGACATTACCTCTGGAGCAAGGATGGCGAGCTCAAGCAGTGGTACCAGCGCGACTGGATGGAATACGACGCGGTCGAACAGAACGTCAGCGACAAGGCCGAGCTCAAAGCCGCGCTGGAAGCGGCGGTCAAGCGTCAGCTGATGTGTGACGTGCCCTATGGCGTGCTGCTCTCCGGCGGTCTCGATTCCTCCGTCATCTCCGCCATCACCAAGCTCTACGCCGCCCGCCGGGTGGAAGACGATGGCAAGAGCGAAGCCTGGTGGCCGCAGCTGCACTCCTTCGCGGTCGGGCTGGAAGGCTCGCCGGATCTCGCCGCCGCCCGCAAGGTGGCCGACCATCTGAACACCATCCATCACCAGATCCACTTCACGGTGCAGGAAGGGCTGGATGCGCTGACGGATGTCATCTATCACCTCGAGACCTATGACGTCACCACCATCCGCGCCTCCACGCCGATGTATCTGATGGCCCGCTACATCAAGGCGATGGGTATCAAGATGGTGCTCTCGGGTGAGGGCTCGGACGAGCTGTTCGGTGGTTACCTCTATTTCCACAAGGCGCCGAACGCCCGGGAATTCCACGAAGAGAACGTGCGCAAGCTCGCCTCCCTGCACCTCTATGACTGCCTGCGCGCCAACAAGTCGATGGCCGCCTGGGGCGTGGAAGGCCGCGTGCCCTTCCTCGACAAGGAGTTCATGGATGTGGCGATGCGCCTGCAGCCCGCCGACAAGATGTGCGGCAACGGCAAGATCGAGAAGCACATCCTGCGCGAAGCCTTCGAGGAGCTGCTGCCCCACGAGGTGGCCTGGCGTCAGAAGGAGCAGTTCTCCGACGGCGTGGGTTACTCCTGGATCGACAGCCTGAAAGCCATGGTCGAGGTCGAGGTGACGGATCAGATGTTCGAGGCGGCGGCGTTCCGCTTCCCCATCAACACCCCGCTCACCAAGGAGGCCTACTACTATCGCGCCATCTTCGACGAGCACTTCCCGCTGGAAGCGGCCGCCCGCACAGTGCCTTATGGCAAGTCGGTCGCCTGCTCCACCCCCACGGCTCTTGAGTGGGATGCCAAGTTCAAGGAGATGGCCGACCCGTCCGGTCGCGCCGTGATGGATGTGCACCAGCAAGGGTATTAATCTTGGGCTGAACTTACCGGTCCGACCTACGAGATGCTAATAACAGCAGAGCCCCTCCCAAGGGGCTTTTTTTGGTAATCTTTTCGTAGATCATCGCTATAAATGGAATCAAGATGTGTGCAAGCGCAAAAAACACCGTTTTTCTGAGCCTTATCTCATGAAATTGATGGACCGGTGCCCCCTGACTCCGTAAAATAATCTCAGAGCTAATTAATCATAATGGCATGCAGGCTTGATTAGAGTAATCATTATCAGACGTTAAAAAACTTCGGAGAAGCACTGTCACATCAATGGTAATAACACGTTATCTTTAACCCATCTATCTAGATAGATAAGATCAACGCTCTTTATTTAAGATATAAGAAACATTATTTTTTACTGGGGGGGATAATGAAAAACACTTTTTCTTGGTACTTCAAGCCTGATACTGAAGAGACTGATAAAATATGGAAGGATGGAGTACTAACTGTTGATGCCAACGTATTATTGGACTTATATCGTTACCATGACAGTACAAGAAGCAGTCTACTGGAAAGCATAGAGAATTTTGAAGGAGAACTTTGGCTATCTAGACAAGCTGCTGAAGAATTCTTCCGAAACAGAAATAAAGTTATTGTTTCATCCAATAAAACCTTTAAAGAAGCTAAAGACGAAATAGAAAAATTACGCAATTCTATTGAGGCTACAGTTAATCAACTTAAAGGGAATAGAATAATTCCTGCCAATGTTGCAGAGCAAATGCTTGAAGAAATTACACCTAGCATTAATAAAGCTCAGAAAACTGTAGATGAGGCAAAAACCAATCATCCGAACTTTCTTAAAGAAGATGCCGTTTTAGAAAAAGTCGCATCACTTTTTGCGGGCGCTATTGGCAATCCATTTCCTGATGATCAACTTTCTTCCATTTCTGCCGAGGCTGAAGAAAGAAAAAACAAAAAAATCCCTCCTGGTTATCTAGATGATGATAAGGATGGTGATAGACCCTATGGCGATTATTTTCTCTGGAAGCAAATCCTTAATTACTCGAAGGAGAAATCAAAGCCAATCTTATTTGTCACGTCTGAACGAAAAGAAGATTGGTGGGAAAAGTTATCAGGGAAAACTACTGGCCCTAGGATTGAATTACTTAGAGAAGCAACAGAATATACTGGTCAACGTATAGTAATCTATCAAACAGACAGATTTTTAGAGTTTTCATCACAGCGTAAAGGGCAAGATGTAAATACTAATGCCGTTGAGGAAATCAGAGCTATAGACAACTTAAGGGCAGAAAGAGAACATGCTGTAGAAGTTGTGTCACAGGAAAGTACGAAATGCTCTGGTGATTATAGCTCTGGAAGTATTGTTATCCGACTAAAGCGGCCAGTGAGAAATTTCACCGGAAGCGGTCATTTTGATCCTGTAATGGATAGCTCGCCAAATGTCAGCGTACAACTAACTTCCTCACCTATCGGACTACCTCCTTGCGCTATTAGTGCTGGCACAGGAACAATCTACGATTTTAATATTCACGTTAAATCTGACAACAAGAATGATCTGCTTCCAGTTGGTGAATATACTTTTGAATATATTGCTAGATTAACTCCAGAAGAGTTCTTAGAATAGTTTGTAGGTTGGGCTGAGCTTGCGAAGCCCAACATTCGCGTTCTCTGGATATTAAAAGACAAGGTTTGTTTCACGAACGTCCGATTAGGCTTTGCTGATCGAAGCTACCTGAATAATGTTATGACTGCCAACCGTAGCCACTCATTTCCAGCTATTTGTTGGGCTTCGCAGCGCTCAGCCCAACCTAAAACGGCAAACTCAAACAGCATCCGACTGATTGGCGGGGGCGGCCTTGATAAAAGCCTGCAACTGCTCGCAGTTGGCGACGATGCGGGCAATGGTGGGATAGTCATCCAGCGTCATGTTGTAACGGCGGGCGTTATAGACCTGAGGCACCAGCATGCAGTCGGCCAGGGTCACCTCGTTGCCGACGCAATAGACACCGGCAGTGGTCATCAGCAGCGGCTCCAGGGCCTTGAAGGTCTCGTCAATCCAGTGGCGATACCAGGCATCACGCGCCGTCTTGCTCTGTCCCAGCTCCTGCTCCAGATAGTTGAGCACCCGCAGATTGTCCAAAGGGTGAACGTCGCAGGCGATCATGTTGACGATCTGGCGCACCCTTGCTCGCTCCTGGGCGGCCGAGGGCATCAGCGGATGGGCGGGATAGGTTTCGTCGAGGTATTCCATGATGGCGACCGACTGGCCGACCTGCACCTCGCTGTCGATGAGAAAGGGCACCAGCCCCTGCGGATTGATCCGGCGGTAAGCCTTCTCCTTCTGCTCGCCCTTGCCCAGATGCACCGGGTGCTGCTCATAACTCAGTCCCTTGAGTTGCAGCACCAGGCGCACCCTGAAACTCGCCGATGAACGCCAATATCCAAACAACTGCAGCATAACTCTGTCCCTCTTACGCTGGCGGACGGCGAGTGGCGAACGAAAATCGGCAGGTGGCCACCACCTGCCGTCTCCCCCGCCGACTCCCCCGTCGGCCACGGCTTCCTTAGCTCGTCTGGCTGGCGCCTCCTTGCGTGACGCGCTGCAAAATGGTGCCAAACAGACTCATTCCATTGCGATCCAGCATCGCGATGGACACTGTATCACCAAAGCGCAGGAAGGGTGTAGTGGCCTGACCTGACTCGATTATTTCCAGCATGCGCAGCTCGGCGAGGCAGGAAGATCCGGCGCTGCGGTCATAGTTGGAGACGGTGCCTGAGCCTATGATGCAGCCCGCCCCGAGCGGCCGGGTCTTGGCGGCGTGGGCGACAAGTTCATGGAAGTTGAAGGTCATGTCCACCCCCGCGTTGGGGGCCCCGAACAGGCCACCGTTGAGGTGGGTCATGAGCGGCAAGTGCACCTTGCCCTCCTGCCAGTCGCTGCCCAGCTCGTCCGGGGTGATGGCCACCGGCGAGAAGGCGCTGGAGGGTTTGGACTGGAAGAAGCCAAAGCCCTTGGCAAGCTCACCCGGGATGAGGTTGCGCAGGCTGACGTCGTTGACCAGCATCAGCAGCTTGACGTGGGTGGCTGCGGCCTCCGGGCTCGCCCCCATGGGCACGTCGTCGGTGATGATGGCCACCTCAGACTCGAAGTCGATGCCCCACTCCTCGGATCCCATGACGATGGGGCCACGGGGGGCCAGGAAACTGTCGGAGCCGCCCTGGTATATCAGGGGATCGTGCCAGAAGCTGTCCGGCATCTCGGCGCCGCGGGCCTTGCGCACCAGCTCCACGTGATTGACGTAGGCGCTGCCATCGGCCCACTGGTAGGCGCGGGGCAGCGGGGAGAGGCAGGCCGCCTCATCGAACGGGAAGGCCTCGGGGCAGGCACCGGCGTTCAGCGCCTCATAGACGGCGGCAAGCCGCGGGGCCGTCTCGGCCCACTCATCCAGCGCCCCTTGCAGGGTGGGGGCGATCGCGGTGACCCGCACCGCCCGACTCAGATCACGGCTCACGACCAGCAAGGCGCCATCGCGCTTGCCATTGTTCAGGGTTGCCAGTTTCATAAAAGTCCTTATTTGCCGCTGTGATCGGGGGTGAGTGCCGGGCGCAGCCAGCTGTTGACGTAGCGCGGGTTCTCCACCCCCTCGCACAGGCTGCCGACGCTCAAGGCGTCGCGGGTGTCGAGCATCACAGCCACCTCGTCGGTGAAGGTCTTGGCATGGGCGCGGCCGGCCGCGAACGCCTTGGGATGCGGGCCGTGGGTGAAGCCGGCGGGGTGGAAGGTGACCATGCCCCGCTCTATGTTGTCCCGGCTGAAGAAGTCGCCGGCGTGGTAGAACAGCACCTCGTCGAAGTCGTCGTTGCTGTGGTAGAAGGGCACCCGCAGGGCGCCGGGATCGCTCTCGATGGGGCGCGGCACGAAGGTGCAGACCACGAAGCGGCTCGCCACGAAGGTGGAGTGAGCCGAGGGCGGCAGGTGATAACGGTGGCTCATCAGCGGGCGGATGTCGCGCCAGTTGAGGCGCACCACGCAGAGATCCCCGTGCCAGCCCTGGGCATCGAGCGGGTTGAACGGCCAGCTGATGACCGACACCTGATCGTGACGCTTGACCTGCAGCGACCAGGGATCCTCATCCTGCTGGGCCAGGAAGGCGTCGTCGATGGCGGGCACGTCCAGCGCCGCCGGATCGAAGATGGCGTGCTGACCCACCAGCCCCTTGTCCGGCAGCTGATAGCTGTCCCCCGTCGCCTCTATCATCAGGATGAACAGCGGCGCGGTCGGCTCGATGCGCCACATGGTGCCGCGGGGGATCACCACATAGTCCCCGTCCCTCAGGGTCAGATGGCCGTAATCGCAGTAGAACTCCCCGCTCCCCTCGTGGATGAACAGCAGCTCGTCGCCGTCGGCGTTGCGCACCAGGAACGGCATAGGCTCGTGCAGGCGCCAGATCCGGTAGCGGCAGTGGGCATTGTGCAGTATGTCCGGCATCACCCAGGGGGAGAGGGAGCTCACCTCCTCCTGCAAGCCGTTGAGATCGAACGCCCGCGGCCGCAGCGGCCCCTCCCAGTTGATCCAGTCGGTGGGGGCGTGCTTGTGGTGCATGTGCGTGGCGGGGCCGAAGAAACCGGCCCGCCCCAGTTCGCGCTCATAGATGGCCTGCTCGGGCAGGTCGGCATGAGCCTGGCGGGAGTGGGTCCCCTCCCGGTGGGGGAAACTGATCCAGTTACGCATGGCTGAGTACCTCGTATGAAATGAATACCGCTCGACGGTCTCGCATCCCGTCACGCATCGCTGGGCTCGCCGCTCAGCACACCACGGCGGATCTGGTCCAGCTCAATGGATTCGAACAGCGCCTGGAAGTTGCCCTCGCCGAAGCCTTCGTTGCCCTTGCGCTGGATGATCTCGAAGAACACCGGGCCGATGACGGTGTCGGTGAAGATCTGCAGCAGGATGCCATCCTTGGTCGGCGAACCGTCGATCAGGATGCGCAGCGCCTTGAGCGCCTCCAGATCCTCCTGATGCCCCTCCACCCGGCTGTTGACCTTCTCGTAGTAAGTCTCCGGGGTCGGCATAAAGCCGGTGCCACGGCCACGCAGGGTGCGGATGGTCTGATAGATGTCGCCGGAGGCCAGGGCTATGTGCTGGATCCCCTCCCCCTTGTACTGGCGCAGGTACTCCTCGATCTGGGACTTGTCGTCGGAGGATTCGTTGATGGGGATGCGGATCTTGCCGCAGGGGGCCGTCATGGCGCGGGAATGCAGGCCGGTCAGCTTGCCCTCGATGTCGAAGTAGCGGATCTCGCGGAAGTTGCCGATCCGCTCATAGAAGTTCGACCAGAGATCCATGTTGCCGCGCTGGACGTTGTGGGTCAGGTGATCGATCTCAAGGAGCCCCGCATCCACCTCGGCCATGCGCGCCTGCCAGTCGGAGTAAAACACGAAGTCCACCTCGTAGATGGAGCCCTTGTCGCCGTAGCGGTCGACAAATGACAGGGTGCTCTCGCCGATGCCGTAGATGGCGGGGATGTTGAGCTCCATGGGCCCTATCTTGCCGACGAAGGGCTTGGCCCCCTTGCCGATGGCATGTTGCTGGGCCTTGCCCGCATCCGCCACCCGAAACGCCATGCCGCACACGCTAGGCCCGTGCAGGCTGGCGAACTGCTCGGCCTGGGAGTGGGGCTCGGCGTTGACCACGAAGTTGATGTCCCCCTGGCGGTAGAGCCAGCACTGCTTGTGCTTGTGCTGCGCCACCTCGGCGAACCCCAGCGAGACGAACAACGCCTTGAGGGCGGCGATGCCCTTGGGATCCGGCGCCGTGTATTCGACGAATTCGAAGCCATCCGTGCCGAGCGGATTGATGGTGTGGGAACGGGAAGAGGAAGTGGTCGTCATGATGCGCTCCTTGCGGCGCTGCCCTGTGGCAGCTGCCATGGCCAAACCGATGCAGATCCGCGCTGGGGGATCTGGTGTTAACAACTTGTTTCATTAGAGGCAGGGGGCGCGCAGAAGAGAAGAGGCAGGATGACGATAGTTTTTCCGGTTACCCCGTCAAAGATGTAAATGAATTGTGACATTGAAGGCGCAGCCTTGCGGGGCAACCCATGGCGACCCGCAGGGCTGTCAGCCCTGGCTTACAGCCGCCACTGTCTGGGTTCGATATGGGGCAGTCGCTCCCGCACCCGTTGCAGGCGAGCGGGGCTGGGATTGATGAGCCAGGCCTCTGCCCCCAACGCCAGCAAGGGCAGATCGTGCGGGCTGTCGCTCAGGGCCAGGGCGACCTCGAGATCCAGGATCCGCGGCAGTATCTTGTGTTGGCCATGACAGTAAAAACGCGGCATCAGGCCACCGAAGCGGTAGTGCATCCGCGAGCCGATGATCCGGTGCGGCATGCCTGGCAACTGCCGATGAAGCTGGCCACGCACCAGGGCGCGGGGGCTGGCGGAGAGCACCCAGCAGCGCTTGCCCTCGGCCACCAGCAAGGCGCGCGCCTCCTTGAACAGGCCAGGGCGGGTGCGGCAATAGTCCCGCACCAGGGCGCGCCAGCCGAGGGGCGAAAGCCCCAGGGTGATGGCCCACCAGATGAGCGAGATCCCCCGCCGCCGCTGGTTCGGCAATAGATAGACAAGCCCGCCCAGCGCGATCACCGGCAGCAGCAACAGCGGCCAGCGACGACGGCGCAATATATGGCGCAGCAGGCCGGCGTGGCTGTCGCCTGGGGCCAGGGTGTCGTCAAAGTCCGCCAGGATCCAGCCCGTGGGCAAGGCCCCCAGCTCGTGGCTCATTCGCTCAGCCCGGCGATGGCGGCATGCAGTTCGGGGGTGAGAAACTCGGCCCCCTCCTCCGGCGGGCAGATGAAATCGAAAGGCACGCCATCCAGGCTGAAACTCAGCCGCCAGGCATGGAGGTAGCCGCGATCCGCCGGGGTGCCGCCGTAGCGCTCGTCCCCCAGGATAGGCGCCCCTATGCTTTTCAGGGCGACCCGGATCTGGTGGGTCTTGCCGGTCTGGGGCTTGATGCGATAGAGCCGCAAGCCTTCCCGCACCGGGCAGGAGTCAAACCAGCTGATGGCGGGATTGTCCAGGCTGCGTGCCAGCATCCAGCTGCCGCCTCGCCCTTTCTGCATGTCGCCCTTGACCCAGCCCTGCTTCTTCTTCGGCTTGCGATCCGAGAGCGCCAGGTACTGCTTGCTCACCCGCCGCTCGGCAAACGCCATGCTGAGCGCCCGGTTCGCCGCCGGGGTGCGGGCCAGCAGCAACAGCCCCGAGGTCATCTTGTCGAGTCGATGCACGGGGTAGAGCTCCAGCCCGGTCTCGGCACGCATCAGATTGATCAGGCCGGGCTCGCCCGCCTCATCATGCATACCAAGGCCTGGCCCCTTGTTGATCACCATAAAATCTTTCTGCTGCGACAGTATCCGGTACATCTAGAACCCTTTAGAATGACATTTATTAATAAGTTGTGATCGGGCGACTGGCCACACCCCATGGACCTTCAGCACAAGAATCGCACGGATGAAGAGATGCTTGCTTTGGCTGCTATTGCTCGTTGCCAGTTCCCCCCTCCAGGCCGGTGAGCGCTCGCTCGACTCTCCCGATCGGGTAGTCCTGCAGCTGCGCTGGCTGCACCAGCCCCAATTCGTGGGCTACCACATGGCCAAGGCCAAGGGCTTCTATGCCAATGTCGGCCTGGATGTCGAGATCCGGCCTGGTGGCAAGGGAATAAGCCCGGTACAGGAGGTGCTGGCCGGGCGCGCCGATTTTGGCGTCGGCAACACCGAGGTGCTGACCAGCTATGCCCATGGCGAGCCCTTGCTGGCCCTCGCCAGTGTCTACCAGCACTCCCCCTCGGTGTTCCTGGCCCGTCGTGACAGCGGCATTCTCACCGTTGCGGACATGAGGGGCAAACGGATCATGATGTTTCCCGGCCATCAGGATGCCGAGCTGCTCGCCACCCTCTACTATCAAGGGCTGCACGAGCGTCAGCTCACCCCCATTCCGACCTCGGTCAATATCGACGACCTGATCGAGGGCAAGGTCGATATCTTCAACGCCTATATCAGCAACGAGCCCTTCTACCTGGAGGAGCGGGGCATCGCGGTCTCCATCATCAACCCCCGCAACTACGGCATCGACTTTTACAGCGACATCCTGTTCACCACCCAGGCGCAAGAGCGGATCGACCCGGCGCGGGTGGAGCGCTTTCGCGCCGCCAGCCTGAAGGGGTGGCGCTACGCGCTGTCCCATCCGGCGGAGGCCATTGCCCTGCTGCGCAAGGAGTATGGCGTCAACCGCAGCCAGGCCCACATGGAGTACGAGCTGCAGATGAGCAAGGAGATGATACAGCCGCTCTATGTGGAGATCGGGTATATGAATCCGGATCGCTTCGGCCACATCATGGAGCAGCTGACGGAGATAGGCCTCATCCCGCGGCCCCTGCCGCTGGCAGACTTCCTCTATCAGGCCCCCTCGGAGCAGTGGGCATTCTGGCGCCCCTGGTTCTTGCTGAGCCTGGCCGTGGGCGCCCTCATCCTGCTGCTGAGCATCTACCTGCTCATCAACAACGAGCGACTCAACCGGGAAGTTGCCCTGCGCAAGCTGCGAGAGCAAGAAATATTGCAGCTGGCGCGCCAGGATCCGCTCACCGGACTGCCCAATCGCCTTAGCCTGATGGAGCAACTGGAGCTGCAGATCCAACACCCCGATCCCGGCTGCCTGCTGTTCTGCGATCTCGACAGCTTCAAGCAGGTCAACGACAGCTACGGCCACAGCTGTGGCGATGCCCTGCTCTGCCAGCTGGCGGAGCGGATCAATCACAGCCTCGGCCACCGACGTTTCTTCGCCAGGCTGGCGGGGGATGAGTTCGTGCTGTTGCTGCCCGACCACGACAGCTGGCAGGCCGAAGAGGTGGCCGAGGTGATCCGGCTGGCCATGATCCCGCCCTTCGAGGTCAATGGCCACTCCCTGTCGGTCGGGATCAGCGTGGGGGTCAGTCCCTACCAGGCCGGCTGGAGCGCGGAGCAGTGGCTGATCAACGCCGATCAGGCCATGTATGGCGACAAGGGCATAGTGCTGGAGAAACAGCGGACCCTGGGTTGAGTCGCCCCTCCCGGGCTTTCTCGTCACCAATCCATGCAGTCCTCATGCAACAAGGCCACCCTGGGGTGGCCTTGTTGCATTTTCTGCATTGAGACGGTCCCCGAGTCAGCCGAAGGTCTGCCCCAGAGACTTGAGTTGCCGTGCCTTGGTGAGCAGGATATCGCTCGATTCGTTCACCACCTGCATCTTGCTGCTGTTGGTGTGGGAATGCTGGGAGATGACGTTGACGTTCTGACTGATGTCCTCGACCACCACCTGCTGCTGCACCGCCGCGGCCGAGATCTGGGTCGAGAGCGCCACCACCTGCTCTATCTCCGTCAGCACCTGCTGCAGGCTGTCCGATCCCTGCCGGGTCAGGGCCACGCAGGACTGGGTCTGCTGCAGGTTTTTCTGCATCATCCCCTTCCAGTCGTTCAGGGTGCGCTGGATCTGCCCTATGCTGCCCTGGATCTGCTCGGTCGCCTTGTGGGTGCGGGTCGACAGGGTGCGCACCTCATCGGCCACCACCGCGAAGCCGCGCCCCTGTTCCCCCGCCCGCGCCGCCTCAATGGCCGCGTTGAGGGCCAGCAGGTTGGTCTGATCCGCTATCCCCTGGATCTCGTTCATCAGCACCCCGATGCGCTCCGACTCGTCGGCCAGCGCCACCGCCGCACTGAAGGCGTGCTCGGCCTGGGTGGCCAGCTCGGTGATGCCCTGCTGGGTGTCCCCCAGCTGCCGATCGGTGTGCAGGCAGTGCACCTTGGCCTGGGCTATCTGGCTATCCGTCTCCTCGATGTTGCGGGCTATCTCATGGGCCGTTGCCGCCATCTCGGTGATGGCCGCCGCCACCTGCTGGGTCTGGATATCCTGCTCGGCGATGTCGGCACTCGCCTCACTGGAGGCCGTCTTGAGGTGCACGGCCAGATCCTGCAGGGAGAGGGTCGCATCCTCCACTCGCCCCAGCACGGTCCGGATCCTGGCCTGCAGCAGCTTGATGTGGAAGTCCGCGATAGCCTTGGGCTCATTGCCCGAGTAGATGAGCTGGGTCAGGCTGTCGTACTCGCTGGCCAGCTGGCGCAGGTAACGGGGGGTGCCGATCAGCTCGTGGCGATAGAGCAGGACAAGCCAGGCCAGCGGCAGCAGTATAAACAGCGGCCCCCAGGCGCCCAGCAGATGGAGGCTCCCCCCCAGCATCGCCAGCAGCCCGAGCAAGGCCACCCCATGGCGCACCCAGCGGCCCAGGGCGACACCGGCGCGGCGCTCCCCGCGCTCACTCGCCTTCAGCCTGGTGTAGGTGCGGGTGGCAATGGCCTTCAGCTCGGGTTCGGCGCGGCTGCGCACCGACTGGTAGCCACTGATCCTGCCCTGCTCGAAGATGGGGGTGACATAGGCATCCACCCAGTAGTAACGGCCATCCTTGCAGCGATTCTTGACCATGCCGCGCCAGGGCTTGCCCTGTTTCAGCTTGCCCCAGAGATCGGCAAAGGCCACCTTTGGCATGTCCGGATGGCGCACCATGTTGTGATGCTGACCTATCATCTCCGCCTGGCTGTAGCCCGCCACCCGGCAGAAATTTTCATTCGCGTAGGTGATGACACCCCGCATATCCGTGGTGGAGACCAACTGCTCATGGGCGGAAAAATCTACTTCTTCATCAACGAGATGACTCTGCGTCTTACTCATGGCACACGCCTTTTGTGTTAAAACTCAATTAGCGTAGTCAAGGCGATTGACCCCGACAATAAAGGCCCTCATTCCGTAGGGAAACTGAGGGCCTTTCTGTTCATTTCATGACGCTGCGCTCAATTTTCCCTGGTCGCGCTCAGCTCCTGCTCCCGGATCAGCTTCTTGTTGACCTTGCCGACACTGGTCTTGGGGATCTCCTGCACGACCCGGATCTGGCGCGGGATGGCCCAGCGGTTGATGCGGCCGCTATCGACGAAGTGCTGCAGGTGGGTCGCGATGGCTTGTTGATCCAGGTGGTTCCCCTCCTTGCACACCACCAGCGCCAGCGGGCGCTCGCCCCACTGCTCGTCCGGGATCCCCACCACGGCCACCGCGTGAACGGCGGCATGGGCGCTGATGAGATTCTCCAGCGCCAGCGAGCTTATCCACTCACCGCCGGTCTTGATCACATCCTTGATGCGATCCTTGATCTCCACTGTGCCGTGGGGATCGATGGAGGCCATGTCCCCGGTGTGCAGCCAGCCGCCCTGCCAGAGCTCGGCACCTTTTTCCGGCTCCTTCAGATAGCCCTGCGCCAGCCAGGGGGCGCGTACCACTATCTCCCCCATGGCCTGGCCATCGTGCGCCACCTCCCGGCCCTGCTCATCGATGATGCGCAGATCTACCAGCGGGATCGGGGTGCCGGTACGGATCCGCAGGGGGAGCTGCTCCGCCATGGGTAGCGCCAGCTCCTCTTCGCTCAGATGGACCACGCACAGCAGTGGGCAGGTCTCCGACATGCCATAGCCGGCGTGGATCAGGATCCCCTTGTGGTGTGCCTGGGTGGCCAGCCCCAGCGGCAGGGCACTGCCCCCCAGCAGCATCTTCCAGCCCTCAAACGAGGTCTGTCTGGCCTCCTCGCAGTCGAGGATCATCTGCAAGATGGTCGGCACGCAGTGGGAGAAGGTCACCCCCTCCTCACGATAGAGGCGCACCAGCTTGTTGGGCTCATAGCGGCCCGGATAGACCTGCTTCACCCCGAGCATGGTCGCCACATAGGGCACTCCCCAGGCGTGGACGTGGAACATGGGGGTGATCGGCATGTAGACATCGTCGGATTGCAGCAGCGACTGGCCCGCGTGGGCCGCCAGGGTGCCGAGTTCGTTGAGAGTGTGCAGCACCAGCTGGCGGTGGCTGAAATAGACCCCCTTGGGATCCCCCGTGGTGCCCGTGGTGTAGAACAGGGTGGCCACCGATTGCTCATCAAAATCGGGGAAGTCGAAGTGGCAATCCGAGTCGGTCAGCAGCGTCTCGTACTCGCCCAGACTGGGCAGGCTGGTGGCCTGGGCCTCGCCATCGGTGAGCTGGATGTAGCCGCGCACCGTGGGGAGCGCACTCTGGATAGATTCGAGGATCGGCAGGAAGTCATCGTGCACCAGCACCAGGTGATCCTCGGCGTGGTTCATGGTGTAGGCGATCTGCTCCGGTGAGAAGCGCACGTTGACCGTGTGCAGCACGGCGCCAATCATGGGCACCGCGAAGAAGCACTCGAGGGAGCGGTGGCTGTCCCAGTCCAGCAGGGCGACGGTGTCACCGGGCCCGACCCCGGCCGCGGTCAGCATGTTGGCCAGGCGCTGGATACGCTGGTTGAGGGTGCGATAGTCGTAGCGCAACCTGTCTGCGTAGACGATCTGCTGATCGGGGTGGTAGCGCACTCCCGACAACAACAGACTCTTGATCAGCAACGGATAAGCATGGGCTCCCTGCGCTGGCGGTATGATCCTGGTCTTCACCATATTCACTCCTTGCGATTCATATGCTCAATGCGATGACTGACGAAGGGGGCATCCCTCCCCCTGTGAACTAACCTTGCCTGCGCCGCGCCTGCTGCTCAGGCATCGAGACTCAACAACAGGGCCTCCGCCTGGGGCCAGGGGCCGAAGCCGCTGGCCGGGTTGAGGTGACCCACCTCCCCGATGTCGACCAGCTCGCTCCCCCAGTCGTGGGCCAGGGCGCGCACCGCATCCTGGCTGGCCAGGGGATCGTTGCGGCTCATGGCCACCAGACTGGGAAAGGGCAGGCGCGTGCGGGGTAGCGGGCGCCAGCCACCGTCCGCCATGGCTTGCGGGCTGGGGTAATGGGCCGGCCAGCTGGCGTCCAGATCCGGTGGCGTGACCAGCAGCGCCCCCTTGATCGCACCTTGATGGCGCGCGGCCCAGTGCGCCGTCATCAGCACCCCGGCGCTGTGCGCCACCAGGATCACCGGCCCCTCTATGGTCGCCAGCGCCTGCTCGATGGCGTCGACCCTGGCCTGGCAGCTGAGCTTGTCCGAGGTCAAAGGCGGCACCGTATGCACCTTGGCCAGACGGGCCGCGAGCAAGGTTTGCCAATGATCCGATACATGGTCACGCAGGCCGGGCACGATCAATACCGTGGCCCTGGTGTGCAATTTATTCATCTCACTCCCTCATGCTGGCTCGGCGCGGGCCAAGCGATTGAGAGACACAGTAAGGCGCCCCGCCGCCGGCTGCTTTACCTTGGGTGCCATGGGCTTGTCATTTTGTGACAGGGGGAACGAGGCGGTGGCGACCGCTTGGCCAGCGAAAAACGCGGCCCCCAGAATGGTGATCAGATGAAACACAGGACTAATTGACTAGTGACAAGTCGCTTCTCATTTTGTAAATGAAATGATAAAAGTAGGTTAATAACAAGCAAGTCAGCATGTGAGCCGTTGTCATTGGAGCTGTAATATGACCCTCTTCGCCAGAGCCGCTACCCTTACCAATTATCTCGACGTCGCCCGCCAATTGGGATTGAACACCCCCAGCCTGCTGGCACAAGCCGGACTCAGCGCCTCTGTGCTGGATGTCCCCAACCAACGGGTTCCCGTCTCGGCCATCGTCAAGTTGCTCGAGCTGTCGGCCCGAGTCGGTGCTTGCAGCAGCCTGGGTTTGCGCATGGCGGAACACCGCCAGCTGTCGGACTTTGGCGAGGTCAGCCTGCTGCTCAGCTACCAGCCCAATCTGCGTGAAGCCCTGCAGGTGATGGTGCAATACATCCAGCTGTTCAACAATTCGCTGGCGATCTTCATCGAGGAGGCGGGCAAGACGGTCATCATCCGCGAGGAGATCATCACAGATGCCCCCATGCCGTCACGCCAGGTCACCGAGCTGGCGGTGGGCGTCATGTATCGCTTCTGCGCCGCCCAGGTCGGCGTCGGCAGCAACTGGCACCCCATTAGCGTCAACTTCACCCATGATGCGCCGGCGGATCTCAGCCTCCACAAGCGCCTGTTTGGCTGCAAGCTGGAGTTTGGCAGCGAGTTCAACGGCATCGTATGCCAGTCCGTCGACCTGGACGTTCCCAACCCCCTCGCCAATCAGGCCATGGCCCGCCACGCGCGCCAGTACCTCGACACCCTGCTGGTGGAGACCCAGCAATCCGTGCTGGTGGAGGTGCGCAAGGCCATCTACCTGCTGCTCCCCATGGGGCGCGCCACCATAGAGCAGATCGCCAGCACCCTGGGGATGAACGTGCGCACCCTGCAGCGTCATCTGGAAGAGAGCGGCGCCACCTTCAGCGAGCTGGTCAACGAGGTGCGGCGGGATCTGGTGATCCGCTACCTGAAGAACGCGGGCTACTCCCTCGGTCACATCGCCGACATGCTCGGCTACTCCATGCCCAGCTCCTTCACCCGCTGGTTCAGCGCCCAGTTCGGCATGCCCCCCGCCACCTGGCGCTCCCGCCACAAGATAGTGCCCAAGGCGGTCCAAAGTGCCCGCACCAGCCTGGCCTATGGCTGAGTGAACCCTGCGGGAGGCGACCCTCCCGATGCCATGAGATAACAAAACAGAGAGGGGAGGCAGATGCCTCCCCTCTCTGTTACTGCTTCTCCTCGCTTACTATTGCCTCCCCCTCTCTGGTTGCCTCTCCCTTTGTCAGACCTGCCGACAACCCCTCACTGATATCGACAGGCAGCTAACTCACGCAGCCTTGGTTACGTCTGATGAGGAGGGTTCGACGTGGGTGGCAAAGCGGTGCGCCCTGAGGGTCGCGGCATGCCGACCGACAGACGTAAGAGAGGGAGGCATCATGCCTCCCTCTTCTTCTATTGCTTTTTGGGTTCTCAGCCTGGCGTGCTCGTCCGCCCTCTCCTCTTAACCGACGTCGACACTGGCGGCCATCTGGTTAGGCGTTACCTTGGCGGCGTCTGGCGAAGAGGGCTCCTCCTTTGCCTGGGGGGACGCAGCCGCCAGCCCCTTGGGGCCGGACAGCAGGAAGTAGGACAGCGCCGGGATCCCGATCAGCGCCCCCAGCATGTTCCACAGGAACATGAAGGTGAGCAGTATGCCCATGTCGGCCTGGAACTTGATGGGGGACCAGGCCCAACCCACCACGCCGGCCGCCAGGGTGATGCCGACCAGGCCGACCACCCGGCCGGTAAAGGCCACGGCGTGGCGATACGCCTCGGTCAGTGACATGCCCTGGCGCTGGTAGTGCAGTTGCACGCTCAGCAGATAGAGCGCGTAGTCCACCCCGATGCCGACCCCGAGCGCAATCACCGGCAGGGTCGCCACCTTGACGCCTATGCCCATGGCCACCATCAGCGCCTCGCACAGCACCGAGGTGAGCATCAGCGGCACCAGGGCCACCAGGGTCGCCCGCCAGCTGCGGAAGGTGATGAGGCAGAACAGGGTCACCGCCAGATAGACGTAGAGCAGCATGGTGCGGTTGGCGTCGTGCACCACCATGTTGGTGGCGGCCTCGATGCCGGCGCTGCCCGCGGCGAGCAGGAACTGGCGATCCGCCGTGCTGTTCTCGCGGGCGAACTTGTCGGCGATGGCCACCACCGCATTGAGCGTCTCGGCCTTGTGATCCTTGAGGTAGGCGATCACCGGCATCACGGAGCAGTCGGTGTTGAACAGCTCGGGGGCGTTGACCGAGGCCTGCTGGGCGGCATAGTTCAGCACGTTCTGGTTGCGCTGGATGCTGGCGAGCTTGGGGTTGCCCTCGTAGGTGCCGGCGGTGATCTGGCGTACCGCATTGACCAGCGACGAGGTGGCCTGTACCCCCGGGTACTGCTGCAGATCCCAGGCCAGGCGGTCGGCCAGGATCAGGGTCTTGTAGTCCAGGCAGCCTTCCGGCGCCGTCTTGATCATCACCGCGAACAGATCGCTGGAGAGCGCGTAGTGACGGGTGATGTAACCGTTGTCCAGGTTGTAGCGCGAGTCGGCCCGCAGCTCGGGCGCCCCGCTGTCGAGATCGCCGATCTTCAGCTGCTGGCTGACCAGGAAGCCCCCAATCCCCATCGCCAGACCCGCCAGCACTATGCCGGTGGCCCAGTTGCGGGTGGTGAAGCGATCGAGCAGGTCCCACAGCTTGCCGAAGCCCCGGTGCGCCTCGGCGCGGTTATCGATCCGCAGCGCCCGCTCGGCCGCCTTGCGACCGACCCCGACGAAGGAGAGCGCCACCGGCATCAGCAGCAGGGAGGTGAAGATGAGCACCGCCACCCCTATGCTGGCGGTGATGGCGAGATCCTGGATCACCGGGATGTCGATCAGCATCAGCACCGCGAAGCCGACCGCGTCGGCGAGCAGCGCCGTGACCCCGGCAAGGAACAGCCGGCGGAAGGTGTAGCGGGCGGCGATCAGGCGATGGGTGCCGCGGGCTATGTCCTGCATGATGCCGTTCATCTTCTGCGCCGCGTGGGAGACGCCGATGGCAAAGATCAGGAAGGGCACCAGCACCGAATAGGGGTCTATGGCGTAGCCGAGCCAGGCGACTATGCCCAGCTGCCACACCACGGCGATGAGGGAGCAGCCCACCACGAGCAAGGTGCTGCGCACGCAGCGGGTATAGAGGAAGATGATGCCGAGCGACGTCAGCACCGCCAGGCCGAAGAACATGATCACCTGAATGAGGCCGTCGATCAGGTCCCCCACCAGCTTGGCGAAGCCGATCACCCGGATCTTGTACTTGCCCTGCCCCTCCTCGCCCGCCTGATGGGGCGCCCCGGCGAACTCGATCTTGTCGCGCAGCTGCTCGATGCGCTGGGAGAACTGGTGGTAGTTGAGCGGCTTGCCGGTGGCCGAGGCCTTGTCCAGCAGCGGCACTATCAGCATGGTCGACTTGAAGTCGTTGGCCACCAGGCTGCCGACGATGCCGGCCCGGTTGATGTTCTGGCGCAGTTGATCGATGTCGGCGGGGGTGCCCTTGTAGGAGTCGGGCATGACGGGGCCGCCCTGGAAGCCCTCCTCCGTCACCTCGGTCCAGCGCACCGCCGGGCTCCACAGGGACTTCATCCAGGCGCGGTCCACGCCGTCGCCGAGGAACAGCTCGTCGTTGACCTGCTTGAGCACGGCCAGGTAGTCGGGATCGAAGATGTCACCCTGGCTGTTCTCCACCACCACCCGCACCGAGTTGCCAAGGCCCCGCAGCGAGTTGCGGTTCTCCAGGAAGTTTTTGATGTAGGGCTGGCTCTGGGGGATCATCTTCTCGAAGCTGGGGGACAGGGTCAGCCGGGTCATCGCCATGTAGCCGAACACCAGGGTGGCCAGCGTCATGAAGAGCATGAATAGCGGCCTGTGGTTGAACACCATCCGCTCCAGCAGATTGCCGCTGCGCTTGTCAAACTCCGCCAGGTCGCGGATCACCGGCATGGTCTCTTGCTTCACATTGCTCATGTCTGCGTTCTCGCTCTCGTTATTCTCGTTATTCGGCGGCCAGGGTGCGCACACCACGGCTGCCGACCAGCGCCAGCGTCCCGCTCGCGGTCAGCGCCGCGCCGGCCACCGGTGACGGCTCGGCCTGGGGCAGTCGCTGCAGAGGGCCGTTGCCATCCTGCACCCGCAGCATCTGGCCGGCCTGGGTGAACAGGCGATAGTGGCCATCGCTGCCTTGCACCGCCGCGCTGATGCTGATGGGCAGGCCACTGTCGAGCTGGGCCCAGTTGTTGCCCCCGTCGGTGCTGCGGAACACATGACCGCGCAGGCCATAGACGATCAGCTCGCCGGCCCTGCCGATCACGCCAAAGTAGCTGCCTTCATAGGGGGTGGGAACGTCGAGGAAGCGCTGCCGGGTCTCGTCCCACTTGCGCAGCAGGCCCTGCTCACCGACCAGATAGAGTCCGTCGCCGGTGGAATTGATGGCATTGAGGTGAAACCCCTGCGGGTTGTCGGTGCGATCCTGCAGCGGCGTCCAGCTCTGGCCGCCATCCTCGGTGCGCAGGATCAGGTTGAAGACGCCGACCACGTAGCCGAGCCGGTCGTTGGCGAACCAGACGTCGAGCAGCGGCTTGTCGGCCCCCTCCTCCACCAGCCGCTGGCCCTCTTCGGTCAGGGCGGCCCACTGCTCGTTGTCCGGCTCGGCCTTGGCCAGGGCCGAGTAATGGCGCAAGACCAGCTCACCTATCTGGCGGCCGTCCAGCTGTTTTTGCCAGCTGGCGCCGGCATCCTGGCTGTGCAGCACCAACCCATCGCCGCCCACCGCCCAGCCCTGTTCGGGGGTCGGGAAATAGACCGCATTGAGATCGGCGCTCACCGGCACAGTCGCTTGCTGCCACTGCTTGCCGGCATCGTCGGAGTAGAGAATATGGCCGCGCTGCCCCACCGCCACCAGCCGCTGGCCGGCCGTAGCCAGGTCTAGCAAGGGGCTGCGCTGGGCCAGCGCGCTCGGTTTGGCTGGCAAGTCCAGCACGTCAACATAGTCGGACGCCTGCGCCGCGCTCGGTGTCAGCAGGGCGCAGAACAACCACGGTGCCAACTTCTTGAATGAACCCATACCACGTCCTTTTGTCAGGGTGCGCCGGGGGACTCTGCCCCCCGGCGCCAACATCAAGAGGTCCGGCCCCTTCCCGGGAGCCGGACCTCTGTGACGACTAGCGGATCCCGGCCCCGGCCAGGGATTCGGGCGACCACTTGGCCTTCGACAGGGAGGCGCCATACTTGATGCCGCCGTAGGGACCCACCACACCGTTGATGTTGTAAGAGCCCGCCACCAGGTCATAGATCATGAACGGCGTGGCATCCGGGGTCTGCTTGTCGTAGCTCTGGCTCAGGAAGGCGAAGGAGCCGCGATAGAGCTGACCACGGGCGTCGTACTGGTCGGAGGCCAGCGCCATCCAGCTGTCCTCGTCGATGTAGAAGCGACGCTTGGCATAGATGTGGCGCTCACCGGCCTTCAGCGAACCTTCCACCACCCAGACCCGGTGTTTCTCCCAGCGCACGAAGTCCGGCGACAGGGTGTTGGGGGTGGTCAGCGCCCTGGCATCGGGCTCATAGGTCAGCTTGTAGGTGTTGTAGGGCACGATCATCTCTTGCTTGCCCACCAGCTTCCAGTCGAAGCGATCCAGCGCGCCGTTGAAGACGAAGACGTCGTCATAGGTGCCGGCGCCCGAGGTGCCCGGGTTCGGGGTGTCATAGGCCAGGTTCGGCGCCAGCTTGACCCGGCGCTGCCCCGGCAGGTACTGCCAGGCTTTGCGCGGTTGCTCCAGGGGGTTGGCGGCATCGCGCAGCATGATGGCCTCACCGGCACGGCGGGCGGGCCCGGTGTAGTACAGCTTCATCTGGTAGTAGGTGTCCCTGGCCGAGATGGGCTTGGCCATGTCCTCGTAGATGGCGTAGTTGATGAAGGCCTGACCTGTGGTGGAGAGCGCCGCCACACCGGACGAGTCGACGTTCCAGGAGTCGTACTTGGTGGCGATGTTCACCCCCTGATAGCGCAGCAGGAAGTTCCACATCACCTCGGCCCCCGACTGGGGGATCGGGAAGGGAATGCCCGGCAGCACGTTGTCCACCGCCAGCCCGCCTTCCAGGGTCTTGGCGCTGAGCGCGTTCTTCTTGGTGTTGTCCAGCACCGCCTGCGGCAGGGCCACGCTGCGGTGCGTCGGGTAGACATCGACCCTGAAGTCCGGGAAGCGGGTCAGCAGCTCGGCGGTGGTCGCGGTCAGCTGGCCCTTGTACTTGGCCAGGTTCTTGCCGTCGATCACCAGCAGCGGCTTGTCGCTGGCATAGGGATCGGGGCGCATGCTGTCGCCGGCCTTGAAGTTGGCGGGCGGGGTGGTCAGGCCCCCGGTGTAGGCCGGGATGCTGCCATCGCTGTTGGCCGCCACTTCGGCGCCGACCTGCGTCAGGCTGCTGCCCAGTTTGCCCGCCTCGGTGGCGGTGACGGCCGCCTCGGCCTGACCGATGAGGGCCAGGGTGAGGGATACGGCCAACATTGTCCGTTCACATTTCATCATGTTGTGCTCCTGCTCGGTGACTCACCGAGGATCAGTAAGAGGTCTTCAGGGTCAGGTAGATGGCGCCTCTGTCTTCCGTGGTGGCGCCGCCACCGGAGAAGGAGGAGTAGCCGCCTGCGTAGCAAGTGTTGCGTTGGGTCGCGTCCAGCGCATTCGGGGTAGAGCCATCGGTGCCGCCGTCGTTGCAGTCGGCCGACTTGCCGAAGGAGTCCACGTATTTCAGGTCGACGAAGTACTGGTTGTAGATGGTCGCGCCCAGCCCTACGGCGTAGTTGCCGGTGTCTTTCGCCCCGCCGGCCTGCACCGGGGAGATGCCCGCCAGGCCCCAGTTGACCGACAGCGGCATGCTCATGTCGACACCCGGGAGCACCTGATACCAGATAGGCGTGAAGTTGACCGCCAGCCCCCAGTTGTCCGTGGTCGGCTTGTCGATGCCGGTGTAGCTGTCCTCGCCCTTGTAGAGCGCCTTGTTGTGGTCGTTCAGATCCAGCAGGTTGCTGTAGTAGAGCTCGCCGAGCAGGGCGGCCGCATCGAACAGCGGGGTGTCGGCTATGGTCATCAGGCCGTTGAGGGTCCAGTGCAGGGTCTCGCCGGTGGCGCTGTAGCCATCGCTGTCATCGGTGATCACCCCGGTGCTGTCGTGGCGCGGAGGCAGGGCCCCCAGGCCGGCGGCCAGTCCACCCGGGCCCGAGGCACTGAGCAGCGCCGGGATGCTGGAGAGCGGCATGTTGTGGCGATAGTTCAGGTCGCTGCCGACGCTGACCCCGGCCACGTCCTTGGAGAGGCTGAGGCCGAAGATGTCGATGTCTTCGCCATAGGCCAGGGAGTAGCTGGTGGTCGAGATGGAGTTGCGCAGGTTGAGGATCGGGTTGGCGGTGGCGCCGCGGACACTCAGGCCACGGGCATCCAGCACCGCCTGGGGCAGGATGTCGGCGGTACGGCGGTAGAAGGCGCCCAGGGTGCCGTCCAGTGCCTCCGGTGACCACTTGGCCATGATGCCCCAGTCGCCGTGCTTGCCCGGCTCTATGTCTTCACCGCGGCGAATGTTGCTCAGGGTGCCGCTCGGCCCGGCCAGGCCAGGGCCCCCGGTGTGACCCAGCAGGAAGGACTGGGCGCCGAAGCCCACCAGATCCGAGCTGCCGTAATAGGTGCCCGCCTCCGGCAGACGCGCGGCATCCCACTCGAGGAAGTACTGGGCGGCGAAGGTCAACTCCGGGTTGAGGGTGAAGGAGGCCGAGATCTGGTTGCGCGGCACGAACAGCTCCTTGGCCTCGGTGCCCGGGGAGGCCGCCAGCTTGGCGAGATCCAGGCCGGACTGGCCATAGCTCATCGAGTGCACCGGGTTGAGCAGGGTCTCGCCCCAGTAGAGGTTGTGCTGGCCGACCTTGACGCTGACCAGGGATTCGTCGCCCACCTCGGAGCTGAAGAACACGAAGGCGTCGAGCAGCTCGCCGGAGGGACCGTGATAGTAGCGATCGGCGTAGTCGCTCAGGTGACGGTTGCCTGCCACCGGGGGCAGCCCGACGATGCCGGAGCTCGCGCTGTTGCCGTTGATGAAGGGGTTGTCATCGGCGCCGACGTCGTTGTAGGCGTAGTCATACCAGCTGGCGGCGCTGATGCGAAAACCCTTGTTGCCCTGATTGACCACGTCCAGCTCGGTCAGCAGGTCGAAGCGGGTGGCAACGGTGTCGCCGGAATCCTTGAAGTTGTAGTCGCCATCGTTGTTGTTCGGGGTGGCGAGCATGCGGTCGTCGGCACTCTCGGTACGCATGCCGTAGTTGAACTTACCGGTGTTGTCGAAGCGGACAGACCAATCCTCGCTGTCCGTGTCGATCTCGACGGCCTGGGCGGCTGGCATGAGGGCGGCCATGATGGTGGTGGCCAGCAGGCTGAGGCGAAGGGCGCCGCAGCCATGACTCGATTGCTTGTAATCCATTACAGTCTCTCCGAGTGTTGTCGTCGTTTTGTTATTTTTGTTGCCGTTTCCGTTGGCTTTTTTATGGCGCTGGCCGGGGCGTTTCGCCGGGTTTGGCAAGCTGGCCGTTGGCCGGTTGCCTCCCCTGGGTATCGCTTGTCCGAGTGCGCTCTGTGTTCTTAGTGCCGACTGTAAGGCCTCGCTCAGGGGGCGCGCTTGCCATTGAACGTCAGTCACTTTTCATTTGGTGACAGCGGCTGCATCCCGCGGCTGGCGTGGGATTCGCTCGTCGTCGACCGGCCCCATACAGCCCCTGTTCAGCTGAAAACAGTGATCTGGGCGACAGAAAAGGTGCGAAGGAAACCGGGGAGGAAAACCAGCGGGAAGCGACGGGTCGGTGCAGGATAGCCAAGGGAAAGAGGCGGGCATGGCGGGCAAAAAACAACGGGGAGTGCGCGAGCGCCCTCCCCGTGGATGGCTAACCGTCAGCGCAGTATGGTGCAGCCGGTGGCGGCTTGCAGCGCCTCGAACTCGATGCCGGGGGCCATCTCCACCAGGCGCAGGCCGGCGGGGGTGACATCCAGCACCGCCAGATCGCTGATGATGCGATCCACCACCCCGACCCCGGTCAGCGGCAGGTTGCACCACGGAAGTATCTTGTGCGCGCCGCCCTTGGCGCAGTGCTCCATCAGCACTACCACCCGCTTGACCCCCGCCACCAGATCCATGGCGCCGCCCATGCCCTTGACCATCTTGCCCGGGATCATCCAGTTCGCCAGATCGCCGCGCTCGGACACCTGCATGGCGCCCAATAAGGCCAGGTTGATGTGACCGCCGCGGATCATGGCGAAGCTCTCGGCGCTGTCGAAGAAGCTGCTGCCGGGCAAGGTGGTGATGGTCTGCTTGCCGGCGTTGATGAGATCCGGATCCAGCTCCTCCTCCCCCGGGAAGGGACCTATGCCGAGCAGGCCGTTCTCGCTCTGCAGCCAGACCTCCATGCCGCTCGGGATGTAGTTCGCGACCAGGGTCGGCAGGCCGATCCCCAGGTTGACGTAGAAGCCGTCTTGCAGCTCCAGGGCGGCGCGTTGCGCCATCTCTTCACGGGTCCAGGCCATGTGATAAATCCTTTCTCACTGTGCGCAGCTCGCTGCGCTGTTCAAAATGGGGGGAATCGAGTGCCCGTCGCGACACCTCAATACCGGCATGATCGCTCGCTCGGTCAGCTCCTCAGGGTGCGTACCTCGATGCGCTTCTCGGGATGGGGGTTGAGCACCAGCCGCTGCACGTAGATGCCGGGCAGGTGGATCTCGTCGGGGGCCAGCTCGCCCACCTCGACTATCTCCTCCACCTCGGCCACGCAGACGCGCCCCGCCTTGGCACAGAGCGGGTTGAAGTTGCGCGCCGTCTTGTTGAACATCAGGTTGCCCGCCTTGTCGGCCCTGGCGCCCTTGATCAGCGCCAGATCGGCGGTCAGGGCGCGCTCCATGACGAACCACTCACCGTCGAACTGGCGGGTCTCCTTGCCCTCGGCGATAAGCGTCCCGTAACCGGTGCGGGTGAAGAAGGCCGGGATGCCGGCGCCGCCGGCTCGCAGCTTCTCTGCCAGGGTGCCCTGGGGGGTGAACTCCAGCTCCAGCTCGCCCGCCAGGTACTGGCGCTCGAACTCCTTGTTGCCCCCGACGTAGGAGGAGATCATCTTCTTGATCTGGCGGCTGTAGAGCAGCGGCCCCAGCCCGAACTCATCCACCCCGCAGTTGTTGCTGATGATGGTGAAGTCGCGCTTGCCGCTCTCGCCCAGCGCCTCGATGAGCCGCTCGGGGATGCCGCACAGGCCGAAGCCACCCGATGCGATGGTGATGCCGTCCTGCACCAGACCGCTAAGAGCGGCCTGGGCGCTGGGATAAATCTTGTTCATAAATACCTCTCTGGCTAATCCGTTGGCCACGGGGGCGCTGTCGTGTTTACTGCATTTTCTTGATTTGAGGTGATGTCGCGAGCGTCCGATTACGCCGCTACGCGGCTAATCGAACCTACATAGGCAATTGAATTTTGCAGGTTCGAATAGGGTCGCGTAATCGGACGTTTGTTATCAAGGCTTCATGCCCCAGTGCATCAGCAGCAGGACCAGGGCGGCGAGGAAGGCGGTCTCCCCCACCATCAGCAGGATCGGCTTGATGCCCACCCTGGCCAGCTCCTTGAGCTGCGTCTTCATGCCGATGGCGCTGATGGCGATGACCAGGCACCAGCGCGACAGATCATTGGTCCCCCCCTGCACTACGGCGGGCACCCAGCCGGTGCTGTTGATGCAGGCCAGCACCAGGAAGCCGACGGCGAACAGGGGCAGCAGCGGCGGACGCTTGCCGGAGGCGGGATCCGCCCCCTGCATGCGGGTGATCATGGCGGCCACCACAATCACCGGCAGCAGCATGGCGACCCGCATCAGCTTGACCACGGTCGCCACGTCCCCGGTCTCGGTGGACATGCTGTAGCCAGCCCCCACCACCTGGGCAACGTCGTGGATGGTGGCGCCGAGGAAGACCCCGGACTCCACCGGCGTCAGCTCGAAGAAGCGGGCGATCATCGGGTAGAGGATCATCGCCAGGGTCGAGAGCACCGAGACCCCGATCACGGTGAACAGGGTGGCCCGCTCCTTCTGTGGATGGTTGGGCAGGGACGCGGCCAGGGCCAGGGCGGCGGAGGCGCCGCAGATGGCGGTGGCCCCCCCGGTCAGCATGCCGAACAGGCGCTGGAACCCCATCAGCTTGGCCGCCACCACCGAGAGTCCTATGGTGACCACCACCAGGGTGACCACCAGCAGCACCGGCATCCAGCCCAGCTCGGCTATCTGGCCGAGGGTGATGCGCATGCCGAGCAGGGCGACCCCGATGCGCAGCACGCTGCGCGCCGTGAACTCGATGCCCGCCTTGCAGGTCCCTTCGGCGGAGAGGAAGTTGAGCCCCATGCCGAGCAGCAGGGCAAACAGCAGCACGGGGGCGCCGTAGTGTTCGGACAGGAAGGTCGCGGCGGCCGCGACCGTGATGCTGACCGCCACGCCGGGCACCAGTTCGCGCACCCGCTGATAGCGATCTGTCATGGTCAGGGTGTGCATGGGATAGACTCCTGCGGTTCGATGACGATAAACAGGCTCTCACCCTCCTGCTCGACCGGATAACGGCCGACCCTGAGCTGATCCGAGTTGAGCAGATAGCCGGTGTGCAGGTTGAAGCGCAGGCCGTGGGCGCAGCACTGGATCACCGCTCCCTCCAGCCGGCCCCCGCACAGGGAGGCGCCCTGGTGGGGACAGCTGTCATCGATGGCGTGGAACTGGCCGTCGATGTTGAACAGCGCCAGGCTCTTGCCTTGCGCCTCGATCAGCGCCCGCTTGCCCGGCGCGGGCACCCGCTCGGCCGGCACGGCGATGCGCCGCCCGCAGGCCGGCGCTTGCCGCGCCAGCGCCTGGTGCAGCGCGGCCAGCAGTTGCTCGGCGGGCTGCGCCCCGGACAGGGTCAGGGCCTCGTCGATGACGAAGCTCGGCACCCCCTGGCTGGCCGCCCCGGCGACGTCGCACAGGAAGGGAGCCCCATCCCCCTGCAGGCTGCTCACCAGCGCGGCGGATGAGAAACCGGCCGCCTCGGCCAGGCCCAACAGGGTGGCGCCATCCCCCAGATCGGCGCCCCGCTGGAAGTGGGCCACAAAGAGTTGCTCCAGCAGCGCCTCCTGCTGCGCCGCCGTGCCCAGCTGGCTGGCACGCTGCCACAGCCGATGGGCGTCGGCCGTGTTCGGCATGCGGGGGATGTTGCCAAAGTCCAGGCTGAGCCCGACGCTGGCCGCGGCCTGCTGCACCTGGGCCTGGCGCAGCCGCACCGCCTGCGCAGAGCCGAGGCGATGCTGATAGAAGCTGTTGAAGTCATCCCCCTGCACCGGCAGATAGGGCAGCAACTGCACCCCGCGCCAGCTCACGGCGACTTGCACCTCGGGCCGCTCGACCCGCAGCCGGGCCAGGGCCTGCTCCAGCTGGCGCTTGCCGATGAGGCACCAGGGACAGATAAAATCGAAATAGACTGCAATGTTCAGGGTACGACTCATGCCCTTTCCTCCGGGTTCTCGGTCCCTGTCCGGCGGCCAGCCGCAGGACAGTTCAAATAAATCAAATCGAAATAGACCCCTGTGTTCGGGGCACTGCTCATGCCCTTTCCTCCGGGTGCTCTGTCCCTGTCCGGCGGCCTGCCGCAGGACAGGGAAAATCACCATGGTTCCCTGTTGTCAGGGTACGACTCAGGCTCTTGCCTCTGTGGTATGGGCGGCGCCGGTGACGGAGGTGCAGGCAACGGGTGGCTCGGAATCCCCTTCCAGCCTGGCGACATCCTTGTGATAGTGGCGCTTGCCGTAGAAGAAGACGGCCGCCGCCGCGATGCTGATGAGCGGCACCAGCTGGAAGGCGTTGTCCAGGCCGATATGGTCGGAGACGCGGCCGGTGATGAAGGGGCCGGGGGCCAGCCCGAGCAGGTTGTTGGCCAGGGTCAGGGTGGCGAAGGCGGTGCCGTGCACGCTGTAGTGGGTGAGGTTGGCCACCATGGCGCCCGCCGGGCCCGAGGTGCCGGTGGCGATGAACATGCCAAGGCAGATGAGGGCCAGCTGGGGCAACCCGAATGGCAGGGCGAAGGCCAGCGACAGCAGGGCGCAGCTCCCGAGGCAATAGCCGATGGCCAGGCTGATCTTGCGATCCGGTCGATCCCGGCACAGCTTGTCACTGAGCATGCCGCACAGGATCATGCCGGCGCCGCTGCACAGCACTATGATGGCAGCTACCACCCCCGCCCTGTCCGTGTCCATCCCGTAGAAACGGTTCAGGTAGCTCGGCATCCAGACGATCACGGTGCCGCCGACGAACAGCTGCAAGCCGCTGCCGACGTAGGCCGAGAGCACGGAGCGCGTGGAGTAGAGGGTGCGCAGCGGCTTGCCGTGCGCCTTGCCCGCCGCCCGGGCTCCCGCCGGGGCGATCCGCTTCTCCTTGACGATGAGTGGGTAGATGGCCGCCAGCAGCAGGCCGAACAGCGCCATGCCGGCGAAGGCCCAGCGCCAGCCCAGCAGATGGGCCAGCACGCCGCCGGTGGCCATGCCCAGCACCGAGCCGAACATGCCGCCCGAGATGAAGGCGCCGGACAGGGTGGCCCGCATCTCCCGCGGGAACACCGACACCACCACGGCGATGCCGACGCTGCCATAGGCGGCCTCCCCCACGCCCACCAGGAAGCGGGCGATGAACATCTGCTCGTAACTCTGGGCCAGGGCGCAGCCCAGGGTCGCCAGGCTCCACAGCATGGCCATGATGGCCAGGCTCTTCACCCGACCGAAACGGTCCGCCAGCAGGGAGAGCGGGAAGGTCAGCAGCCCGACCATCAGCGCCACTATGCCGCTGAGCAGGCCAAGCTGGGTATCGGAGAGGGTCCACTCCCCCTTGAGCATGGGGAAGACGGCGTTGAGCACCTGGCGCGACATGTAGTCGGAGATGAGCAGACCAAAGGTCAGCGCAAACACAATCCAGGCATAGCGACGCGGTACGGCAGCCTTGCCAGCGTCGACATCGTCATTGATATGATAGGTAGCCATACAGTCCCTCGTGCTACGACAAATTGGGTGGGGTACTCAAGTAGCGAGCCTGCGAGTCACCCACCGCCTTCCTTTGGTGATAGATGACTCAATTGCCCGCCCCCCCGCATGTTGCAAGGGCAAACGTCATTTGGCAAACAGAGTTATAGGGGTCGCAGCCTCTCTTTAGTCGAGCTGCGACCCATCTGGCTCAGACGCCCCGTGGCACGCCTTTCTCCCCGGCACGGCGATTGGGCGCCATGCCGTTGGCCTGCAGCGTCTCTTCGATGCTGTCGTACTGGACACCGATGCGATAGATGGCGCGGGCCTCCTTGCCGTTGGCCACCTCACGCCCCAGCTCGTGGGCGACCCGCACGCACTGGCGAATCTGCTCGACCGAACTCATGCGCTGACCGTGCTGGCCTATGATGGTGTCCTCGATGCCGCAGCGCGGGTGCAGCCCAATGGACATGGCCATCATGTTGAAGGGCAACACGTTCTTGAGCAGGGATTCGGCGGTCAGGGTGCAGCCATCCGGCGCGCGGTGGACGAAGTTCATGAAGTTGAACGGGTTCGGGCCGTCGAAGCCGCCGCCGATGCCGATCCAGGTCAGGTTGAGCGGCCCCATGTAGACGCCCCTGCGCACCAGCCGCTCCAGGGTCTCCATGGCGTGCATGCCGGTCAGCTGGAAGTGGGGCTGGATGCCGTTGGCCATCAGTCGCTTGAGGTGCTCGGCCACCCATGCCGGACCGGCCGGGACCGTCATCTCGCTGTAGGCCGCCTTCAGGGCCGGGTGCTCCAGGGAGGTGCCCGCCAGGTATTCCGGGTAGAGCAGCTCCATGATGTTCATCTGGGTGGTGTTGATGGCGACCGTGACCTGATCCGGCTTCGGCGTCAGCTCGGCCAGCATGTGGCGGGTGTCGTCCGACAGCCACTTGGCCGCCTCCCCCTCGCCTTCCGGCGCGAAGGAGATGGAGCCGCCGACCTGGATGATCATGTCAGGCACCGCCTTGCGCACCCCGGCGATCAGCTCGTTGAACTTGGACAGGCGCTTGGAGCCGGAGCCATCCAGCTCGCGCACATGCAGGTGCAGCACGGTAGCGCCCGCCTCGTAGCAGTCGACCGCCTTCTGGATTTGCTCCTCCATGGTCACCGGGATGTCTTCCGGGAAGTCACCAGGCGCCCACTCGGGACCGTACGGGGCCACGGTGATCACCACTTTTTCCATGTTTTCCGGGTGCAGGGAATCGTCAAAGAATTGCATCTGTTCTCTCCTTGAATGAAGACTGGCTGTGTGCCGGGCAACCCTGCCCGGCGTGATATCAGAAGGGTTGGTCGCCCATGATCCCGGCCCGCTCCATCTTGCGGTGGCAGGGCGGATAGTCCATGGCGGCATAATGCTGGGTGCTGCGGTTGTCCCAGATGGCGATGCTGTTGGGCTGCCAGCGCCAGCGCACCTGATACTCGGGGACATAGGCCTGGCTTATCAGATAGCGCAGCAGATCGCTGCCGCCCATGCTGTAGTCCTGCCCGTAGCGCACGTGCTCCGGGGTGTGGTAGTTGGTGAAGTGGGTGGCGAAGGCGTTGACGAACAGGATCTTCTCGTCGGTGTCCGGATGGGTGCGCACCACGGGGTGCTCGGCATCCGGGAACTGGGCCTTGAGCGCCAGCCGCTTCTCGATGGGCATGGCCGCCCCGAAGCTCGCCTCTATGCTGTGGCGGGCGCGCAGGCCAGCGATCTTCTGCTTGATCTCCTCCGGCAGCTTCTCATAGGCCACCACCATGTTGGCCCAGAGGGTGTCGCCCCCCACCGGCGGGCACTCCACGCAGCGCAGCACGCAGCCGAAGGGCGGCTTGTCGCGCCAGGTGGCGTCGGTGTGCCAGGCGTTCTCGTAGCGATCGTTCGGCACCTCCGGCGACTTGTAGATGCGCACCAGCCCGGGATGCTCGGGATCGCTGCCCGCCACCGGGTGATCCTCCAGCTCGCCGAAGCGGCGGGCGAAGGCCACGTGATCGCTGCGGCTGATATCCTGCTGCCGCAAGAACAGTACCCTGTGCTTGAGCAGCAGGGAGCGGATCTCGGCGAACAGCCCTTCATCATGAACGGCATCCGCCAGGTTGACGCCACTCAGTTCCGCTCCGATATGGCAGGTCAGTTGTTCTACACGCATGTCATGCACTCCCTCGATGACAAGTCTGTTGCGCCATGCGCCTCGCAGGCCGGCCCCTCCCATGAGAGGCCGCCTCGCGCGCTTGCTAGATAACGAAAACCGATGAGCCCGTGGTCTTGCGCGACTCGAGATCGCGGTGGGCCTGCACCGCATCCTGCAGTGCGTACTTCTGGTTGATCTCGATCTTGAGCCGGCCGCTGCCCACGTGGTCGAACAGCTCGTTCGCCAGGGCCGTCTTCTCGGCCGGGTCGGCGATGTAGTCGGCCAGGGCCGGACGGGTCAGATAGAGGGAGCCCTTCATCGCCAGCAGCTGCGGGTTGAACCCCTCGATCGGGCCTGAGGCGGTGCCGACGCAGACCATGAGGCCGCGGCGTTTGAGGGAATCGAGCGAGCCCAGGAAGGTGCTCTTGCCGACGCTGTCGAACACCACGTCGACGCCGGTGCCCTCGGTCAGCTCGCGCACCCGCTTGGCCACGTCTTCATGGCTGTAGTCGATGGTGAAGTCACAGCCGTGGGCCCTGGCCACCTCGGCCTTGGCCTCGCTGGAGACGGTGCCAATCACGGTCAGGCCGAGCAGCTTGGCCCACTGGGCGACGATCAGCCCCACCCCGCCCGCGGCGGCGTGCAGCAAGATGCTGTCACCGGGTTTGAAGTCGTGGATGCGGCGCATCAGGTAGGCGGACGTCAGGCCCCGCATGGTCATGGCGGCCGCCGTCTCGAACGCTATGTTGTCCGGCAGCTTGATGAGCGGGGCGGCGGGGATCAGGCGCTCGGTCGAGTAAGCGCCGAGGGTGTTGAGGAAACCGGTGTAGGTGACGCGATCGCCCACCGCCACATGGGTGACGCCCTCGCCGATGGCCTCCACCACGCCGGCCCCCTCGACGCCCATGCCGTTGGGCATGGGGATGGGGTAGGTGCCGTTGCGAAAATAGGTGTCGGCATAGTTCAGGCCGACCGCGGCATGGCGCAGGCGGACCTGGCCCGGACCGGGTTCACCGACCGCCACCTCTTCGTAGCGCAGCACTTCCGGGCCCCCGGTTTCATAAAAGCGTATGGCGTTGGCCATCTCAGTTCTCCAATCCGTTCGTGAGTGAAACTCTTCGTCCGGATTGAATCTAGGGGGTTACGTAAACGGCCGCTTTTCATCGGGCGACAGCCACTTTTCATCTCATGACAACCCCGCTCGAATTCGTTGCCCCCCCTCGGGGAAGGCGCCAGAATCGGCCCTGACCCACCATGACGGCGCCGCGACGGCGACCGCCCATGTTGTTGGCAATGAGAGATACTTGATTGAATTAAATGGAATTATCCAAGAGGCAGCCGCCTGGGCTCGCCGATTGGCGGGCCTTTGACTTAAGCATAATTGACGTTAACGTCAACGTAGTGTGAGATGGGTATATCCGCAGCATGAAAGGAGTCACTATGTCTAACTTATCCCATTCGGCCGGGGCGCGTTTTCGCACCGCGCTGGCCAACGAGAAACCCCTGCAAATCGTCGGCACCATCAACGCCTACATGGCGCTGATGGCCGAGCGTAGCGGCTTCAAGGCGCTCTATCTGTCCGGTGCCGGGGTGGCCAACGCCTCCTTCGGCCTGCCGGATCTGGGCATGACCTCCATGAACGACGTGCTGATCGATGCCGAGCGGATCACCGCCGCCACCCAGGTGCCGTTGCTGGTGGATATCGACACCGGCTGGGGCGGCGCCTTCAACATAGCCCGCACCATCCGCGCCTTCGAGCGGGGCGGTGTCGCCGCCGTCCACATGGAAGATCAGGTCGCCCAGAAGCGCTGCGGCCACAGACCCAACAAGGCGGTGGTGAGCTTGGCCGAGATGGTGGATCGCATCAAGGCGGCGGTGGATGCCCGCACCGACGAGAACTTCGTCATCATGGCCCGCACCGACGCCCTGGCAGTGGAAGGCATTGAATCCGCGCTGGAGCGCGCCGCCGCCTACGTGGCCGCCGGGGCCGACATGATCTTCGCCGAGGCGGTGACCAAACTCGACCAGTACGACCGCTTCAAGCAGGCGGCCGGGGTCCCCATCCTCGCCAACATGACCGAATTCGGCCAGACCGAGCTGTTTGACAAGGGCCACCTCGCCGATCACGGCGTCGACATGGTGCTCTACCCCCTGAGCGCCGCCCGCGCCGCCAACCAGGCCGCCCTCAACGTCTATCAGCAACTGCGCCAGGATGGCCACCAGCGCGCCGTGGTCGACAGCATGCAGACCCGGGAAGCGCTCTACGACTTCCTCGGCTACCACCACTACGAGCAGACACTGGATCGCCTGTTCACCAAGGAATGACAGACCCGCCGGCCGCCCCCTGTCTGTGACAGGTAGCTGGCGGCCGGCAGGCTCAAATGTATAAGGAGAGACAAGCAATGAGCGCAATCACCGAGACCACCACCCCCGTCTTCAAGGCCAAGAAATCCGTGGCCCTCTCCGGCACCGCCGCCGGCAACACCGCCCTCTGCACCGTGGGCCTCAGCGGCAACGACCTGCACTACCGTGGCTATGATATTCTCGATGTCGCCACCAGCTGTGAATTCGAGGAGATCGCCCACCTGCTGGTGCATGGCCATCTGCCCAATGTCGCCGAGCTGGCCGCCTACAAGGCCAAACTCAAGGCCCTGCGCGGCCTGCCCTCCGGCGTCAAGACCGCACTGGAGCAACTGCCCCCCTCCGCCCATCCGATGGACGTGATGCGCAGCGCCGTCTCGGTGCTGGGCTGCGTGTCGCCGGAGAAGGACGACCACAACCACCCGGGCGCCCGCGACATCGCCGACAAGCTGATGGCCTGCCTCGGCTCCGTGCTGCTCTACTGGTACCACTTCAGCCACAACGGCAAGCGCATCGAGGTAGAGACCGACGATGACTCCATCGGCGGCCACTTCCTGCACCTGCTGCACGGTGAGAAGCCGCGTGATTCCTGGGTGCGCGCCATGCACACCTCGCTGATCCTCTACGCCGAGCACGAGTTCAACGCCTCCACCTTCACCGGTCGGGTGATTGCCGGCACCGGCTCCGACATGTTCTCCTGCATCACAGGTGCCATCGGCGCCCTGCGCGGGCCCAAGCACGGCGGCGCCAACGAGGTGGCCTTCGAGATCCAGAAGCGTTACGACAATCCCGACGAGGCGGAGGCCGACATCCGTGCCCGCATCGAGAAGAAGGAAGTGGTCATCGGCTTCGGCCACCCTGTCTACACCGTCTCGGATCCGCGCAACAAGGTGATCAAGGAGGTGGCCCGCGAGCTCAGCAAGGAGCAGCACAACTCCAAGATGTTCGACATCGCCGAGCGGCTGGAGTCGACCATGTGGGACGCCAAGAAGATGTTCCCGAACCTCGACTGGTTCAGCGCCGTCAGCTACCACATGATGGGCGTGCCCACCGCCATGTTCACCCCGCTGTTCGTGATCGCCCGCACCTCAGGCTGGTCGGCGCACGTCATCGAGCAGCGCATCGACGGCAAGATCATCCGACCGAGTGCCAACTACGTGGGCCCGGAGGATCTGGTGTTCGTCCCGCTCAAGGATCGCAAGTGATGAACAGCCACTATCGCAAGCCCCTGCCCGGCACGGCGCTGGACTACTTCGACGCCCGTGCGGCGGTCGAAGCCATCCAGCCCGGCGCCTGGGACAAACTCTCTTACACCGCTCGCGTCCATGCCGAGAAGAATCAGGAGCGCAAGTGATGACCAACGCACAATACCGCAAGCCCCTGCCCGGCACGGTGCTGGACTACTTCGACGCCCGTGCGGCGGTCGAAGCCATCCAGCCCGGCGCCTGGGACAAACTCTCTTACACCGCTCGCGTTCATGCCGAGAACCTGGTGCGCAAGTGCGACCCGGCCATCCTCGGCGAGTGCCTCGGCCAGATCGCCTTGAACAAACGCGATCGCGACTTCCCCTGGTTCCCGGCCCGGGTGGTGTGCCACGACATCCTGGGCCAGACCGCGCTGGTGGACTTGGCCGGTCTGCGCGATGCCATCGCCGATCAGGGCGGCGACCCCGCCCAGGTCAACCCCGTGGTGCCGGTGCAGCTGATCGTCGATCACTCGCTCGCCGTTGAGTGTGGCGGCTTCGATCCCGATGCGTTCGCCAAGAACCGCGTCATCGAGGATCGCCGCAACGAGGATCGCTTCCACTTCATCAACTGGACCAAGCAGGCGTTTCGCAACATCGAGGTGATCCAGCCGGGCAACGGCATCATGCACCAGATCAACCTGGAGAAGATGTCGCCGGTCATTCACAACGACAGGGGCATCGCCTACCCGGACACCTGTGTCGGCACCGACAGCCACACCCCGCACGTGGATGCCCTCGGGGTGATCGCGGTGGGCGTGGGCGGCCTGGAAGCCGAGAACGTGATGCTGGGGCGTGCCTCCTGGATGCGCCTGCCGGAGATCGTCGGCGTCGAGCTCAGTGGCAAGCCGCAACCCGGCATCACCGCCACCGACGTGGTGCTCTCCCTGACCGAGTTCCTGCGCAAGGAGAAAGTGGTCGGCGCCTATCTGGAGTTCCGTGGTGAGGGCGCAGGCGCCCTGACCCTGGGGGATCGCGCCACCATCTCCAACATGGCACCGGAATACGGCGCCACCGCGGCCATGTTCTTCATCGACAGCCAAACCATCGACTACCTGCGGCTCACCGGCCGTGACAGCGAGCAGGTCAAGCTGGTGGAGACCTATGCCAAGGAGGCGGGCCTCTGGGCCGACTGCCTGGCGAGCGCCCAGTACGAGCGCGTGCTGCACTTCGATCTGTCCAGCGTGGTGCGCACCCTGGCGGGCCCCTCCAACCCGCACCGCCGCCTGCCGGTTTCCGACCTGGCCGCCCGCGGCATAGCCGTGGATCTGGACAAGGCCCGCGCCCAGGAGGCCGACGGCCTGCTGCCGGACGGCGCCGTGATCATCGCCGCCATCACCAGTTGCACCAACACCAGCAACCCGCGCAACGTGATTGCCGCCGGCCTGCTGGCGCGCAATGCCAACCAGCTCGGCCTGACTCGCAAACCCTGGGTCAAGTCGTCCCTGGCGCCGGGCTCCAAGACGGTGGCACTCTATCTGAAGGAAGCGGGCCTTGACCACGAGCTGGAGCAGCTCGGGTTCGGCATAGTGGCCTTCGCCTGCACCACCTGCAACGGCATGTCCGGCGCACTGGATCCGGCCATCCAGCAGGAGATCATCGATCGCGATCTCTATGCCACCGCCGTGCTGTCGGGCAACCGCAACTTCGATGGTCGCATCCACCCCTACGCCAAGCAGGCCTTCCTCGCCTCGCCGCCGCTGGTGGTGGCCTATGCCATCGCGGGCACCATCCGCTTCGACATCGAGAAGGATGTGCTGGGGGTGGTGGACGGGCGCGAGATCCGCCTGAAAGACATCTGGCCGTCGGATGAAGAGATCGATGCGGTGGTCAGGGCGTCGGTGAAGCCGGAGCAGTTCCGCCAGGTCTATATCCCCATGTTCACCATAGAGGAAGACCATGGCCCCAAGGTCGCCCCGCTCTATGAGTGGCGCGAGATGAGCACCTATATCCGTCGCCCGCCCTATTGGGAAGGGGCGCTGGCGGGTGAACGTACCATGAAGGGCATGAGGCCGCTGGCGGTGTTGCCGGACAACATCACCACCGATCACCTCTCCCCGTCCAACGCCATCATGATGAACAGCGCGGCCGGTGAATACCTGCACAAGATGGGCCTGCCGGAGGAGGACTTTAACTCCTACGCCACCCACCGCGGCGATCACCTGACCGCCCAGCGCGCCACCTTCGCCAACCCTCAGCTGGTGAACGAGATGGCGGTGGTCGATGGCCAGGTGAAGAAAGGCTCCTTGGCCCGCATCGAGCCGGAAGGCAAGGTGACGCGGATGTGGGAAGCCATCGAAACCTACATGGCCCGCAAGCAGCCGCTGATCATAGTGGCGGGCGCCGACTACGGCCAGGGCTCGTCCCGTGACTGGGCGGCCAAAGGCGTACGGCTGGCGGGGGTGGAGGTGATAGCGGCGGAAGGCTTCGAGCGCATTCACCGCACCAACCTGATCGGCATGGGGGTGCTGCCGCTGGAGTTCAAGCCGGGCACCACCCGCCTGACTCTGGGGCTGGACGGCACCGAGACCTATGACGTCAAGGGTGCACGCACCCCGCGCACCGATCTCGTGCTGGTCATTCACAGGCGCAACGGCGAGACGCTCGAGGTGCCCATGACCTGCCGCCTCGACACCGCCGAGGAGGTCTCGGTCTACGAGGCCGGCGGCGTGCTGCAGCGCTTCGCCCAGGACTTCCTGGAAGCGACCACCCACAAGGCAGCCAGTTGATATATGGCATTCCCCCTCCCCTTGCGGGGCGGGGGAATCGACCCTTCTAACCCGATTCATTCAGGACGATCCTTATGGCCCATCCATCTGTGGCTCACCCAGGCCAAGTGAAAATCCCGGCCACCTATATTCGCGGCGGCACCAGCAAGGGGGTGTTCTTCCGCTTAGGTGATCTGCCCGAGCACTGCCAGGTGCCGGGCCCGGCCCGCGATGCGCTGTTCATGCGCGTGATCGGCAGCCCTGACCCCTACTCTGCCCACATGGACGGCATGGGCGGCGCCACCTCCTCCACCTCCAAGTGCGTGATCCTGGCCAAGAGCCGCCAGCCGGATCACGACGTGGACTACCTCTACGGCCAGATCGCCATCGACAAGCCCTTTGTCGACTGGAGCGGCAACTGTGGCAACCTCTCCACCGCGGCCGGCACCTTCGCCATCCACGCCGGGCTGGTGGATCCGGCCCGCATTCCCCACGACGGCACCTGCGTGGTGCGGATCTGGCAGGCCAACATCCACAAGACCATCATCGCCCACGTGCCGATCAGCAACGGTCAGGTGCAGGAAATCGGTGACTTCGAGCTGGACGGGGTCACCTTCCCCGCCGCCGAAGTGGTGCTGGAGTTTCTCGACCCGTCCGACGATGGTGAAGATGGCGGCGCCCTCTTCCCCACCGGTAATCTGATCGATGACCTGGAAGTTCCGGGCATCGGCACCCTCAAGGCGACCATGATCAGCGCCGGTATTCCCACCGTGTTCGTCAATGCGGAGGATATCGGCTATAGCGGCACCGAGCTGCGCGAGGCGATCAACGGCGACCCCGAGGCGCTGGCCCGCTTCGAGGCCATTCGCATCGCCGGCGCCTTGCGCATGGGCCTGATCAAGAGCCCCGCCGAGGCGGCCACCCGCCAGCACACCCCCAAGGTCGCCTTCGTCGCGCCGGCCAGGGATTACCGCACCGCCAGTGGCAAACAGGTGCAGTCTGGCGAGATCGACCTGCTGGTGCGCGCGCTCTCCATGGGCAAACTGCACCACGCCATGATGGGCACCTGCGCCGTGGCCATCGGCACAGCGGCGGCCATTCCCGGCACCCTGGTGAACCTGGCCGCCGGTGGCGGCGAGCGCGAAGCCGTGCGCTTCGGCCACCCCTCCGGCACCCTGAAGGTCGGCGCCCAGGCGCTGCGGGTGAATGGGGAGTGGACGGTGACCAAGGCCATCATGTCGCGCTCCGCCCGCATCCTGATGGAAGGCTGGGTGCGCGTGCCGGGGGATGCCTTCTAGCCCCCAGCAAGTTGCCTGCCACCGAAATGAAAAGGCCCAAGCAACTGCTTGGGCCTTTTCCATGGTAATGACCGTACCCGGGTTATGCCGATGCCTGATGGCAAGGGCCACTCGACTCATCCGTTGCAAGCCCGATGGCTACTGTGGACGCGGCACGCACTCCACGTGGCGAGGGATATTCTTGCTCGCATCGCCGCCGATCAGCCGCTTCACCTGGCCATCCGGACATTGGCCGTCGTCGACATAGACGACCCTCCCATAGGGGAGGTTGCCTGGAGGGGGATCCTGGCTCAGATACTCGATGTGGGTCTGGGCGAAGTTGGCACAACCCGACACCAGCCCCACCAGCAACAGCCCCCCTGACAACACAACTCTCTTCCATATGACAACCATCGGCCATTCCCTCTGTGTGATCCTGCTACTGCGCCAATCTGCGCACATGCCCTCCGTCCTTTCAACCCAGCCAGTGTAGTCACCGATCACCGCCGACCGATAGCCTCCCCCGGCGGCGCACCGACGGATCCAGACACAACAAAAAAGCCCAAGTGACAGGGTCACTTGGGCTTTTTACTCCATTACGCCATAAAGGCAGACAAGCAGGATGCTACCTGTCACATCCTGTCAGGATCTTCGGCTGACACCGTCATGGCACCGGGGCGGACAGCCCATATACCCCGGCTGTCCGCACGCCGGCTGCCGCCAGACTCGCTATCCCTCCTCGCCATGCGCCCTGCGCTTGAGGGTGAGCGTTGGTCACCAGCACAAATCACTCTGCTGCCTGCCGGCACGACGCATAATAGTAGTGAGCGTCGGGAATCGAACTATAGCCGCCATACAGAGTGTTGAACCCATAGTGACTGCTGCCACCGCTATAATCGCCCGTCCAGTGATAGGAGCTACTCGGCCAACCGGCAGCTATCGACAAGTTACCGAACTCCGCAAAGAGTCCCTCGTACTCAGCCACGGTTGGCAGGCGAAAACCTTGCCCCAGCAGGTTAGTGCAATAGTTGTTTCCGTTAGGCCATGTCATACTGACGAAGTTTTTTCCATCTATCGTAGTTACTCTGTCATATGGGATCTCCGCGGCATCCGCCTCGCTTTGCAGCAGCGGACAAGTCCATTTGGCGCCAAGACTATCGACCAATATGCCTATATCACAGCCAAGATCATAATTTGGCATGGGGAGTACTGTCAGTTGCACCGTGAAGCTGAGCGAGGAACCATCCTGCATAGTCGCGGTAATAACCGTGTTCCCTTCTGCTATCCCCGTGGCCAGGCCACTGCTATTGACGGTGGTAACAGCGGTATCGCTACTGCTCCAACCGACACTAGAACTCACATCCTGAGTCCCGCCATCAGATAGAGTCGCGGTGGCGGTATACTGCTGAGTCGCTCCTTCTATCACCGAACTAGCAGCCGGAGTCACGGTCAACGCGACCGCAGTAATCGGTGGAACCCGAACACAGGTAACATATAGGCCCATCGACAAGTCTTGCATCAAGCCTCCGTCCATACCGTCAGACAGACGAAGTTTCCAGTGAGAACCCGCATAAGTCCCCATCGTCGATGACCACGAGAACTCGGCGGCTGGCCAGGCTGCATAGGCGGTCATGTTCCCAAACTCGTTATAGAGCGCCTGCAGCTCAGCTTGACTTGGCAAATAGTAACCATTGCCAAGTGCGCGGCAGTACTCATCGGCCTGTGGCCACTGCATCGTCACATACCAATTACCGACCTCATTCCTGGTACTGATATAGTCGGACTCAGGGTCGTATTCTGAATCTGGCGTGCCATTGTCTGCCCGGGTTCCTTGTGTCATGCCATTCGCTATCGCCTCACATTCGAGTAATGGCCGAGTCCAAATCTTGCCGTCTGCCGTGGTGACCACATCCAGTGTTGCCCCCGTATCACAGGCAATCACCTCCAGCTGTGCCGTATCACTCAGCCCGGAGCCATCTTGTGTCATCGCCGTGATGGTACTGGTGCCCGGCGCTACCCCGGTCGCCAGACCAGTGCTACTGCCGATGGAAGCGATGGCAAGGTCACCACTGCTCCAGCTGACCGAGCTGGTCATATCTTGGCTACTGCCATCGGACAGCGTCGCCGTGGCATCGAACTGTTGGTTCTGCCCCACTCCGACCGAAGCGGTCTCCGGGGTCACGTTCAGACCAGTCATGACGGCGCTGGTCACGGTCAAGGCCGCGCTGCCGGACTGACCGCTGGCGCTATCGGTGGCCGTGATATTGGCGCCACCCACGCTCACCCCGGTCGCCAGACCGCCGATGATGGTGGCTACCCCGGTGGCATCGCTGCCCCAGCTGGCCGTACTGGTGATGTCCTGAGTACTGTTGTCGGACAGCTGGGCGGTGGCGGTCAGCTGTATGCTGAGCCCGACCGGTACCGTGGCCGGATCCGGCGTGACCTCCACCCCGGTCACGGCAGCGTCGCCCACCGCCAACGAGGCGCTGTCGCTCAAAAACTGGCCATTGATGCTGCCCGCCGCGCTGATATAGGTCGAACCCTGCGCCACCCCGGTCGCCACCCCGCTGCTGCCATCGACGGTGGCGACGCCGATGTCGTCGCTGCTCCAGCTGATATGACTGTTCCCGGTCACCTCCTGACTGGTGCCATCCGACATCCAGGCACGTACCGTGAACGGCTTGCTCAGGCCTGCCGCTACCACCTCGATGCCCGGGCTCACCTCCAGGCTGGTCACCTCGGCGCCGGTCACCGTCAGGGGCGCCTGGTTGCTGACCTGCACGCCATTGACGACGGCGGTGGCATTGATGTCGGTGCTGCCCACCCCCACCCCGCTGGCCAGCCCTTTATCCACGGTGGCAACGAGCGGGTCGCTCACCCAACTGGCACTCTCGGTCATCGGCAAACTGGTGCCGTCCGACATCAGCGCGGTGGCGTCGTATTGCTGGGCCAGGCCGATGGGGACCGAGCCCCTGGCAGGAGTCACCTGCAAGGCGGTCACGGTCGCGTCTGTCACTGTCAGTTGCGCGCTGCCGCTGAAGGGCTGGCCGTTGACGCTGGTGCTGGCGTTGAGGGTGGCGGTGCCGGCATGGGCCCCCGTGGCCAGGCCGGCGGCACTGATGGTGGCCATACCTGGCTCGCTGCTGTGCCAGCTGGCATCCAGCACCGGCTGGCTGCTGCCATCGGACAGCATGGCGGTCGCGCTGTACTGTTGCGGCAAGCCGACCGGCGCCCTGAGCCGGGGCGGGGTCAGCTGCAGGCCGGTCACTGTGGCGCTGCTCACCTTCAGCTGCGCCGTGCCGGAGAGATCCTGACCATTGAAATGACCCGAGGCCATGATGGCCACGCTGCCAACACTTAGCCCCCTGGCCTGCCCCCATCTGTCCTGCTCATTGCCGACGGTCGCGATGGCGGTGTCGGCGCTGCTCCAGCTGACGAACTCAGTGACCAGCTGACTGGTCCCATCGGACAGCACCGCGGTCGCGGCAAAGGGCTGCGCCAGCCCGATTGCCGTCGTGGTCATGGCGGGGGTCACCTGCAAGGCGGTGACGGTGGCATCGCTCACGGTGAGCTCTGCCGCGCCGCTGACCGTTTTGCCCTGGAAGAGGCCGCTCGCGCTCAAGCTGGCCATGCCCGCCCCTACCCCGGTCGCCAACCCTTGCGCGACGGTGGCGGTGCCCGCATCATCGCTGCTCCAGTTCAGGTCACGGGTCACGTCCAGGGTGGTGCCATCGGATAGCTGCAAGATGGCGGTGAACTGCTTGTTCAAGCCGGCGGCCACCCTGGCCGCAGCGGGCGTAATCTGCAGCCCGGTGGCCAGGGCATTGCTGATCTCCAACTGCGCCTTCGCCTCGATGGGGGCACCATTGGCCCCTACCCCCGACGCCGTGATGGTGACGCGGCCCGGTGCGACCCCGGTCGCCAGGCCCGCGCTCGTGATGGTCGCGATGGCGCTGTCACTGCTGCGCCACTGGACGTCGCCGAGGGCCGTCACATCCTGCACCTTGCCGTCGCTCAGCACCGCCTGCGCCACATACTGCTGCGTCAGCGTCACCGGGATACGCCCCTGGGGCGGGGTGATCTGCAAGGAGACCATGGTAGTCGCACCGCTCCCGGAGTCCGTAGATGACGAATCGTCGCCATCACTGCCACCGCATGCGGCCAACAACAAGATCGCCATGGACGCGCAGATCCACATGAATATTTGTTTCATCGTATGTCCTAATAAGCTGTTCATCTTGTGCTTCTGGCTATCCTTGCCCGGTCGTCTGCGCGACAGAGCAGGTGGCAAGCCCCCATTCCGACACAACAGATGCCAGTCAGGCGCACCGGGGTGCGCCTGGTCGTCATGGCCAGTCCCGATCGCCGGGATCACGCCATCACAGGGGGCAAATGAAAACGAGAGAACCGGATTCACCGGGATATCGAGCAGGGTGAGCTGTGGGCGCCAGAGCAGGCATGGGGTCAAGCAGATGCCGCTAGAGGGCGCGGCATGACCAGAGTCATTCTCTGGCCGGATCGAGGCAGCCACCGAGCGGCTTATGGGTATTCCACATTCAGGACGGCCTGGGCGGTGAAAGTGCCAGGCTCTGGCAACTGTCCGGTGCCGATGGGTGCCGCATAGAAGAGCACTGTTCCATATCCGTCCTGCAAGGGCACCGACAAGGTGCCGGTATTGGGCACGATCCAGTAGGCACTGTCGGCCACATCACTCTGGGTCGAGAGCGCCACCCCCAGGCCAGGCTTGCCGGTCTCGATGAGCAAAGGGTTATCCGCCGAGGCCACCGCGTTCACCCGCAGCGTCACCGGCGTGCCCATGTCCACACAGGCGATGGGCATAGAGACCGTCTGGATCAATCCGGGCTGGGAGGGGGGGGCGCCCAGCCGGATGCTGTTGGACGGGAAGGTCCCGAAGTCAACGATTTCTGCCGCATTGTTGTTGATGACGCAGCCGGGTTGAACCAGGGTGGCACGCACCTCCACCGTGACGTCTGCCGCCCCTGCGAAGAAGGCGGCACCGCAAAGGACGAGACCGATAGTCGTGGTTATTCTGCTTTTCATCATCCCCGCCTCACTGATAGGACATAGTGACACCCACGAGGGCAGTCGCTGTACCGGCCGTCATCTCCCCGGTCCGGACAAACCGAAAACCGAGGGGGAAGTTGAATGCGCCACCATTGGCGCCACTCAAGCCCAATAAAACTTGATTGATACCATGATTGCTGGCGTCATCGGGCCCCAACCAATAAGACTTGCCTGCCCCTGGGTTCACGACTTGAACGCCCAGCCCACGGGCCGTACTGGCAGCAGTCAAACCGACTATATCGGTTCTATTGCTCGGGTCGGTCTGATCCGAGAGGGTGACGTTAATCTCGACATTGGGATCACACTGCAAGTTGATCATGCTGGAAATGGTACTGGTGGTGCTGCCCACCGCCGAAAAATCGCTGGTACTCAACTCGCCGAAGTCGATATAGGTATTCGCAGGAGAAGTCACATCACAACCCCGAGCGGTGACATTGACCGTGAAGGCCCTCTGCCCGACGCGATCTTGATATGTCTTCCCTTCACTATCTCGGCAATCAACGCCCAAAAACGCCTCCATTTGCGGAATCATATGACTGCCTGCGGGCAGCTCGCCAGGCATGGCATAGAGCACATAGCGAAATCTTGCATCAATGGCATCTGTGCCTGGTTCGCGCGTGGAGTTGGGAGTCGGATACCAGGTCGTCGGCGCCCAGGCCAGGGGCACGGCATCACTATCTGGCGCTGAGGTATCCCTGGTCGGGACTATGACCCCAAAATAGGGATTACCAGTTGACATGAGCGTATGCACTTTTCCATTAAATACGACGGTATGAGCCGTGGCTGCGGTATAGCTGAAAAAACTACCCTCTCTATCTTTGACTGTGGGAGCACTTGGGTGGCAGACATTGGAGGCTGTCAATCCCGCATTCGCCACCAAATAGGGTTCATTGTTTCCTTCCGGTACAGAGATATTTATCTGGCTGCTGGGCGGCCCTAAATAAGTCTTGGCCACAATATCTGACGAATGAAACACGCTCAAAACAAGAGAGCACCATAAACTGCCAGTGATTGCCACCCGAATTACTCTAGTGAAAGCATACTTACCATCAATATCAATTAGAATATTTCGGTCGGCTGAAAAATAAAGCACAGCATTCATCACCCACACCTTTGCATTTAAAAGACAGGAACAGATAACCAGCAACTAAATGAATTGCTGATAATAATATATTTATCCTAACGGCACTCGATGGCTAAGCGGGTGATGGGCTCCTGCGTCGCTGGCTCTGGCAGTTGGTAATTGGCCGCACAACGCTGATCCTGGCCGTCACCCCACTGGATAGCCAACGCGCCTTCATTGGCCAGTCCGGACAGGTAGACGAGGCCATCCTCGCTCACAATGCCCGATACGCCCTCATTTTCACTGACCACACTGGCCCCAAAGGGAACAAATTTGCCATTGAATGTCAGCGTGAACAGCCCTCTCCCCCCCGTCTTGGTTTCGAGTTCGGCGCGCACTAGCGCACCATTGGTCGGCACCACGAGCGCTACAGCCTCATCCACATCCACATCTGCTTGCAATGAATTCACATCCAGCGCGACACGGTTCAAACGGTAGCTGGTCGCATAAGGGATGACGGCATAGCCATCAGAGTCGGTGAGCGTGCCTATGGTGTTTTCAATCTCGGCACCCTCGGCTCCTGGGGCTGCCACCAGAATATTGGTGTTACCCAAGGGTTGGCTGAACGTCACGCCGTCCGCGTGCACCACCAAACCTCCCGCCCCTCCATAGGTAATCTGTTGATTATCTTCACTATAGTTATAGCCGAGCTCAATATTGCCCTTGGAGCCTTGGTACTGAATATTCGCAGTGCCATTGGCACCCACACCCTGGTTGGTGTACCCCTGCTGCACACTGTAATTCAGATTCTTATTTTCCAACGCAGTCCCGCTCAGCCCCACCCTATTCGTGACCTGACCATTGGCATCGTAACTGACACCGTAGTCCGCATAGGCAGAGGAGTAATCATCAGCCGTCGCCAACCATCTCCCTATGGGGAAGGAGAGGTTCAGCGAGATGACCTTGTCCTCCTCCACCTCAAAGGCACTCTGGTTATGGCTGTATGCGATCGAATATGTGACGTCACTCCAGACACCGGAGTAGCCAAGTTGCAGATATTTATCCGCTTCATCGGTTTCCCAATAGTTCTGCACTCGCGCGCTCAGATAGAGCGATTCAGCATCACCAATTTGCTGGGATATGCTGCCTTCCACTCTGCCACGCTTGGCATAATGAAGGTCATAGCGGCCTGCCGCCTCATCATCAAGGTCAGAACCATCCGAGCCGTTGTCGTCTTCTTCAAGAGAGCCAGACATGGATTTATAGGTACTATCAGCGAAGGTGTAATATCCCTGTGTCGAATAGTGGGCACCCAATAACTGCAGGTCTGTGCCAAAATTTACCAATGACTTTGCATAGAGCAGGCTAACTGATTGCCCGTCTGTCTCACTGTCATCCGGCAATACAGTTTTTGCATAAGATAACTCGGCCGAGATAGCGCCGAAGTCTCCCATGTTTTTACCAATACCCACCGCAAAGGATTGATAGTCTGAAGACAGTTGTGTGCCACCAAAGAGCGTTACCGTTTCCTGGACCCCCATGGCAAGCGAACCCTGAATGAATTCAGGCTCTTCCTGCGCATCGCTGCCAGAACGGAATTTCCCTACGGTAACATCATATTTCACCCGGCCTTCGCGGAGTAAATTCGGGATGGATGCAAAAGGCACTACATAATGGCTGGTGCTGCCATCGTTCTCCTTTACTTCAACATCAAGGTCACCGTTGGTCGAGGTAGCAAACAGATCCTCAATAAGAAATGGACCCGGTGGGACATGGGTCTGATAAATGACAAAACCATTTTGCTTGACGGTCACGCTGGCATTGCTCTTGGCAATACCGCGCACCGTTGGTGCATAGCCCTGCAAGCTGCTGGGGTACATTTGTTCATCGGAGGCCAACTGGACACCACGAAAAGCAACACTGTCAAATATATCTGAGTTGGTGCTGCTGTCACCAATCACAAGATCACTTTTCAATGGAATAATAGCCCGAGCGAGATAATTGCTCACACTCTGCAACTCGTTGGTCTCATCCCCCTTGTTCCAGGTAGAATAATTCCTGAAGCGCCATGCCCCCATATTGAGACCGGTATTAAGCGAGATGAAATAATCATCGCCGATATCCTCCTTACCGATACTGTTACTACCACTGAACATATAGTTCAACATCAGCGCGTTGATACCCTCATCCCAAAGATCTTCTGAGACCTCGCCCTGCACGCGCCGCGTCATGGCAGCCTGTGGAATACTCAGATCGAGCCGCAAACGCTCGAAGTAGAATACAAAATCGGCCCCCGGGATCAGGGTCCGAATATCGACGGGCTCGGCAGAGCCATCTGCCATGACTGGCTGAGATTCAGCCAGCGCCTGTGCATCGACCCCCAGGGCAATCAGTTCAGCGACAGAGAGCATGGGGCTCAAGCCATCACCATCCTTCTCCGATGTACTGGCAACGAAGACCACGTCCCTGGTATCAACAAACTGGCCGTTCAAAAATATATCGATCCGATAGCTCCCCGGTAACTGATCATTATTTTCAAATGCTGCAAGATCCGCCACAGAGGATGGATCGCCGGATAAAAATGCGGGGTTAAACTGGACGTCAGCCTGAACATCAGATATTACGCCCCACCCCACCAACAATACGGCCAGTGACTTCGAATACGACATGAGTTCCATCCATCGTTATTTATGGCAAATGGACGGTTTGGTTTGAGCACCGTAATCATTGATTGATTGAAACACCACATTACCAGTCAGGTTACCGACATTGACGCTCTTCATTTCTTGTGGTGGCACCATCATGTTCGCTACTTTGCTCTCGCCTATCTTCAAATTAACCATGGTGACAAAATAGGGCGACAGATTGCGAACCTTTAGCATGCCACCTTCAATGTTGCACCGCAGGGCCGTGGGTGCTTCTGCCGCAGACATTGATAATCCCTGAGGGCGCATGAATAATTTGATGACACTCTGAGTAGCAATCTGCAGGGTGTTGCTGCTTTGAGCCTCTTCAGGCACAGATGGAATGGCTTTGGTGTTGAGGTAATACACTCTTTCACGATCATGTGGCAGAGCATCAGTCCCCACATAAATAATTCTGAGGGTATTCTCTTTCTTTGGCATCAATTTGAAAAGAGGTGGCGTTATCACAAAATCATTGATTTTCTTCCCCTCACTATCCGCGACCCAGGATTGGATCAAAAAGATGGCCTTCTCATCGGTGTTGGTCACCGCCAGTGACACCTGTTTATTACCCTGAGGATAAATCACGCGCGTGGCACCCAGCACTACCCCGCCCGCATGCACGGTTGTAGTAATAAAGAAAAGGGCAGCCCCTACAAATAGTGAATAGATGCTTTTGTGCGCTATCATAAATACCTCTCAGGGATAGGCGACTAAAAAATAAATAGGAACACTGATGGGTGACTCACTGGACATGGGCACCAAAAACTTGAATTTGGATTGGAAGCGGAAGACGGGGCCATTCACTGAATGAAAGAGTGTCGGTGCATTGGCAACCCGGATGACCACACGACCATCGGACCAATCCCAGGCTTCGTCTTCGTCCTCGCTCGGGCTGACAACGAAACGCGAACCCTCATTCTCCTCGACGCTAATAAAACTGGCCGTCACATGCTGACTGACCGAGGAGATACATTCACTCAGCCGAATATCAAACAGCTTCGCATCCGTCCACTCTGCTGACATGGCTCGCCCCTCCTGCCACGATATCGGTTGGGCAACTTCAGGGGCACCAACGGCGCAGGATGAATAAACGACGCGACCTTCAAGGTTGATATCACCGGCAGTACGTACTTTCCTGCCCTCATCTGCTGCGGCACCGAGCGACATCGTCACTCCAAGAATGGACGACAACGTCCCCTGCAATACTCTTCGCACCGACTGACCTCTTCGCAATGACCGATAACAGGATGATGTCCCTATGAGGTATTGGACCCAGACCATCAAAAGGGATTTTTGCCTCGCTCACGCGAGTCCCCGGTACCGGCTCACCTTGTGCTCACTCCACTGTGGGTGGCAATGATCTTTCACGTTGCATTTGCAGCAAGGCTGTACCATCTCAGACAGGCGCATCTGGTCAGACTGCACCGCTGGGGCGTGCCCTGACTGACGAGAAATATCGAGGTTGGAGGCGGAAGTGATAACGGGGAATAAAATTCATACACTGCTGACACGGGACATCAGGGCCCCATACCATATAAATTTGGAACATTGTCATAAAGGGTGACTCGCTTGGCGAGTCACCCTTTCACTCTAAGTTACCTGCCGCTCTATTTATTCGTAATGCACGTTGAAGTTGGCCACGCTGCTGACGGGACCCGGCGTCACCACTGTACTGGTGGAGATATAATCGACCGTCAAGGGGATGATGGTAGTGCCATCCATGACCGACACGCTGCTTGATGGGAGCCCGGTGTTGAGCTCCAGTACTGCACCATCCGGTCCCATCAGCATCAAGCCCACACCCTGGGCAGCGCCTGCGCCCGCTGTGTTGGCCAGCACCGAGGTCTTGCTGCCCACGGTCGTACCGCTGAACGACACCGCGGCAGTGGCCTGCACGGTAGAATCACAGTCAACCAGTTTGATCTCGAAGCTTTCCGGTTGGTTCGCAGGTGCATCCGAGGTTGAGTTGAACGCTGCAGTACGTACCTGATCCAGATAGACGGTTTGATCCATGGAATCAGAGCTCACCGCACATGCCGCATTCACGACTTCACCGTTGAAATAAACGGTGCCACCGGTAACAACAGTCGGCGCTTCGATAGCGAACGCATTCAGACTGATACCAGAGGACAGAACAACGGCTACGGCTAACAGGGACTTTTTCATAAAAACTTTTAAACCTCAAATGAATGTGTAAACAATAAATATATAACTTATCTACTCCAGGGTTTCTGAACGAACTTTGCGTTCTGAACCTTAATGTATGACAAGAAAATAAAGGTTATTTCAAATAAACAAGTGCACATTAGAATGCATGCATTGCCAATGTATAATCTCGATATTAAATAATCCTGACACGAGCTGCCCTGATAGTTCACGTCCCTGATGGTTTACATTATTATAATAAAATAACTAAAGCTAATGAATGTTAATGCTATTTAATTTAATTACAAGTCTACTCATTAATATATTTTGTAAATTGCTAGCGACGCCCAGCGTTTTACCGATGCAAGGTAGACATACTAATATTAAAGACTAATGGATTTATAACTCAACCTGCCGTTATCGATAGCCCATACTTGTCAATGTCGGTGGGTATGATTGCTCCATGAACCTCACGCAGGCGTGGATACCAGCGCAGGGAGTTGTTAACATTTTGATACGAGCAAAAAATTCTGCCTTCATCTGCAAGTGCCAATAAGTACAAGCGTGCAGAATAAATGGTCTTGTCGCATGCGTCTGCAATTTCTCGTGTCTTGGGCCAGTCATTATAATCTGGTAGACTCCCCGCCATCGTCGGACAGAGTGATAATAATGCTTGGTATACTCGCTCTTTTTTTATGTCAGACTTCTTCATGACACACCCCACACCTTATTTTACCCTTCATTTATTACAGCTTTATTAATTAAAGCTTAAACAGTCATAATAGAAGGCATCAAAAATAGGCAACAAGCAAGTTTGAAATTAGCTTTGAATTGCCTCTGCCAATGCATAGAGCAGGGCACTGCGTGCCATCCCATCCTTTTCCTCAACGACCCGCTGTATTTGCTGACGCTGTGATTCGGTGAGAAGAAGATTTTGTTTAACCTGATTCTCACGGCTCATTTCAGTACTCGCTGGCAGGGCACCATTAGGATTTACAGTCAGCATCAGTTGCATTATTTCATCGACCACTACTTCATGCAGAGGGCTTACCATTCCGCCAAACCTAACAAGGTGGCTCATGCCAGGACAAGCAGCAATTTTTGAAGTGTGGTGCACTTCAGGATCAAAATGAACAAATAGATAGCCTGGAAACAATGGCTCCAAAACCGATCTGAAATGGCCAGGACGATCCGATCTTGGCTGACGACAACAGATCTGGGGGATAAATACTTCCACATTCAGACGAGTCAGGAACATCTGAACTTTGAATGCATTGTGTTTTCCTGTCTTGTGACAGGCAAGGTACCATCGCCCCATATTGATTGATTCCCATGTAGATTGCAGACGCACACTGGAAACGGATAATTATCGAGTAGGCTCCGCCAAAATTGAACCCGAGGGCACAACTTAAAATATTCGCCGATAGAAACTTGGTTACCATCAATTAAGGAACAATATGGTTCTACTCAATTGAAGCAAAGCTACATCAACCGGAACTCACATAGGAGCGAATTCCTGTTGAACATAATAATAGCAGAACAAAAACTATTAAACATGACTTCTACCCATATCAATGACTGCCACATCCTAAAAAATAGGATTTTTTCCTGCTATGGCAACCTACGACAGTGGAATATTCATTTATGGGAACGATCCCTCGACAGATTCGATCGTGACTAGAGAGTATAAAAATTTTTTCCGCTCGGTCATTGCTCGTTTTTTATAGGGAAAACTGAATACCACCTTAATGCCGCCGAAATTAAGATGTTCAAATGCCACCCTATAATTATAATGGCCAGTTTTTTGATTAATTCATGCTAAAGGCGCAGCTTAATTCACGAAATATCTCACCAAAAACACCGGTAACATTTGAGACTTTAGTATGAAGAAAAATAAAGAAATGCCCTTTGTTAGACGGGCCGAAATCTCACTTGCCCTTGTTGCCATACCGGTTTTTTTCATGCCATCAGCGCCTCGGCCAACAGCCAACAGCCAACAGCCAACAGCTTGTCGAGGAGCTACCTCGTATACCAGATGGGTCGATACCCCATGGTTCATGTTCAAGCAGTAACAGGAGATGCCATTACCGGAAGGCATGACACTGTCGAAAGGCGCGACTGCGTGGCCGAGCTGGGACCTCGAGCTGTGGGGTGAGATAAGGGGCACTAGTCCACCTAAAGAGGGCGATCACCTATCTTTATGCTTCCCTAGACGGTTTATGAAATGATGATACCTGTCCGAAGGGAGAAATCCGATTAGCACACACCTCTACAGAGGGGGCCGATGAGAGATACTGTGTGGTGATACAGGCAGGAGGTCGTCTCATGGTGGCCGTTTGTAACGAGCGTCTTAGATATGATGGAGAGCAACTGACCTACGCCAAGTCTGGCCTTTTAACATGTAATTCGGACTGTCCCTGAAAAACGCCTGCTAAAAAGCAGGCGCACGCGTATTTATTTTATCAATCAGATATAGCGGATCGCTGTCAGCACCATCACCACAGCCATGCTCGCCATCATGGGCACGAAGGTGCGTTTCACCACATCCACCGGGCTCAGGTTGGCGATGCCGGCGACGGTAATGATCACCCCGGCAACCGGCGAGATGGTCCGGCCAATCCCAGCGGCAAATAGGATGGGCACCAGCAGCAGCAGCGGGTTGATGTCGAACTGGCCCGATACCAGCGGCACTATGGGAATAAACGCCATCACGGGGGCATTGCCCGAGCCGGTGATGAAAGCGGTCAACAGGATGAAGAGGGAGAATACCAGCGACAGCCCGAGGGGGTTGAGGTCGAAGGACTTGGCCAGATCGATCAGCTGGGTGATGGCGCCGATATTGGTGAGACCGGCAGAGAAGAACTCGGCCGCCAGCATCAGGGTCAAGACGCTGCCGAATATCATGCCGGTACCGGTCAGCCAGGCTTCAAAGTTGGCAAACGCCTTGTTCAGAGAGCGGTAACGCAGCGCCTCAATGATGATGCAGAGGGTCATGGTCGACATCATGGCCACCGGGATGGTCATCTTGATGGCGCTGACAAACAGCTCGGAGAAGCCGAACAGAAACACGAAAGGGATCACTGGCAGCAGGGCGTAGTAGCCAGGTGTGTTCTCGTGTTTTGCCTCCAGCTCGTGCAGGTACTTGCCCCGCTCGGCGGCAGCATCGTGCCCCTCTTTGCGGTCACAGTGACGCTGCCACATGATGTTGACGAACGGTATGGTCACCAGCAGCGCAATCTGGAACAGCAACTGGTGATCCACCACAAATGGCATCACCTCGATATGGATCGCCTTGGCACCGATCACCGCATTGATCTGGCCGGGGCCAAACTCCCAGGCGGTGGGAATGACGATGGTTGCCACCGCCGTCTTGGCGCTGATCCCGGCGTTACGCAGCAATGGATAGAGGGTGCCCATCAACAGCAGGGAGAGCGACGTCGCCCCCGTGATGAAGACATAGAGGATGGAGACCAGTAGCAGGATTATGGCCAGCAACACATAGGGGTTCTTGAGTGCCATGATCGGCTTGGACGTGGCCTTGACCAGGGCGGCAGAGGCACCAATCTGATTGAGGTAAGTTGCCACACCGGCGATCGCCACCAAGGTCAGACCGGTGGAGGCCAGACGGGAGTTGGTCACCATGGCAAACTTCTCCCACAGATCGAAGAACCAGAATCCCTGGCTGTTCTCGGCAGGCAGAATATTGCTGATCCCCGCCCACTGGGCATAGGCCAGCAGCACCAGCCCCGCCGTCAGCAAAGTTGCCTGCGGGTTGAATCGCTTGAGCATGGCGTAGGCAACCAGCCCCACCACCACCAGGATCAATATTGTCGACATATAAAACACCCCTTTTACAGCACGGATTACGGCCCAATCACACCAGATCGTTATTTCTTTAAATTGGGGTATGGAGGTTATCAGTGGTCTCTGTAAAATAGAATTGGCGGGTGTGACAGGCACCTCAATAATAAATATTTCTCAATATTCAGATACCTGAAAAATATCTCGCTATCACATTCACTATTTCCATAACGTGGGGATGCTCTCATTTATTATCACACAGCTGTACGACCCATCATGAAATGTACATGTCGGAGGTGGCCGTTATTTTTTACGGCCCCCTCCCCTCAGCCGGATTGAGCCGGGGCCATATAGTCTCACCATCATCAATTAACCATATTGAGTGCAGCATAGAACGGCCTGGCGATGGCAGACTCATGGATCTGTTGGCTGTCCACAGGAGAAGGGGAAATAGAGAATAACTGACGCTTTGTTGGAATAATATGCACCGGGCTGGCTGATCGAGACTGACTATCGCGTGGTGTATGGCGATGACGTGCTCCCCGATTTGGATAACCAATGGCAGGATAGCCTTAGTCCAAAGCTGTGCTGCAGGGTAGTCTGCCAGCCAACACCAACTGGCATACATCAGTGGCATGCCAAGCATGCATATACACAAAAAATCCCAAGCGACGAATCGCTTGGGATTTCTCTGAAGATGGCGGAGGAGGTGGGATTTGAACCCACGGATGGTCGCCCATCGCCGGTTTTCAAGACCGGTGCATTCAGCCGCTCTGCCACCCCTCCGAACGGCGTGCATACTACGTCAGGCCCTCGTTCATATGCAATACATATTTACTCTGGGATAGTAGGGCGCAACAGGCTGGGGGGCCGCTTGAAATCAGCGCTCGTCATCCACACATTCAGTGCATACAATGCGTTAACGAAGCGGAATCTGCCGCCTCAACCCGGAAATCAAGAGGACACCAAGATGGATACCCGTTCTATCTACACTGGCACCCAGAGTGCCGCGCGTGACACCAACAAGGTGCTGCGCAACACCTATATGCTGCTCTCCCTCACTCTTGGCTTCTCTGCCGTGGTGGCCGGGGTTGCCACCGTGATGAACATGCCGCCCCTGCACTGGGCCGTGTTCCTGATCGGTGTCTATGGTCTGATGTTCCTGACCCAGAAGAACCGCGAAAACGGCATGGGGCTGGTGTTCACCTTCGCCCTGACCGGCCTGCTCGGCTATAGCCTGGGCCCCATCATCAACATGTATATGAATAATGGTGGTGGCGAGATAGTGATGACCGCACTCGGCGGCACCGCGCTGACCTTCTTCGGGCTGTCGGCCTATGCCCTGACCACCAAGCGTGACCTCTCCTTCATCGGCGGCATGCTGTTCGTCGGTTTCTGGGTGCTGCTGGTGGCCATGGTCGCCAACATCTTCCTGCAGATGAGCGCCCTGAGCCTGGCCCTGTCCGCCATGTTCATGCTGTTCTCCTCTGGCGCCATCCTGCTGACCACCCAGCAGATCATCCGCGGCGGCGAGACCAACTACATCTCCGCCACAGTGACGCTCTATGTGTCCATCTACAACATCTTCCTGAGCCTGCTGAGCCTGCTCGGCGGCAACCGCAACTGATGAACAACCCCGCTTCGGCGGGGTTTTTATTGGCACCTGTTTTTGTCAGGATAAGTTGTAAATCAAGGATATGAAGCTAAGTGGCCCTGATCCAAATCAGGGCCACTTCGTTGCCGACGGGTTATGCTTTCGCTTTCGTTTCGCTCAAGGGTTGCGTCTATCCCATGCCCATGGATTTCTCCGGCCTGCTGCGCCGTTTACTAGCCGACAGCCACATCGATTTCACTTCGCTCAAGGGTGAGCCTGGCATGCCCATGGACTTCTCCAGCCTTTTATTGCAACGCCTGCTGACCGACAGCCACATCGATTTCACTTCGCTCGAGGGTGAGCCTGGCATGCCCATGGACTTCTCCAGTTTGTTGCGCCGTCTGCTGACCGACAGCCACATCGATTTCACTTCGCTCAAGGGTGGTGCCTAGCATGCCCATGGACTTCTCCAGTTTGTTGCGCCGTCTGCTGACCGACAGCCACATCTACTTCGCCCTCAAGGTGCTGCTGGCCATAGTGGGTCTGCTCGCCTTCGCGCTGATCAGTGGCGACATCTCGCTGACAGTGCTGCTCTCCCTCGGGGTGGTGGCGGGGGCCATCGCCGAAACAGATGACAGTCTGTGGGGCCGGGTCAAGAACCTCGCCATGACGCTGGTCTGCTTCCTGTTTGCCTCCCTCTGCGTGCAGTACCTCTTCCCTACCCCCTGGCTGTTCGCCCTTGGGCTCGCGGGCTCGACCTTCATCTTCGTGATGGTGGGGGCGCTGGGCCAGCGTTACGCCACCATCAGCTTCGGCTCCCTGCTCATCGCCATCTACACCATGCTGGGGGCCGCCAAGGCGCCGGATCTCTTCTACCAACCGCTGGCGCTCGGCGCCGGCGCGCTCTGGTACGGGCTGGTCTCCCTCGTCTGGCTCTGGCTGCTGCCCTACAAGACGCTGCACGAGCAGCTCGCCCAGAGCTACTTCGCTCTCGGCCGCTACCTGCTGGAGAAGTCCCGCTTCTTCCCGGCCGACGAGCACGGCGCCCAGGCCATTCGCCACAACCTTGCCCAGCTCAACATAAACCTGGTCAATGCCCTCAACCTGACCAAGACCGCGCTCAACGCCCGCCTCAGCACCCGCCATCAGGCGGCGCCCGAGCTCGCGAGCCTGCTGCGGCTCTATCTGCTGGCGCTGGAGATCCAGGAGCGCGCCACCTCCAGCCACTACCCCTACAGCAAGCTGGAGGCCGAGCTCAAGCAAGGCATCGTACTTGACGGCTTCCAGGAGGTGTTCCTGCAGCTCTCCGAGGCCTGCCAGCGGCTCGGCTACGCCATCCTGGTGCACAAACCCTATGCCCACCACAAGCGCATCCACTGGACCCTGGAGGCGCTCGGCGATCAGCTGGAGTTCACCCACCTCAAGCAGCACTATCCCAAGACCCTGCTGACGCCGATGAAGTTCCTGCGCCGCAACCTGGCCAGTATCAACCAGCTGCTGGCCAGCGCCGAGGAGCTGCAGAACCCGGCGTTGCCCTTAGCCAACCTGCCCACCCTGGCAAGGCCGACGCCGCTGCCGCTGCTGACTCTGCTCAAGCAGCACCTCACCCCGAACTCCATGGTGTTTCGCCACGCCCTGCGCCTCTCCCTCGGGCTGGTGATAGGCTACGGCATACTGCAGGCATTCAGCCTGGACAAGGGTTACTGGATCCTGCTGACCGTGCTGTTCGTCTGCCAGCCCAGCTACAGCGCCACCCGTCGCCGGTTGGTGCAACGCATGCTCGGCACCTTCGCCGGCCTGCTGATCGGCGTGCCCGTGCTCTGGCTCTTCCCCCAACTGCACCTGCAACTGGGGATCATGGGGCTGGCCGCCTTCCTGTTCTTCACCCAGGTGCGCAGCAACTACAGCGCCGCGGTCTGCTTCATCACCCTCTATGTGCTGATGGCGTTCAACCTGCTCGATGGCATCGGCTTCGCCATCCTGGGCCCGCGCCTGCTCGATACCTTCCTCGGCTGCCTGCTCTCCTACGCGCTGGTGGCCTGGCTGTGGCCGGACTGGCAATACAAGCGGCTGCCGACGCTGATCGCCAACTCCCTCTCGGCCAACGCCCGCTATCTCTCGGCGGTGCTCGCCAGCCTGCACCGCCAGCGGGATGAGTCCCTCGACTACCGGGTGGCCCGCAAGTGCGCCCACCTCGCCGACAGCGAGCTGGCCATGGCCTGGCAGAGCATGCTGGTGGAGCCGAGCAAGCGCCGCCGCTTCCTCGAACTCTGTTTCACCCTCACCTGGCGCAACCACGCCCTGCTCTCCTACATCTCGGCGCTGGGGGCCCATCGCGACAAGCTAGAGCCCATCCCCGAGCTCGACGAGATCAGCCGCCACATCAGCCATACCCTGGAGCGGGCCGCTGGTCATCTGGCCGGCGAGGTGCCGGCCCAGCTCGAGGGACAGTGCCCGCTCATCGCCCCGGACAGCAGCGAGGAGCAGCTGATGCTGACCCAGCAGCTCAATCACATCAGCCAGCTGGCGGATGAGCTGCTGATGCTGGCCAACGATGGCCAGCTGCTCACCCAGCAAGGACAATGACCTAGTCAGCGTCACGACAGTGCCGGCGGATAAGAGGCTGATCCTGGTCCATATGGATGGCCAACTGCGCACCCGGCAGGGACAATGACCTGATCAGCACCAAGACAGCGCCGGCGGCTGAATAACCGCCGCCGGTTGCTCAGTTGGGATCAAGGCGCTACCATGCCCGCCCAATCCTGATAGCCCCCGAGGAGCCCCTTATGTCTGAGCAGCCGCCCGAAACGCACGTGCTGGAATTCAATGGCCACATCATAGAGACCGATGCCAAGGGCTATCTGCGTCATATCGAGGACTGGAGCGAGGCGCTGGCGCTGGTGCTGGCCGAGCAGGAAGGCATAGTGCTGGAGGAGCCGCACTGGGAAGTGGTGCGCTTCGTGCGGGCGTTTTATCTGGAGTTCAACACCTCCCCCGCCATCCGCGCCCTGGTCAAGGCGATGGAGAAGCAGTACGGCCCCGAGAAGGGTAACAGCCGCTACCTCTACAAGCTGTTCCCGGAGGGGCCCGCCAAGCAGGCCACCAAGATAGCGGGCCTGCCCAAGCCGGTGAAATGCATCTAAAAACCGGCCCAACCTCCCGCTGTGAGACCATGAACAGGTTCTAAAAAAATACCGCGCCGAGGCGCGGTATTTTTTTGTTCGGCGTTCGTCAGACCCGCATCAGGGGTTGTACGCCACCACAGAGCCGCTGAGCCCGGTCATCTGACCTATCTTGCTTTGCATGCCCTGCAGCTTGGCCTTGGAGACGTCCGGCCCGATGAAGACCCGGTTGAGCTGCCCCTGCACCGGCGTTCTCGGCGAGGTGTGGGCCGAATAGCCCGCCGCCCGCAGCTTGCTCACCAGCGCATTGACGCTGTCCACGTTCTTGAAGGCGCCGAGTTGCAGGATCCAGCTGCCCTGGGCAGGCGCGGCCGCGGCGGGCGCCGGGGTCGTGGGCTGCTGCACCATCTTGCTCGCGATGAGATCATCCATCGACTTGATCTGGCCGACCTGCGACTTGGTCTCCACCGGCTTCTTCACCTCGACCGGCTTGGGCGGTACCGGCTTGGGCTTGGGCGGCTCGACCGGTTTCTTGGCGATCACCTCGGGTTTGGGCTGCGGCTTGGGCTGAGTCACCGGCTGCTGCGCCTGGGCGGCTGACGGCTGATTGGCGGCCAGGGTTACAGCCCCCCCGATCTCCTCCACCTGCCACTGCTCGGCCGCGGCGGCCTGCTGCTGGCTGGCCACGTGCTCGGCCGGCAGGGTAGTGGCCGCCGAGACCTGCAGCGCCGGCTTGGCCGGCTCCAGTTCCGGGCGCAGCGGGATCTTGGCAAACGCCTCGTCCTTCTGCTCCAGCTTGTGGCCGTCCATCAGATCCGGCAGAAAAATGACAACCAGGGCGACCAGGATGACGGTCCCCACTAATCTGTTTTGAAACTTCGAAGCCAAGTTAACTCCTACCCATATTGCTTAGCCATTATTGCCGGGTCGATGGCGCCGAGCAGGGACATCGCCCGCGGTCGGGGCGGCATCGGCGTCGCGCAGGCCGTCGTACCCGCCGGAATGTCGGCGACAGTGTAAAGCGAACAACACACAATGACCATATCAGCAGGACTCGATACGGCCAGACCAGGAGTCGGGCTGGCAAGCCCCAGCGGTGCAACCCTGGTCTGACCGATTCCTGCCGGCCTAGGCCTGAGCCGTCGACTCTGCCAGCACGGCTGCGACAGTGTAAAACGAGCCGAACACGATGACCATGTCCTCCGGCTCCGAGGCAGCCAGTGCGGCGTTATAGGCCGTGCTGACCGATTCGAAGGTCGCCGCCGGGCCCTGCTCCCCGAGCGCCGTCGCCAGCTGGGCCGCCGAGGCGGCGCGGGAGCCGTCGAGGCTGGCCAGGAACCACTCGTCGACGAGGCCCTTGAGCTCGGCCAGCGACCCCGTCATGTCCTTGTCCTTGAGCATGCCGACCACGGCGCGGCGCCGCCCCTGACAGGGGATCTGCCGCAGCTGGCTGGCGAGGTAGGCCGCCGAGTGGGGATTGTGGGCCACATCGACGATCACCAGCGGGCTGGTCTGCAGTCGCTGCATTCGGCCCGCCAGCCGGGCCTCTGCCAGCCCCTGCCGGATGGCCGTCTCCGGCAATGGCAGCCCGAGGGACTCCAGCGCCGCCAGCACTGTCACCGCGTTCATCAGCGGCAGCGCGGGCTTGGGGAGATCGAGCCAGTGTTGCAGGCCGTGATAATCCCAGCGCTCGTCATGCTCGGTGGCATGCTCTTTATAAAAGAAATCCACCCCGACCTGACGCAGGCAGGCGCCGAGACGCTGTGCCTCGCTGGCGATGGTGGCAGGCGGGTTGGGCTCGCCGCTGATGGCAGGCTTGCCGGCCCGATAGACGCCGGCCTTCTCCACCGCCACCGCCTCGCGGGTATCCCCGAGCCAGTCGCAGTGATCCAGCGCGATGGAGGTGATCAGGGCGACATCGGATTCCACCACATTGGTGGCATCGAGCCGTCCCCCCAGCCCCACTTCCAGCAGCAACACGTCCGGCGCGGCGCGGCAGAACAGCCAGAGCCCGGCGAGGGTCGCGAACTCGAAGAAGGTGAGCGCTATCTCGGCGCGGGCGGCTTCCACCGCGGCGAAGGCGGCGCAGTGCTCGCTATCGGCCAGCTCGGCGCCGTCGATGCGCACTCGCTCGGTGAAACGCAGCAGATGGGGCGAGGAGTAGACCCCGACCCGGTAGCCGGCGGCCATCAGTATGCTGGCGGCCATGGCGCAGGAGGAACCCTTGCCGTTGGTACCCGCCACCGTGATCACCTTGAACGGCAACCGGGTGAGACCCATGCGACGGGCGACGGCCCCGACCCTGTCCAGCCCCATGTCGATGTTGACCGGGTGGATCTGCTCCAAATAAGAAAGCCAGTCGACCAGCGACCGGCTTTGGGATTGTTGCATGTGCGAACTCATGTTCAGTCTTCGATGACTTGCTGGTTCATCAGCTTGGCCAGCAGGCTGGCCAGGCGATTGCGCATCTCGCGGCGATCGATGATGAGATCGATGGCGCCCTTCTCCAGCAGGAACTCGGAGCGCTGGAAGCCTTCCGGCAACTTCTCGCGCACCGTCTGCTCGATGACGCGCGGGCCGGCAAAGCCGATCAGCGCCTTGGGCTCGCCCACGTTGATGTCACCCAGCATGGCCAGGCTGGCGGAGACGCCACCCATGGTGGGGTCGGTCAGCACCGAGATGAAGGGCAGACCCGCCTTGGTGAGGCGATCCAGCGCCGCACTGGTCTTGGCCATCTGCATCAGGGAGAACAGCGCCTCCTGCATCCGCGCCCCACCGGAGGTGGAGAAGCAGACCAGGCCGCGGCCTTCCTTCATGCACTCCTCGACGGCGCGCACGAAGCGGGCACCGACCACGGAGGACATGGAGCCCCCGATGAAGGAGAACTCGAATGAACAGGCGACGACCGGCACCCCCTTGAGGGTCCCCTTCAACACCACCAGCGCATCTTTCTCTCCCGTCTCTTTCTGAGCGGCAGACAAACGATCCTTGTAGCGCTTGGAATCCTTGAATTTCAAGATATCTTGCGGTTCCAGCTCGGCACCGATCTCGGTGCGGCCCGGCTCGTCGAGGAAGCTCTCGAGGCGGGCGCGGGCGCTGATCCGCATATGATGATCACACTTGGGGCACACTTCGAGGTTGCGCTCCAGTTCTGCCCGGTAGAGCACCTGTTCGCAAGCACTGCACTTGGTCCAGACCCCTTCCGGGATGTTGTGACGACGCGGTGTAGTGATCTTGCTCTTGGGAAGGATCTTCTCAAGCCAGCTCATGGAATTCCTTAATGCTTTTGTGCCTGACAAAACGCATCGGGCCTAGATTGTTCAATGACTTAACGGCTCGATGGCAATAAATAACGGGTCATTAAACCACAAATTTTCGGGCCCAGTTACTAAAAACTGGTCGTACCCGGTGCCGAGTCAGGCAGCCAGAGCGGGCCGAGCGGCAACTGCGGCAGGGCAAACTCCGCCGGGTAATCCACGTCCACCAGATAGAGGCCCCCCGCCTTGGCGGTCGGGCCGGCCAGATTGCGATCCCTGGCGGCCAGCACCTCGGCGATCCATTCCACCGGTTTGAGCCCCTGCCCCACCAGCAGCAGGGAGCCGGTGATGTTGCGCACCATGTGGTGCAAGAAGGCGTTGGCGCGGATATCCAGCACTATATAGGGCCCCTCCCGGCTGACGCAGAGGTGGGTCACGTTGCGCCAGGGGGTGTTGGACTGGCAGGCGATGGCCCTGAAGGTACTGAAATCGTGCTCCCCCAGCAGGCTCTGACCCGCCTGGTGCATCAGCGCCGCGTCTATGGTCTCGTGGTAGTGACTGACGCCGCTGCCGAGGATGGCGGGGCGATAGTTGTGGTTGTAGATGACATAACGGTAGCGACGGGCGGTGGCGCTGAAGCGGGCGTGGAACTCCTCTCCCACCTCCTTGACCCAGCGCACGGCGATGTCCGGCGGCAGGTTGGAGTTGAGGCCCAGGGTCCAGGCGGACTCCGCGCGCACCGCGTGGGTATCGAAGTGGATCACCTGGCCGGTGGCATGCACTCCGGCATCGGTGCGACCGGCGCACTGGATGGCCACCGGATGGTTGGCGATGCGGCTGATGGCCTTTTCCAGCTCGGCCTGCACGCTGATCACTTCGCGCTGACGCTGCCAACCGAAATACCGGCTGCCGTCATATTCAATACCTAGGGCAATTCGCATGGATAACTTTTGTCTTATAAGGAAACGATGAAAGAAACGGGGCGGATTATACGCGCTAAGGGCCAAAAGTCCCAAACCACAGCTCGGCCGGCATGGCGAGAGCCATCAACAGCAAGGGCAGCCCGCGGGCTGCCCTTGTCATCATCGGGATAGGCTTGGCGTTACCCCAACCGTCTGAGCAGCTTCTCGGCCTCGGCACGCTGGTGTTCGCTACCCTGCGCCGCCGCCTCGCTCAGCAGCTCGCGGGCGCTCTCCTTGTCGTCGATCTCGAGGTAGGCACGGGCCAGATCCAGCTTGGCCCCCACCCCGCCATCGTCGGCATCCACATCGAAACCGGTGGACTGGGGCAACACCTCGGGGAAGCCATCCAGCCCCACGTCCAGGGAGAAGCCCTGATAGGGTTCCTGCTCGGCACTGCTGGCATTGGCCTCGGCCAGCAGCTTGTCGATCTCGACATAGTCGTTCGCCTGCGCCTGCGCCCTCGGCTTCAGATCGCTCGGATGGGAATCCACCTCGGTGAAGGCATCCTCGAAATCGGCAAGCGCCAGCTCGTTGGGATCCCAGGCCGGCGCCGCGGTTGCCGCCTTGGCCTGGGTGGGCTCGAGCCCCAGCTCCGCCAGCATGTCGTCGATGTCGTCCTTGCCATAACCGCTGGCATCGCTGCGCGCCGCCTGATCGGCCGCCGGCTCGTCGAAGCCGGATTCGAAATCGCTCAGGTCGAAGTCGGCGAGCTCCTCGTCGCGGCGGGAGCGAGTCACCTGCTGATCGTGATCCCGCGCCAGATCGGCATCCAGCTCGGCAAACAGCGCCGCCTGCAGCTCCTCCTCGCTCATGATCTCGTCGCGGGAGCGGGCGGAGGGGTTGAACTCCCCTGCCAGGTCGAGATCCGGCTCGGAGGGCAGCTCGAAGGCGTCCTCGTGGGCCAGATCGAGCTCGGGCACCAGATCCGGATCCCGGCCGGGATGCAGTGCGGCGGGTTCTTCGTCGAACGCCGACAGGGCCAGATCGCCGTCATCGCTGAAGATGACATCGGTCGAGTCTTTCGGCTCGGCCACCGCCACATAACCGTCCGGCCCATTGAGATCCGGCATGGGGTGCATCGGCTCGTCGTCGGCGATGCCGACCGTCATCAGCTGATCGAACTCGCTGCTCTCTTCACCCATCACCATGGAGGTCGATTCGGAGAGGCTCTTCTCCTGCTCTTCCAGCTCACGACGGGCGCGGGCCCGCAGCCAGAGCGTCACCAGCGCCAGCACCAGCAGCACGGGCAGCAGTATGATCATGGCGAGGTTGAGCGGCGAGGCGAGCAGCTCCATCAGCCAGTTCTGCTTGGGCGCAGGGGCCACCACCGGCGGCACCGGCTGGGCCTTGAGCTCGGCCACCTCTTTTTGCAGCGCGGTCTGATCCTGCAATTGGGCCTTGAGGGTCTCCACCTCTTCGGTCAGTGCCTGCAGGCGCAGCTTGAGCCTGTGGTTCATCTCGGTGACCTGACCGAGCTGGGCATTGGCGTCTTCCAGCGCCAGCGCCATCTCGGTGGAGGGCTTGCCGACCGGGGTACCCAGATCCGCCGGCAAGGGGGCTGGGGCGCTCGCCAAGGCGGCGCTGGCCGTTGCCGCCTTGGCGACGGCCACCTCGGTGGCGGCTTGCGGCGGGCTCACCTTGGGCGCTGCCGCCGGGATGGGCGCCGCCTTGGCAACCGGGGCCTTGGCCGGCACGGCGGTCACCTTGGTCTCAGCCGGGCTGGCGGACTGGGCCTGCTTGCTGGCCAGGTATTTGGGGCTCAGCCCCTTCCAGCTGGCGTTGTCGCTGTTGAAGCGCTGACGCGCCTGCGCATCGGTGATGCGGCTCGCCTCGGCGGCCGTCGGCAGCAGAATGCGGGAGCCCACCAGGATGTGGTTGATGTTGCCATCGGCAAAACTGCGGGGATTCTTGTCGTAGATCGCCACCATGGTCTGGTAGACGCTCAGCCGACTGGAGGGGCGATGCTTGCTCGCCAGGCTCCACAGGGTATCGGTGGGACGGACCGGACCATAGCTGCCCGCCTGGGTGCTGGCGGTCTGACGCACTATGGGCTGCGCCTTGGGCAGGCTGGGTTGTGCCACCGGCTGGGCCTGTGGCTGAGGTTGAACCAGCGGCGGCGCGGCGTCATCCGGCCCCTTCAGCTCAACAAAGAAAGGTTCTTTCCCCGACTCATCGGCCTGAACCGTGCCCAGAAGACCCAATGCGAGTAGCGTTGCCAGCGTTATGCGGGAATGTCCCATATTCGTTCCTTCGTATGACGGCCCTATCACATTGAAAAATCTGGATAGTTACCCCAAAACAATCGGCTCAATATAAATCAGGCTAGCGTCTCAAGCCAGCAATCCGACACATTTAGCACCCCACTCCTGCCAGAATGCTGGCAAGAGTGTAGGAAAAAACTTAATCGACTGATATCACGCAAAATTTTTAAAACCGGAGAGTGCGGTGCCGGTCACATCCGGGCACCGCCACCAGCACCGGTCAAGGGGCGGGGTTCCCTTCCCGCCAGGGCCGGTGTCAGCCTCAGAGGTAGTCACGCACCAGCAGTTCGGCGATCTGCACGCTGTTGGTCGCCGCGCCCTTACGAACGTTATCGGCCACGATCCACATATTGATACCGCTCGGGTGAGAAATATCCTGGCGCACCCGGCCGACCAGCACCTCGTCCTTGCCGGTGGCGTCGCGCACCGGGGTCGGGTAGTCGGCGTCGTCATCGAACAGGGTGACGCCCGGGGCGTTGCGCAGCAGCTCCTTGACCTGATCCGCGTCCAGCGGCTGGTGCAGCTCGACGTGGACCGCCTCGGCGTGACCGTAGAACACCGGCACCCGCACGCAGGTCGGGTTCACGGCGATGTTGGCATCCCCCAGGATCTTCTGGGTTTCCCACACCATCTTCATCTCCTCACGGGTGTAACCGTTGTCGGTGAAGGCGTCGATCTGCGGGATCAGGTTGAAGGCGATCTGCTGCGGGTAGAGGGTCGGCTCCACCGGACGGCCATTGAGCAGGTGCGCGGTCTGGCCGGCCAGCTCGCTCACCCCTTCCTTGCCGGAGCCGGAGACGGACTGGTAGGTCGCCACGTTGATGCGGGCGATGCCCACCTCGTCGTGCAGGGGCTTGAGCGCCACCAGCATCTGGATGGTGGAGCAGTTCGGGTTGGCGATGATGTTGCGGTTGCGAAAATCCGCCAGCGCGTCCGGGTTCACTTCCGGGATCACCAGGGGGATGTCTTCGTCGTAACGGAAGCAGGAGGTGTTGTCGATGACGATGCAGCCATGCTCGGCGGCGATCGGTGCCCACTTGGCAGAGATCTCGGCCCCGGCGGAGAAGAGCGCGATCTGCACCTGGCTCCAGTCAAACTCCTCCACGTCCAGGATCTCGCGGTTCTTGCCACCAAAGCGCACGGTATCACCGGCGCTGCGGCTGGAGGCCAGCGGATAGAGGGTGGCGACCGGGAAGGCACGCTCCTCCAGGATCTCGATCATGGCCTGACCCACGGCGCCGCTCGCGCCCAATACCGCTACGTTGAATTGCTGACTCACTGATGTTCTCTCCTTTATGGATGCCGATGACGCCCTAGGGCATCACCGCTGGCAGGCGAACCTGCCTGATAGCGGGTTTGGCGGTGCCAAACCACACAGGGGGCGGACCTGAGTCCGCCCCCTCGTTGATATTGAACCCGATTCAGATCGGGCGGATGACAAAGCCCAGTCGGGCCAGCATATCGCTGGCGAAGGGGCCACTGACCTGCAAGGAGGAGAGCTCCCGCCGCTCCGGGTAGTGCTTGCGCTGCTCGTCGAAACTGCCTGGCAGATCGATGCGATTGCGAAAACGGGCATCGTCCCGGCGCACATCATAGATAAGGTGGACCAGCTGCTTTATCAACGCCTGATCCGTGGCCTGGCCCGGCGTCAGCTCGCGCACCTCGGGGGCTGGCAAGAGCGCTTGCAGATCCTGGCGCGGGGCGCGCCCCTGCTGCTGGCAGAGCGCCTGATAGAGCATCCAGGTGCCACGCGCCTTGCCCTCCAGGCTGTAGCCGGCGATGTGCGGGGTCGCCAGCTCGGTATGGGGCACCAGGGCGCGCAGGGGTTCCGGCTCCCCTTCCCACACGTCCATCACCAGCCGCAATGGCTCGCCACCCAACTGGCGGGCGAGCAGGGCCTGGTTGTCCCACACCTCGCCACGGGAGGCATTGATGAGGAACTGCCCCTGTGGCCTTGCCGCTATCTCGCGCTCCCCCAGCAGATGGAAGGTGGTATCGACGCCTTCGCGGGTGAGGGGCACGTGGAAGCTGACGATATCGGCCGAGAGCGCCGTCTGGTAATCGACGAAGCCCGCGGCCCCCTCGGCACCCTTGTTTGCACTCGTGATGGCATTCGCCTCGCGGCGGGCCCGCGGCGGATCGCAGCGCAGCACCCGCATGCCGAGCGCCTCGGCCTTGCCCGCCACACATTCGCCGGTGTTGCCGGCGCCGATGACGGCGAGGCTCATCTCGCTCAGGTTGAGCTCGTGGCGCTCCGCCAGCACCAGCAGGGCGGAGAGCACATAGTCCCCCACCGAATATTTGTTACAACCGGGGGCGCTGAAGAAGGGGATGCCCCGCTCGGCCAAGAGCGCCTTGTCGATGTGATCCGTGCCTATGGTGGCGGTGCCCACGAAGGCCAGACGCGGACAGTTGGCGAGCAGTCTGGCATCGACCCGGGTCACCGAGCGCACCAGCAGCACCTCGGCATCCTGCAGATCCGCCGCCGCTATCTGCCGCCCCGGCAGGGGTACCACCTCGCCAAACTCGGCAAACAACTCGCAGGCGTGGGGCATGTTTTCATCAACGACGATCTTCATCGGGCTCTCTTCTTGGTAACTGAATGCGCGCAACCGGCCACAGGCGCGCCATTCTAGCCCATATGGCGCAAGTTTTCAGAGGCATCTTCTCGGGCCGGTAGTTGCCACCGGCGCCCCCCCTCCTAGCCCAGACGACGGGCGTTTCCAGCCGCCACGGCTCGTGGCCGCCCTCCATGCCCAGGCAATAGAGCCCTATGCCTATCGAGCCCAGGGGCGGATATGTAACAAGCTGTTGCCCCCCGGCCCCGCGGCTTGACCGGCGAGCCTGGGCTGGCACAATGGCGCCTCCTCCATCACCGCCACCGAACCGCCCCGTGACCAGCCCTGTTATGTCGATTCATGCCTCTTCCTTGCCGCGCCGCCAGGTGCTGGGTTTCAGCGCCGCCCTGATCCTGCCGTTGCTGCTGCTGACCTGCCTGCCCTGGCAACCCTTCCTGACGAGCGCCCTGCAATCGGGCTGGTTGTGGGGGCCCTACGCCCTCACCCGCATGGTGGACTTGCCCGGCCTCGCCGTCACCATCGCCGCCCTGTTGCTGCTGACCCGACACAAGCTGACGCTTAAGCCTCCCGCCCTGCTGGCCCTCGGTGGCGCCCTGTTGGCCGTGCTGGCGGGGGACTGGGCCATCAAGAGCCTCATCAAGCAGCTGACCCAGGAGCCGCGTCCCTATCTGCTCTGGCTGGAGAGCCAGAATCTGATCCCCGCCATCCCGCAGTTCTACGCCGCCGGCGTGGCAGAACGCAGCGAGCAGGTGCATGCGGCCAGCCAGTTGCTGGCGCTGCCCCAGTGGCTCGGCAACCACTGGCAGGCGGAGGTGAACTACGCCTTCCCCTCCGGCCACAGCATCGCCGCCATGAGCCTCGCCCAGTTCTTCGGCCTGATCTGGCTGGCCCGCGCCCCCCGCGGCGTCTGGCTGCTGCCGCTGTGGGCCATCGGCATCGCCCTGTCACGCACCCTGCTCGGCATGCACTGGCCGCTGGATGTGCTGGCGAGCGCCCTGCTCGGCAGTCTGACCGCCCTGTTCGCCGCCCGCTGGTGGCTGCACCGCTACTGACTTGTCAGCAAGATACGCGGCGCATGCCCTGTCACAGACCTCACCCTGCATGGGTTGACGAGCACTCTGCTCGGCAGCCTGATCGCGCTGTTTGCCGCACCGTCTGCGGGTGGCTGCACCACTACAGCTTCCTCTCCAGATACTGCACCAGGGCGCGGCGCATGCCCTGCTCAGCAGCCTGATCGTGCTGTTTTCCGCACCGTCTGCGGGTGGCTGCACCACTACTGATCCGGCACCAGGACGCGACAAGCCAATAAAAACGGGCACCTTGGTGCCCGTTTTTCGGCTCATGATGAGGTGACTCAGCCCTTGCTCTGCCCCTGCCAGCCCTGCGGGTACTTGTAGCCAGCGAAGCGCTTGGCGGCATAGGCCTTGAACTCGGGGGAGTTGTAGGCGGCAATCACATCCTTGGCGAACGGCTTGTCGGCATCGGCGCTCTTCACCACCACCCAGTTGATGAAGTCGTAGCTGCGCTCGAGGAAGAGCCCCTCGCTGAACGGGATGCCGCTGGAGGCGGCGAAGTTGCCATTGATGACCGAGAAGTCCACATCCTCCCTTGAGCGCGGCAGTTGCGCCGCCTCCAGCAGCACCAGCTTGATGTCGTGCGGATTCTTCACCACATCGAACTCGCTCGCCTTGAGCGGGTTGATGCCCTCCTTCAGGGTCAGCCAGCCCAGATCCTGCAGCATCAGCAGCGCCCGCGCCTGGTTGGTGGGATCATTGGGGATGGCCACCGTGCTCCCCTCTTTCAGCGCCTTCAGATCGCTCAGCTTGCCCGAATAGAGTCCCATGGGGCCGGTCGGCACCTGGGTGATGGGGGCCAGCGACAGCCCTCTATCCTTGGCGAAACTCTCCAGATAGGGCTTGTGCTGGAAGCAGTTCACATCGAGCGAGCCATCGGCCAGGGCGATATTGGGGGTCACATAGTCGGTGAACTCCACCAGCTTCACCTGGTAGCCCTTGGCCTCCAGCTGCGGCTTGATGGAGTCGGTCACCATGTCGGCAAAATCCCCCACTGTGGTGCCGATCACTATCTCTTTCTTCGCCTCATCAATGGCAAAGGCTGACAATGGCAGGCTGCTGGCGAGCAGAGCGAGGGCGGAGAGCTTGAAGAGGGAACGGCGCTGCATGGGGACTCCTTGTCAAAATGATCGTCGAAACGGTGGCCGGGTTGCGACTCCTGCCCTGCGAGCAGAACCACCACAACCATCTAGCCATCCAAATGGCTAATTAAGCTCACCATAACAGAGCCACCGCCCTTCGCCAAGCGACAAAATCGGCTGAGCTTGCGCAAAGATGGCGAGCACCAGTGCCGATGCCGAGGCGCGGCCCGTCACCGCTCCTCGCGCGAAAATCTTTGATAAGCCACACAATAATGATGAGCAGGATCTCGCCATCCCGGCCTCATCCGGCATAGGATGGTCATTTGGTACCCTTCCGTCTGGGCGACGAGTAGCACAGTCCGACCGTGCGGGCGCCATGCCCTCCATAGCAAAAAGCCCCGGCGTCATCGACACCAGGGCTTTGGGAATACACCGACGGATTAAACCGACAACGCCTTACTTGACCGCCTTGCTGGCGTTCTCCATCGCCTGCTTCTCGGCGGCGCCGAGGATGACAGTCTGGCGATTTTGCTCTGCCAGGTAGCAGGTATCCTTGCTGATCCCCTGCGCCTGGCAATCCGCCATGCGCTGGGCAGGGCTGGAACAACCGGCCATCAGACCAGCGACGGACATAAGCAGAATGATTTTCTTCATGGTGATTCCCATCGTTAAGTTAATCGCGGCGCACTCTTGAACAAGGGCTGGAACTGCTTTAATAACAAGATCTTCCCACTCGTTCGGCCGGACTCGTTGCCAAGTTTGGCGACACTGGTCTTAGCACTGTCAGGTGCTTTTTCATGGCCCGACTCTAGCGCCGTCCGCCCGGTGCGTCACTGGCGCTCTGGTAACAATTTGTTTCTCTCTATATAAAAAGGGGTATCGCGCCGAGCCTGCTCGCCGCTCCCCATGCCGTTCGCGGGCCGCCTAGCACGCGATCCCTTGCTAAGGAGTCACCATGTTGATCACCTCCACCACAGGCCTGCTGGTCGTCGATATTCAGGGCAAGCTGGCCCGCCTCGTCGAGGAGAGCGAGCCCCTCATCGCCAATACTGCCCGGCTGGTGCAAGGCGCCCGGGCGCTGGGCTTGCCGGTGATCTGGCTGGAGCAAAATCCGGACAAGCTCGGGGCCACGGTGCCCGAGCTGCAGCCGCTGCAAGCCGGGGCAAAGGTGCTGCCCAAGTTCAGCTTCGGCGCCCTGGGGGAGCCGCAGGTGGCGGCGGCGATCCGGCAGAGCGGTGTCAGCCACTGGCTGGTATGCGGCATCGAGGCCCATATCTGTGTCTATCAGACGGTGCAGGGGCTGCTGGACGGGGGCGCCCAGGTGTCATTGGTGGTGGATGCGGTGTCATCGCGCACCGCCGCCAACAAGACGGTGGCCGTCGATCAATTGGTGGCATTGGGGGCACGGCTCAGCTCGGTGGAGATGTGCCTCTATGAGCTGCTGGGGGATTGCCGCCATCCGGCATTTCGCCAGATCCTGGCCCTGGTGAGATAAGCGCCATGATGGATAACATGGCGCCCTTTATGTTTGGTCTGGTCACTTTCCAAGTCGCACTTGCAGTGACCATGATCGGCATGGCGGCAACCCGTCTCTATCTGGGTTGGCTCTGGATGGGTGCCATGCTCTTTTACGCACTCTGGTGGCTGCTCCTGGGCTACCCCCCACTCCTTCCCGAGGGGTGGCCAACGCCGTCCCAATAATAAAGAGCACCGAGGCCCGGGCCAATCACAATGACTCACCCTCCCCCAGAGTCTCCTGCAGATAGCGATAACCACCGGCGCCATCGGGCACGAAGCTCAGCCGGTGGGTCAGGCCGGGGGGCGCATCCTCGGGGTGGTGGGAGACGAACAGCAGCTGGGTGCCTTGGCCTATGAGGCGCACCACCATCTCCCGCACCAGGTGGCGGTTGAGGGGATCCAGCCCCTGCAGCGGTTCGTCCAGGATCAGCAGCGGTGGATGCTTGACCAGCGCCCTGGCGATCAGCACCAGCCGTTGCTGGCCGAAGGAGAGGGAGTGAAATGGCAAGGCCCCCTGAGAGGCGAGCCCGAGCAGGGCCAGCCACTGGTTGGCCAGCGCCAGCTGGCGATCGCCGGGGCGGCTGTAGAGGCCGATGGAGTCATAAAACCCGGACAGGATCACCGTCAGCACAGAGCCATTGACTCTGTAGTCAAGGTGCAGCGCCGGGCTGACCAGACCGATGTGACGCTTGATCTCCCAGATGCTCTCGCCGCTGCCACGGCGTACCCCGAACAGCACGAGATCGTTGCTGTAGCCTTGCGGATGATCGCCGGTGATGAGGGCGAGCAGGGTCGACTTGCCGGCACCGTTCGGGCCAACCAGCTGCCAGTGCTCCCCCTCCCCAATGGTCCAGTCGAGCCCGTCGATCACCAGCTGCTCGCCATAGGCGACCCGCAGGTTGCGCATCTGCACCCGGGGGCCGGCGGGCAAGGGGGTGGGCGCCGTGAGCGGCGGCGGCAGCCGCGGACTCTGCCCCTCGACCCGCGCCAGCTGGGCCACCTCCGGGCTCCCCAGCACGGCGTCGCGCTGTCCCGCCAGCAGCAGACACAGCTCCCCGAGCAGGCCGAGGTGGCTGGCGAAGGGGGGGATCTCGTCGAATCGATTGACGATGATCACCAGGCGCAGCCCCTGTGTCACCAGATCAGCCAGCAGCGCCATCAGCTCGAGGCGCGAGCCCTGATCCAGGCCATCGAACGGCTCGTCCAGCACCAGCAGCTCGGGCCTCACCAGCAGGGCGCGGGCCAGCAGCAGCTTGCGTCCCTCACCGCTCGAGAGATGACGGTAGGGACGATCCCACAGCCCCGCTATGCCAAAGCGCGCCAGCAGCGCCTGTGCCTGCGGCGCCTCCCCCACCTCCAACATCAGGGTCGATACCTTATACCCCGCCTCCTCTTCTTCCCCCAGCATGTCGGTGTTGCGCCGCTGCCAGTCCTGCTCCCCCAGCTGCTGCTGCGACTCGAAGGAGAGGCGCACGGCATTCAGCTGGCCCAGGGCCTGCCCCGAGCACAGGCTCAGCTCGCCGCACAGGGCCGAGGCCAGCGCCGTCTTGCCGCTACCGTTGCTGCCGACGAAGGCCCAGCACTCTCCCTGGGCAAGCGTGAGATCGGGAATAAAGAGGGTACGGTCACCGCGAAGGGCCAGCCTGGCCGAGTGCCACTGCAATAGGGTCATGGATCCATCCTGATTGTCTGTTTGCCGTTACCTTAACAGGGTTCACATCAGACCACAGCCATGGCGATTCCCCCCTGCGGGCGAGCAGGGGCGCACCTAACAACAGAATGATCTATAGACAAAAAGATCACTAATGACAGATGCGAATAGCTCTCAATAAAACACGATCGTCGTCACATTGATACCCCCATATGGGCTCAAATGGGGTTTATATGAACCCCTTCACAACTCTGAATTGAGAGTCTTTTGAATCGTATTTTCTCATGTATAGATGCCAGCGCACCTCGGACGGTGCGCCCTTAAGATGGAGTTTATCAATGAGAAAGACATCGTTAGCGTTGGCAATCACGGCCCTGCTCTCGGCCCTGCCTGCCGTCTCGGTTCAGGCCAATGAGAGTTGTACCCCCCTCACCGGCAGAGAGGCCGGCATGGATACCGGTCGCGGCAGCGCAGCGCGTTGCCTGCCCGGCATCAACCCCCTGCAGGATCAGCAGTGGCACCTGCTCAACAGTGGCCAGGATGCCTTCAGCCCCCGCGCCGGCGTGGCAGGCAATGACCTCAACCTCTGGTGGGCCCACCGCACCGAGGTGCTCGGTCAGGGCATCAACGTGGCCGTGGTGGACGATGGCCTGGCCATCGCCCACCCGGATCTGGTCGACAACGTCCGCCCCGGCTCACGCAACGTGGTGACCGGCGGCGACGACCCGACGCCAACCGATCCGGACAGTGCCCACGGCACCTCGGTGTCCGGCATCATAGCCGCGGTGGATAACGCCATCGGCACCAGAGGCGTGGCGCCCCGCGCCCAGCTGCAGGGATTCAACCTGCTCGACAACGACAGCCAGCAGTTGCAGCAGGATTGGCTCTATGCCCTCGGCGACAGCCCGGCCAGCGGCGATAACCGGGTCTTCAATCAGAGCTACGGCATGAGCCTGGTCGATCCGCAAAGGGCCGACGGGCTGGACCAGCTACAGCTGGATCGCCTGTTCGAGCGGATGACCCAGCAGGCGCAAGGGGCGGCCTACATCAAGGCGGCGGGCAACGGCTTCAGCCGGATTGCCGCCGGCAACTATGCGCTCAACCGCAGCGGCGGCGACCTCAGGTTGCCGTTTGAAAACAGCAACATAGATCCCTCCAACAGCAACTTCTGGAACCTGGTGGTCAGCGCCAGCAACGCGAGCGGGGTGCGATCGTCCTACTCCAGCGTCGGCAGCAACGTATTCCTGACGGCCCCCGGCGGGGAATACGGCACGGACGCGCCGGCCATGGTGACCACGGATCTGCCCGGCTGCGACATGGGTTACAACCGGCTGGACGATCCCAGCACCAACCGGCTGCACGGCAACCCGCAACTGGATGCCAGCTGCGACTACAACGGCGTGATGAACGGCACCTCCTCGGCCACCCCCAATACCGCCGGGGCCATGGCGCTGCTGATGTCCGCCTATCCGGACCTGTCGGTGCGGGATCTGCGCGATCTGCTGGCCCGCAGCGCCACCCGCCTCGATGCCGATCAGGCGCCGGTGCAGCTGAGCTACACCGCCGCCGATGGCCAGCGCCGTCAGGTGACGGGGCTGGAAGGCTGGGAGCGCAACGCCGCCGGCATCTGGTACAGCCCGACCTATGGTTTCGGGTTGGTGGATGTGAACCGGGCTCTGATCAATGCCGCCACCCATGAGCCCCTGCCGCCGCTGGTGCAGCTGCCGTGGCAGCAGGTGACGGTGCGCGATCGCGCCGCCGGGGCCATCCCGGATCTGGGCAGCGCCCCGACCCGCTCCGGCGCCCGGGTCGATCAACCCCTGACCGTGGAGGCGGTGCAGGTGCTGGTGAGCCTGGATCACCAGCGCCTGCCCGATCTGCTGATCGAGCTGGTCTCCCCCTCCGGCACCCGCAGCGTGCTGCTCAACCCCAACAACAGCCTGGTGGGCCAATCCCTCGACCGGCAGCAGCTGGGTTATGTGCGCACCCGGGGACTGCGCGACATGCGCATGCTCTCCCACAAGTTCTACGGCGAGCAGGCTCAGGGCGAGTGGCGACTGGAGGTGACCGACGTCGCCAGCGGCAACCGCCAGGTTGCACTGCGCAACCTCAGCACCAACGCCCGCAGCACCCTGACCGAGCGCAACAACAGCCAGCCTGGCCAGTTGCTCAACTGGTCCCTGCGGGTGCTCGGCCATGACGCCGCCCCTCTCTAATTGCACAGGAGTCACAACATGAAACACAGCTTACTCAGCCTTGCCCTGGCAGGCCTGCTGGCCTCGCTCTCCACTCAGGCCATGGCCGGGGAATCGGTGCTGATCGACGGCAAGCAGTACAGCACCATAGAGGTGAACGGCCAGACCTACCTGACGCCGGACAACGGCAGCAAGAAGCGGGTTGCCCGCAGCCTGGACGGCCAGGCAACCCAACCCAGCCTGCGCAGCGGCGACATCCTGCTGCAAGGAGCGGCCAGCCCCGAGCTCACCGTCAGCGGCACCCTGCTGGTGGAGGCCGACGACAATCAGGCCAGGGCACTAGCCACGCGCCACGGCCTGCGCTTCAAGCAGAGCAGCGGCGGCATCGCCCTGCTGGAGGCCCAGTCCGGCACCGATCTGAACGCCGTCGCCACCCGGCTCAAGCAGGAAGGAGTGAAGGTGCAGGTCGAACTGGCCGGCGCCGAGCAGCAACCCAGGTGATCTGCTCCCCGAGCCGAACACCTCATGCCATCAAGGGGGCCATTGGCCCCCTTGTCTTCAGCCGTATTGGCTAAATTAGATGACCCCCACCTTCAACCAGCTCGATCCTTGATAGGTGCCTATCGCAAAGGTGAGGGAGCTTGATGTCGGGTAGCCAGGATCCGCTCATGCTATTAATGCCAGGTCGTATGTCGTGCCGCTCTCGCTCGCCAATGAAACCCCTGCCCTTGGACGAGACCCTGTGCCGTCACAAAAGAGAGATGATGTCTGTTTTCAACTCCCTCGACGAGGACTCGCTCACTTCCCCATATTGCAGATGTATTTTCGATGAAGCTGGCATCATTTCTGTTAAAACATTGCCAAAAGAAGTGCTTGTTTATCTTGATACCATCAAAAGCCTGCAGCAACTCATCTGCAATAGTATGGACGGCTTCATCGGCATTGTTTATCCAGAATTTCACACCGAGTTTTCTAAGCTGAAGAATATTTTTCAGTGTTGCATCAGAGATGCCATCAAGAACACTTGAATTATCAAACTCGATGTTGATCCCAAACTGGAATACGAAAGGCAGGAAATCTTCCCAAGAGACCATCTTGCTAAAGATGATGGGATTGATATTGATGAACACAGTGTGGTAAAGATGTTCATCATGCCTGTTCAGCTTCTGAAAAAACTCCAGTTGCCGCATAAAAAGAGAGACCAGGGTATGCTGTCTTACATCGCCTGGATAATGTTCACTCAATACCGTCTTGTTGGCACTCAGTGAAACCACTTCAAATGACACTATATTTCCAGTGTTGAGCTCAACAATAGGCTCCAGCGTATGCTTGATATATTTAGAATTTTTGTCATATGTCTTGATCGTCATGGCTATTCTCGATAGTCAATCCTGAACGATAAGGATAAAAAATGTATCCGGCGCGAGCTACTGTAACCAGACAGCGGCAATCTTGATCAACCCTCCTTAGCAGTTTCCTGATATTGGACAATGCGACTGACACTGTGTTTTCACAGACAACTCGACCACTCCAAACGCTATTAAGAATTTCATCTTTAGACACCAGATAGCCACTATTGCGGACCAAATATCTTAAAACACTGGCCTCCCTTGTCCCCATCTTTATAACTTGCAACTGTTCAGTGCCAGCAAAATTAAGGAATGTAAATGTGCCATGAGTTAAATCAATAACAACGCTACCATCCTTATTGACAAGATACGTTATCATTGTGTGCCTTCTTATTACTTCCAGTTCAAGCATGACCAGCCTCCGTGTTAACCAGTAACTGACGACTCTGCATCTTCGATGAGTTCCGTCATTACCAACCCAATTACCATTTTCAGGCTGAACAACGTTATTCTCACAGAATTAACAGGTGAATTAATGATAATAAAATAATTTATTCACAATAAATAAAAAATGATTAATAACAACTACATAGGTAGCATCAATCACCAACAAGGACCCCATTGAGTCGGAGTAAATCACCAGCCAATCATATCATTGCGATATTAAAACCTAAAATTATTACCTTTGTTAAATGAAATGGTAGAGCTTTGACTCGATAAAATAACAAAACAATGACGGCCATAGCGGCGGCCAGACCGATGAAATACTTGATAGTCGGGAAGCCATTGGATTAAGCAATGGCTTTATCAGTGAGGATAGTTTGACGATCGGGTGTGAACGCGCATACAGAGCATCCATTGGCATGTTGATGACTGCGCAAATAACGCTCGTCCGTTGTGTGCTTTACATAGCGTCACCGAACTCTAATATCGCCGCCCGGCTCAAGCAGGAAGGGGGGAAGGTGCAGATCGAGCTGGCCGGCGCCGAGCAACAACCCAGGTGATCTGCTCCCCGAGCTGAACACCTCATGCCACCGAGGGTGCCATAGGCCCCCTTTCTCCGCTCACACCTCCCCCGATGGAGACAAACCGGCCCGCCCACCCAGGCCCCGATGCGACCGCGGTCACAACTTCACACCCTTGCCCCCAACTGCACATTTCGCGCCCCGCCGAGGCAAGGCGGGCCGACGCCGACTTGCTAACCTGCCTGCGGCCCGGGCTCATGGCCACGCACGGCCCACCCGACGCCTTCATCGATATCCATGGCAAGCCGCCAGCAGAGCGGCCCGGTCAGCTCCCGGAGTCGGTATCACACTTACCTTTTTATTCAGACAGTTACGAGGAGGCATCCATGCCTATCACCACCACAAGAATGAAAGCGGTTTCACTTTCCGTCAGCCTGGCCCTGGCCGGGATCCTGGTGGGTTGCAACCAGAACGACTCCGACGCCCCCATCGTCAAGGATGACGCCTATTACCGTGCTCAGGCCGAAACCATGGTGGCCAGGCTGACCCTGGCCGAGAAGCTGGATCTGCTCTCCGGCCCCGGTTATGGCAGCGCCAACGGCGCCGTCAACGTCAAGCAGGATGTCGCCGGGGTGGCGGGTTACATCAACGGGGTGAGCCGCAGCGCCGACGGCATCGACATCCCGGCCCTGAAGCTGGCCGACGGCCCGGCGGGCCTTAGGATCAGCGCCAACCGCGACGACGACAGCGCCACCTACCATGCCACCGCCTGGCCCATCGGCTCGCTGCTGGCCTCCAGCTGGGACGTCGAGCTGGTCGAGTCCGTGGGGGAAGCCATGGGGGATGAGGTCAGGCAGTACGGGGTGGACATCCTGCTGGCGCCGGGCATGAACATTCAGCGCAACCCGCTCAATGGCCGCAACTTCGAGTACTACTCGGAAGATCCGCTGCTGACCGGCAAGATGGGCGCCGCCATGGTGAACGGGGTGGAGAGCAACGGAGTGGGCACCACCATCAAGCACTTCTTTGGCAACAACTCCGAGACCAACCGCAACCAGATCAACGACATCGGCGAGCCGAGAACCTTCCGCGAGATCTATCTGCGCGGCTTCCAGATCGCCGTGGACGAGGCCCAGCCCTGGGCAATCATGACCTCCTACAACAAGGTCAACGGCACCTATGTGAACGAGCGCAGGGATGCGGTGACCGAGGTGCTGCGCGACGAGTGGCAGTTTGACGGCCTGGTGATGTCCGACTGGTTCGCCGGCGACGTGGCCAACAACGCCTACAAGCAGGTGCTGGCGGGGCAAGATCTGATCGAGCCTGGCAACGTCAAGGAGCAGCTGCAGCAATCCATCGACCACGGCGATCTCAGCGAGGCCAAGGTGACCGAGGCCGCCGTCCATATCCTGACCCAGGTGATGAAGAGCCCCTCCTACAGCCAGCTGGCCGTCAGCAACAGCCCGGATCTGGCCGCCCATGCCAAACTGGCTCGCCAGGCCGGCGCCGAGAGCATGGTGCTGCTGCGCAACGAAGCCGCCGCCCTGCCGATTGCCGCGACCAGCAAGGTCGCCAGCTTTGGCATCAACCAGATCAACACCTACAAGGGTGGCACCGGCAGCGGGGACGTGAACGCAACCGGCACCACCACCATAGCCCAGGGGCTGGCCAGCCGTTTCCCGGTCAACGGGGCGCTGCAGAGTTACTACGGCGATTTTTATGAGGCCAACAAGGTCTATCACGAGGGCCAATTCGGCTCCAAGGGGTTCTATAGCTGCGCAGAGGCCGCCGTCGGCCCCGAGCTGACCGGCTTGATCGCCACGGCCGCCAGCGAGCAGGACGTGGCGGTGATCAGCCTGGGCCGTCAGGCCGGTGAGGGGGCGGATCGCAGCAACAGCAAGGGCGACTACCTGCTCGGCGATGACGAGACCGCCCTCATCGAGGCGGTGAGCAACGCCTTCCACGCCCAGAGTAAAAAGGTGGTGGTGGTGCTCAACGTCAACGGGGTGATAGATACCGCAGAGTGGAGTCACAAGGTGGACGGCATCCTGCTGGCCTACATGGCGGGTCAGGAGACCGGCCACGCGGTGGCGGATGTGCTCTCAGGCGCGGTCAACCCGAGCGGCAAGCTGGCCCAGAGCTTCCCGCAAAGCTACGCCAGCGTCCCCTCCTCGACCAGCTTCCCCGGTGAGGACACCGACGGCGACGGCGAGCCGGACGATCTCTATTACAACGAGGGGATCTACGTCGGCTATCGCTACTACAGCACCTTCGACAAGGCCGTCTCCTACCCCTTCGGCTTTGGCCTCTCCTACACCAGCTTCGGCTACACCAGCCCGGCCATCGCCAGCAATACCCTGGCCGATGGCGCGGCCGGCAGCATAGTGCTGACGGCGACCATCACCAACACCGGCGGTGTGGCGGGCAAGGAGGCGGCCCAGGTCTACATCACCGCCCCCGAGGTCAAACTGAAAAAACCGACCATAGAGCTCAAGGCCTTCGCCAAGACCAAACAGCTGGCCCCTGGCGCCACCGAGCAGCTGAGCTTCACCATTCCGGCCAGCATACTCGCCAGCTTCGATGAGGCCAGCAACCAGTGGATCCTGGAGCCGGGCAGCTACAGCGCCTACATCAGCCCCTCATCGGACGTCTCCGCCACCACCCCTGTCACCTTCAAGCTGAGCAAGGAGATAGTGGTGAGCAACACCACGGCGGGCGCCCTGGCCCTGCCAAGCGGTGTGGATGCCGCCACCGTCACCACGGTGACAAAATAAGAGGACGGGAGCGGCGCCCCGGCGCGCGCTCCCATGAGGATCCGAGCACGTTGACGGGACCAGGCCTGCGCCTGGTCCCGTTCTTATTGGCGGGTATTGCGGTAGGCCAGCGGGGTCATATTGGCGTTGGCCTTGAAGAAGCGATTGAACGCACTCTGGGAGGAGAAGCCCACCAGATCGCTGATATTTTGCAGCGGCTGCTCCCTCTCCCCCAATAACCGGCAGGCCTCCATCATCTTGACCCGCTTCAGGATGGCGGAAAAACTGCTGCCCTCCCCCTGCAATTTGCGGTTCAGGGTCCAGCGGCTGATATTCATGGCCGAGCAGACGTCCTTGAGGAGATGGTCATCGCTGTCCATGACACCGCCGCGGATCCGGTGACGGATAAGATCCGCCACCAGATTGGCAAAGGGCACCCGCTCATCGATGTCGGCGCAGATGCTATCCAGCTGACTTGTCTGCAAGCGGCACAGCAAGCCGTTGTAGCTATCGATGCGGGTATCCAGCAGGGCATTGGCGATGAGCAGGGTGTTGCCCGGCTGCTCCCAGCGGCAGTGGGTACCGAAGAAGTGATCCAGCTGGCGGTGATGGGCAGGCGGCCTGCCGACGAACCCCACCGACACGGCGAGGGCGGGCACATAGGCCCGCAGGATCCGGAAGAGGATGACAAAATTGGGGATGGCCTGGCTCGCCCCCAGGGCGGCAGGTCCTTGATTGATGTACTCATATTGGGTATGCAGCGCCCCCAACCTCACCTGATAATCGTCGCAGTTGCCGATGACGGTGCGATAGCGCAGCAGGGCCTCGATGGCGGCGCGAGGGGACGGCTGGTTCAGGCAGAGGCTGATGAGCACCGGATAGTGCTCATAGAGCTGAGCGATCTCATAGGACAAGATGCCCTCGTGAAATCCGCTCAGATAGCCCTGCATCAGACTCAGCAGGCGGTAATGGCTCTGGGCCAGGATCCGGCCATGCTCACGGTTGATATCGAATGGGGTCAAACCGGCGGCCAGCAGCAGGGCGTCCGGATCTCCTCCCTGTTGCTGACAGGCCGTCAGCATTCTCCTGAGAACTTGATTTGCTACGCTCTGTGCCATCTGCCTACCCTGGCCTCATAAAACACCAACAACTGATTGATGGGCGAGCGCAGGCGGAACCTCTTTCTCCAACCCGGCTCGCATGACGCAAAAATGCGGATCCGCCAGCCTGTCCATGACGTGGCAGGCTCATTATGGGGGGATGAGGAGGGCCGCCGATGTAACGGAGTGTAAGACCACGATCTGGCACGCTATTTTGGCGCAGTAGGAGGCAGTCATCGGACAAAAAACAAAATAGAAATGCACCGTATTCCGACATAAAAACGGCGCCCTCTCGGGCGCCGTTTTCATTTATCGCGGTGCGGCACTATCGCCGTATGGCATCCGCAAGCGCGGCTCAGCTGGCCTGGTGCTGCTCGGCCAGATAGAGCCAGGTGTCGACCACGGTATCCGGGTTGAGCGATACAGAGTCGATGCCCTGCTCGACCAGCCAGGCGGCGAAGTCCGGGTGATCGGACGGGCCCTGGCCGCAGATGCCGACATACTTGCCCGCCTTGCGCGCGGCCTTGATGGCCATCGCCAGCAACGCCTTGACCGCCTCGTTGCGCTCATCGAACAGGTGGGCGATGAGGCCCGAATCCCGGTCCAGTCCGAGCGTGAGCTGGGTCATGTCGTTGGAGCCGATGGAGAAGCCATCGAAGTGTTGCAGGAACTGATCCGCCAGCAGGGCGTTGGAGGGCAGTTCGCACATCATGATGACTTTCAGTCCCCGCTCACCGCGGCGCAGGCCGTTCTCGGCCAGGATCTCCACCACCTGCTCCGCCTCGCCCACGGTGCGCACGAAGGGGATCATCACCTCGACGTTGGTCAGACCCATGACGTCGCGCACCCGCTTCATCGCCTCGCACTCCAGCGCGAAGCAGGGACGGAAGCTGTCGGCAATGTAACGGGAGGCGCCGCGGAAGCCGATCATGGGGTTCTCTTCGTGGGGCTCGTAGCCACGACCGCCCACCAGGTTGGCGTATTCGTTGGACTTGAAGTCCGACATCCGCACTATCACCCGCTCCGGCCAGAAGGCTGCAGCCAGGGTGGCGATGCCTTCGGTCAGCTTGGCGACGTAGTATTCACGGGGGCTATCGTAGCCGGCGATCATCTTGGCTATGGTGGCCTGCAGCTCGGGGCTCTGCTGATCGAACTCCAGCAGGGCCTTGGGATGCACGCCTATCATGCGGTTGATGATGAACTCCAGGCGCGCCAGGCCCACGCCGGCGTTTGGCAGCTGGGCGAAGTCGAAGGCCCGATCCGGGTTGCCGACGTTCATCATGATCTTGATGGGCAGGCGCGGCATGTTGCCCACCTCGGTCACCGCCACCTCGAAGTCGAGTTCGCCGTCGTAGATGAAGCCGGTGTCCCCTTCCGCGCAGGAGACGGTGATGAGCTGACCCGCCTCGATGCGAGCGGTGGCATCGCCACAACCCACCACGGCCGGGATGCCGAGCTCACGGGCGATGATGGCGGCGTGGCAGGTGCGGCCGCCGCGGTTGGTGACGATGGCCGAGGCCCGCTTCATGATGGGCTCCCAATCCGGATCCGTCATGTCGGTGACCAGCACGTCGCCGGGCTGTACCTCGTCCATCTGGCTGATGGAGGAGATGACCCGCGCCGGGCCAGAGCCAATCTTGTGGCCGATGGCACGCCCCTCGATCAGCACCTTGCCGCCGGACTGCTTGAGCGCGAAACGCTCCAGGGTGTTTGCCTCCTGACGGCTGCGCACCGTCTCGGGACGGGCCTGGACTATGTAGAGCTGGCCGTCCTGACCATCCTTGGCCCACTCGATGTCCATCGGGCGGCCGTAATGTTGTTCGATGATGAGCGCCTGTTTCGCCAGCGCCATCACCTCGTCGTCGCTGATGCAGAAGCGGTTGCGCTCGGCATCCTGGGTGTCGACGATCTTCACCTGACGACCGTGACCGGCGTCCTCGGAGTAGGTCATCTTGATGAGCTTGGAGCCCAGCGTCTTACGCACCACGGCGGGGCGGCCGGCCTTGAGGGTTGGCTTGTGCACATAGAACTCGTCCGGGTTGACGGCCCCCTGCACCACCATCTCGCCGAGGCCCTGGCTACCAGTGATGAAGACCACGTCGTTGAAGCCGGATTCGGTATCCAGGGTGAACATGACGCCGGAGGAGGCCAAGTCCGAGCGCACCATGCGCTGCACCCCGGCCGAGAGCGCCACGCCCTTGTGGTCATAGCCCTGATGCACCCGGTAGGAGATGGCGCGATCGTTGAACAACGAGGCAAACACATGCTTGATGGCGGTCATGACGGCGTCGATGCCGCGCACGTTGAGGAAGGTCTCCTGCTGACCGGCGAAGGAGGCGTCCGGCATGTCCTCGGCGGTGGCGGAGGAGCGCACCGCGAAGGAGGCTTCGAGCCCGGCACTCAGCTTGTCATAGGCGGCACGCACGGCCTGCTCCAGCGCTGGCTGGAACGGCGCGTCCACCACCCAGTCACGGATCTGCTGGCCGGCCCGGTTGAGGGCGGCGATGTCGTCCACGTTCAGGCTGTCGAGCAGGTCGTGGATCTTGCCGTTGAGACCGCTTAACTCCAGAAACTCGTTAAACGCAAAGGCAGTGGTCGCAAACCCGCCAGGGACGGATACACCGGCACCGGAGAGGTTGCTGATCATCTCGCCAAGGGATGCATTCTTGCCGCCGACTCGTTCTACATCCTGCATTCCGAGCTGTTCGTACCAGAGTACGTACTGTTGCATTTGCATGTCTCCAGATTGGTGGGCCAGGGTGCCAACGCACCTGCTGTGCCAAATTATGTGTTTTTGTTGGTGTGCTGTTGCCAACGACCATGAAAACGTTTTCTACTTATTGTCAAAAAAATCCCCGTGCAAGATTTGGGGATGGTCGTCTGACACAGACATTCTACAATGCCGATACAAAAAGGTAACGACTCAGGTTTGCAAGCGAGTTCACAACTTGGAAACAGCAGACCGGTTGACAAAAGTGATATGGTTTCGAGAGATACTTCCTGCTCGCAACCCCGCCAGCCCGCATCACAGGAGCGCATCGTGCACACCGTATTCTATGTATCCGATGGCACCGCCATCACCGCCGAGGTGTTCGGCCATGCCGTGTTGAGCCAGTTTCCGCTGGTGTTCGAACAAGTCACCATTCCCTTCGTGGAAACCCTGGAGAAGGCGCGTCAGGTAAGGGCCAGGATCGATGAACAGTTTCGCCAGACCGGGATCCGCCCCATCCTGTTCCACACCATAGTCGACGCCCTGGTGCGGGAAGAGGTGCTCAAGGCCCAGGCCAGCAGCCACGATTTTCTCAACACCTTCGTCAGCCCGCTGGAGCAGGAGCTGGGGATCAAGGCCGAGCCCAGACTGCATCGCACCCACGGCATGGAGAACCGCAAGCTGTATGACGATCGCATCGAGGCGGTCAACTTCGCGCTCACCAACGACGACGGCATCACCACCAGGGAGTACGACGAGGCGGACATCATCCTGATCGGCGTCTCCCGCTGCGGCAAGACGCCGACCAGCCTCTATCTGGCGCTGCAGTTTGGCATCCGCGCCGCCAACTATCCCTTCATCGAGCAGGACATGGGCACGCTCGAGCTGCCAACGCCCCTCAAGGCCAATCGCCACAAGCTGTTCGGCCTCACCATAGCGCCCCAGCGGCTGCACGAGATCCGCAACCAGCGCCGCGCCAACAGTCGCTACTCCTCGCTGGTGCAGTGCGAGCAGGAGCTGGCAAGCGTGGAGCGGCTGTTTCGCCAGGAGGCGATCCGCTTCCTCGATACCAGCTCTCATTCGGTGGAGGAGATCAGCGCAAAAATTCTGGAGGCTACCGGGCTGCGTCGCCAGCTCTGCTGATAGAGCGAGCAGACGCGGCGGCCCCATCGAGGAATAGGCCGCTGGCAAGCTGGCAATACGGATGAGGGGCAGTAAAAACGGAGCCAACAGTGAACCTGTGGCTCCGTTTCACATCAGGAACGGGGAGGCATGGGCGGGTTGTTGAGCTCTCTGTTGTTCATCAGCATGGCATGAAAGTTCAGCAGGCCATGGCGTCTTCGTATCCGCTCGCTCAACCAGCAGGCGGGCAGCAAGCCCACACCGGCGGCCACCGCCAGCACCATGGTGACATGCGCCACCAGATAGTCGCCTCCCTGCCATCCCCAGACCAGCCCGCAGGCCGCCGCCATGGTCAGCAACATGGGGGAGAGCCAGAGCGCCAGCCAGAGGGCGGCGGTCAGCAGGGCACCCACAATACGCTCGATCATATGAGTCCTTTTTTGGCAAAGAGTCATAAGCCCACAACCCGAGCGAAGAATCAATAACCACAAAACCGTTCGAACACAAAACCAGCAGTCGCTTCGCAACCCCCTTCCAAGATCATGAAAAACCTGATTAGAGCCGAAAAAACCACCCGAACATGAGGAAATCAGGTGCATTGGCGGTCGATTATCACTATTCTGCTCGGGTTGGTAGCTGCCACAAAAAACAACAAGTGGCACACCGTAACGAAATTAATACGGATTTCGTCACGTTTTCAGCACGGAGTGCCGACCGGCTCACAGGATGTGGGGCGGCAGACGAGACGACAGACGAGTGACTTCAGCGACGTAAGGAAGGAAGAATGGATCTTCAACAAAACGGCGAAGAGTTGAAACGCGGCCTGAAAAACCGCCATATCCAGCTCATCGCATTGGGCGGTGCCATAGGTACCGGCCTGTTTCTCGGCATTGCCCAGACCATCAAGATGGCGGGCCCCTCGGTGCTGCTCGGCTATGCCATCGGTGGCTTCATCGCCTTCCTCATCATGCGCCAGCTCGGCGAGATGGTGGTGGAAGAGCCGGTCGCCGGCTCCTTCAGCCACTTCGCCTACAAGTACTGGGGTGACTTCGCCGGCTTCGCCTCCGGCTGGAACTACTGGGTGCTCTACGTGCTGGTCAGCATGGCTGAACTCACCGCGGTTGGCATCTATGTCCAGTACTGGTGGCCCGAGATCCCGACCTGGATGTCGGCCGCCTTCTTCTTCGTGCTGATCAACGCCATCAACCTCTCCAACGTCAAGGCGTTTGGCGAGATGGAGTTCTGGTTCGCCATCATCAAAGTGGTGGCCATCGTTGGCATGATTGGCTTTGGCGGCTATCTGCTGTTCTCCGGCGGCGCCGGTCCGGAAGCCAGCGTGACCAACCTGTGGGCTCAGGGCGGCTTCTTCCCCAACGGCATCAGCGGACTGGTGATGGCGATGGCGGTGATCATGTTCTCCTTCGGCGGGCTGGAGCTGGTCGGTATCACGGCGGCAGAAGCCGATGATCCCGAGAAGAGCATTCCCAAGGCCACCAACCAGGTGATCTACCGCATCCTGATCTTCTATATCGGCGCCCTGGCCGTGCTGATGTCCCTCTACCCCTGGGTCAAGGTGGTGGAAGGTGGCAGCCCGTTCGTGATGATCTTCCACGCGCTGGACAGCAACCTGGTGGCCACGGTGCTCAACATAGTGGTGCTGACCGCCGCGCTCTCCGTCTACAACAGCTGTGTCTACTGCAACAGCCGTATGCTGTTTGGCCTGGCCAAGCAGGGTAACGGCCCGCGCAGCCTGCTCAAGACCAACAAGAGCGGTGTGCCACTGGTCGCCCTCTCGGTGTCTGCCGCCGCGACCCTGCTATGCGTGCTGATCAACTACCTGATGCCGGGCAAGGCCTTTGGTCTGCTGATGGCGCTGGTGGTCTCCGCCCTGGTCATCAACTGGGCCATGATCAGCCTCGCCCACCTCAAGTTCCGCAAGGCCAAGCAGACCGAAGGGGTAGAGCCCAAGTTCAAGGCATTCTGGTACCCGTTCGGCAATTATCTCTGCCTAGCCTTCATGGCCGCCATCCTGGTCATCATGTACCTGACCCCGGGCATGGAGATCTCGGTGATGCTGATCCCGGTCTGGCTGGTGGTGCTGGCGATCGGCTATCAGTTCAAGCCCAAACGTCAAGGACGGGTTGCCGCCGAAATCGGCTGACCTGCCCCTCCCTGATTTGATTCAAATGCCGGTCTCTGACCGGCATTTTCATATCCGGGCCCTGCAGCCATAACGACAGCAGAAGCCCGACAGGCCCCCTCCCCTATCCCGACGCATGCCTGACGGGTCATATGCCAGCACCCCATGCCCCTCGAGCCGTCGCTATCTTGCCGACCCGCGGTGCGCCGCTGGCACTGACAACAAAAAGCCCGAGGCAATCGCCTCGGGCTTTTTTCACACTAGCGGTCAACGGGCCGCGGCATCACTCCAGCAGGAAGACGGCTTCCACGTTGTCCGTGATGCTGATCTGCTGCTGTTGATAGCTGTTCTCCATCATGTCTGTGGCAGGTGCGGCGGCGGCCTTGAGGGCCCGGCTATAGACCGGCATGGGGGCGCTGTTGCGATACTCGACGCTATAGACCTTGCCGAGCTTCATGCCGAAGGCCTTGGCCAGGGATTCCGCCTTGCCCGTGGCGTCAGCCACCGCGCCAAGACGGGCCTGTTCCTTGATGGTCTGGGGCGACTTGAGGCCGTATTCAATCTGGGAGACGGACTCCAGACCCGCTTCGAGCGCGGTATCCATCAGCTGGCTCAGCTTGTCGAGCTGATAGAGTTTGACCGCCAGCTGGCGCTGGGCACGATAACCCACCATCTCGGGTTTCTTGTTTTGCGGATACTGATACTCGGGGGAGACCACCAGATTGCCAGCCTCCACATCGGTACGCTTGATGCCCAGCCCTTCCAGCTTGCCAAAGAAGGCGGCCACCTTGGTGTCGACCTGCTGCTTGGCCTTGATACCCTGCTTCTCCAGCGCGGTCACGGAGACGTTGAGGGTCAACATGTCGGGCTCGGCCTTCTGCTCGGCGTAGCCACTGACCACCAGATGCGGTGCCTGGGGCACCTCGATGGCCAACAAAGGGGCACTGACAACCAGGGCAGACAGGGTAAGAAGGGAACGCCACATAGAAAAAACCTCAATCGATTAGAGTGAGGTCATTATGCCCGTCGTCGAATGAGATTCATATGTCGTGCAGGGGGGGGATATGGTCCAGCACCTGGTTGGTCATATCGATGTTGATGCTGATCTCGCTGCCAAGCAGACTGCCATGACTCGCCATCAGGGGGGCTGACTCGCGCGCACCGAGCAGGCTCTCTTCTTCGAAATGGAAGGAGTCCCACGACAGAACATGTCCCTGGGAGGGCAATACCGGCTCCGGCGCCGTGATAACCGCCAGCGAACTCCAGTCAAAATCGTCCCCATGGCTGAGCAGATCCTGCAAGGAGCTGTCACTCAGGCTCTGCAGTGAGTACTCCTGTTGTCCCAGCTCGTGGCCAACCAGCACCACCATGTGGGGCAAGAGTGCATCCTCTGCCGGTGTGAAGCTGATGCTGGATGCGGCGAAGTCCACATTGAGCGACCCCGCGACCTCACCATCCTCGTTCTCCAGATCCAGGGCACTGATCTTGTCACCCGTCATCGTGGCCTGATAGCCAAAGCGGCCGGTGCAGAGGATGCTATCCTGCCCGTCCCAGCTGTAGCGAATGCCATCGATGTCGACCCAGTTGAATGGTTCCATATCTTCCTCACATCTTCGATCCTGCCTATCTTAACGCCCTTCATCCGCCAGCAACAGAGGGCAGGCAAGCCTGCCCTCCATCTGCGTCATCAGGGGTGCGGATCCATCTTGAGGTTACCATCGTTAAGCAGTTGCTCGATGATGGCCAAGTTTGTGGTGGTAGTGCCACCATGGGTCAGATCAGGCCCTCCCTGGAACATCACCGTCAATTGCCCACCCCCCGCCGTGCTGCCATTGGTATCGATAGTCAACTTGTTATTGACCGTATCGAACGTCAAATAGCTGTTGAGGGCACTGGCTAACACACTGTTGTTGGCACTGCCCGGTACATTGTCCAGTAATTGCGACAGATCCAGCACATCACTATTACTGCCTGTGCCCAGTGTGAAGTCGGTTATCTTGTCCACACTGCCATCGGCCTCCCCTGTTAGCCACTTGAAGGTATCCTTGCCATCTCCCCCCGTCAGGATATCGTTACCCAATCCGCCAATCAGTAAATTGTCCGCTCCATTACCGATCAGAGTATCGCTGCCAGATCCCCCTATCGCACCTTCAATGGAGCTGTATGTATCTCCTGTAGCGTGGCCGCCTGAGCCGGTGCCGGTGAGCAGATCGATGGTATGCGCAGCCGCATCGTCGCTGTAATCCACCAAGTCATGCCCCCCACCACCGGAGATCACATCATGTTGCGAACTTCCTGCGAGAACATCATCACCGCCAGTGCCGGTCAGGGTATAACTTCCATCCCCCGATACGACTCCGACATGGAGGGTAGAAGTAGCCGTTGTGTCACCGTCTCCATCCGTTCCTTGAATGCCAAAAGACAGATCCTGATCTGCAGGCAATATTCGTGTAGAGACGGTTGCCGCAGTGAAACGCACGCCTTGCCCAGATCCAGCGATGCCCTCAATGGTCAGCGTATTGAAGCTGAACGCTGGATCAATCACCGTACTAGTTCCACTCACCACTATGGTTCCCGTCTGGGTATAGTGAGGATCGGACGGATCCAAAAGGGTGTTTACAGCGGTCCACTGTATGGTCAAAGAACCATTGATGCTGTTGTTGGTCAGCGTCAATTTATCGATCAACTTGGGATCGGATGTAGAAGGATTGTCGCCCGCAGCCCCCACATTATGAAACTCCATGGTGACACTCTCACCATTACCCAGGAACTGATTGTCGACACCAAAGCCCTGGGTAGAAGAGTTCACCCCATTACCGCTACCAGTAAACTCTATCCGCCCATCCGTCGTTTGTATCCACGGCTGTGGTCCTCCTGCCGTCAGATTCAGCAATGAGAACGTCTCGTCACGGGCTACCTCTGGGTTGATCAGATTGAACTGATAATGCCCGTCAGCAAACACGGTCAAGGAAAACAAGCTGCTTCCACTGGCACTTGCCAACAATGTAGTGCTCAGCAGAGTGCCATCCGGATTGGACTCGCTGGACGAGCTGTAATTCACGCCTGCTATGGCTGGCCCGGTTATGTTCAAAGCGGATAGACCGTCGGCGCCGGGTTTTACATCAAAGAACCCGATCAGAGACGTCGATGGTTCATTCGCCATGAAGCCTGACATGAAGCTGCCCAGTATTGGGACATCATCGACGATGCGCACTATCAGCTGGTCGCTGGCATTGGTACCCCCCACCCCGTTCACTCCGATGGTGATGCTGTCGTCAAACCCGGTGGGCGTCGCCCCCAGCTTGCTGTCGTTGTCGATGGTCGCGCTCAGGGTGTAGCTGTAGTTCACCGTCCCGCCACTGGCCGTGCCCACGTAACTCAGCAGCGTCAGCACCCCTTCGCCGGTATTGACCGTCTGGCTACCGTTGAACCCTTGCACCTGGGCCAGGGTGTAGCTGGTCCCCCCTATCACCACCGTCAGGATGCCGTCCGTGGCCGACACCGTGAAGCTACCCGCCACCGTCTCGCTGTTGGCCGCCGCATTCGAGCCATTCGGATTGAGGCCTGATTCGTACACCAGGTGATCCGGACCCGTCGTCGCCGCCGTCACCACGCTGGCACCGTCATCCGCCCCCTTGATGTTGATGGTCAGCTTGGCGATGCTCTCATCGCCGTCCGCATCCTTCATCGTGTACCAGACGTCGTAGCTCAGGTTGGAGCCCGCCGTCAGTGCCTGGGTCGCCGCCTTGCTGTTGTCCAGCACATAGGTCCAGGCGCCGGTGGTCGGGTTTTGGGTGAAGGTACCGTAGCTGCCCAGTGCAGCTACCGCAGCACTGTTGTCATGCCCGCTCGCACTCCAGCCCACAAAGACCGCCGGGGTGTCGGCACCCACGGTGTCGTTGCCCAGCACGTTGCCGTTCAGGCTGCCGGCCACATCCTCGGTGGTGGTGCCGCCCGCGTCGTTGTTGGCCGTCGGCACATCGTCAACGATGCGCACTATCAGCTGGTCACTGCCACTGGTGCCCCCCACCCCGTTCACTCCGATGGTGATGCTGTCGTCAAACCCGGTGGGCGTCGCCCCCAGCTTGCTGTCGTTGTCGATGGTCGCACTCAGGGTGTAGCTGTAGTTCACCGTCCCGCCGCTGGCCGTGCCCACGTAACTCAGCAGCGTCAGCACCCCTTCGCCGGTATTGACCGTCTGGCTACCGTTGAACCCTTGCACCTGGGCCAGGGTGTAGCTGGTACCCCCTATCACCACATTCAAAATCC
>NZ_JAHUXD010000060.1:0-248 GCF_019218705.1 Aeromonas sp. sif2433
TGCTCTTTAACAATCTGGAAAGCTGATTTAAAAAGTAGTTCTCAAACATTTGTTACAAGTGCTTTGGAAACTTCTTGGCGAAAACCAAAATTTATTTTTGGTCCTTGTTGTACGACAACAAGCCGTGCCGTTTCGACGACACTTCTTGGGGTTGTATGGTTAAGTGACTAAGCGTACATGGTGGATGCCTTGGCAGTCAGAGGCGATGAAGGACGTACTAACCTGCGATAAGCTGTGAGAAGTCGGTA
>NZ_JAHUXD010000061.1:0-245 GCF_019218705.1 Aeromonas sp. sif2433
CAGGTACTGCACCTTGTCGTTGGCGACTTCATAGCTCCACTTGCCATCTGTGGTGATGGTCAGGCTGCCCAGTGCGTTGGCACTGGCCACCCCGTTGCCCGGCACGAATACCGCCTGGCCCGCATCCGCGTCGGTCAGGGTCAGGGTGCCGCTGTCGGTCAGGGTCGGCGTGGTGGCATCCTCGGTCACCGCGCCGTGGTCGTCGCCGGCAATCACCGGCAGATCGTTGGTGCCGGTGATGGTGA
>NZ_JAHUXD010000062.1:0-240 GCF_019218705.1 Aeromonas sp. sif2433
TCAGGGTGCCGCTGTCGGTCAGGGTCGGATTGCTGGCATCCTCGGTCACCGCGCCGTGGTCGTCGCCGGCAATCACCGGCAGATCGTTGGTGCCGGTGATGGTGATGACCACTTCGTGGCTGGTGCCATCGGCACTGTGCACGGTGAAGGTCTCGACCTTGGTCTCACCCTCTTTCAGGTACTGCACGTCGCCGTTGGCCACGTTGTAGGTCCACTTGCCATCTGTGGTGATGGTCAGGC
>NZ_JAHUXD010000063.1:0-234 GCF_019218705.1 Aeromonas sp. sif2433
GCGATGAGAGCATCGCCAAGCTGACCATCAACATCAAGGGGGCGGATGACGGTGCCAGCGTGGTGACGGCGGCGTCGACGGGTCCGGATCACCTGGTGTACGAGTCTGGCCTCAATCCGAATGGCTCGAATGCTGCGGCCAACAGCGAGACGGTGAGCGGTAGCTTCACGGTGTCGGCCACGGACGGGATTTTGAATGTGGTGATAGGGGGTACCAGCTACACCCTGGCCCAGG
>NZ_JAHUXD010000064.1:0-226 GCF_019218705.1 Aeromonas sp. sif2433
GCCGGCGACGACCAGGGTGCGGTGACCGAGGATGCCAGCAATCCGACCCTGACCGACAGCGGCACCCTGACCCTGACCGATCTGGATGCGGGCGAGGCGGTGTTCAAGGCCGGTACCGGTACCCCGACCGGCAGTGTGCTGGGCAGCCTGACCATCACCACAGATGGCAAGTGGACCTACAACGTGGCCAACGGCGACGTGCAGTACCTGAAAGAGGGTGAGACCA
>NZ_JAHUXD010000065.1:0-226 GCF_019218705.1 Aeromonas sp. sif2433
TGGTCGTCGCCGGCAATCACCGGCAGATCGTTGGTGCCGGTGATGGTGATGACCACTTCGTGGCTGGTGCCGTCGGCACTGTGCACGGTGAAGGTCTCCACCTTGGTCTCACCCTCTTTCAGGTACTGCACGTCGCCGTTGGCCACGTTGTAGGTCCACTTGCCAGCGGTATCGATGGTCAGGTGGCCCAGAGCGCCGGCACTCGGGGTACCGGTACCGGCCTTGA
>NZ_JAHUXD010000066.1:0-219 GCF_019218705.1 Aeromonas sp. sif2433
GCAACGTGCTGGGCAACGACACCGTGGGTGCCGACACCCCGGCGGTCTTTGTGGGCTGGAGTGCGAGCGGGCATGACAACAGTGCTGCGGTAGCTGCACTGGGCAGCTACGGTACCTTCACCCAAAATCCGACCACCGGCGCCTGGACCTATGTGCTGGACAACAGCAAGGCGGCGACCCAGGCGCTGACGGCGGGCTCCAACCTGAGCTACGACGTCT
>NZ_JAHUXD010000067.1:0-212 GCF_019218705.1 Aeromonas sp. sif2433
ACCTTGGTCTCACCCTCTTTCAGGTACTGCACGTCGCCGTTGGCCACGTTGTAGGTCCACTTGCCAGCGGTATCGATGGTCAGGTGGCCCAGAGCGCCGGCACTCGGGGTACCGGTACCGGCCTTGAACACTGCCTCGCCCGCATCCAGATCGGTCAGGGTCAGGGTGCCGCTGTCGGTCAGGGTCGGATTGCTGGCATCCTCGGTCACCGC
>NZ_JAHUXD010000068.1:0-210 GCF_019218705.1 Aeromonas sp. sif2433
TGGTCTCACCCTCTTTCAGGTACTGCACGTCGCCGTTGGCCACGTTGTAGGTCCACTTGCCATCTGTGGTGATGGTCAGGCTGCCCAGCACACTGCCGGTCGGGGTACCGGTACCGGCCTTGAACACTGCCTCGCCCGCATCCAGATCGGTCAGGGTCAGGGTGCCGCTGTCGGTCAGGGTCGGATTGCTGGCATCCTCGGTCACCGCGC
>NZ_JAHUXD010000069.1:0-205 GCF_019218705.1 Aeromonas sp. sif2433
CCCGCATCCAGATCGGTCAGGGTCAGGGTGCCGCTGTCGGTCAGGGTCGGATTGCTGGCATCCTCGGTCACCGCACCCTGGTCGTCGCCGGCAATCACCGGCAGATCGTTGGTGCCGGTGATGGTGACGACCACCTCGTGGCTGGTGCCATCGGCACTGTGCACGGTGAAGGTCTCGACCTTGGTCTCACCCTCTTTCAGGTACT
>NZ_JAHUXD010000006.1:0-315798 GCF_019218705.1 Aeromonas sp. sif2433
TCTTGGTGAGGAGTGAACTGGTGCGCCGACATTGCTTGCAGCGATAACGGCGCAGTCCTCGGCTCCAGCCCCAGGGTGCCAATTGGGCGGCCTCGGCCTGACAGTGGGGGCAATATCGGCAAGCGGGAAGTTGAGCGGCCAGCGAGGTGATGGGATGGGGGGTCGTGAGTTCATGTTGCGCAAGGCGACGCTGGCGCAAGCTGAGCTGTGGGAAGAGAGACAGCAGGTGTTGAAAGGCTTGGGTATCCATGATGGCGGCCCTCGGGTGATGACCTACTTCAAGGTTAGCCTTTCAACATGTAATTGGGACAGAGCCATTGGTAAAGGCCCTTTATCACCCAGATCCTCATGCAGGGGCGCGAACACACGGTGGCTGCCCGTGGATCGTACAGATTCGTTTAGCCGCCGCTCATCTTCCTGATCGCCTCGGTTTGGGTCATGACAGATTGCTGCCACTCCAGCCCATCAGCTGAGCACCTTTGGGAAAGGGCACCATAATCAGTTGTCAGGTGCAAACAAAAAGGTGGCGCCATGAAGCCGTTACGAAATGCCAATATCGACGAGTTCAAAGCGCACTTCCGGGGGGAGGTGCTTCTTGCTGCAGACGCGGATTACGACGAGGTGCGCCAGATCTGGAACGCCATGATCGACCGCAAGCCCGCGCTGATCGCCCGCTGTACCTCGCCCGAAGATGTCGTGCAGGCCGTCGAGTTAGCGCGAAAACACAGCCTCCTCGTCTCGATCCGAGGGGGTGGGCACAATATCGCGGGCAATGCCGTGTGCGACGGTGGCCTGATGATCGACCTCTCATTGATGAAGAGTGTGCAAGTGGACCCGGCCACTCGCCGGGCCAGCGTCGAGCCCGGCTGCACCCTCGCCGATGTCGATGCGGCCGTACAGGCCCACGGCCTCGCCACGCCACTGGGCATCAACTCGACCACGGGAGTGGCCGGCCTGACGCTCGGCGGCGGGTTCGGCTGGCTGAGCCGGAAGTTCGGCATGACCATCGACAACCTGCTCTCCGCGGAAGTCATCACGGCGGATGGCCGTCGGCTGCACGCCAGCGCAACGGAAAACGCGGATCTCTTTTGGGGGCTGCGGGGGGGAGGTGGCAATTTCGGTGTCGTCACCCGCTTCGAGTTCCAGCTCCATCCCGTCGGGCCGGATGTACTGAGCGGGCTCATCGTCTTTGCGTTCGATCAGGCGAAGCTCGTGTTGACGCGGTTCGCCCGCTTCACCGAGACGATGCCGGACGAGCTCAGCGTCTGGATGGTCACGCGCAAGGCGCCTCCGCTGCCCTTCCTGCCCGAAGACGTGCACGGCAAGGAGATGGTCGCGCTCGCCCTGTGCTATGCGGGCGATCCCAAAGAGGGGGAGAGGCTGATCGAACCGCTGCGCGGGTTTGGCACCGTGCTCGGCGAGCACATCGGGGTCCAGCCATACGTCGCCTGGCAGCAGGCGTTCGATCCGCTCCTGTCGAAGGGGGCGCGCAACTACTGGAAGTCGCACAACTTCTCGCAGCTCAGTGACGGCGCGATCGACGCCATCATCGAATACGCCGGCAAGTTGCCGTCGCTCCAGTGCGAGATCTTCATCGGCACGATCGGCGGCCAGACGGCCCGCGTCGCGCCCGAGGCGATGGCTTACTCGAGCCGGGATGCCAATTATGTGATGAACGTGCACGGTCGCTGGGAGTCGGCTGGCGAGGACGAGCGCTGCATCGCCTGGGCGCGCGAGTTCTTTACCAAGTCGCAACCCTTTGCCAGCAGCGGCGCCTACATCAACTTCCTCACCCAGGACGAGACCGACCGCATCGCCTTCGCCTACGGTGCGACCTACGATCGGTTGGTGGAGATCAAGAAGAAGTACGACCCGACCAACCTCTTCCGGATGAACCAGAACATCAAACCGGTATGAGCAGCGATCATGCGCCATGCAACCTAAGCCTGAGATCGTTATTCGACCTCCACAACCACCATCGAGGAGCGTACAGATGCGTATTTCCAAGCAGGACGTACCCGTCAGAATCCAGGTGCCGGGCGCCATCGCGCGGCAACAGACCGAATTTGGCGACGCGACCGGATACGGCATGATCAGCGGCGAATATTTTTCCCTCGGCGCGGGCACGGATATAGCACCGCTGCTGCAAGGGCTGAAGGGCGATCTGTGCCAGGCCCCGCACTGGGGCTATGTATTGCAGGGCGAACTGTCGGTCACCTATGGGGATGGTTCGAGCGAGGTGATCAGCGGTGGGGATCTGTTCTATTGGCCACCCGGGCACACGGTGAGGGTCGGTCAAGACGCCGAGGTCGTTCTGTTCAGTCCGCAGCACGAGCACAGTGAGGTGATCGATCACATGCTCCACAAGCTGGGCAGCTGAGTCAGTTCTCACTATTCAATCGAGAGGACCATCATCGGTGCGATGATGGTCCCTGAATTTCCCCCAGTTCCAGACCCTCCAACGCGTTCAAATGAGACAATCCCCTCAGGGATTACGACTCATCCACTTCCGCCATATCGAGAAACGCGCGCATGGCCGGGGTGACGCTCTGCTTGCGGGTGATGAAGGCGGTGGTGCCCGCCGTCGCGTCCTCCAGCGGCTGGCAGTGCACCTTGAACAGCTGGTTGGCGGTGCTGGCGATGCCGGCGCTGACCACGGCGCTGCCCAGACCATGGCTCACCGCATTGACCAGGTGGAACAGGGAGTCGGTCTCGAGCACCACCTTGAAACTCAGCTGCTGGCGGGCGGCGGCCTGCTCGAAATGGTGGCGAAACTGCATGGTCCTGCTCGGCAGGATCAGGGGGAGGGGTTGCAGATCGGCCAGTTTCAACGGGCCCTGGTTGGCGGTGCCGCCCGCCGCGGGCCGGGGGCTGAGCACCGCCATCGGATTGGGGCGGCGCAGCTGCACGTCGAGGGAGCGGCGCTGGCCGTCGGTGAGCGGCTCGTCAAAGCCGAGCCCGATGTCGGTCCGGTGCAGGTCCAGCTGCTCGAGCAGGGTGCCGTGGGTCATCACCGACAGGCGCAGAGTGACGTTGGGGTAGAGGGTATTGAAGCGCTTGATGAGCGGCATGATGTCAACGCTCGACTGCGGCACTATGCCGATGCGCAGGGCGCCACTGAGCTCGCCGCTGAACAGGCTCAGCTCCTGGCGCATCGAGTCCTGCTCCAGCAGCATCCGCTCGGCGTGGCGCAGCACCACCTCGCCGGCCTGGGTCAGCGCCACGAACTGGCTGTTGCGCACCACCAGTTCGGTGCCGAGGGATTTCTCCAGGGTAGTGATGCTGGCCGACAGGGTCGGCTGGGTGATGAAGCAGGCCTTGGCCGCCCTGGCGAAGTGGCGGTGCTGGGCCAGCTCGTAAAAGTAGCGTAACTGATTGATATTCATTGAAGCTATGCGGATGGGTACCATGAATGGGCGACAAACTTAATCAATCGAGCCTCCGTCTGCAATAGGATTGTTCTATTGGTGAATAGATTTGTTTCATTGGTTTTGCCGCCATGACTTCTCTAAACTTGGTTCTCGGATACATTTTTAAGCGTGTCGTATGGACCCTTTCAATGCATGGTTGCCCAGGCTGGACGAGCTGGTGGAAGAGGCGGCCCTGTCAGTCAATATCAACGGCATCAACCATGCCGTCATGATGGTGACCCCCGACGATCTCGATGATTTCGCCATAGGTTTCCTGTTCGGCGACGGCATCATCGCGGGCAATCAGGATGTGCACGACATCCAGATCACCCCCTCCGAGCAGGGTATGGTGCTCGATGTGACCATCGCCAACCGTTGCCTCGCCGCCCTGAGCCAGCGCAAGCGCCGCCTCACCGGCGCCACCGGCTGCGGCATCTGCGGGGTCGAGGCCATCGAACATGCCTTGCCCGCCCTGACCCCTCTCGCACCGCTGGCACCACCTGCGGCCGTGAGCCTTGCCAACTTGCGCGAGCGCATCGCCCCCTGGCAGTGCAAGGCCCGCCAGAGCGGCGCGATCCATGCCGCACTGGCGCTGGATGAGCAGGGTGAGATAGTGGCCTGCCGGGAAGACATAGGCCGGCACAACGCCCTGGACAAACTCATCGGCATGCAGTTGCGCCAGCCCGTGCGCGCCAGCACCCTGGTCATCACCAGCCGCTGCGGCAGCGAACTCATTCACAAGGCCGTGCAATTTGGCGCCGCTCACCTGATAAGCCTCGCATCCCCCAGCCAGCTCGCCGTGCGACTGGCCCTGAAATACAACCTGAACCTCATTCATGTGCCCAGGTTTGACGCCCCGGTCTACTATTCCCATGGCCGGCCCTCAGACCAGATCGGAGAACCCAATGTCCAGTCATATTGAGAAACCAGCCAAGGCCGGTGGATTTTCTTCCCTGCAATCCACCTTCAAGCAGGTGCTGCGCAGCCAGAAGACCCGTCAGAACATCAAGAACCTGCTGCGGGTCAACCAGACCGATGGCTTCGACTGCCCGGGCTGTGCCTGGGGTGACAACAAGCAGGGGGCCTTCCAGTTCTGCGAGAACGGCGCCAAGGCGGTGGCCTGGGAGTCGACCGGCAAGACGGTGGGGGCCGCGTTCTTTGCCGAGCATTCGGTGCGCCGCCTCGCCAGCCAGAGCGACTACTGGCTGGAATATCAGGGCCGTCTGACCGAGCCGCTGCGCTACAACCCGGCCAGCGATCACTACGAGCCGGTAAGCTGGGATGAGGCCTTCGCCATCATAGCCACCAAGCTGCAGAGTCTGGCCAGCCCGGACGAGGTGGAGTTCTATACCTCGGGGCGGGCGAGCAATGAAGCATCCTACCTCTATCAGCTGTTCGGCCGTCTCTATGGCACCAACAACTTCCCGGACTGCTCCAACATGTGCCACGAGGCGAGCGGCGTCGGCCTGATCCAGTCGGTCGGGGTGGGCAAGGGCACTGTGGTGCTGGAGGACTTCGACGTCGCCAAGGCGATCTTCGTGTTCGGCCAGAACCCGGGTACCAACCACCCGCGCATGATGAACGCACTGCGCCAGGCGGCGCGCCAGGGTTGCCAGATAGTCACCTTCAACAACCTCAAAGAGGTGGCGCTGGAGCGCTTCGCCAGCCCCCAGAGTCCGGCCGAGCTGCTGACCCCGGCGGCCACCCGCATCAGCCACCAGTACCTGACCCCCAAGCTGGGCGGTGACATGGCGGCGGTGCGCGGCATGGCCAAGTACATCCTGGAGGAGGAGGGCGGACGCATCGATCTCGCCTTCATCGAGCAGCATACCGCGTACTTTGATCAGTACCTTGAGCAGGTGCGGGCCACCGACTGGGCCCAGATAGAGGCCCAGTCCGGGCTTGGCCGGGACGCCATCAGCCAGGCGGCCAGGATCTTTGCCCAGAGCGACAGCGTGATCAGCTGCTGGGCCATGGGGATCACCCAGCACAAGCACTCGGTTGACACCATCCGCGAGATAGTCAACCTGCACCTGATGTGCGGCCAGATTGGCAAGCCGGGGGCGGGGCTCTGCCCGGTGCGCGGCCACAGCAACGTGCAGGGCAACCGCACCATGGGCATCAACGAGAAGCCGAATGCGGCCTTCATCGACCGGCTAGAGCGCCGTTTTTCGGGGCTCAAGCGCACGCCCGGGCACAACGTCTACGAGGCGCTCAAGGCCCTGCACGCAGGCAACAGCAAGATGATCGTCTGCCTCGGGGGCAACCTGGCGGCCGCTGCGCCTGACACCGACTTCACCTATGAGGCGCTGCGCAACAGCGAGCTGAACGTGCAGATCAGCACCAAGCTCAATCGCAGCCACCTGATGGTGTCCCGGGATGCGCTGATCCTGCCCTGTCTCGGTCGCACCGAGCTCGACCGGCAGCGCACCGGCATCCAGAAGATCACCGTGGAAGACACCTTCAGCATGGTGCACGCCTCGACCGGCATGAACGATCCTGTCTCCCCGCTCTGCCTGTCCGAGATCGACATAGTCGCCCGCATGGCCGAGGCCACCCTGGGGAGCGAGCGGGTCGACTGGCTGGCCCTGCGCGATGACTACGGGCTGCTGCGGGATCTGATCGCCGAGACCATCGCCGGCTTTGACGACTTCAATCGCCGCATCGAGGAGCCCTGCGGCTTCCACCTCGAGAACGCGGCGGCCAAGCTGCGCTGGAATACCCGCAGCGGCCTCGCCGAGTTCAGGCCGAGCCGGTTGCCGGACTCCATCCTGCCCGACTGCACCCGCCACGCCGAGCAGATGTTGGATCAGCCGGTCTTGCTGCTGCAGAGTCTGCGCTCCCACGATCAGTACAACACCACCATCTACGGCATGGACGATCGCTACCGCGGCATCAAGGGGCGGCGCAACGTGGTGTTCATGAACGAGGCGGATGCCCGCGCGCTCGGGTTGGCCGAGGAGCAACAGGTGGACATGGCCGCCATCTGCAACGACGGGCGCGAACGGGTGGTGCGCGGCTTTAGCGTCATCTTCTACGAGATCCCGCGGGGCAACATCGCCGCCTACTACCCGGAGACCAACCCGCTGGTCGCCATCGAGAGCATAGGCGAGGGCTCCTTCACCCCGACCTCCAAGTCCATCCCCGTGCTGGTGAGCCCGACCAGGGCGCCGGCCAGCCTCGCCGTCAACCTGTAGCCTGTTGCACCTTCCCATTCGACCCCTGCCATCGGCAGGGGTTTTTTCATCTCTGGCGTTCGTGCTAACCCAGTGTGCGCCGAAGCTGTATGGCGATTGTACGGCTAACCATCTTTGGGTAGCTGGGGTCCGGGCTTGCCGATATGCTTGCCCCCCTTTCCCGGTCGCCCGTGACGAATGTCAGCGGCCGGCAACCTGAATACGGAACGCGCCTGCGAAGCTGGGTGGCCCAGCGCCACCGCAGTACCGCGCGTGACCCAGTGCGGATCCCATACATGCGTAACTCGACCTCCCCTCTGCTGGCCGGCCTGGCCCTCACCATGACCCTGGCGGCGGCCCCCGTGAATGCGGCAGAACCCGCCAACGAGGATGCGAAAGCCGGCCAGGATGGCAAGAAAAGCGAGGAGACGGCGAAGGCCGATCGTTCCCCCTGGCTGTTCGTGCCGCTGCTGAGCTCCAGCCCCAAGCTGGACACGGCGGCGGGCCTGATGGTGGGTTATCTGCATCAGTTCGATGAAGAGTCGCGTCCGTCGCTGTTCACCCTCTCGGCCAAGTACACCACCTCCGAGTCCCTGATCGCCAGCGCCTTCGCCAAGACCTCGTTCGGGGCGGATCACCACCGTATCGTCGGCGGCATCATCTCCGGCGACATCAACAACAGCTACGAGGACTACCTCGGCACCGGCCGTGCCCTGGAGACCAACGACAACTTCCGCTCCGCCTTCTTCCGTTACTTGTACCGGGTGGAGGGGGACTGGTTCGTCGGCGGCATGGCGGCGTACTCCAACTACGAGATGCAGGGTCAGGATCCGCAGTCGGATCAGATCCTCGACGAGCTGGGACTGGAGGGCTTCACCTCGGGGGGGCTCGGGCTGGTGGTGCAGCATGACTCTCGCGACAGCGACTTCAGCGCGACCAAGGGCTGGTACCTCAACGTCAACAACCTGGCCTATCGGGAGGGCTTGGGGGGAGAGCAGGACTTCGACATCTACCGGGTCGACTACCGGGGCTACTGGAGTCACGGGGAGGGTAACGTGCTCGCCTGGCGCAATCGCAACCAGTTCTCGCACGACGCGCCGAGCGGCTCCTATTCCCCCATCTATCTGCGCGGCTACACCCCGGGCGAGTACCTGGCCCAGAACATGTCGGCGGTCGAGGTCGAGGAGCGCTACAAGCTGGCGGATCGCTGGACCCTCACCGCCTTCGCCGGGGTGGCCTGCCTCTACGGCGACGCCGTCAACGGTGAGTCACTGGACTGCTCCGACAGTGACAACATCTATCCCGCCTGGGGGGCGGGGGTCCAGTATCTGCTCAAGCCGGAGGCGGGCATAGTCGCCAACCTCGAGTATGCGATGGGCAAGGACGACAACTCGGGCATCTATCTGAAGATGGGTTACAGCTTCTGACGCTGGGCCCCGCCCATCAACACATTCCCACCACCACGCAATTCCTGCCTTGGTGCTTGGCTTCATAAAGCGCCTTGTCCGCACACTTGAGCACCTCCCCGAGGGTGGCGCTGGCATGTTCGGGCCAATGCGCCACGCCGAGGGAGAGGGTGACTCGTCCCACCCTGGCCATCTCATGGGCCGCCACCTTCAGCCGCAGCCGCTCGGCAATCGCCTGGGCCTGCGACAGCGAGACCCCGGGTAGCAGCAACAGAAACTCCTCACCGCCGCTGCGGAACAGGGCCGCATCCGGCCTGATCTCCTGCTGCATCAGGCCGGCCAGGGCGATGATCACCTCATCCCCGACGTCGTGACCGAAGTTGTCATTGATGGCCTTGAAGTGATCGATGTCCAGCGCGATGACGGACAGGGCCCGGCGCTCGGCCTGATATTCATCCAGCATCTGCTGCATCGCCCGCCGGTTGAGGAGCCCGGTCATGGGATCGGTGTGGCTGTCGTTGTGCAACTTGTCGATCTTGGTATTGAGCAGGCCCAGCCCCTTGAGGATGGCCTGCTTCAACTGGGCCGCCTCGAAGTACCAGGCGCGGATGCCAGCGATGTTGGAAATCGCCTCCTGCTGATCCATCAGCCTGGCCCGGTTGGCCAACTGGCGCAGCGGCCGGGAGATGAAGGTCGCCGAGAGCCAGATGACGAAGAGGATGAAGAGGGTGAGGGGGACCATCTGCATCAGCACGCCGGACAACTGCTCGTCGAGCCCCGCCAGGGTGGCGCTGCGCGGGCGCTGGGCGACTATGCCCCAGCTCGCGCTGGCAACCGGTGCGAAGCCGGCCAGCATGTCGGTGCCCCCGGAGTTGATCACACTCAGCGCCCCCTGCTGCCCGTTCAGCACCTCGTCAACTACCTGATTGTCTTCGATCTTCTGGCCGATGCGCTGGGGATCCGGGTGGTAGATCAGCGTCTTCTCCCGATCGACCACATAGAGGTAGGAGCCATCCTGGTAGTAGTGCTGGCCCAGCATGCTGGAGAGGATGCTGGCCGACTGCAGGTAGATGGTGCCGGCGACGTAGCCGAGGTAGCGCTGATCGGCCGCAAACACCGGGTAGGAGAGGCTGATGAGGTAGTTGCCGGAGAGCGAGACGAAGGGGTCCGAGATCAGCGGTTGCTGCAGGCTGAGGGCTTGCCGGGAGATGGGGGAGCTGAGCTTGGCCCCCTTGAGCTGCAGCGTCTCGGGGGAGACGGCGACTATGGTGGCGTCGCGGTTGACGATGACCACCGAGTTGAAGGTGTTGGTCTGCAGGCGCAGGCGGCTGACCTCCTCGTCGAGGCCCCCCAGGTCCCTGGCCTGCAGCAACGGCGCCAGCAGGGAGGCGCTGTAGGCCAGCTGCCCCTGGGCGGATTGGAGCATGGCATCGGCGGAGGCGGCCAGCTTGGCGGCATAGACCCGGTTGGCCTCCAGGGTGCTGGCGATCAGCAGCTGTCGCTGGGCCTGGTGGACGGCGTAGAAACTGTTGCCAAAGGTGGCCAGCACGCCGAGGACGGCCAGGGCCAAGATGAGGCGGTGCAAATCGAATTTCAGCAGCCAGTGAGGTGGCATGGGGGACAGGGATCCTTGTCGGGCGGCGCATCGAGCGCCGGGGTCGATGGGGAGATTCTAATGGGCTTGTCTGCCGAAAAGCTACTGCTAATCAGGCGGCGCGCCCATGGCGCCCAGCGCTTTCTGGCCACCCGAGCCTCTTTCATCCCGAATCCATCCCCCGTTCAGCCGTCGAGCACCGCCTTGTGCAGCGAGGCCGGCCGCTACGCTATCGGCCCTGAGCCGGGGTGGCGTCTCGGAGCTCGGGATCCCCGAGTTCGGCCACCGTCTGCCAGAAGGCGTCGATGAGCGGGTTGTCGCCCTGGGGCGGGCGGGTGAGGCCGATGATCCAGCTCGCCTCGGGCTCCATGAGCGGCAGGGCGATCACGTCCGGGTGCTCTATGGTGGTGGAGGAGGGCACCAGGGTCCAGGCGATGCCCGCCGCCGCGGTGGCGATGCCGGCGGCGAAGTCGTTCACATACTGGATGTCGCGAAAACGCAGCCCGCTCTGGGCCAGGTAGTGCACGAATTGATCGTGGAAGGAGGGGGCTTTGTCCCGGCGCAAGATGGCCAGCGGCTTGTCCACCAGATCCGCAAAGCCGCCTATCCCGCGGTAGCTGGCGGGCAGCACGGCGACGAAATGGGCGCGCACCACCGGCAGGAAGTGCCAGCCCCTGGGGGCGGGCAGGCGGCAGAAGCCGAGATCCAGCTTGCCCTCGGCGAGCGCCATCAGCTGGTGATGGGTGGAGAGATCGTTGAGCTCGATATTCACCCGGGGGCGGGTCGCCCGAAAGCGGGCGATGGCGGCGGGCACCAGCAGCTTGGTGGCCACCCCGAAGCCGATGCGCAGGCTGCCGCCGCTGCCCGCCAGCACGTCGCGGGCGGTGCGGCCGAGCTGCTCGCTCTGCGCCACCAGGGCGCAGGCATCCGCATAGAGTGCCCGCCCGAGCAGGGTCAGCCGGGTGCTGCTGGCGTTGCGCTCGAACAGTTCGCCGCCAAACTCCGCCTCCAGCCGCCGTATCTGCTTGCTCAGGGCCGACTGGGTGATGTGCTGGCGCGCCGCCGCCTGGCCAAAGTGCAATACCTCCCCCAGGGTGACGAAGGCCTTCAGGTCTCTCAGCTCCATCGCTGCTCCTTCATTCCTGTGTGGAATGTTGAATGGTCAAAATTGTCATTGGACGGAATTCTAGAACTGTTCGATGCTTGTGCCAATTCATTCAGGGTGCCCAGGTTGCCAAGGCACTCAGGTTTCAAGCAGCAGGAGACAAGCCAGATGCATCACCCCAAGTTCAATGACTTCCCCGCGGACTTCCTCTGGGGCGCCGCCTCCGCCGCCTATCAGGTCGAAGGGGCCTGGGACGCCGATGGCAAGGGCCCCTCGGTGTGGGATCTGTTCACCAAGCTGCCGGGCAAGACCTTTGAGGGCAGCAACGGCGACGTGGCCGTCGATCACTATCATCGGGTGGAAGAGGACGTGGCGCTGATGGCCGAGATGGGGCTCAAGGCCTATCGCTTCTCGGTGAGCTGGCCGCGCATCTTCCCCACCGGTCGGGGCGAGGTGAACGAGGCGGGGCTGGCCTTCTACGAGCGGCTCATCGACAGCCTGATCGCCCACGGCATCGAGCCGGTGCTGACGCTCTACCACTGGGATCTGCCCCAGGCGCTGCAGGAAGAGTACGGCGGCTGGGAAGACAGACGCATCATCGACGACTTCGAGCGCTACTGCGTCACCCTCTATCAGCGCTTCGCCGGCAAGGTGAAGTACTGGGTCTCCCTCAACGAGCAGAACTACAACCTGACCAACGCCTATCAGCTCGGCACCCATCCGCCCGCGGTGCAGGACAGGAAGCGCTTCTTCGCCGCCAACCACATCGCGTTTCTGGCCAACGCCCGGGTCATCAAGGCGTTCCGCCAGCACGTGCCGGGCGGTCTGATAGGCCCGAGCTTCGCCTACTCGCCGGCCTATCCGGCCTCCTGCGCCCCCAGCGACATGCTGGCCTATGAGAATGCCGAGGAGTTCACCAACCTCTGGTGGCTGGATGCCTACTGCTTCGGTCGCTATCCCCAGGCGGCGCTTGCCTATCTGAGGGAGACCGGTGAGGCGCCCGAGATCCTGCCGGGGGATCTGGAGCTGCTGCGGGAAGGCACACCGGATTACATAGGGGTCAACTACTACTACACCCTGACCTTCACCGACAACCCGATCGGCGGCCAGACCATGCAGCGCATCAACACCACGGGCCAGAAGGGCACCACGCCGTCCAGCGGCGTGCCGGGTCTCTACAAGACCACCCCGAACCCGCACCTCGAGACCAGCAACTGGGACTGGGCCATCGATCCCACCGGGATGCGCATCGCCCTGCGCCGTCTCTCGTCCCGCTACGGCCTGCCGCTGATGATCACCGAAAACGGCCTCGGCGAGTTTGACAAGCTGACCGCGGACGGCCGGGTGCACGACGACTACCGCATCGCCTACCTGCGCAGTCACCTGAAGGCCTGCCAGGAGGCGCTGCAGGACGGGGTCGAGCTGCTCGGCTACTGCGCCTGGTCCTTCACCGACATCCTGAGCTGGCTCAACGGCTACCAGAAGCGCTACGGCTTCGTCTATGTGGAGCGCGACGAGCAGGGCGGATCCTTGCGCCGCATCAAGAAGGAGAGCTTCCACTGGTACAAGAGCGTCATCGCCTCCGGCGGCAAGACGCTATAAGGCTCGCCTGAGCGGGGAGGTATTCCCCTTGCCGCCATGTCAAAAGGCCCCCTCGGGGGCCTTTTGTGTTTGTGCCTGGCTGCTGGAACCAAGTGACTGCGGCGAAAGAGACCTAGATAAACATGCCGCCGGAGGCCTCGATGCGCTGGGCGTTGATCCAGCGGCTGTCCGGGGAGAGCAGGGCGGCGATGACGCCGCCGATGTCGTCGGGCTGGCCGACCCGGCCCAAGGCTGTCTGGCTCGCCACGAAATCGTTGAGGGCCGGATTGTCACGCACGGCGCCGCCACCAAAGTCGGTCTCGATGGCGCCGGGGGCCACCACGTTGACCGCGATGCCGCGCGGACCCAACTCTTTGGCCAGATAGTGGCTCAGCACCTCGATCCCCCCCTTCATGGCGGCGTAGGCGGCGTAACCCGGCAGAGCGAAGCGGGTGAGACCAGTGGAGAGGTTGAGGATGCGCCCGCCGTCCATGATCAGCGGCAGCAGCTGCTGGGTCAGGAAGAAGGTCCCCTTGAGGTGGATGTTGAGCAGGGTGTCGAACTGCTGCTCAGTGGTCTGCTCGAAGCTGGCGTGAATGCCGATGCCGGCGTTGTTGACCAGGAAGTTGAACTGGGTGCGCTGCCACTCCAGGGCGAGCAGTTGGCGTACTTCCTCTGCGAAGGCCGGGAAGCCGGCGCTCTCGCCCACCTCCAGTGCCAGGGCGTGGGCCTGTACCCCGAGGGCACGCGCCTGGGCCACCACGGCGGCGGCCTCGTCGGCCTGGCTGCGGTAGGTGATGATGAGATCGACCCCCTTGGCCGCGAGGGCCAGGGCCGCGTGTTTGCCGAGGCCGCGGCTGGCGCCGGTGATGAGGGCGATGGATCTGGTCATGGTGTGACTCCTGTCTGGGGGATGTAAGAGGGTGTGTTGAACTTACCTCTTCACTCTATTGGTGCTTTCATGCGGGATAAAGAGGGTGATAATGAATGCACTGTTCCGTTTGAAAGGATAATAGCCCATGGATCAACTGGATGAGATGAGGCTCTTCATGCGGGTCGCCGAGCTCGAGAGCTTCAGCCGCAGTGCCGAGCAGCTCGGGATCCCCAAGGCGACCCTCTCCGCCGCCATCCGCCGGCTGGAGGAGCGAATGGGCACCCGCCTGCTGCAGCGCACCACGAGGCGGGTGCAGCTGACCACGGACGGTCAGCTCTGCTACGCCCGCTGCCGGGATCTGCTGGCGGACATGGAGGAGTTCGGCGGCCTGTTTCGTCAGGAGGGGCAGATCTCGGGTCAACTGCGGGTGGACATGCCGAGCCGGATGGCGCGCCATCTGGTGATCCCGGCGCTGCCCGCCCTGCTGGCGGCTCATCCCGCCTTGCAGCTGATGCTGAGCAGCACGGACAGGCGGGTCGATCTGGTGCGCGAGGGCTTTGACTGCGTGGTGCGGGTCGGAGCGCTGGAGTCCTCCAGCCTGGTGGCGCGCCCCCTCGGCCAGTATCGCCAGATCAACTGTGCGAGCGCCGGCTACCTGGCCGCCCACGGGCTGCCCCAAAGCCTGGCGGATCTGAGCCGTCACCGGCTGGTGCACTATGGCACCGGGCTGGGGCGCAGCGAGCCCGGTTTCGAGTACCTGGCCGAGGATGGCAGCCGCGCCCTGTTGCCCATGGCGGGGGCGCTCACGGTCAACGACAGCGAATCCTATCTCGCGGCGGCGCGGGCGGGGCTTGGCATCATCCAGATGCCGCGGGTCGGGGTGGAGCCACTGCTGGGCAGCGGCGAGCTGGTGACTATATTGCCTCGGTGGCAGGCGCCGCCGCTGCCCATTCACGCCCTCTATGCCCATCGTCGCCAGCTGGCCCCCAGGGTGCAGCTGTTCATCCGCTGGCTGGCAGAGTTGCTCGAGACGGCCCTGGCCACCGAGTCAGGCGCGGCTGCGCCTTGAGCGGTACTGACTGGGGGACTGGGCGAAGGCCTCCTTGAAGAAGCGGCTGAAGCTGCTCTGGCTGGCGAAGCCGAGTCGTCCACCCACCTCCTGCAGTTGCAGGCCGGGATCCTGCAGCAGGCGGCAGGCCTCCTCCCGTCTGACCTGATCCAGCAGCGCCGAGAAGTGGCAGCCCTCCTCGCGCAGGTAACGATTGAGGGTCCAGCGGGTCAGCTTGAGCGTCTCGCAGATCTCGCCGAGCAGCCGGTGGGGCTCGCCGTCCCCCTGCCAGAGCCGCAGCCGGATCAGCTCCAGCACCCGCTCACGGTAGCGGGTCGGCGGGTGGAGCAGGCTCATCTGGTTGCCAAGCTCCCCCAGCAGCAGGGGCTGCAGGGCCAGGTTGTGGCCGGCATAGGCGAGATCGAGCAGGGCGGCGGGGAAGCGCAGCTCAAAGCCCGTTCCCAGTTGCAGCCGCCCTCCCAGCCAGGCGGCCAGCTCGCGCCACAGCTTGGGGCGCACCGGCGTCGGCAGCACCAGCTGGCCCTGCCCCGGGTGGTAAAACTGGAGCAGGGCATAGAGGTGGCAGAGGTTGGCCAGGCTGCTGATGGCGATCACGTCCGGGTGAGCGGACTCCGAATGGTAGCTGAGCCTGGCTTGTCCATCTTCCTCCCGCAGGAGGATCCGGTCGCACTCGCCGATCAGGGGGCGGTAGGAGAGAAAGAAGTGCAGCGCCTGGCGCAGGGTGGCGGCGTTGCAGCAGAGGCTGGCCAGGGGCAGGAAGTCGGCAAACAGCCCGGTCAGCGAGGGGGGCGCCCAGCCGCGGGCGAGATCCGCATGGGGGGCGACCTGGGCCAGCAGCCGGAAGTGGCGCTGGGCATCGATCCTGCCCTGGGGCAGTTGCAGTTCTTCTCTGGCTATCCCGGCGGCGAGCAGGAGCTGGGCCGGATCCCGCCCCTGAGTCTGCCAGTGGGCGAGGCAGTGCTGGGCTATCCGGTTGGAGACTGTCTTCACGGCGAAATCCTTGTCGGCGGTGGCCCACCATGATCCAGCACCGGCAACAAATTGCTGTGACCCAGGTGCGGTTAATTGTTTCAATTTTGTAACCAAGCGTAATCCTGCAACCCTTTTCACAGTTTTGCATGCTGCTCCCAGCGGGCAATTTCCTGCACCCGTCGGGCAAGTGAAGGGGCTGGCTTTTCCATACAGTGGCCTGACCTACACACATGGAAGGTCACAATAATGAAATACCACCGTCTCGCCCTGACCATAGGCGCCCTGCTGCTGGCCGGGTGCAACAATGACAACGACTCCACCCCCAAGCCCGAGCAACCCGACCTGGGGCACCGCTCGGCGGCACTGATCGAGCAGGATGGCCTGCAATTCAAGGATCTGGATGCCAGCGGCGACCTGACCCCCTATGAAGACTGGCGCCTCGGTGCCGACGAGCGGGCGCGGGATCTGGTGGCGCGACTCACCCTGGCCCAGAAGGCGGGGCTGATGATGCACGGCACCCTGGTGCTGGACGGGGAGGGGCGGGTCAATCTGGCCGCCATGGACAAGATGCTGAAGAGTGATGGGGTCAACACCTTCATCACCCGCATGGCCGGCGATCCGGCGGCGATCGCCGAGGACAACAACCGGCTGCAGGCGCTGCTGGAGGGGGTGGGCCTCGGCATCCCGATGACGGTCAGCACAGATCCGCGCAACCATTTCACTCATGATCCCAACGCTACCAGCATCGGCGCCGGCGCCTTCTCCCAGTGGCCAGAGACACTGGGTCTCGCCGCCATCGGCGATGCCGCCCTGGTGCAGCGTTTCGGCGACATCGCCCGCCAGGAGTACCGCGCCGTGGGGATCCAGGAGGCCCTGTCACCCCAGGCGGATCTGGCGACCGAGCCGCGCTGGGGCCGCATCAACGGCACCTTCGGCGAGAACAACCAGCTCGCCAAGTCCCTGGTCAAGGCCTACATCGAGGGCTTCCAGCAGGGGAGTGACGGCATAGGCCCGCAGAGCGTCGTCACCGTGGTCAAGCACTTCGCCGGGGCCGGCCCGCAGAAGGACGGACTGGATGCCCACAACCCCTGGGGCAAGGAGCAGGTCTATCCGGGGGGTCAGTTCGCCTACCATCTGGTGCCCTTCGAAGGGGCCTTCGAGGCCAAGGTGGGGGCTGTCATGCCCTACTATGCCCTGCCGGAGGGCTTGACCCATGAGGGACAGGCCATCGAGGAGGTGGGCTTTGGCTTCAACCGCCAGATCCTGACCGAGCTGTTGCGGGGCCACTTCGGGTTCGAGGGGGTGGTGCTCAGCGACTGGGGCATAGTCAACGACTGCAACGCCCGCTGCGAGGAGGGGTTGAGTCAGGAGGAGGTGGCGGCCGGCGTCAGCCCATGGACTGTGCCCTTTGGCATGTCCTGGGGGGTGGAGAACCTGACCAAGGCCCAGCGCTACGCCAAGGCCATCGCCGCCGGGGTGGATCAGTTCGGTGGGGTGGAGGATCCGGCCCCCCTGCTGGCGGCCGTGCAGGCGGGTCTGGTGACCGAGGCGGCGGTGTCGAACTCGGCCCTGCGCATCCTCGAGCAGAAGTTCGCACTGGGGCTGTTTGAGAACCCCTACGTCGATGCCCAGGCGGCGGTGACCCTGGTCGGCAACAGCGCCTTCCAGCAGGAGGCCCAGGCGGCGCAGGCGGCGGCCCACGTGCTGCTGAAGAATGACGGCGCCTTGCTGCCACTCAAGGCCGAGGGCAAACGGGTCTATCTCCATAACGTCAATGCCGAGGTGGCGACGGCCAATGGCTATACGGTGGTGACGGATCTGGCCCAGGCCGATCTCGCCATCGCTAGGGTCAATGCCCCCGGCGAGCAGGATCCCCGCTTCCCGTTTGGCAGCATCCACTTCGGTCAGCTTGGCTTCGCCAGCAGCGATCAGGTGGAGCAGGAGACCGCCCATGAGGGGGTCTACCATGGGGCGGACGAGCTGGCCGCCATCCAGGCCATCGAGCAGGCCGGGGTGCCGCTGGTGCTGTCGGTCTATCTGGACAGGCCCGCCATCCTGACCGAGGTGGCCCCTGCGGCCCAGGTGTTGCTGGCCAACTTCGGTGCCCTGGATCAGGCGCTGTTCGACGTCATCAGCGGCAAGGCCAAGGCCAGGGGCAAGCTGCCGTTCGAGCTGCCCTCCAGCTGGCAGGCGGTGCTGAACCAGCAGTCGGATGTGGCGAGCGACTCTGCCAGCCCGCTCTACCCCTATGGTGCCGGGCTTGACTATTGAGTCATGACTGACCACCACCCTGAACGAGGCGCCTGCGGGCGCCTTTTCTATGGTGGCCATCGACAATCCCGGTTTGGCGCGGGCGGGGGGCTTGGGCATAATGGCGCCTCACAACGCAGACCCCATGAGACGCCGCATCGGACGTTCAGCTTGGCGCGGGTCTGCCTGATGACGGTTCACAGTGCAGAGGAGATGTTATGAAATTTATCGGAGCCCACGTCAGTGCGGCCGGCGGGGTGGAAAACACCATCGCCCGCGCGCAGGCCATCGGGGCCAATGCCTTCGCCCTGTTCACCAAGAACCAGCGCCAATGGCAGGCGGCGCCGCTCTCCGAGGCCAGCATTCGCGCCTTCAAACAGGCCTGCGACAAGGCGGGCTTTCGCCCCGAGCAGATCCTGCCCCACGACAGCTACCTCATCAATCTGGGTCATCCCGACCCCGATGCCCTGGCCAAGTCCAGGGATGCGTTTCTGGACGAGCTCAAGCGCTGCGAGCAGCTTGGCCTCTGCTACCTCAACTTCCATCCCGGCAGCCACCTGAAGCAGATCCCCGAGGCCGTCAGCCTGAAACTGGTGAGCGAGTCCATCAACTGGGCGCTGGAGCGCAGCCAGGGGGTCAGCGCCGTGATCGAGAACACCGCCGGGCAGGGCACCAACCTCGGCTGGTCGTTCGAGCACCTGGCCACCATCATCGACGGGGTGGAAGACAAGAGCCGGGTCGGCATCTGTTTCGACACCTGCCACGCCTTCGCCGCCGGCTACGATCTGCGCAGCGCCGAGAGCTGTGCCCAGGTGTTTGCGGATTTCGATCGCATCGTGGGTTTTCAGTACCTGAAGGGGATGCACATCAACGGTGCCAAGTGTACCTTCGGTAGCCGGGTCGACCGTCACCACAGCCTGCTGCAGGGGAATCTGGGGGAGGCGGTGTTCCACCACATCATGAACGATGCGCGCTTCGACGGCATTCCGCTGATCCTGGAGACCATAGATGAGACGATCTGGGGTGACGAGATCCGCTGGCTGCGCAGTCTGGCCAAGGCATAACCGGTGCAGGAGAGAGAACGGATGCAAACAGAGGAACTGACGGGGGCGCCACTGCGCTGGGGCATCGCCGGGGCGGGGGCCATAGCGCGCCGTTTCTGCCAGGATGTGAACCTGCACGCCGGCGCGGGCCGGGTGGTGGCGATCGCCGCCCGTGATCAGGGGCGGGCGAACGCGTTTGCCCGGGAGCAGGGGCTGGCGCTGGCCTATGGCAGCTACCAGGCGCTGGCCGAGAGCACCGAGGTCGATGCCGTCTATGTGGCGGTGATCCACCCGGAGCATGCCGGGCTGATCAGGCAGATGTTGCTGGCAGGCAAGCACGTGCTGGTGGAAAAACCCGCCGTCACCCGGGTGGCGGATTGGGATGCGCTGGTGGCGCTCGCCCATGAGCGTGGCCTGCTGCTGCTCGAGGCCATGAAGGTGATGTGCTTCCCGGCCATGCGCGCCCTGCTGGCGCGGCTGCCCGCCTTGCCCGCTCCCCGCTCGCTGCGGGCGGCGTTCGGCTCGGTGCAGGAGCGCGGCGGCAAGCTGTTTGATCCTGGCCTGGACGGTGGCGCCGGCTGGGACGTCGGCGTCTATCCGCTCTGGCTCTATGCCGCCTTCTGTGAGCGACTGGGGCTGGCGGCGGGAGAGCCCGAGCTGCGTCTGGTGCGGGCCGAGGGGGAGGTGGATCTCGCGGCGCACTTCGTGTTTAACGGGCCCCTTGCGGCCGAACTCGGCGCCTCCATAGTCGAGGAGCTCGACAAGAGTGCCTATCTGAGCGGAGATGTGAACGGAGAGCGCTGGGAGCTGGTACTGGAGGGCAAGTGGTGGAACCCGCAGCATGTTCGCCTGCTATCCGCCGGGCCCCTTGACCATTGGCCTGAGGATATTCACCTGCCGGTGCTGGGGGGCGGCATGCAGCATGAGGCGGATCACTTCGCCGATTGCGTCCGCCAGGGGCTGCTGGACTCCCCCTGGTTGCCCCAGGCCCTGAGCCGCCGGGTGCTGGGTTGGGTCGAGGCGGGGCTGCAGATCGGGCGCTGAGTGGCTCGGAGCCATCCTGTCTGACCGAATAAAAGAGGGCGCCACGGCGCCCTCTTCGTCATGGGGTTATCAGGGCGTCGGAGTGCCGGCTCGCGCCAGCTCAGGGCCCTGCTGGCTGCGGCAAAATGCCAGGAAGCGGCGCAGGGCGGCGGAGTGGTACTTCTGCTTGTGCCAGATGAGGGAGAGTCGGCGGGGGAAGGACTGGCTGAGGGAGAGCGCCACCAGGCGGCCGCTCTGCAGCCGATCCGCCACCGCCAGCCGGGAGACGAAGGAGAGGCCGAGGCCATGCTCCACCGCCAGCATGACGGCCTCCAGGGTGTTGAGCTCGAGCCCCGCCCGCCAGTGCGGCAGCCTGGGCTGGAGCTGCTGCTCGAACTGCTCGCGGCTGCCGGACTGGGGCTCGCGCAGCACCCAGGTTTCACCGTCGAGCCGCTCGGGGGAGAGGGCGGCATGCGTGGCAAGGGGGTGGTCTGGCGGGGCGATGATCAGCATCTCGTCCTCGAGCCAGGGCTCGGTCACCAGATCCGGGTGATGGTTCTCTCCCTCGATCAGCGCCAGATCCAGCTCGAAGTTGGCGAGGGCATGGCACAGCAGATGGGTGTTGGCGATGGTCACCCTGGGGGGCAGCCCCAGCTCGTGGGCACTGTCGGCCAGCAGGCTCGGCAGCAGGTAGTTGCCTATGGTCTGGCTGGCACCGAGCCGCAGCTGGCCGCTGGGCTCGGCATCCGGGCGAAACAGCTGCTCTATCTCCTGCATCCGGGTCAACAGTTCCTCGGCAGCCGGCTGCAGCAGGCGCCCCTCGTTGTTGAGTTGCAGCCGGGGATGCACCCGGTCAAACAGCGGGGTGGCGAGCTGGCGCTCCAGCTCCTGAAGCGACTGGGAGACGGCGCCCTTGCTCAGGCAGAGCTCGCCCGCCGCCAGCCCCAGATTGCCATGGCGGGCTATGGTGGCGAACACCTTGAGTTGTTGCAGGGTCAGCTTCATATTGTTTGGTTTTCCTGAACGCTTAATTCAATTCATTTAGATATCGTAAACGATAGACCCTCATTATCCTATGCACATCGTCATCAATAAGAGGGTATCAGACATGATCGCAAGAACCCGCCGCTCCCTGGCCGCCGCCCCGACCCCCATGGCAGGGCTGGCTCTCGGGATCGCCAGCCTCGGCTGGTGTTGGGAAAACGCCGGTCAGTTCGATGGTCGCCTGCAACTGCTGGGCGGGGCCATCGCCGCGGCCCTGCTGCTGATCCTCACCTGCAAGTTTGTGCTGCACCCGCGGCTGCTGTGGCAGGATCTGGCCCACCCCGTGGTCGGCAGCGTGGTGCCCACCTATGCCATGGCCACCATGGTGGTCTCCAAGGCCGTCGGGCTGCTGGCGCCGGCGCTCGGCCAGGGGCTCTGGCTGTTCGCTGTGGTGCTGCACCTGCTGTTCCTGGCCACCTTCATCTGGCACCGGGCCAAGGCGTTCGAGCTCCATCACATGGTGCCGAGCTGGTTCGTGCCGCCGGTCGGGATCATAGTGGCGGACGTCGCCTATCCGGGCGGCCCCTTCGCCGGGCTGGCCAACGGTCTGCTCTGGTTCGGCATGATCTGCTACGGCCTGATGCTGCCGCTGATGCTCTATCGCCTCATCTTCAGCCACGAGGTGCCGGATGCCGCCAAGCCGACCATCGCCATCCTGGCCGCCCCCGCCAGCCTCTCCTTGGCCGGCTACCTGACCGTGAGCCAGGATCCGTCGCTGCTGCTGGTGGCCACCCTGCTCGGGATAGCACTCCTGATGACGGGCATCATCTACCTGGCCTTCGTCAAGCTGCTGCGTCTGCCGTTCTCGCCAGGGTTTGCCGCCTTCACCTTCCCGCTGGTGATAGGTGCCACCGCCCTGTTCAAGGTGGCTCACCTGCTGGCGCAGTGGCCTGAGGCGGCGCACTATGCGGCGCAGATCACCCGGCTGGCCTATGTCGAGCTCGGTGTGGCGACCCTGATCGTCGGTTACGTGGCGCTGCGTTACCTGATGTTTTTCCTGCCCCTGGGCCAGGCGCGCATGACGGTGGCGAACCCGCCTCTGGCGCGTCGCTGAGGGCGCTGTCGGACTTAGGCTGACCGTCCAATCTTGTCATCGGCAAAACACCCCCTCATGCGGGGTGTTTTGCATTGTACATGGCCGGCTGAGTTGCTTTTCTGAGCGGGAGAGGTCCGCCCTCGGGGGAGGGGCGCCAGGCCCCTTGGCCAGAGGCGTGAGCGGGATCAGGAAGCCGATGATTCAGGTGACATTAAGATAGCTTTAACTGGTATTACCTGTCAGGATTGCCACAATTGCCCATTTTCATCATTCGATAGTATCCATGTCCTCCCAAGATCCCGTTTTTGACTCCTCTTTTCAGCCCCGTTTGCTGCATCCCCGTTACTGGCCGAGCTGGCTGGCCCTGGGTGCCCTCGGCGTGTTCGCCTTCGTGCCGCCGCGCTGGCGCGACAGGCTGGCCGACGCCCTGGCGCCGCTGGTGCTCAAGATCTCGAAGAAACAGGTCTATATCGCCAGGACCAACCTCGCCATCTGCTTCAAGGAGAAGAGCGAGGCCGAGCGGGACGCCATCCTGATGGCCTCCATCCGGGTCGGCCTCAAGAGCCTGCTCGGCTTCGGCGAGTTCACGGTACGCAGCCCAGAATACCTGATGAAACGCATCCAGGTGAGCGGCTGGGAGTACATAGAGGCGGAGCAGGCCGCCGGCCGACCGGTGATCCTGGTGGTGCCCCACAGCTGGCCCATCGATGCGGCGGGTTACTACTTCTCCCAGCGTGGCGTGCCCATGTGCACCATGATGAAGAGCGCCCGCAACCCGGTGTTCGACTGGCACATCAACCGCGAGCGGGCCAAGAATGGCTGCCGCGTCTATGAGCGCAGCGCCGGCATCAAGCCGGTGATCAAGGCGGTCAAATCCGGCCTGAGCTTCTTCTATCTGCCGGATCAGGATCATGGCCGCGAGGCGAGCATCTTTGCCCCCTTCTTCGACTATCCCAAGGCGACCCTGCCGGCCCTGCCACGGCTGGTGAAGCTGACCGGCGCCAAGGCGGTGCCGGTGCTGGCCTGCTATGACGAGGCGGCGCACTGCTACAAGCTGGAGATAGAGGCCCCCTTCGCCGACTACCCGAGCGAGGATCTGCTGGCCGACACCTGTCGCATGAACGATTGCGTGCAGCGGCAGCTGACCCGTCACCCCGGTCAGTACATGTGGTTCCTCAAGATCTTCGATACCCGCGAGGGGCAGGAGGGGCCGGATGGCCTCTACGAAGAGGGGATCCGGCGCATTCGCCGTGGGCTCTCGCCCCATCCCTGAACCCCAGCTTAATGCGCAGTTGCGAATGGCCCCAAGTGGGCCATTATTTATTTCTAACTAGTCTGATCAGTGACTTGGCGGCGGCTCTGGGCGGCCTTGGAGTAGAAAAAAATGTCAGGATCACTAAAATAACCCTCTGTTTTGATGATTCGATGGCGACCATGTCCTCACAAGATCCGGTGTTCGACACCTCATTTCATCCGCGCCTGTTGCACCCGCGTCTGTGGGGAAGCTGGCTGGCACTCGGCCTGCTCTCCCTGTTGGCCTGGACGCCGGCCCGCTGGCGGGACAGGTTGGCCGACGGGCTGGCGCCCGTGCTGCTGCGGTTTTCCAAGAAACAAGTCTATATCGCCGAGACCAACCTCAAGATCTGCTTCCCCGCACTGGATGCGGCCGGGCGCAAGCGGCTGTTGCTCAAGTCCATCCGGGTCGGCCTCAAGACTTTCATGGGCTTTGGCGAGCTCACCTGGCGCGGCAAGACCTTCCTCAAGAGTCGCATCAAGGTGCGTGGCTGGGAGCATATAGAGGCCGAGCTGGCCGCCGGACGCCCCATGATCTTGGTGGTGCCCCACACCTGGGCGGTGGACATGATAGGTCGCTACCTGACCGATGAGGGGGTGCCCCTCTGCACCATGATGAAGAGCCCCAAGGATCTGGTGTTCGACTGGTATATCAACCGCGAGCGCAGCAAGGGCGGGCGGGTGTATGAGCGCAGCGTCGGCATCAAGCCCGCCATCAAGGCCCTGCGCGGGGGGGACAGCTTCTTCTACCTGCCGGATCAGGATCATGGACGCGAGGCGAGCCTGTTCGTGCCCTTCTTCGGCCACCCCAAGGCCACCCTGCCGGCCCTGCCCAAGCTGGTGAAGCTGACCGGTGCCAGGGCGGTGCCCATCCTGGCCTGTTATGACGAGGATGAAGGCTGCTATCGGCTGGAGGTGGAGCCGCCCTTCGACCCTTATCCCACGGCGGATCTGGTGACGGACGTCAATGCCATGAACCGTATGGTGGAGCGGCAGCTCAGCCGCTTCCCGGAGCAGTACATGTGGTTTCTCAAGATCTTCGAGACCCAGGAGCATCAGGAGGGGGAAGACGGCCTCTATGAAGAGGGGATCCGGCGTATCCGGCAGGGGCTGCCCCCCGAGCCCTGACCGGTGCGGCCCTCACAAAGGTGGCTTGGCGGGCACGATAGTGTCTCATTTGTCGCCATTTTCTGCGCCCTCCGGCCGGTCCGGACGGGAAGAGGCGGGGGATAGCGACGCCACGGGGATATGGGATGGAAAAACGAGGCTGCGCCGGACTGTCTTGTCCTACGCAAACAAGGTGCAAACAAGGTGCAAATAAGGTAAAAGGGCGGTCATGAAAATTCCAAATCGAATCCAACCTCTGGTTGATGACGGCCTGGTCGACGATGTCATCAGCCGGCTGATGAGCGGCAAAGAAGCCGACGTCTATGTGGTGCGCTGCGGCGACGAGATCCGCTGCGCCAAAGTCTATAAAGAGGCGGCCAAACGCAGCTTCAAACAGGCCGTGGTGTATCAGGAAGGGCGCAAGGTGCGTAACAGCCGCAGCGCCCGCGCCATGGAGAAGGGCTCCAAGTACGGTCGCAAGCAGCACGAAGAGGTGTGGCAGAACACCGAGGTGGACGCTCTGTTCAAGCTGGCCGCCGCCGGCGTGCGGGTGCCCAAGCCCTATGTCTGCCTCGATGGCGTGCTCCTGATGGAGCTGATCACCGACGAGGAGGGCAATGTGGCGCCCCGCCTCAACGACGTGGCCCTCAGCCCCGAGCAGGCGTTGGCCGATCACGCCAAGGTGATCCGCTACGTGGTGCGCATGCTCTGCGCCGGCCTCATCCACGGGGATCTCTCCGAGTTCAACGTGCTGGTGGATGCCCAGGGCCCCGTCATCATCGATCTGCCCCAGGTGGTGGACGCCGCCGCCAACAACCAGGCCAAGGCGATGCTGGAGCGGGACGTCAACAACATGCGCAACTACTACGGCATGTACGCGCCGGAGCTGCTCCAGACCCGTTACGCCAAGGAGATGTGGGCGCTGTTTGAAGATGGCAAGCTCAGCCCGGAGAGCGAGCTGACCGGTCTGTTCGAGGAGAGCACCGAGGCCATCGATCTCAGTGCCGTGCTGCACGAGATCGAGAGTGCGGAGGAGGAGGCGATGGAACGCCGTGCCCGCATGAAGGCCGAGCAGGAAGAGGAGTTCTGATGCGAACTTGAGGTGCTCCCTCTGCCTACACCCCCTGTGTTGGGGTGCCGGTCTTTAGCAGGCTGGTTGTGGAAGGGTACTGCAATAATGATGAGGGGCAATGTGCCCCTCTTCGTTTAAACGGCGGACCCAGCCGGGAGCCTGAGCCCACTGAACAAGTCGGGTCAGCAAACCAGCCGATTGGCGCGGCGCGCAATCACAAACACCAGCGTACACAAGACGATCGGCACCAGAAAATCCAGAACACTCCCCAGTTCCCAGACTCTGGGATCGAATCCGCCCCACCAGGGCATGTTGGCCCTCCGCCCCTGGCCGAACAGCGCTATCCACCTGTATTCCGCCTGTGTCTGCTCCCGTGCCACAAACCATATGCACCCAATGAGGCCGCCATATCCCCAGTGCCTCAGACGATATCCGATCAGAGCCTGTATCGAGACCGCTGCGCTGGCGTGATAGAAGGGAGATAAATCCATAAACAATCCTTGGTACTCACCGAGAGAGCCCGCCACCTGCTTTGTGTAAACGGCCTGTGCCAATGCGGGTAAGCGGGTCTGCGGGCAGCTTTTTGTAGATATATGCCGTTACGACATGCCTGCCTCGCCGGGATCAGAGCCCGATCAGCGGCGGGGCGATGAGGGGTGGTCCCGGGTAGCCGGCGACCTTGCCAAAGCGCGGATGGCCGTGCGCCCAATCCTCGGCGGCGCTGCGGATCTCCTCCCTGTCAAAGCTCACGAAGTTCCACCAGATCTGCAGCGGCTGGGTCAGGGGCTCGCCGCCGATCAGCAGCAACCGGGCGCCGGCCGCCAGCTCGACCTCCAGGCTCTGCTCACCCGGCGGCAGGTAGATGAGCTGCTCGGGGGCGAGGGGCTCCCCGGCGATGCTGACCTGACCCTGCAGGGCGAACAGGCCGTGCTCGAACGCGGGATCGAGCGCCAGCCGCAGGCGCTGCGCCTGGCGACTGTGCAGGTCCAGCCCCAGGATGGGGGAGAAGCAAAGGGTAGGCGCGCTGCGGGCCTGATAGTCGCCGATCAGCAGGGTGAAGCGGGTCTCGCCCTCCTGCCAGCTGGGCAGCTCGGGGTAGTGATCGAAGCGGGGGCGGGTATCCTTGTCCGCCTCGGGCAGGGCGATCCAGAGCTGGGCGGCATGCAGATCGGGGTGGCCCGCCACCGACTCCTCGGTGTGCACTATGCCGTGGCCGGCGGTCATCAGATTGACCTGCCCCGGGCGGATAAGTTGCTCGTGCCCCAGGCTGTCGCGGTGCAAGATCTCCCCAGCCAGCATCCAGGTGAAGGTCTGCAGACCGATGTGAGGGTGGGGTCCCACGTCCAGACCCGCATCCCCGGGAGCGAAACGGGTCGGCCCTATGTGGTCGAGAAAACACCAAGGGCCTATGGTGCGCCGCTCTTTGACCGGGATGGCGCGGGCCACCGGGATGCCGCCCACGTCGGTGAGGCGGGAGGGAATGCGTTGCCACTGTTGTTCCATGTCGTGCTCCTTGCTGGGCGGTGATCCTGCTGCATCAGGATAGTGTATCCCTCACGCTCGCCGAGAGGGATGGGTCAGGGCTAGCGGCGGCGGCCTCCGCCTCCGAAGCTGCGCATGGGGGTGAAACTCGGCCTTATCGCCGGTCTGACGGTGGGTATGCGCACCGGGGTGACCATGGAGCGGGGAAGGTGCGGTCTGGCATCCACCCTGGACTGGGTCCCGGGGGTCAAGATGCCGTTATTTGTCTTGGGCAGGGTGGAGGGCGTCAGTGCACCATTATTGACCCTGGGCGGGGTGGAGGGCAGCAGGCCGCCGTCGACCTTGAGCTGTGCCCCGGGTGTCCGCAAGCCATTATCGGCCTTGGGCTGTGTCCTGGGTGTCAGCAAGCCGTTGTCGACCTTGGGCCGCGGCGTTGGCGCCAGCATGCCGTTCTCCCCCCTGGGGAGGGTGTCGGCTCTATAGTCCAGGGGCGAGCGGAGGCCTTTGTCGGGGTTGCTCAGGCTCGGTCTGTTCTGGCGGTTGTCACGCAGGGCCTGTCGTTGCTCCGGCGTCATGGCATTCCAGCGCGTCGCCAGCTCCCCCCGCAGCGCGGTCAGATCCGGCTGGCCATTGTTGTCCTGCCAATCCTGGTACTTGTCCTTGATCTCCTGCTGGCGCTCTTCATCGAGCCCGCTCCACCATTTTTTGATCAGTTCGTCGAAATCCCCCTCGTTGTCGCAGCACCAGGGGTAGTGGTCATCCCAGTAATGGTAGTAATCGTCATACCACCAGGGATAGGAGCCATAGTAGCTGCCATAGGAAACACCGACGCCGGCAGTGCCGACCGTTGACGAGGTCGTCGAGCAGCCGGCGAGGCTCAGGGCCAGCAGGGAAAGCAGCAGGGCGGTACGCATGGGAACTCCTGGGAGGGGGCGAGACCATGGGCCGATTATACGGCAAACCGTCTCGCCGAGCAGCCAGGATTGCGAGCCATTACTGTATGCACGTACAATAGTCTCATCGTCTGACTCTGACCCATGCTGCATGACCGCGACCCAGCCCGCCGCCGCCCCCAAGCTACCACTCGATGGTTTCATCCTGACCCGCCATGGGCGGGATGTGCGCGGTCGCACCGAAATCGTGATGTGGCTGTGGAGCGAGCAGGGGCCGGTGCGACTGGTGGTGCCGGGGCAGGAGCCGGTGTTCTTCCTGCCGGAGCGCCACATGGAGGAGGCCGCCCTGCTGTTCAAGGGATCCGGCGTGCGGGGCCGGTTTCGCCGGCTGCCCATGCACACCTTCGACGGCAGCAAGGTGGTGGGGTGCTATTTCTCCACCCTGAGCGCCTTCCACCGCGCCATCGAGCTGCTGCTGATCCGGGGGCTCGAGCACTTCGAGGCGGATATCCGGCTGCCGGAGCGCTTCCTGATGGAGCGTTTCATCACCGCCGGGGTGCGCTTCGGCGGCAAGACGACGCGCAAGGGGGGCAAGCAGGGTTACTGGGAGGTGAGCGAGGCGCGCTGCGCCCCCCAGGCGGTGACGCCGGCGCTCTCCTGGGTGTCGCTCGACGTGGAGTGCGCCATGGACGGGGCCCTGTTCTCGGTGGGGCTCTACAGCGAACGGGACGCCAGGGTCATCCTGATCGGGGAGCCCGAAGTCGGCTCGGATGAGTGGGAGACCCGCATCGAGTGGGTGGCGGACGAAAACGCCCTGCTCGGGGCGCTGGAGCGCTGGTTTGGCCTGCACGATCCGGATCTGGTGATCGGCTGGAACGTGGTGAACTTCGACTTTCGCCTGCTGCTGCGCCGGGCCGAGCTCAACGGGCGGCGACTGCGGCTGGGACGGGGGCGCGAGCTCTGCTTCTGGCGCTCGTCGCGCAACGATCCCCAGACCGGCAACGTCATCATCCCGGGCCGCATGGTGCTGGATGGCATCGACACCCTCAAGAGCGCCACCTGGCAGTTTCCCAGCTTCAGCCTGGATGCGGTGGCGAGCGAGCTGCTCGGCCGCGGCAAGGATATCGAGGACGTGGCGAACCGGGGGGAGAAGATCACCGAGCTGTTCCACTCCGACAAGGAGGCGCTGGCCCGCTACAACCTGGAAGACTGCAAGCTGGTGTGGGAGATCTTCGATCACTGCCACCTCATTGCCTTCGCCATCGAGCGTGCCTCCCTCACCGGGCTGGAGCTGGACAGGATCGGCGGTTCGGTGGCGGCCTTCACCAACCTCTACCTGCCGAGGCTCCACCGCGGTGGCTACGTGGCGCCCAATCTGCCTGCCGATGGCGGCCTGGCGAGCCCGGGCGGCTATGTGATGGACTCCAAACCCGGCCTCTATCACCATGTGCTGGTGCTCGACTTCAAGAGCCTCTATCCCAGCATCATCCGCACCTTCTGCATCGATCCCATGGGGTTGGTGGAGGGGTTGCAGCAGCCCGCCACCGCCATCCCCGGCTTTCGCGGCGCGCTCTTCTCCCGCACCCGCCACTTTTTGCCGGATCTCATTGCCACCCTGTGGGCGGCGCGGGACAGGGCCAAGGCGGCCAGCAACAAGGCGCTCTCCCAGGCCATCAAGATCATCATGAACTCCTTCTACGGGGTGCTGGGCTCGGGGGGCTGCCGCTTCTACGATCCCCGCCTGGCCTCCTCCATCACCCTGCGCGGCCATGGCATCATGCAGCAGACCCGGGAGTGGATCGAGGCGCAGGGTTATCAGGTGATCTATGGCGACACCGACTCGACCTTCGTCCACCTCAACCGGGCGGTCAGCCCGCAAGAGGCGGACGAGATCGGCCGCAAGCTGGCCAGCATGATCAACGAGAACTGGATAAGTCTGATCAAGCGCGAGTTCGACTTGCCCTGCTATCTCGAGATCGAATACGAGACCCACTACCGCCGCTTCCTGATGCCCACCATCCGCGGGCTGGAGAAGGGTAGCAAGAAGCGATACGCCGGGCTGGTTGGCAAACAGGGGGAGGGAGAGGGGGAGCATCTGGTGTTCAAGGGGCTGGAATCGGTGCGCACCGACTGGACCGCGCTGGCCAAGCAGTTCCAGACCCGGCTCTTCGATCTGGTGTTTCACGATGCCGATCCCAGCGGCTATGTGCGCACCATGGTGGACGAGACCCGGGCCGGTCAGCACGACGAACTGCTGGTCTATCGCAAGCGGCTGCGCCAGAAGCTCGAGGAGTACCAGAAGAATGTGCCGCCCCACGTGCGGGCCGCGCGGCTGGCGGACGAGGAGAACCTGCGCCGCGGCCGGCCCCAGCGTTACCAGCACAGGGGCACCATCGCCTATCTGATGACCCTCAATGGACCCGAACCGCTGGAGTACAGACGCAGCGCCATCGACTACGAGCACTACATCGACAAGCAGCTGCGGCCCATCGCCGACGCCATCCTGCCCTTCATCGGCGAGTCGTTCGATCGGATCTGCGGCCAGCAGCTGGATCTCTTCTAGCACGGTCATTGGCGGCGGCAAGGAGCGAGCACGGACGGCAATGGTTGCCATCCGCGATATGGAGCGGGAGAGGGCGGCAATAGGTCGCTTCTCAACGGGAAGGGGGCCGAGTCTGGAATGCAAAAAGCCCGCTCGATGAGCGGGCTTTGCTAATTTGGTGCGTCCTAGTGGATTCGAACCACCGACCCCCACCATGTCAAGGTGATGCTCTAACCAGCTGAGCTAAGGACGCAAGGTGCGCGATGCGGCTTTTTCGTTTGCGAGGAGTGGTGGGTTTAATTGGATTCGAACCAACGACCCCTACCATGTCAAGGTAGTGCTCTAACCAACTGAGCTATAAACCCACATCAGGCAAACCTGTCTACTCACATGAGGTTGAACCGAAATGGGAGTCAACTCACGGGAATATGGTGCGTCCTAGTGGATTCGAACCACCGACCCCCACCATGTCAAGGTGATGCTCTAACCAGCTGAGCTAAGGACGCATATTCAATGTGCTGTGATGGTGCGTCCTAGTGGATTCGAACCACCGACCCCCACCATGTCAAGGTGGTGCTCTAACCAGCTGAGCTAAGGACGCATCACAGAAAAAGTGGTGGGTTTAATTGGATTCGAACCAACGACCCCTACCATGTCAAGGTAGTGCTCTAACCAACTGAGCTATAAACCCACTGTATGAATCGAACCGCAGGCCCGCTTCACCACGCCAGCATTGCTGGCGTGGTCGGCATACTACCCATGCCCCCCAAGGCTGTCAACAAGGGACATGCACAAAGGAGACTGTTTGCCCAGTTCTTGCGCAGCCTGTTGATTTTGCAGGCGAGCAGCTCACGGGAGCGGGTCCGGACGTCCGTCACTGGGCCTGGGAAAGGGTGGTGCAGGCCTCGGGACTCGCGAAGCGGCCATAGATGAGTCGCAGCCGGGTGCCCAGCATCAGGGCCGCGCCGGTCAGGCCGACGATGAAGCCTATCCAGAAGCCCTGCGGCCCCATGCGTGGCACCACCCAGTCGGTCAGCCCCAGCATCATGCCGGTCGGCAGCCCCAGTCCCCAGTAGGCGACTATGGTGACGTAGAAGATCGCCTTGGTGTCCTTGTAGCCACGCAGGGCCGCGGCCGCGACCACCTGCACCGAGTCGGACACCTGATAGATGGCGGCGAAGAACAGCAGGGTGGCCGCCAGCGTGATCACCTGGATGTCATCGGTGTAGATACCCGCGATATGCTCGCGCAGCAGCACCGTCAGGGCGGCGGTGCCGGCGGCGACCGCCATGCCCAGCATCAGGCCGGTACGGGCGGCGACCCGGGCGTGGGCCGGTTGTCCTTCCCCTATGCTGTGGCCGACCCGGATGGTGACGCCGACGCCAATCGACAGCGGCAGCATAAACACCAGGCTGGAGAAGTTCAGGGCGATCTGGTGGCTCGCCACCGTCTCCGCCCCGAACGGTGCCAGCATCAGGGCCACCACGGTGAACAGGGTCACCTCGCAGAAGATGGCCATGGCGATGGGGAAGCCGAGTCGGAACAGGCGCCAGATCCGGCTGCCGTTGGGGCGAGCGAGCTGGGCGAACAGGTTGATGGTCTTGAAGTGAGGGGAGAGCTTCACGTAGAGGATCATCGCCAGCAGCATGGCCCAGAGCACGATGGCGGTGGCCACCCCACAGCCGACCCCGCCGAGCTTGGGCATGCCGAAGTGGCCGTGGATGAAGATGTAGTTGGCGGGGATGTTGACCGCCAGCCCGACGAAGCCTATCACCATGGTGGGCATGGTGTGGGAGAGCCCCTCGCTGAAGTTGCGCAGCACCTGGAACAGCACGAAGGCGGGCAGGCCCCACAGGATGGCGTGCAGGAAGCCCGTGGTCTTGGCGGCCATGACCGGATCCACGTCCATTATATGCAGCGCCAGCGGGCTGAAGTAGAGCGCCAGCATGGCGAAGGGGATCACCATCAGCGCCAGCCAGAAGCCCTGGTGCACGGCCGGGCGTACCTCGTCCCGTTTGCGGGCCCCGTTGAGCTGGGAGACGATGGGGGTGAGCGCCATGATGATGCCTTGCGTCAGCAGGATGATCGGCAGCCAGAAGCTGGAGGCGACCGACACCGCCGCGAGATCCACGGCACTGACCTGTCCCGCCATCACGGTATCGACGAAGCTCATGGCGATCTGGGCCACCTGGGCCACCAGAATGGGGCTGGCTAGGCGAACGAGCTGCTTCGCCTCGGTCCAATAACGTTGCACTGACACCTCCGAGTGGATCAGATAAAAGAGAAAAGAACGGGTAAATGAGAAGAGCTTTTGTCTCCTCACCGGGAGGAGACAAAATGCGGGGGTGTCATTCTAGCCTGAAAATCAGCCAACATGAAACGGTTGGCGAGCCCTGCGTGGGGGGATCAGGCGTCCTCGTGATCGCTGATCAGCAGGTTGGCGGCGGCGTAGGCGGCCTGCTGGCGCAGCTCGGCGGGGACCCGCTCGTCGCTCGCCACGGCGTCGAGTGCCCGGATGCTGGCGGCGATGGCCTGCGGCACATAGCCCTGCTCACCGGACCCAATCTGGTTATAGGCGATGCGAATGGCCTCACAACATTGATATACCTGCATTATTTCATCCTCAATCGACAGAGTGCATAGTTCGCCACTATAGCGATCGGACCGGTGCTTGTCAGCCGGCGCGCTTGTCTGAGCCGGTGGACGGGGTTAACCTGCCAGCGATTTTTTGTCATAGCAGGAGACGAGACATGTTCACCGGCATAGTACAGGGGACCGCCGAACTGGTGGCCATAGAGGCGCTGCCCAACTTTCGCACCCACGTGATCCGCATGCCGAACCCGGCCTGGGGAGAGGGGCTGGCGCTCGGCGCCTCGGTGGCCCACAACGGTTGTTGCCTGACGGTCACCCGCATCGAGGGGGCGCTGGTCAGCTTCGATCTGATGCAGGAGACCCTGGCGGTCACCAACCTCGGCAGCCTGCAGCCGGGGGACAAGGTGAACCTGGAGCGGGCCGCCCGTTTTGGCGACGAGATAGGCGGTCACGCCATGTCCGGCCACATCATGGGCACGGCGGAGGTGAGCGCCGTCATCGACACCCCCAACAACCGCCAGGTCTGGTATCGCCTCGCCCCCGAGTTGATGAAATACGTGCTGACCAAGGGCTACATCGGCATCGACGGCATCAGCCTGACGGTGGGCGAGGTGCGGGGGGCTGAGTTCTGCGTCAACCTGATCCCCGAGACCCTGGCCCGCACCAACCTGGGCTGGGTCAAGGCGGGTTGGCGTACCAACATCGAGATCGATCCCCAGACCCAGGCCATCGTCGATACGGTGGAGCGGGTGCTGGCGGCGCGCCAGCCGGCCTGATCCGCCGGAGTGCACGCCTCAACTTCAAAAGGGCCCGCATCATGCGGGCCCTTTTCGATCCCGTGAACGGAAGACGAGACGAGGCGCCAGTCACGGCAGAACGTTCTGCCGTAATGGGTCCGTTCCCCGCGACTCAGCAATGGCACTGCCAAAAAAAGAAGCCCATCGAGCTGACGGGCTTAAAGGAATGAACAGAAGAACCATGTGGCGAGGATGAACGCCATCCCCAGTGTGGCTGTTAAACCCCTGGCCTGCTTGGCCTGACGGACCCTGAGCGTCAGACTCTGGCCGATGGAGGAAACCGGGCCTACACTTCATGTGTCTGGCACATCCATGAGCCGACAACCATCACATAAGCGACAAGGCCCCTTGGCGAACTTCAGGATGATTTGAGGTTCTCCGAGGGGCTTTTTTCTATGGGGGAATTGGTTGAGCAGGGACATGTGAGGGGAGGTGGGCATGCTCTAGACGCTATGGCGCCGCTGCCGTCGCTCATTGTCTGCGAAGTACCAGCCACAGGACAGGGTGAGCCCGCTGCGACCAGGCTGATAAGCCCCCCGCAGGCAGTCTGCCATGGGGCGAGCGCCATCAATCATGATCGCGCTGATACTTGCCGCCTGATTTAGGCCAGGCCATCGAAACCGCAATCAGAACATCTGCTCGTCGTCGGCATCCACAAACAGCTGCAGGCAGTCGCGCGCCTCATCCAGGTGCAGACGCAGGTGGATGGGGTTGCAACAGGCCATGCAATCCTCGTAGAACTCCTGATCCCCCTGGCTGGCATCCAGCTCGACCCGGGTGTGATGGCCGCAGTGGGGGCAGACGATGCGTTTGCTGGTGTACTCGATCATGGTGACCTCCTCGGGCCGAACTGGCCGCCTCTCTCCTGATTCTAGTCGGCGAGAGGCGGCGCAACCGCGAGCAGGCGCACGTTTACGGCAGCCCCTGTAGGAGGCCTGGCCGCGAGGAGGTCGGCGTCACTAGGCCCAGTTGGCCAGCATGGCGGCATCCAGCTCGGCCAGGGTGCGCAGCTGGTGATCGGCGATGGCGAGACGGGGATCTCCCACCAGTGCCGGGTCCGGCACGATCAGCGCCTGCATGGAGGCCGCCTTGGCCGCCAGCAGACCGGTGAAGCTGTCCTCGATGGCGAGGCAATGCACCGGCAGGACCCCTAGCTTCTCGGCCGCATGGATGTAGACATCGGGATGAGGCTTGCCGAAGCGCTCCACCTCGGCGGAGTGGACCGCGAGGAAGCGATCCTTGATGCCGAGCTTGCCGAGCACCGCCTCCACCATGTTGAAGGGGGAGGAGGTGGCCAGTCCTATCTTGAGCCCCTGCGCCTCGATCAGGGTCAGTGCCGCCAGCACCCCCTCCTTGGCCTCGCCCTCCTGCAGGATGAGTGCGATGACCCGATCCAGGATGCGCTGCACCACCTCCTCCTGGCTGGGGCCGCTCCAGGGGCGCAGCCGATACCAGTGCGCCACCAGCTGATCGATGCGTACCCCTATGGTGGAGTGGCAATCCTCTTCCGTGTGGGGGTGGCCCAGTTCGGAGAAGACGGCCATCTGGGCCCGTTGCCAAAAGGGTTCAGAATCGATCAGAACACCATCCATATCGAAGATCACGGCAGCTAACATCATCTACTCCTGACTAAATTGAACTCTGGATTATAAGCCGGGCGCAGAAATGCAAAAGGGGCATTTCGATGCCCCTTGCGCCCGATCATGCCGGCGTGGCTTTTCCCTAGAAGATCACCTCTACCCTGGCGGCGACGGCCTTGGCCCGCTCGACCGCCTCGTCACAGTGCTGGCCACGGGCCAGTGCCACCCCGAGCCGGCGGCGACCGGCGATCTCGGGCTTGCCGAACAGTCGCAGCTGGGCACCCGGCACCAGAGACAGCGCCTCGCCAATCCCCTGATAGCGAAGGTCCTGGCTGTGGCCCTCCCGCAGCACCACGGCGGAGGCGCTCGGTCCGTACTGCGTGATGGTGCCGATGGGCAAGCCCAGGATGGCGCGCACGTGCAGGGCAAACTCGGAGAGATCCTGGGAGATCAGAGTCACCATGCCGGTGTCATGGGGGCGAGGGGAGACCTCGCTGAACCAGACGTTTTCCCCCTGCACGAACAGCTCGACCCCGAACAGGCCGTAGCCGCCGAGCGCCTCGACCACCTTGGCTGCGACCTCTTTGGATCGGGCCAGCGCCAGCTCGCTCATCTGCTGGGGCTGCCAGGACTCGCGGTAGTCGCCATCCTCCTGGCGGTGGCCGATGGGATCGCAGAAGTGGATGCCATCCACGGCGCGGATCGTGAGCAGGGTGATCTCGTAGTCAAAGGGCACGAAGCCCTCGACGATCACCTTGCCACGGCCGGCGCGGCCACCCTCCTGGGCATAGGTCCAGCTCTCGTCGAGCTTGGCGAGGTCGCGCAGCAGGCTCTGGCCCTTGCCGGACGAGCTCATCACGGGTTTCACCACGCAAGGCAGGCCGATGGCGTGGACCGCGGCGACAAACTCCTCCTGGCTCTGGGCGAATCGATAGGAGGAGGTGGGCAGACCCAGCTCCTCGGCGGCGAGGCGGCGGATCCCCTCCCGGTTCATGGTGAGCTGGGTGGCTCGGGCATTGGGCACGACCCTGACTCCTTCCTGCTCAAGCTGCGCCAGGGTATCGGTGGCGATGGCTTCAATCTCGGGGATGATGAGATCGGGTTTGACCTCGGCCACCAGGGCGCGCAGGGCGTCGCCATCGAGCATGTCCAGCACATGGGAGGCGTGGGCCACCTGCATGGCGGGGGCGTGGGGGTAGCGGTCGGCGGCGATCACCTCGATCCCGAACCGTTGCAGCTCGATGGCCACTTCCTTGCCAAGTTCCCCCGAGCCAAGCAGCAGGGCGCGGGTGGCGCCGGGGCGGGTAGCGGTTCCAAACATGTGATCTCTCCTGAAGTCGATGTGGTTGATGGCCAAGAGTTAGACAAAAAAAGAGGCACGCATGGCGTACCTCAGGAAACGGATCTGTGGGCGCGCTGCTCCAGATGGGTCAGCAGCGTGATGGCGCCAATGATGATGGCGGCGCCCAGCCACAATCGGCCGGGGGGCGCCCAGCCAAACACCAGCCAGCCTGCCAGCACGTTCATCGGCAATTTGGCAAAGTCGAACGGCTGCACGAAGGAGGCCTCGGCCACGCTGTAGGCGCGGGCGATGGACATCTGGGCCAGCGCCGAGAGTACGCCGGAGGCCGCCACCAGCAGCCACTGGGTTTCGCTCGGCCACTGCCATTCCGGCAGGGCCAGCATGGCGTTGAACGGGGTGCTGAAGATGAGCAGGTAGACCACTATGGTGTGGGACGACTCGCTCGCCGCCTGGTAGCGCACCAGCAGGGAGTAACCGGCCCAGAACAGCGCGGCCGCCACCGGCAGCAAGGAGGCCCAGCTGAAGTCGTCGGTCCAAGGGGCCAGGATCAGCATGGCGCCGACAAAGCCCGCCAGGGTGGCCAGGATGCGCGCCCGGCTCACCTGCTCCTTGAGCAGCAGGGCAGAGCCCAGGGTGGCAAACAGCGGGGAGGTCATCAGGAGCGCTATGCCCTGCCAGATGGGCACGGGCACCGCCAGCGCCCAGAGCCAGAACTGGATGCCGATGACGGCGAGCAGGACGCGCAGCAGGTGCAACCGCAGCTGGTTGGTCATCAGGGATTGGCGCAGGCCATGGCGGATCAGCCAGGGCAGCAGACAGATCAGGGCAACCAGGTACTGATGAAAGGCGACCTGGGTCGAGGGGAGGCCGAGCTTGAAGCTGACATACTGGCTCAGGCTGTTGACGGCGGCGAAGCAGAGACCTGCCACCATCATCCAGATTGCGCCGGCAAAGGGGGAGTGCCTGCGGGAGGGTTCCATGGGATCCGGGTCGCTGAAAAAAGTGCGGCAAATCATAACGGCAATCGTTTGTTCTGCCAAGGGTGGGGCGCGAGGTCATCGCCCCCTTGGCGATGAAATGAACAATCGTCAAAAATTTTGAATAACTTGAGCATCTATTTTCGCTATCAGGCTTGTAGCTCAATGTTTATAGTGACCTCCATCGACAGTCGTACTGTCCAACTGACAACCAAATGGAGCGTTACCATGGCCAATATCCTCGTACTCAAGTCCAGCATCCTGGGTCAATACTCTCAGTCCAACGCCCTGATCGACGGCTTCCTTGCCGATCATCAGGATGACAGCGTCACGGTACGTGACCTGGCCACCCTCAATCTGCCGGTGCTGGATGGCGAGCTGGCCCTGGGTCTGCGTGGTGGTGAGAACCTGAGCGAGCGTCAGCTGGCCGTGCTGGCACAGTCCGATGAGCTGGTCGCCGAGTTGAAGGCGAGCGATCTGGTGGTGATTGCCGCCCCCATGTACAACTTCAACATCCCGACCCAGCTGAAGAACTGGATTGACCTGGTGGCCCGTGCCGGCGTGACCTTCCGCTACACCGAGACCGGCCCGGTCGGCCTGGTGGAGAACACCCGCGCCCTGGTGATCAGCCCCCGTGGCGGCATGCACGTCGGCAGCGCCACCGATCTGGTGACCCCTTACATGCGCACCGTGCTCGGCTTCATCGGCATCAACGAGGTAGACTTCATCTACGCCGAAGGCATGGGCATGGGCCCGGACGCTCAGGCCAAGGGCCTGGAGCAGGCGAAAGAGCAGCTGGAAACTCTGGCGATCTGATAAGACTCTTCGGTGTGTCACACACCGGATGCCGCTAAACAACAACGCAGCCTGATGGCTGCGTTGTTGTTTCTGGAAGGCGAAGAAGAAGAATGTAGAGGGCTCAATCCCAGATGAAGCGGCGACAGCCGCTGCCGACCATCAGGCACACCGCCACCAGTGAGCCCAGCAACAGGCAGCTGAGCCACTGCTCGGCACTCTCGGGCAGATGAGGGGAGAAGAGGCTGATCATGAAGATGGCGCTGAGGATGATCAGGCTGGTCTGTCGGGTCAGGATCATAGTGTCGTCCTTGGCTATGAGGTCTCAGGTAAGGCTAGTCCCCCTGTATGACAACCTGATGTATCCATACCTCAGGTTTTGGTCTATGCGGGGTTGCTCTCACCTTAGCAGCTTTTGCCGCCAGAGCCAGCCCCCTGCGACAGCTTGTGATCCGGATCCCTATCTGAACTGCTTCTGATCCGGCCGATAGTGGAAATCGGCGCTGGCGAGGCGGGCGATCAGCGCCGCCTGATCGAGATCCTGCGCCTTGCAGAGATCGTCAAGATCATCGTAACGATCACGCAGTTGCATGTTGACCAGGCTCAGCAGCATATTGACGTCCATGGTGGTGAAGTTGTTCAGATTCATGGCTGTTGCTCATTGTCCAGCAGGTGCAGTTGTTCGATGGCATCGCTGACACTCTGCAGATGCAGTCGAATGGTCTGGCGCGCCTCGCTCGGCAGATAGTCGGTGAGGGTGTGTTGCCAGCTGCCCGCTTCGGTCTTGAGCTGCTGGAACAGCGTGAGCCCCGCCGGGGTGAAGGAGACCAGACTGATCCGCTTGTCCTGGGGGCTGCTCTCGGTGAACAGTATCCCTTTCTCCACCAGGCGGTGGATCTCGCGGGAGATCCGCACCTTGTCCATCCCGCTCGCCTCCACCAGCTCCTTCTGGCTGATGGGGTAGTTGGGACCGAGCACCATCATCAGGCGCCATTGGGGCACCGTCAGCTGGTAACGTTGTTGGTAAAACTGTTCAAAGGTGTCGCGCACCATCTCAGCGGCATGCACCAGCTGATAAGGGGGGTAGTGTGCGAGCAGCTCTATGATCTTTGACATATGACATCCTGCTGTGACGGCTGCATCGGGTGCAGTTTCTCTTGATACTTTGACCTTGATGATACGTAACACAAGGACATTTGTCTGAACAAGTACCAGAGAAATGTGCGGTCGCGCACGTGTTCTGTTTCACCCGGGTCTGTTCGAGGCTTAGTTTGCCTTGGTGACGGCGTGTTTACGTAACCAGATCAAGGCATTGTGGTCGAGCCAGGCCTCGCGACTCTGCAGCGTATAGAGCGCCGCCTCATCGCGACTGCCCGCCTGCCAGTGGCCGGGCTCCTGCCTTGGCAGCTTGCGCTGACCCAGCAGACAGGCCGGCACATGGGGGTTGGCCGCGAGGGCGGCGACCAGATGGGGACGGGCCGCCTCGCTTCCCTCGCAGACAAACACCATCAGCGCCCGGTTGTAGAGCAGCCAGCTGGAAGCTTCATCGAAGCGCAGCAGCAGGGCGCGCAGGGCGGCCCAATCTCCCAGCCGGGCATAGAGGCTGGAGAGGGGATGACGACAGCCCGGCTCATCGGCCTGGCACAGGCGCAGCAGGGCCAGGTACTGCTCCCTTGCTTGCGCCAGCTGCCCCAGTCGCAGCAGGCAGTCGGCCCGACCGGCCCTGGCCGCCAGCAGGGGGCGCGCCTCTGCTGCGCCCCAGCCATGGCCCCCATGCTGCTGCCAGAAGGCCTCATCGAACAGCGGGGCGGCATCGTCAATCACCTTGTCAAACCAGCCGAGGCGATCCTGGGGGGCGCGGCAGGCATCGGCCAACTCGAACCACTGCTGCCATTGCTGACTCTGCTCGGTGTTGAGCGCTTCCTGGGCGGGTGGTGCCGCCTCATCTTCATCCAACTGCAGCAACCGGTTGAGGGCCGTCTTCATCTGCAGGCGCTGGCGCTTGCAAAACGCCATAAAAGGCAGCTCGCTGGCCGCGGCCTGATGCAGCATCCGGGCCATGGGTCTGTCACGAAACAGGCAGAGCTCGGCGGCGAGACTGAAACGCTGCTGGGTGACGGGATCGTTCAGATCCTGAGGGGGGGGCCAGCGGGTGACGCCCTGGCTGAAGCCGTAACTCCACTGGCCGAGGGGGTGGCTCTGCGCGAACACCTGCTCCGGCGTCTCATTGGAGAGGCGGCATTGGCTTGGCAGCGCGAGCTGGGCGGCGTCGGCCTGGGCCTCCAGCTCGCCGATGAGGTGCCGTAGCGCCGCCGCACTCTCCTCATCCAGCTCGACTTCATGGGACAACAGACCGGTCAGCGGTGCCTGCCAGTCGGGGGCCTGCGGCCCCGCCAGACGGGCACAGAGAAAGCCGTGCAGGGCCGGGTAGCTCATGTCCTGTCCGCTGTGGTGCTGGATCCATTGATTGAGATGACGGGTTCGAGTGGCTGGATTCATCGACGCTTCCTCTGGATTTAACGGCGGCGCAGTCTACCCAAAAATGGGGTCAAATGCAGCAAATCGGCAGCCGAATGCCGATAATATCGCCAACCGGGGGCCGGTTTGACGCGAAAAACGTGCGCGGGATCGGGCAAGGGGCTAGGTCCTGTCACGGCTCTGAGGTAACATGCGCGCCTGCATGAGAAATGAAGCTGGCTGTCATCGTCCACGGGGTGACAGGGGCAATGCGCATCTATTTACGGGCACGAAATGCGGGCCCATCCGGATATTGAAAGAAGAGATCACCATGTTACAGATTGGCAAGATGAACACCCTCACCGTCGTTGAACTCGAAGATCGTGGCGCCTGGCTCGCCGCGGGCGAATATGGCGAACTGCTGCTGCCCAAGCGCCAGTTGCCGGAAGGCGTTGCCGAGGAGGGCGAGGTGTCCGTGTTCCTCTATCTGGACGCCGATTGCGAGCCGGTGATCACCACCGACAAGCCGTTTGCCATGGTGGGCGATATCGTCGGCCTCAAGGTGGTGAACGCCAACAAGATCGGCGCCTTCCTCGACTGGGGCATGAAGAAGGATCTGTTCGTGCCAAGCCGCGAGCAGAACAAGCCGATGCAGGTGGGTCACGTCTATCTGGTGCACCTGATGCTGGACAACGAGGGGCGCATGGTGGGCACCAGCCGCCTCGAGCGCTTCCTCAGCACCGATCTGCCTCCTTTCAAGGCCGGTGACGAGGTGACCGCCCTGCCGGGCGAGCATACCCCCCTCGGCATCAAGGCGATCGTCAACGGCCAGTATTCCGGCATGCTGTTCAAGAATGAGGTGTTCGGCCGGCTGATGACGGGCCGGCCGCTGACGGCCTGGGTCAAACAGGTGCGTGAGGATGGCAAGCTGGACCTGACCCTGCAAAAGCCGGGGCTGGATCGGATGGATGATGCCGGTGGCCGTATCCTCACCCGTCTGCAGAAGCAGGGTGGCAGCCTGGCGGTGGGGGACAAGAGCGAACCCGAGCTCATCTACAAGATGTTCAACATGAGCAAGGGCACCTTCAAGAAGGCCATCGGCGGCCTCTACAAGCAGGGCAAGATTGTCATCGAAGACAACAGCATCAGCCTCACCGCTGCCGACAAGGCACAGGATGGCGAATAAGTGCCGAGTCCCTGCATCGGCCACTGCCAGGCCAAGGACGGGCTCTGCCTCGGTTGCGGCCGCACCCTGACCGAGATCGGCCACTGGTCAGCCATGGACGGCGACGCCCAGCTGGCGCGCATGGCCGAGCTGGATGGCACCCGCAGCACTCATCGCTGTCCGGGCTGTGGTGAACCGGCCTTCTGCGCCGTGTCAGCCGGCGAGAGCATCTCGGCGTGCTGGTGTAGCCAGTTGCCCGCCTTGCCCATGAGCGAGGCGAGCGCCTGCTGGTGCCGCCGCTGTCTGGCCAAGGCGATCGCCGCGCGGCCATGAACGGGGATGTCTAACATCAGAAACGAGAAAGGCGCCTATATGGCGCCTTTCTTATGCCTGCTGCTGACGGTGCCAGCGAACATACACCTCGTGCTCGGTCTGACTGCGGGGTAACAGGAAGGTGGCGTAGATCACCTCAAACTCCTCCTGATGATCCAGCAAGCCGACCCACACCTCGGCCCAGCGCTCCATGTCGACCGGCACGCCGAGTTCGGCCGACCAGTCGGCATTGGGCAGGGTTGCCTCGACGGCGCCACGCTGCTCGAACTCGAGGGTGATGTCGACGATTTGTTCGGGGGCCAGCATGTCTGCGGCCTGCTCGAGAAACTGATCATAGGCCCATTCGACCAGCTGATCCGGGGTACGCTGTTCCATGAAATCACTCCAGATACATCCAGGTTCGCCACTGTAGCAATTATTGTGCAGGGCGGCCAGAGTGGGGCTGCAACGAGTCGGCCCTACCCAAGGGGGGCGTCAGGGCATAAGGTTAACAGACCTGTCTTCATCCGGTGGCAGGACGAGGCGTGGGCAGCATGAAACGACGACAGCACAGGCGGCAGATCAAGCGGCGGCGAGAGACCTGGTGGTGGCACTATCTGCCGCTGCATCGGGAGACGATCGGCGGCCACCTGGGGCCGGCGGCCGAGCGTGCAGACAAGCCCTAGCCGGCCTCGTGTACCTTGTTCAGGGTGACCTGGCCGAGTTGTCCCATCTGCCGACGGATCCAGGCCGAGCGCTGTTGCACATAGGGGGAGGGGGGCTTGACCCGGTAGCGCCAGGGGTTGGGCAGGGCGGCCGCCAGCAGGGAGGCCTCGTAGCGGGTCAGGCGTGCCGCCGGCTTGCCAAAGTAGTGTTGGGCGGCGGCCTCGGCGCCATAGATGCCGGGCCCGAACTCCACGATATTCAGGTACATCTCGAGGATGCGGGACTTGTTCCAGCCCAGCTCCATCAGCAGGGTAAACCAGGCCTCTATCCCCTTGCGCAGGAAGCTGCGATCGCTCCACATGAAGAGATTCTTCGCCGTCTGCTGGCTCAGGGTGCTGGCGCCGCGCACCCGCTCGCTGCGCTGGTTGTGTTTGAGCGCCGAGCTGATGGCATCCATGTCGAAACCGTTGTGCTCGGCGAAGCGCTGATCCTCGGCGGCGATCACCGCCAGCTGCAGCTCCTTCGAGATCCGCTCGAGCGGCACCCAGTCGTGTCTGACCTCGGCCACCTTGGCGGGCGGGAACAGGACCCGCTCGATGCGCCAGGTCCACATGGGGGGATCGATGAAGCGCAGCAGCGCCACCGAGACGATGGAGCACAGCAGAGCCCCCAGCAGCAGCCTGCCGAGCCAGCTCAGCAGGCGGCGCATCAGCGCCGGCCGCACGGGGTCAGGCTCCGACTCCCAGGCATAGTGGCCAGGATCATCGGGGTCGGGAATTATTGGGGCAGCCATTCGATGTGGCAGAACTTCTCGTCGACGCGGCGGGAGAGCAGCATGCGGGCGAACAGGTGCTCATACTCTTGCTCGTCGTTGCCAAGCCCGATCCAGATCTCGGCGTACTCGGCATCGCTCACGGTAAAGCCCACGTCCGCTTCCCAGTCATCGGCCGGATCGCTCTCGGCCAGCAGGCCACGGCTGTTGAACTCCTGGTTGAAGCGGGCGATCTCCTGCTCCGGCAGGTTGTCGGAGGCCAGCTCCATGAAGAGTTCGAGGGCGGTATCGAGCAGTTCCTCGACGCTGTGCATTTCGTCGTTCAAAGACATAAGTCATCTGTTCCAGATAATAAAAATAAGAAGCCCCGTCGTGAGCGAACGGTGGCGCGCGGTATTCTAGCTGGCCTCTTGCCCCTTGGCGAGATGCAGCGTCACGCCGGGACTCTTGAGGGCAATAAAAAACCGGATCCTGCTACAGGATCCGGTCTTCATTGAGGGAAGGGGTCACGCATGGGGCGTCAGCTCATCCCTTCTTGTCATCGGCGAAGGTGATGTTGAGCTCCAGTACCGACAGCTCGTCACTCTTCTTATCGAGCTGGACGGTGATCTTGTCCGGATCGATCTGCACATATTTGCGGATCACGTCGAGGAGGTCCTGCTTGAGCTGGGGCAGGTAATCCGGCCCCCCTCTGGATGAACGCTCGTGCGCGACTATGATCTGCAACCGCTCTTTGGCCAGTTGTGCGGTGTTTTGTTTCTTGTTGGAACGAAAATAATCCAATAATGACATGTTTAACTCCCGAACAGTCGGCTAAAGAAGCCCTTCTTTTCTTCTTCCAGAAAACGAAAATCCTTGGTGTCGCCCAGCAAACGCGAGACGGCATCTTCATAGGCCTGACCGGCATCGGACTCCTTGTCCAGAATGACCGGCTCCCCCGAGTTGGAGGCGCGCAGCACCGCCTGGGACTCCGGGATCACCCCGAGCAGTTTGATGGCCAGGATATCCTGCACATCCTGCACGCTCAGCATGTCGCCGCGGTTGACGCGGGTCGGGCAGTAGCGGGTCAGCAGCAGGTGCTCCTTGATCGGGTCTTCACCGCGTTCGGCACGGCGTGACTTGGAGGCCAGGATGCCGAGGATGCGATCCGAGTCACGCACGGAAGAGACTTCCGGATTGGTGGTGACGATGGCCTCGTCGGCGAAGTAGAGCGCCATCAACGCGCCCGACTCTATGCCGGCCGGGGAGTCGCAGACGATGTAGTCAAACTTCATCTCCGCCAGCTGATCCAGGATCTTCTCGACCCCTTCGCGGGTCAGCGCGTCCTTGTCCCGGGTCTGGGAGGCGGGCAGGATGAACAGATTTTCGCAGCGTTTGTCCTTGATGAGCGCCTGGTTGAGGTTGGCTTCACCATTGATCACATTGACGAAGTCATACACCACGCGCCGCTCGCAGCCCATGATGAGATCCAGATTTCTAAGGCCAATGTCAAAATCGATGACCACTGTCTTGTGGCCACGCTGAGCCAAACCGGTGCTCAGGGCCGCGCTGGTTGTGGTCTTGCCAACGCCACCTTTGCCCGATGTAACGACTATGATTCGCGCCATTCTCGCTTCCTTGTAACTCTATTTGATACGGTCTATACGGAGTTGTTCGTTGTCCAGCCGGATATGAACCGGCTCTTGTATCAGGCCTGCCGGCAGAGCATCGCTCAGCTGGAAGGTGCCAGCGATGGAGAGCAGCTCGGCCTGCAATTGCTGGCAATAAATACGGGCCCGGGTGTTGCCCTTGGCCCCGGCGATGGCCCTGCCACGCAGGGCACCATAGATATGGATGCTGTCGTCGGCGATGACTTCGGCGCCCGGACTGACCGAGCCCAGCACCACCAGCGAGGTGCCGGCGGCATAGAGCTGCTGGCCGGAACGCACCGGCCCGATGTGCACCTTGCTCGGCACCAGGGGGGCCGGCTCTGTGGCCGGGGTCTCGACAGAGGGTGGGACTGGCACGGGTTGTTGCTCGGGCTCCACCTTGCGGCTCTTGCCCGACACCATGACCGCCAGTCCCGCCGCCTTGGCCGCCGTCTTCATCGCCTCATCGCGCGCCCCCGTGATGCCGACCAGCACGAAGTCTTCCGACTCGACCAACTCCCTGAGTTGCTCGAAGTCCGGGATCGCAGCCAGTCGCTCCACATTGATGACGAGGGGGGCGCAATTAAAAAACTGGGGGGCCAGCGCGACCTTGGCCGCCAACAATTGACGGATCCGCGCCGGATTGCCATCGCTGAGATGCAACACAGAAATAGTGAAGGTAGTCCCTTTCAATTCGTTATCGCGCTCAACCATGAATCTTCCCCGAACCGAGACGGTAATACGTTATTGTTATTCAATTCCTGATGTTATAGTTTGCCACCATCAGAGGCAATAAACCCGTCGGATTATATCAATTTCCATGTTGTGTGCAGTCTATAAAAGTCGCAAAAAAGCCGAGACCTATCTTTTTATTGAAAGAAGAGAGGATTTCTCCCGTGTGCCAGAGGCACTGATGAGTACCTTCGGTCGTCCCGAGCTGGTCTTGATGACCAAGCTGGACCCGGCCAAGCCCTTGGGGATCGCCTCGACCGAGCGGGTGATGGAGGCGCTGCAACGGCAGGGCTTCTATCTGCAGGTCCCCCCACCGCCGGAGAATTTGCTGGAGCAGCACAAGGCGCAATTAAAGGCCTCGGCCTGATGCAGGGTCGGTTGGCGCTGTTATTGCTTGGGGCGATATTAAGCGCGCCGCTGCAGGCCAGACCCGACTTTGCGCAGTATGTGGCCGGGCTGCGACAGGAAGCGCTCGCGGCCGGGATCCCGGCCGCTACCCTGGACGCCGCCTTTGCCGATATCCGGATCATCGAGCCGGCCATCAAACACGATCAGAACCAGCCGGAATTTAAACTGACGCTGGATACTTATATTCCCCGCGCCGTTCCCCAATGGAAAGTCAATCAGGCGAGAGCCTTATATCGCCGGCATTTGCCGTTGCTCACCAAAATAGGCCATGAATATGGGGTTCAACCCCGTTTTATTGTCGCCTTGTGGGGCATAGAAACCAATTTCGGCAAATTGACCGGACACTTTCCGCTGATATCGTCGCTGACGACCCTGGCCTGGGAAGGGCGGCGGGAGGCCTTCTTCAAGGCCCAGTTGTTCGATGCCCTGCGCATCATAGAGCAGGGACATGTGAGCCCGGCTGACTTCAAGGGCTCCTGGGCGGGGGCCATGGGGCAGGTGCAGTTCATGCCTTCGTCCTTCCTCAAGTATGCGGTCGATCAGGATGGGGACGGCAGGAAGGATCTGTGGGGCAATCTCGCGGATGTGTTTGGTTCGGCTGCCAATTATCTGCATCAGAACGGCTGGCGCGAGGATGAAACCTGGGGGCGGCGAGTCAGAGTGCCGGCGGCGCTGGACCCCGCCCTGCTCGGGCTGGAGCGGCGCAAGCCGTTGTCGGCCTGGCAGGCGCTCGGGGTACGCCAGCTCGATGGCTCAGCCTTGCCTAGGGTCGGTATGCAGGCCTCCCTCATCCGGCCGGACGATGTCCAGGGGCGCAGCTATCTCGCCTACGACAATTATCGGGTGCTGCGTCACTGGAATCGCTCCCACTATTTTGTGGTGGCGGTTGGGACCCTGGCCGATCGCATCGTGGAATAATGGGCCGGGTCTGTGTCGCCTTGGCCGAAATAACCGAGGCTGGCCGCGCAATATCGAACGCAGCAGTTTGATCAGCAGGGCCTGAATAACAGGCAATAAAAAAGGCGGGATTTCCCGCCTTTTTTGCATCTCAGATTTGCGATTTATTCGCAGGCAACCTGCATCACCTTGATGGCCAGGCCACCGCGGGAGGTCTCACGGTACTTGGAGTCCATGTCCTTGCCGGTGATGTACATGGTCTCGATCACCTTGTCCAGTGACACGCGCGGCTTGGAGGTGCGACGCAGCGCCATGCGGGAGGAGTTGACCGCCTTCATGGCGGCGATGGCGTTGCGCTCGATGCAGGGCACCTGCACCTGACCGGCGACCGGATCACAGGTCAGACCCAGGTTGTGTTCCATGCCGATCTCGGCGGCTTCACACACCTGCTCCGGGCTGCCGCCCATCAGTTCGGTCAGGCCGGCGGCGGCCATGGAGCAGGAGACACCCACTTCACCCTGGCAGCCCACTTCGGCACCGGAGATGGAGGCGTTCATCTTGTAGAGCATGCCGACGGCGGCGGAGGCCAGATAGAAGCGGGTGTATTCGTCGCGGCCGACCGGTTGGATGAACTTGTCGTAGTAGGCCAGCACGGCCGGGATGATGCCGGCGGCGCCGTTGGTCGGTGCCGTCACTACACGGCCCCCGGCGGCGTTCTCTTCACTCACCGCCAGGGCAAACATGTTGACCCAGTCGACGATGCTCATGGGATCGTTGGAGAGATGCTCGTTGGTGGTCAGCTGACGGTAGAGCGGGGCGGCACGACGGGGGACGCGCAGCGGGCCGGCCAGGATCCCTTCGGTGCGGCAGCCGCGCTCGATCCCTTCCCGCATGGTGGTCCAGATCTTGCCCAGCTTCTTGTAGATCTCTTCCGGGGTGTTGAAGCACTTCTCGTTTTCCAGCATCAGGGCGGAGATGGAGAAACCGGTCTGGCTGCAGTGGGCGAGCAGCTCGGCAGCACTCTTGAACGGGTAGCTCACCGACATGTCGCCGCTGTCGGCCTTGCCGAAGTTCTCTTCGTCGACGATGAAACCACCACCGATGGAGTAATAGGTCTTGCTGTAGACAGCCTCATCTTCGATGAAGGCGGTCAGCTTCATGCCGTTTTCGTGCAGCGGCAGGGCCTCGTCATGGAACACCATGGCACCCTGCGGGAAGCTGACGGTGTGGCAATGCAGGCCGATCGGCAGGCGGCCGGTCTGCTCGACACGGGAGATGAATTCGGGGATGCCGTCGATGTCGACATTTTCCGGCAGGTTGCCGGCCAGACCCATGATGATAGCGGTATCGGTATGGTGACCTTTACCGGTCCAGGAGAGGGAGCCATAGACGTCGACCTGGATCCGGGTGATGTCACGGATCTTGCCGCCAGCACGCAGATCATCCACGAACTGCTTGGCTGCTTTCATCGGGCCGACAGTGTGGGAAGAGGAGGGGCCAACACCGATTTTGAAGATATCAAAAACGCTGATCATGTAACAATTACCTCAGGGTAGAAGGGGGCGTCATGCCCGCTCGCAGAAAGGGGGTGATCCATGGGACGGGTCTGTCGTCACAAAGGCCAATGAACCAGATAACCGCAGTGTAACGGTTCAATACCTAAAAAAAGTTGAAACAGATCTATTTTTGTTGAATCTCTGGCGCGAGTATAAAATTAATTTTGATGGTTATCCATTTTGTTAAGTGCTTGGCAAACGTTTCGCGAAAAAATACCCGGCCAGGCCGGGTATCGTGGGACAAAGTGGAGTCAGTTGGCATTTTTTAACATTCTGTAATGTTAACAGCCAGGCCGCCGCGCGCCGTCTCCTTGTACTTGGTCTTCATGTCGTTGCCGGTTTCCCACATGGTCTTGATCACCTTGTCCAGCGACACCTTGTGTTCGCCGGTGCCGCGCAGGGCCAGCCGGGCGGCGTTGATCGCCTTGACCGCCCCCATGGCGTTGCGCTCTATGCAGGGCACCTGCACCAGGCCGCCGATGGGATCGCAGGTCAACCCCAGGTTATGCTCCATGCCGATCTCGGCGGCGTTCTCGACCACCCCCGGGCTGCCGCCGAGCAGCTCGGCCAGGGCCCCGGCCGCCATGGAGCAGGCGACACCCACTTCACCCTGGCAACCCACCTCGGCCCCCGACAGGGAGGCGTTTTTCTTATATAGGATGCCGATGGCGGCGGCGGTGAGGAAGTAGTGCAGCAGCAGCTCGTCATCCACCTTGCGCACGAAGCGATCGTAGTAGTGCAGCACCGCCGGGATGATGCCGGCGGCGCCGTTGGTGGGTGCCGTCACCACCCGGCCACCGGCGGCGTTCTCTTCGTTGACGGCCAGCGCAAACAGATCCACCCACTCCATCACCATCAGGGGATCCTTGTTGAAGTTGGTCTCGCCGTTGAGCTGGCGATAGAGGCCAGGGGCGCGGCGCTTCACCTTGAGGCCGCCCGGCAGTATCCCCTCGCTGCGACAGCCGCGCTCGACACAGCCCTGCATCGCCTGCCAGATCTTGCGCAGGCCCGCCTTTATCTCCTGCTCGCTGCGAAACACCTTCTCGTTGGCCAGCATCAGGCCGGAGATGGAGAGGCCGCTCTCCTGGCAGTGGGCCAACAGCTGGGCACCGCTCTCGAACGGGTAGGGGACGGGGTGGGCGGCGTCGAACCTGGCCGCCTCCTCCTTGGCGTTGGCGAAGTGGCTCTCCTCGATGATGAAGCCGCCACCGATGGAGTAGTAGGTCTGCTCGAACAGCAGCTCATCGGCTGCGAAGGCGCGCAGTGTCATGCCGTTGGAGTGGGCGGGCAGGGTCTTGCGCCGGTTGAAGATGATGGCGCCGACCCGGGGGAAATGGCTCGGTTGCTCCCCTGCCAGGCGCAGCGTCTGGCTGTGCTCTACCTGGCCCAGAAAGGCGGGGATGGCCTCGATATCCACCAATTCCGGCTCAAACCCGGCCAGCCCCAGGATGATGGCCTTGCCGGTGCCATGACCCTTGCCGGTCTGGCCGAGGGAGCCATAGCACTCGACCACGACCCGCTCGGTGCGGGAGAGGTGCCCTGCCTGCTTGAGTGCATTGACGAAGGCACAGGAGGCCCGCATCGGTCCCACTGTGTGGGAGGAGGAGGGGCCGATCCCGATGGAAAACAGGTCGAAGACACTGATCATGACGTACTCCGATTATGGATTTCGTCTAAACATTGTAAATTTTTTGTAGTCGATGGAAAGGGGGGAAGCGACGGCTTGTGATGGCGGTGTGGAAATGGGGCACTACAGGCTGGGCTAAAGGAGCCACGGGGAGCGGGTTGGCGCCTCGTGGCCCGCATTGCGCCGCTATCAGTCGAGGAACTCGCACAGATAGGCGGTCGGGGTCTTCACGACCAGCTTGAAGGAGGAGTGGCCGGCCACGTCGAAGGATTGGCCCTGGCCATAGCTGTGCCATTCATCTTCATCGGCCAGCTGGATGGTCAGGGCACCCTTGATCACCGTCATCCGCTCGGGGGCGGCGGTGTTGAACAGGTAGTCACCCGCATCCATCACACCGACGGTGGCTTTCTCGCCTTTCTGCTCGAAACCGATGGATTTAACATTTCCATCGAAATACTCGTTAACTTTCAGCATCTTTTCTTCCCTGTATGCACGTTTGCCAAGCCAACGTAGCACACTTTTTTGGCGGTTGTCATGGTGAAACAGGGAAAAAAACGATTGCTTCTTATGAGTCTTCACTTTGTGGCCACTATGCAAATGTTCGCTACGTTCAGGAATCACGATGTTAAACGGAGAATAAATATGAGATAAAGCGCGCCGCCAGCGTAATGGCGAGGCTTTATGGCCCCAAGTGGTCGATTGCACTGGGAAAGTGTGAATAATTGCTAATTAAAGGAACATTCTGTGTTAACAAAAGGACTCATTAAGAACATTGGCTTCCAGGTCGTGGTCGCCATGGTACTGGGGGCACTGGTCGGGGCGTTCATGGGTGAACAGGCCACCGTCTTCGCACCGCTCGGTACCCTCTTCATCCAGCTGATCAAGATGCTGGTGATCCCGCTGGTGGCGGTGGCCATCTTGTCGGGGGCCGCCAATCTGGGGGCCAGCCCGGCCGCGGGCAAGATCGGCATCACCACGCTCGCCTTCTTCCTCGGCACCTCGGCGCTGGCGGTGTTGCTGGCTCTGGTGATGGGCCAGGTCTTCAAGCCCGGGGTCGGGGTCGAATTCGGCACCATGGCGGAGATGTTTACCGGTGACTACGCCGACAAGGGAGCCCTGCCGGACGCCGTGGCCACCCTGCTCGGCATGATCCCGACCAACGTGTTCCAGTCCCTGAACGAGGCGAACATCCTGCAGATCCTGGTGTTCTGCATGTTCCTCGGCATCGCGCTGGCCAAGCAGCCTCGCGAGCGGGCCAAGCCGCTGGTGGACGGGCTCAACACCCTGGTCGACGCCTTCGTCTGGATGATCAACAAGGTGATGCTGATCGCTCCCATAGGGGTATTCGGGCTGATGGCCGATGCCATCGGCACCTACGGCTTCGATGTGCTGACCCTGGTGCTCAAGCTGTTCCTGGTCTACGTTGGCGCCATCCTGATCTTCGGCTTCGTGGTCTACCCGCTGCTGATCGTGATCTTCTCCAACACGCCGGTGCGCAAGTACTTCTCGGCGATGAAGAAGCCGCAGATCGTCGCCTTCTCCACCGCCTCTTCCATGGCGACCCTGCCGGTCAACATGGAGACCTGCGAGCAGGAGCTGAAGGTCACCAACGCCACCGCCTCCTTCGTGCTGCCGCTCGGCGCCACCATCAACATGAGTGGCAACGCCATCTATTACGGCCTGGTCGCCATCTTCTTCGCCCAGGTCTATCAGATCGATCTGACCATGGGCGCCTGGGTGGCCATCATACTGACCGCGACCCTGGGGGCCATCGGCCAGGCCGGCGTGCCGGGGCCGAGCTTCCTGGTGGTGGCCGTGCTGCTGGCGGCCGGGATCCCCATCGAGGGGCTGCCGCTGCTGTTTGCACTGGATCGCCTGTTCGACATGATCCGCACCGCGCTCAACATCACCGGGGATGCGGCCTGCGCCATCATCGTCGACCGTTATAGCCCGGATTACGATCCGGATCGCTGGAACAAGTGAGCCTGAGCTGAACTGCCGCCTGCCTCTATGGCAGGCACACCAAAAAGAAGAGGGAGGCCTATGCCTCCCTCTTCTTTTATTCGCGACGAGGCGAACGGCCTGCTCGCCGGCATCTAACAAACCGGCACCGACCGGGCGTCTCTCGCTACTGCAACTGCGCCAGGGCTTGCTGGCAGCGCTGCTCGGCGGCCTCGAGCTCCAGCAGCACCATCTTGATGTCCTCCAGCTGCTGCTCCAGGGTTTCGCGCTTGTCGGCCACCAGGCCCAGCATGGTCTGCAGCTGGGTGCGGCTGCTCTTGTCTGCGTCATAGAGATCGAACAGCTCGCGAATGTCCGCCAGACTGAACCCCAGGCGCTTGCCGCGCAGGGTCAGCTTGAGGCGCACCCTATCCTGTCTGCTGTAGATCCGGGTCTGGCCCTGGCGGGTCGGATTCAGCAGACCCTGATCTTCATAGAAGCGGATACTGCGGGTCGTCACATCAAATTCACGGGCCAGCTCACTGATGCTATAGGTCCGGGTGTCATCCTTGGATATGGTCATACGGCTGTCTTGGCTGCCATCTTGGTTGTCAATGCAGGCTGGCACCTTACCCAAACGTCAACTTCCCCGCAAGTCTTGTTCCCGCTCCGGCATCAGCATATGTTATCCCTATGTAACAAGGAGACAGTGACCGATGGATATTGTGATAGTGGCGGCCAAGCGGACCCCCATGGGCGCCTTCCAGGGCGCCTTGAGCAGCCAGAGTGCCCCCGAGCTGGGGGCCTGCGCCATCGCCGCGGCCCTGGCGGCGGCCGGGCTCGGGGGAGGGCAGGTGGATGAGGTCTACATGGGCAACGTGCTCAGTGCCGGGCTGGGGCAGGCCCCTGCCCGCCAGGCGGCGCTCAAGGCCGGGCTGCCGGACAGCGTGCCCTGTACCACCATCAACAAGGTGTGCGGCTCCGGCATGAAGGCGGTGATGCTGGCAGCCGATAGCCTGCGGCTCGGCGAGGTCGAGGTGGTGGTGGCCGGCGGCATGGAGAGCATGACGCGAGCGCCCTACCTGCTCGACAAGGCGCGCGGCGGTTTTCGCATGGGCCATCAGTGCGTGCTGGATCACATGTTCCTCGACGGGCTGCAGGATGCCTACGAGGGGCACCTGATGGGGCATTATGCGCAGGCGAGTGCCGATCGGGCCGGACTGACCCGGGCCGACATCGATGCCTTCGCCATCGCCTCCCTGGAGCGGGCCCTGGCGGCGCAGCGCAGCGGTGCGTTCGGGGCCGAGCTGACCCCGGTGATGGCGCATGATCAACTGCTGCTGGCCGAGGACGAACAGCCTGCCAAGGCCAGACCCGACAAGATACCCACCTTGAAACCTGCCTTCGGCAAGCAAGGCACCATTACCGCGGCCAACGCCAGCTCGATCTCGGACGGTGCGGCGGCGCTGGTCCTGATGCGGGCCGAGACCGCCGCCCGGCTGGGGCTGCCGGTGTTGGCGAGGATAGTGGGCTATCAGAGCCATGCCGCCCTGCCGGCCGAGTTCACCAGCGCTCCCGTCGGGGCCATCGACAAGCTGCTGGCACGCGTCGGCTGGCGGGTGGAGGAGGTGGATCTGTTCGAGGTGAACGAGGCCTTCGCCATGGTCAGCATGCTGGCCATGTCGGGCTGCAACATCCCCCACCACAAGCTGAACGTGAACGGGGGGGCCTGCGCCCTTGGTCATCCCCTCGGCGCCAGCGGTGCCCGCATCCTGGTGACCCTGATCCATGCCCTGCGTCTGCGAGGCTTGCGGCGTGGGGTGGCGAGCCTGTGCATCGGTGGTGGGGAGGCGACCGCCCTGGCCGTCGAGCTGGGCTGAGCCAGCCAATCACATAGGCGCCTGGCCACCTCGGTTCTTGAGGTGGCAACACTCTTATAGTGCTCATCATGCTGGCCGCGACGGCGGCCAGCCTATCTGACTCGCGCATCCCGAATCGGCGATTCAGTGCATATCAATCCCCCCTTATCTCTGCCCGGCTCACCCACGCCATTCTTAGTCGCGTCATGGCGGCTAAAAGCCCTGTTATTGGATGGAAAAGGCAGGATCTTGCGCTCATTCAGCCGCGATTAAGCTTGGTGGCCAATTTGGTCACTGGTCTGATTTGTTGGCGGGGGCAGGGATCCCTACCATGCGCCGACGCATTTTGCCGCCCTCATCTCGAGCCGGCTGCCCGCCGACTCAGGGCCGTGCCACGCCAGCCCAGGCTGGCGCGATGATATCTATCCCGAGTGCCCGCCCTGCGGCGGGTACCAACATGAGAATCCCCATGACCACATTATTCAAGAGCCGCGCCCTCGCCAGCGCCCTGGCGCTGTTGGCCACCAACAGCTTCGCCTCCGGTTTCCAGATCAACGAACACTCCGCCGCCGGCCTCGGCCGCGCCTTTGCGGGGGAGGGTGCCATCGCCGACAACGCGTCGGTGCTGGGCCGCAACCCGGCCGCCATGATGATGTTCGACAAGACCGCCGTCTCCATGGCCGCCACCATGGTGGATCCGGACTACAGCGTGGACGGGGCCTTCGTCACCGATCTGCCGGGCAGCCGGTTTGATTCCAGCACCGCCGCCAGCCATGGCAACGCCGGTCCCAATGCGGTGGTGCCCGCCGCCTACCTGATCCACCCCATCAACGAGCAGTGGGCGGTCGGTTTCGCCATGATGACCAACTATGGTCTGGGCACCCGCTTCGACGACAGCTTCGGGGCGGGCAGCAATCCTGCCGCCGGCCTGTTGGCGGGGGAGACCTCGCTGATGAGCGTCAACCTGAACCCGAATGTGGCCTACCGCATCAACGAGCAGTGGAGCCTGGGTGCCGGCGTCAACTACACCATCGCCACCGGTTATGTGGATCGGGTCAATCCCAATGCGAACCCCAATGGTTCCCACAATACCCTGGCCAACTTCGATGGCTCTGGCAACGGCTGGGGCTGGAACATCGGCGGCCTGTTCGAGATCAACCAGGATAACCGCCTGGCGCTGACCTACCGTTCCCAGATCGACGTGGAGCTGGAGGGAGATTACACCGGGGCTGTTGGCGCTCCCGGTTACAAAGCCGATGCCACGGTCGATGTGCCCATGCCCGCCATCGCCGAGTTCTCCGGCTATCACCGTCTGAACCAGCAATTTGCGCTGCATTACTCGGTGATGTGGACCGACTGGAGTGCCTTTGAAAAGCTGGAGGCAGTCAGCGAGCAGTGCAATCTGCCGGGCGGCGTCTGCCTGAGTAAGAACGAGCAGTTGCAGGATGCGATGCGCTACGCGGTCGGCGCGACCTGGTATGTGAACCCGCAGTGGGAGGCGCGCGTCGGCGTCGCCTATGACGAGTCGGCCGTACAGAGCGAGCACGCCACCATTAGCCTGCCGGATGCCGACAAGTGGTGGTACAGCGCGGGGGCGACCTACCATCTGGATGAGACCAAGAGCATCGACTTCGGCATGACCTATATCAATGGGGAAGCGAGTGAGGTGAAGGAAGGGGTTCACAACAACGACCCGGGTCAGCCGTTCTATTTCGAAGGTAACAACGAAGGCAACGCCTTCCTGGCCTCGGTTCAGTTCAACATGCTGTTCTAAATGAAAAAGGTCCCTCTTGAGGGACCTTTTTCTGGGGCCTGATGGGCGGCGAGGGGCCGATCGCCACCTGCTTGGTTGGCAGCGGCTTCGTCTTTCAGTCAGTCCCCGCCATGGCCTGGATCTGCTCATTGACCCAGGTGGTGGCGGCCAGATAGAGGTGGCTGACCTTCTCCTCAGTGAGCTCGAGCCGGGCCGTGCTGGCCGCGATCCGTGGCCAGTTCGCATTCTCATAATCTTCACAAAAGGCAAGGTAGAAACCCAGGCTGCCCTTGCGCTCCAGCAGGGCGGCGCGGATCTCGGCCGTCAGCGGGATGGAGCCGAGCAACTGATCCAGCGGTTGACCCAGCAAGACATCCAGCAAGGAGAACAAGCCGGTGATGAAGGCCTGCTGCGCCTGCCGGGTCGGGGCGTGGGTCTGCGCCAGCAGTTCGCAGAAGCGGGCCCGGATGAGCGACATCTGATAGAGCTCACCACTCTTGTCATGGCCGGCGCTGGTGGCGGCGACCAGGGCCACGAAGCGTTTCAACTGGGCGTGACCCAGGTAGCTGGCCGCCTGGCGAAACGAGGCGATGGGCTGGGGGAAACGCTTGAGGTGATTGACGTAGCGCAGCAGCTTGAGGGAGAGGGAGACATCCTGGTTGAGCAGCTGCTCTATCCTGTCCAGATCCGGGGCCGCCTGATTGACGACCTCGAGCAGTTGCATCACCACCAGCTGATCCGGCTGCAGGGTGGTCTGTTGCACCATCTCGGGCCGGCTGAAGAAGAAGCCCTGAAACAGCTCGACCCCCAGGCTCTTCATCCGTTCAAACTCCAGCTTGTCCTCCACCTTCTCGGCAAGGTAGGTGAGCGGCAGGTGGCGGTGACTCAGGATGAAACCTTCGATCTTCGCGAGCGAAGTGGCCCGCAAGTCGAACTTGATGATGTGGATGAAGGGCAGAAAGCGCTCCCAGGCGGGGGAGAGGGTGAAATCATCCAGGGCCAGTCGATAGCCCAGCTGGTGCAACTGGCGCACCTTGGCCAGCAGCGCGTCGTCCGGGGTAGCATCTTCCAGTATTTCGATGACCACCTTGTCCTGGGGCAGGCACTCGGCCAGCCCGTCCAGCAGCAGGGAGTGGGGGAAATTGATGAAGCAGAGGCGCCCGCCGAGCAGCTGATCGATGTTCTGTTGCAGAAACTGTTCGGCCACCAGCCTGGCGGTGGCCTGTCGGGCGGAGATCAGGGGAAACACATTATCCAGACTGTCGCGAAACAGCAGCTCATAGGCATGGGTGTTCAATTCCCGATCCAGGATGGGCTGCCTTGCTACATAGGAATACATGCATCTCTCCAGCATGGGTGCTGGCTTGATTCTATTGGGAAGCGGATCACTATGCCAGCGCTGGTCGGGTTGCACCGGTCAACAACTGGCATAGTGCTTGATAAGGTCGGGGCGGTTAGAAGAGGTAGTTCAGCTGCAGGCCGGCCAGCCAGGCGTCCCCCTCCGAGGTGCCCTGGAAGCTCGAGCTGGTCTGCGGCACGCCGGGCTTGAGCTGCATGGTTTCGGTTACATCGACCTTCTTGCCGTCGAGCAGGGTCAGGCCAAGGTCCAGCGAGAGGTTGCGATCCAGCTGATAGCCCAGCCCGGCGCTGTACCAGATCCGGTCCGAGTCGGGGATGGAGATGGTGCGGCGATCGGCAGGCACCGGGCTGCGATCATAGGCCAGGCCCGAACGCAGCTGCCACTGGGGCGCCAGCTGGTAGGTCAGGCCGACGGCGTAGCGCCAGCTGTCTTCCCAGTGCTCATCCTTGATGTGCATGCTGCCATAGTGATCGAGCTCGGACTCCAGCTGGACGAACTTGCTCCAGTTGGTCCAGTTGATGCTCGAATGCAGCGCCAGCGCCGGGGTCAGCTGGTGGAACAGTGCCAGCTCGGCGGTGGCGGGCAGCGGCAAATCCAGGCTGCCGGTGTCGGTGAAGGTCCGCCCCTGCAGATCGGTGCCGATGGCGTCGCCGGACAGGGTCAGGGTCACGTCGTGGCGATAGGAGAGGCCGATGCGGGTCGCCTCCGACAGCTCCAGCAGGGTGCCCAGATTCCAGCCGAGCGCCCAGCCATCCCCCTTGAGGTGCTTGGCTATCTTGTTGTTGGAGGGGAAGGTGCCGCCCACTTCCCCCTCGCCCTGAATGGCGGACAGACCGCCCCCCACGGACCAGAGCCGGTTGATGCGATAGGCCAGCGAGGCGCCGAGATCCATGGTCTTGATGTCGGACACGTTGCCAAAGTGACCGGCGTTGTAGTTGGCGGGCATCTCGACGCCGAGGCCATAGTAGGAGGTCGCCGCCAGTCCCAGCCGCCAGCGCTCGTTGAGCGGCACTATAAGATAGGCATTGGGCACCCAGGCTGAGGCGGCGATGTCGTGGGCGCTTGCGTCCAGGGTCAGGGGGCCGATGGCGGTCGGCACCCGGGTTGTGCCCTCGATGTTGACGTCGGGGCGAATATAGATGAAGCCGCCGGAGAAGGCAGTGCGCTCGAAGCGGGTCATGGCCGCCGCGTTGCGGGAGAGCACGCTGGCGTTGTCGGCGATGGCGGCTTCACCGGCGAAGGCGCGCCCCATGCCGGTGGCCGATTGCTCGGCCAGCTGGAAACCGGCCGCCTGGGCCTGACCCGACAGTACCAGCAGGGCGATGAGAGAGGGCTTGAGGGAGGGATGCATAGCGTCTTCCTTGGGATGAACTCGTGGTTCATTCTGTTATTTGGTTGGGGGCGGGATTTTATATGGTATGACCAGTAAGGCAACGGCGGCGGGGGCGCTGACGATAAAACGGGATTAAATGCTGGGGAGTCTGGGGCTAACAGGCTGATAAAAAACGAAAAGCGTACAGCTGTTTGCTACAGCTGTACGCTGAAAGCCGGATCCGGTATAAAAAAAGAGCGCCCTGAGGCGCTCTTTTTGCTGATCCCGGGATCAGAACTTCATGTTGAACTGGGCAGAGGCCAGGAAGGCGTTACCGTGGGAGGTGCCTTTCCAGCGCAGCGCGTCGCCGTGGCTGCGCAGGCCTTCGTTCACGTCCACTTCCTTGCCATCCAGGTAGGCCATGCCGAAGTCGACGCTCATGTCCTGATCGATGTGGTAGGTGGCACCGGCGCTGTACCAGATACGATCGGAGTCAGGAATGCTCAGGCTGCGGTATTCAGGTTCGACCGGGCTGTTGTCGTAGGCGAAGCCGATGCGAGCTTCCCAGGCCGGGTTGACGTACCAGGTACCGCCCAGGGCGTAACGCATGGAGTCTTTGAACTTCTCGTCTTTCTGCAGGCAGACACCGCCGGCACAGGAGTCGCTGGTGGCCTTGAGCTCCTGGAAGGCGCTCCAGTCGGTCCAGTTGACGGAGTAGTGCACCGCGAACTGCTGGTTCAGACGGTGGTAGCCGGCGAACTCGGCCTGAGCCGGCAGATCCAGCTTCAGGTTGCCGTCAACCACCCGGTTGCCGGAGGTGGCACCCTGGAAGTCACCATCGAAGCTCAAGTCAACCTGGGAGCGGTAGGTCAGGGCGAGGCGGTTGTACTCGTTGATCTCGTACAGGCCACCGACGTTCCAGCCAAAGCCCCAGGTATCCCCTTTCAGGTGCGCCAGGGGAGTATCTGAGTGGGCACCGGGAATGGCGGCAGCCAGGGCGCCGGCATAGCGGTTCAACTCGGCCTGGGCGTAGACGGCATTGAGGCCGGCACCGATGCTGAAGTTGGAGTTGATGCGATAGGCGACGTTGGGGTTGATGTTGAAGGTCAACAGCTCGGTGTCACCGGCGCCGGCACCGGCCGGGAAGGTCTTGGAATATTCGGTGGCCAGACCGTAGTTGGAGAACAGCCCCAGGCCCCAGGCCCACTGATCGTTCAGCGGCTGGATGAAGTAGGTGGCCGGTACGAAGGCATCCGGTGCTATGTCGCTCTCGCTGGAGGAGGCCAGCTTGTTGGGGCCCGCATAGATGTCACCCGCTACATCTACATCCGGCTTGATGTAGGTACCGGAAACAGACAGTGCCATCTTGTCGAAGGTGGTCATGGCAGCCGGGTTGCGGGACAAGACAGAGGCGTTGTCTGCGATTGCTGCTTCCCCTGCATAGGCGCGCCCCAGACCGGAGGCGGAGTGCTCGTTCAACTGGAACGCGGCGGCAAAGGTCTGGGTGCTGGCCAGGGTCACGGCCGCGGCGATCAGGCTTTTCTTGAAAAAGGCAGTTGTCATAGTGTTCTCTCTTGTAAGCAGATTTTCTGTCGATATCAGGGCTCTTTGGCCGCTATACACGACAAGATCTGTTGTTATGTAAGCTTCTTCCCATTCACTTCTGGCGTGATTCTATGGATCTGGTAGGAGGTAAGAAATCAGACCAGTGACAGCAGAATACATAAAAGTTTCCATTGTGTTAATCATTTGTTTTAACTTGGCGTTTTAATAACCGAATTTATCCATTATTGGATAAATAAAAAGCAACAAGTTCCGTTTGTGTCATAAAAATAAATTGAGTGCTGTTGTGGGATCAGGCGGGCAATGAGCGGGAAAAATCGCGTAGTTAGGAATGAACAGGCAGACAACTGGCGTATCTGCCTGTGATGCCGAGGCGGCGGGGCGCCGGTCAGCTCTGGTTAAGTTCTGTTAAATGGACCAGTGCAGCCGTGACTCGAATTGCGCGGCAACCGGTTCGAGTGACTCCTGCATATCACCGATCAACACCATGTTGGCGCCCTTGAGCGGCACTATCTCGCCCTTGAGCTGGCCATCTTCAAAGCTGGGCTGGAGGCTGAGCGGCACATGCTTGGGGACCAGGAACAGGGTGACGGGTCCCATCTTGCCCTGGATCACCATGTGCAGGGCCGGCCCCTGATAGAAGGAGCAGTGATTGACATAGGTCACCTTCATGTCCTGCATGCCCATCAGGGTGGCGCCGTACTTCTCCATCTTGGCATTGATGGTCTGCAGGCTGACCCTCTCATCCACCCCCTTGATGAAGGGCTCCTCCCCGTAGACGTGGGCCATGGCGACCTGCGCCAGCGAGAGTTCGGCGGGCGCCGTCGGCGGCCAGCTGATCCAGCGGGTGCTGATGCCGAGCAGGAAGGCGACCGAGGCCGCGATGGCTAGGGGACGCCAGCCGGTGCGTGCAGGCGGGGGCGGCAGGGGGATGACGACATCGTCATCGTCGGCCTCCATCGCCTGCCTGAGCAAGATGCGCTCGGCCAGCCCGGCCGGCACCTCGACCTCCAGGGTCCGCTGCAGCTGACGATCCAGCTGTTTCATCTCGTCCAGGTGCTTGCGATTGGCAGGGGAGGTCTGCGCCGCGTCGAGGAACGCAGGATCCTGATCCATTGGATGGGCGATGGCCCTGCGGCGAAACTCAAGCTCATCCATTAGTGTGTCCTCTCTGTTGTGCTGCTGACTCCATGGCCTCTTTTATCTGGTTGCGTGCCCGAAACAGCCTAGTCATGACGGTGTTCTTGTTCAGGCCCAGCTGGCTTGCGATCTCCTCGCCACTGAATCCCCCCAGCACCTGCAACAGCAGCGGCTCCTGGTACTCGGCGGGCAGGCGGGCGATATGACGCCTGAGCCACTCGTGCTCCATCTCCTGTTCGCTGTGCAGGGCATCCGGATCGCTCTGGGGATGCTCGTCGAGATCGATGAGATCGAACTGCTTGCGCTCGAAGCGCCTGGCGTTCTCCCGCCGCACTATGGTGATGAGCCAGGCCTTGGCGGCCTTGTCGTCCTGCAGGCTGTCGATCGCCTTCCAGGCGCGCAGGAAGGTCTCCTGCACCAGATCCTCGGCGACCTGCGGGTCCCGACACAGCCAGTAGGCGTAGCGATAGATGTCCCCATGCAGGGCATGCACCAGGGCTTCATATTTGGTTTGTTTGTCTGCCATACCCCCATAGACCGGATCGGTCGCGGGATCCTTTCCCGTCCCTGAGCTTTTTTTTCTGAAAAAACCTAACGCCATTGCGGGGCTTCCTTTTTTATCTGCGGTGGCTTGCGGCGGGATCAGCGACTCACCCGCGCCAGTTTCCTGAGGCTATAGGCTATCGCAAAAGTTTCGAAGGCGCACAACCCCTCGGCGAGGGCCTGCCAGCGAACCGGCTCGGCCACGGTTGAGGGGGGGGCGAAGCAGGCCCGATCCAGGGTGTCGAGGGCGGCACCTATGGCGGGATCGCGATGGCAGGGCAGGCTGGTGAGCTGTCGATGAGAGGCGTCCCAGCGCCGATCGGCCCAGACCAGCAGGGCTCCTCTGGCCGAGTCCGGCTCCCTGGCCACCAGGGCCCGTTGCAGGCGATAGAAGGCCAGCCAGCGTGGCCCGCTTCGCCACAGGGCGCGCAGCAGCAAGGCCCCCAGCACCCAACAGAGACTCTCCCCACCGGGGGCCCGGCTGTCTGCGGGCGACGAGAGGCCGGCCTCGAACCGCACCGTCTGGGCCGGCAGGCGGGCATGTTCGACGCGACCGCTTTGGGTATTGAACCAGGGCAGATCCACCGGGGGCAAGCGGTAGTGGCCGGCCTCGCCTGCCGTCAATGCCTGGCGCCACTGGCGCTCGAAGCGCAGCGCCCCCTTGGCGGTGAACTGCTCGCGCTGCTGCTCTCCATCTGGCCGCAGTTGCAGGCCGGCTGGCAAGCCGAGTGGCGGCGGCAGGGACAGACGGTTGCCATCGCCACCCTCCATCACCAGGGTCAGGGTGCGGATCACTGGCTCCCCGGCTTTGGCGCCCGTCGCCGGGCTGAGCTGCTGGCGCAGGGTCAGCGCGCTCGCCACCGGCTCCAGCGGGGCCTTGTCCACCTTGATGAAGCGGGTGGCCGCCCTGGCGGAGAGCGCCTCGCTCTGGCCGCCCTCCTGGGGCAGTCTTCCCTGAAAACGGGGGGATTCCAGCGGATGGAGCCCGGGCTCCTTGGCCTGCAGCAGCCATCTGCGGGTCAGTCGTCCCGGCATGCCGGGGCTGGCGGGGGACTCCCACCTGTCGTCGCCGAGGCGGCGGATGGTGAAGCCGTTGCCGGCCGGCTCGCTGAGGTTGGGGGCCTCCAGGTTGGCGGGCAGCCAGAGGCTCAGTTGATAGAGGAAGGGTTGCCCCGGATAGAGCGGCCCCTGATGCAGCACGCTGGCCTGCAATTCGATGGGCGAGAGGGCCGCCGCAGGTGCTGCCTCTGACTCGCTGCGCCGGGGCAGGGGGAGCGCTGGAGTCTGCTCGGTGCCCAGGCTGAGGGCGGGAACCTGGTTGGCGTCGCCGGCCACCCGATGCAGCGGGATCTGCCAGCGGGTGAGGCTGTGCACCTCGGTCGTGACGCGACTCAAAGTTACCCGGCCCACCGCAAACTGGCGCAGCAAGGGGGTGAGGCTGAGCTCGTCGGCGCGGCGTTCCCCATCGGCCTCGATGATGAGCAGCCAGTCACCCTCGCTCGCGCCTGCCAGCAGCTCGGCCCGTGGCGGGGCGGCCAGCACCTGGCCCGTCAATAAAAGCGTCGTCAATAGAGAGAGGATAAGCAGCCAGCGCTGCCAGGGAGAGATGCCCGTCGGTGGCTGGACCCTTGATAAAGAACAGCCCCCCCGACGATCTCTCTGCAGGGCGGGGCGCCTCAGCGGGTGGGCCGTCACCAGGGCTCCTCCGGCTTGAGCGATGGCGTGGCTTGAGCACGGCGCTGGGCCTCCTTGCGCAGTCGCTGCTCCAGCAGCAGCACAGGCGGGGCGGGTGGGCGCGGGCGATCCGGCGCGGCGGACTGCTCGGGGGCATCGGCGGGTTGGGGCTGCTGCGCCGTGGGGGCGGCCTGCGGCGGCTGGGCACGCAGCAGGGCCAGGTTGTAGAGCGCATCCTCATGGCCGGGCTCGAGCGCCAGGGTGGCCAGATAGGCCTGCTCGGCGCCCTTGAGATCGCCGAGCTGCACCAGTGCATTGCCCCGGTTGTAATGGGCGGTCGCGCTGGTGGCGCGGCCATAGGCGGCGACGGCCCGGGCGTAGTCACCGGCGCGATACCAGGCATTCCCCTGCCAGACGGGATCCTGGAAGTCGCGGGCCGCCGCCAGGTAGCGTCCCTGCTGGAAGGCCTGCCAGGCTTGCCGATCCTGCTCCGATAAGCCAGGGGCCAGCGGGGAGGCGGGGCTCGCCTGCAGGGGCGGGTTGAACAGGCCGACGCCCACGCCGAGCAGGAGCAACCAGAGCGCCCCGATGCGGGCCAGCAGTGCCAGCGGCAGCAGGGGGAGCAACAGCCAGGGGCCGAGATCCCGCGACTGGTTGGCGGTCAGGGTCTGGCTCATGGGCAGCGGCGCGAAGCGCGGCACCCCGGCCTGCAACCACTGCAGCTCTCCCCCTGACTGGGCCGCAAGCCGTTGCATGGCCGCCCCGTCGGGGGGCGGCAATTCACGGCCAAGCCCCGCACTGGAAGGGGGCAGCTTGGCGGCCTTGCCCCCATTGGCCAGCAGGATGTCGAGACGGGGCGTCGCCGATTGCGGGCAGAGCAACGCATTCTGACAGGGCCACTGGGCGGCAATGCGCGCGATCTGGACGGGGGAGAGCCCATCGGTGATGAGCAGCAGCCGTGCCTGCTGACCGGCGGGGATCTGGCTGAGCGCCAGCGCCACGGCGCGCTCGGGGGCGCTGCCGGGGAGCGGCATGATGGCCGGGCGCAAGTCCGGCAGCAGCAGCGAGATGGCCTGATGATCCCGGGTCGCGGGCATGGCGAGATAGGCATCGCCGGCAAACAGGATGAGGGCGACGGGGTGGGGCCCTGCCTCGGCCAGCATGTCCTGCAGCAGCAGCCGCACCCGGGTCGCCCGATCCGGCGGCAGATCCCCGGCCAGCATGGAGTCGGAGAGATCCAGCAACCAGATATCGAGCGCCGGGCTGCTGATGGGCTGGCTCTGCTGGCGCAGGGCGGGGCCGGACAGGGCCAGGATCACCGGCAGGCAGGCGAGCCAGAGCCAGGGTCTGGTGCGGCCCTGGCCCGGCAGCAGATAGGCCCCCATGGCGGGGGCGAGCAGGTGCCGCTGGCGACGGCGGCGCCAACCCTGCCACAGCCAGGGCAGCAGGGCCAGCAGCCAGAGCGGGCGCAGCAGGATCAACTCCATGGGGACTCCTGGCGCAACTGCTTAGCCATGGGGCGGCTCCGCCTGCGGGCGCCGCCACGGCAGCCGGCGAGTCGGCCAGATCAGCAACAGCCAGGCCAGCGCCAGGGGCCAGGGATAGAGCTCCCGGCTCGGGCGATAGAGGGTCTGCGGGCGGGCGCTGGGCTCCAGCCGATCGAGCGTCTGGTTGATGGCCGCGAGATCGGCCTGGCTGCGGGCCCGGAAATAGCGGCCGTGGCCCAGCTTGGCCAACTGTTGCAGCAGGGGCTCATCCAGCTCGGCACTGGGATCGAACCCGCTCTGGGGCTGGGCATCGGCAAAGGTGCCGGGATCGGCGCCGACCCCCAGGGTGTAGAGGGTCATGCCGGCGGCCGCCGCGCGGGTGGCCTCGGTGAGCGGATCCGCATTGCCCGCCGTGTTGCGGCCATCGGTGACCAGCAGCAGGGCGCTGGGGCGAGCGGGATCGGCGTGCTGGCGAGCCAGCTGTATGGCCTCTCCCAGCGCCGTGGTGCGCCCCACCAGATCGAAGTCCAGCTCCTTGGTCAGGGTCAACAGGGCCTGGGTCTCCTGGGTCAGGGGGGAGAGCAGATAGGCGTGATCGGCGAACACCACCAGGGCGATGCGATCGCCGGGGCGGGCGCTGATCAGCTGCCTGAGCTGCTGGCGCACGGCGCTGAGCCGGTCGTGCTGCTCCCCCTCATCCAGCATGTCCTGGGTGCGCATGCTGTCGGAGAGATCCACCGCCAGGATCAGATCCCGGCTGGCCTGATAGTGAATGAGGGGCGCCTCCTGCCATTGCGGGCGGCACAGGGCCAGCACCAGGGCGCACCAGCACAGCGTCATGCGCCAGAGCGGCTGGCCGGCGTGGGGTCGCAGGAGGGGGAAGCCGTCGTGGGCCAGGGTCGATCGGCGCAGGGGGGGCAAGCCGAAGCGCACCAGCAGCGGCAACACCAGCGCGAGCGCAAACCAGGGCCAGGCGAGGATCATGTCGCCCCTCCGTCATGGCGCCGTCGCCAGCCCGTCGCCCTAGTCAGCAGCCGGGGCGGGCTGACGCAGCGGCGTCCCCACCGCAGGTAGCAGCGCCGCAACGCCGCCTGCTCTGTGGCATCGGGCTCTCCCCGGCCGTAGAGCCAGTGGGGCCAGAGCGGGGCAAATTCGGCGAAGCGGCTGCCCCCCCTGGCATCGAGCCAGGCGAGCCAGGCCTCCCCCTGCAGGTGGCGAGCCTCGGGCCAGTGCGCCAGAGCGGCCTGGCGCAGCACGGCTTGCAGCCGGGGCACCAGTTCGGGGCCTTGCCACTCGATTTGCCGTGCCCAGCGGCGTTGGCGCCAGAGTGCCAGCGCCAGGGTGGTGATCAGCAGGGCGCACAGCAGGATGATCAGCAGCCAGCCCCAGCCCAGCAGGCGGGGATCGACGGCGCTGCCGAGGGCGGGGCCCGGGTGAATGTCGCGCAGCTGCGCCGCGAGGGGGGAGCCGGCCAGGGCGGCGCTCAGAGCAGACGGCATCCGCCCTCCTGCCACTGGCGCTGCAAGGACTGGCCGTTGTCGAGCCGGTAGAGACGCTGCACCAGCGGCAACAGCTGCCGCTGGCTCTGTTGGGCCTGGTAGTCGGCCGCCAGGGCATAGTGGCGGGCAAACCCCGGCTGCCCGGCGTCGAGCCAGCCGCTGCGCCTGCCGGCCCGCACCGCCAGCTGACCCTGTTCGGGCAGCGAGGCCTCCAGCGGATCCCGGATCTGCCAGTAGTGAATGTCGTGGCGCCGGCCGAGCAACTGCAGCTGCTTGGCGAGGGCCTCGTCGCAGGGGCGGTGATCGGCGATGAGGGTCAGTCTGGCGCCGTGGGGCAGCTTGAGCCCCGCCAGGGTCTGGGCCAGGCTGCGGGGGACGGGCGTGCGATCCAGCCCCTGCTGGTAGTGATGGCAGAGGGTCTCGAGTAGCGGGATCAGGGTGCCGCGCTGGGACTCTAGTCGGGTCTCCACCCCGTGGCAGATCAGGGTGTTGGCCTGTTTCTCCCCCTGCCACAGCAGGGCGGCCGCCAGCTCGCAGCCGAGGCGGGCCTTGAGCTGAGGTCCTGAGCCGAAGTACATGGCGGGGGAGAGATCGAGCAGCAGCCAGTGGGCCTGATCCTGCTCCTCGCCATAGAGTCGGGTGTAGGGGCGCCCGAGCCGGGCGGTGACCCGCCAGTCGATGTGGCGCACCTCATCCCCCGCCTGATAGGCGCGCAGCTCGCGAAAACTCAATCCGGGCACCCGCCCGAGCCGACCCTGTTTGGCCTGATGGACGCGGGCCCTGGGGCCCTGACGCGCCCACAGCCGGATGGCCAGCAGCTGGCTCAGTGGCAGGGCGATGTGGGGATGGCTGCGGGGATCCAGGGACATCAGACCCAGCCCCGCAGGCGGGCGCTCGGCGCCTGAGCAGAGGGCCGCTGTTGGGGCGATAAGGCAGGCTGGCGCCGGCTCAAGGCGAGGGCACCCAGTCCAGCAGGCGGGTGATCAGCGCCTCGCTGTCGAGATTGTCGGCCAGTGCCTGATAACTCGGGATGAGGCGATGGCGCAGCACGGCGGGGGCCAGTTGCTGGATGTCTTCCGGCAGCACGAAGTCGCGCCCCGCCAGCCAGGCGCGGGCGCGGGCCGCCCTGGCGAGGCCGATGCTGGCCCTGGGGCTCGCGCCCACGGCGATGAGGGGTTCCAGCTCGGGACAGAGGCCGCTGCCCGGCCGGGTGGCGCAGACGAGCTGCACCAGATAGTGCTCGAGTCGGGTCTGCATCTGCACCTCCTGCACCGCGGCGCGGGCCGCCAGCAGGCTGGCCTGGCTCAGGGTCACGGGGGGCGGTGGCAGCGCGTCGCCATGGGCGTTGAGCTGCAAGATGGCGAGCTCCATGGCGGGGCTGGGGTAGTCCACCACCAGTTTCAGCAGGAAGCGGTCGAGCTGGGCCTCCGGCAGCGGGTAGGTGCCCTCCTGCTCGATCGGATTCTGGGTCGCGGCCACCATAAACAGCGGCGGCAGGCGCCAGCTCTTCTTGCCGACGGTGATCTGGTGCTCGGCCATGGCCTCGAGCAGGGCGGATTGCACCTTGGCAGGGGCCCGGTTGATCTCGTCCGCCAGCACCAGGTGGTTGAACAGGGGCCCTGGCTGGAACACGAAGCTCGCATCCTGGGGGTGGAACACCTCGCTGCCGGTGAGATCGGCGGGCAGCAGATCCGGGGTGAACTGGATGCGGGCGAAGCGCCCCTCAACAGCCCCAGCCAGCGCCTTGACGGCCCGGGTCTTGGCGAGACCGGGGGCGCCTTCGATCAACACATGTCCTTCACATAGCAGGGCGATCAGCAGCCCGTCGATGAGCGGACCCTGGCCCAGGATCTGGCTGCCAAGATAGTCGCTAAGTTGTCTGAACTCGGTCGCTGCCATGGGATGAACCCGTTGTTTTAATAGGAGTTGCTCTTTTTATACTCCAGATGTCGCAAGAGGGCGAGGGAGGGGGCACAGATGGCGACAATTTAGTTTCAATCAGCCGTATGAAAGTTGTGAGTGGATTGTTAAGATGTGGCGCAATGAGGTCAGACCTCTACCTTTTAACCAAGGAGCCAGGATGAAACAGCCATTGAAACTGACGACTCGCCAGGGCGAACGGATTGCCGTCGTGGCGGGTCTGCGCACCCCCTTTGCCAAGCAGGCCACCGCCTTTCACGGCGTGCCCGCGGTGGATCTCGGCAAGCTGGTGGTGAGTGAACTGCTCGCCCGCACCGATCTCGATCCCAAGCTCATCGATCAGCTGGTGTTCGGCCAGGTGGTGCAGATGCCGGAGGCGCCCAACATCGCCCGCGAGATAGTGCTCGGCACCGGCATGAGTGTCAGCACCGATGCCTACAGCGTCTCCCGCGCCTGTGCCACCAGCTTCCAGGCGGTGGCCAACGTCACCGAGTCCATCATGGCCGGCACTGTCGATATCGCCATCGCCGGCGGCGCCGACTCCTCCTCAGTGCTGCCCATCGGCGTCAGCAAGTCGCTGGCCCGCGCCCTGGTGGATCTCAACAAGGCCCGCAACCTGCAGCAGCGTTTCAATATCCTGCGCCGGCTGCGGCTGAAGGACTTGCTGCCGGTGCCGCCCGCGGTCGCCGAGTACTCCACCGGTCTCTCCATGGGGCAGACCGCCGAGCAGATGGCCAAGAGTCACCAGATCAGCCGCGAGGCGCAGGATGCGCTGGCGCACCGCTCCCACAGCCTGGCCGCCGAGGCCTGGGCCCAGGGCAAGCTCAGCGGCGAGGTGTTCACCGCCCATGTGCCCCCTTACAAGTCACCGCTGGAGCGGGACAACAACATCCGCGAGAGCTCTGACCTGGCGAGCTACGCCAAGCTCAAACCCGTGTTTGACCGGCTGCATGGCACTGTCACCGCCGCCAACGCCACCCCGCTCACCGACGGCGCCGCCGCCGTGCTGCTGATGCGGGAAGGGCGGGCGAAGGAGCTGGGTCTCGAGCCGCTCGGCTATATTCGCAGCTTCGCCTTCTCCGCCATCGACGTCTGGCAGGACATGCTGATGGGTCCCTCCTACGCCACGCCGCTGGCGCTCGACCGCGCCGGCATCACCCTCGCCGATCTGACCCTGATCGACATGCACGAGGCCTTCGCCGCCCAGACCCTGGCCAACCTCAAGATGTTTGCCAGCCACGAATTCGCCCGCGACAAATTGGGCCGTGATCAGGCCATCGGCGAGGTGGACATGGACAAGTTCAACGTGCTCGGCGGCTCCCTGGCCTACGGCCACCCCTTCGCCGCGACCGGTGCGCGGATGATCACCCAGACGCTGCACGAGTTGCGCCGTCGGGGCGGGGGACTGGGGCTCAACACCGCCTGCGCGGCGGGTGGGTTGGGTGTGGCCATGGTGTTGGAGGTGGAATGATGAGCACTAATACCTTTGCATTGGATATTCGTAAAGACGGCATCGGCATCCTCACCATGGATGTGCCCGGTGAGAGCATGAACACCCTGAAGGCTGCCTTCGCCGACGAGATCCGCGCCGTGCTGGCCCAGGTGAAGAGCAACAAGGATCTGATCGGGTTAGTTGTCGTCTCCGGCAAGAAGGACTCCTTCATCGCCGGGGCCGACATCGGCATGCTGGCGGCCTGTGCCAGCGCCCAGGATGCCCAGACCCTCTCCCGGGAGGGCCAGCTGGTGTTCGCCGAGATCGAGGCGCTGAGCATCCCGGTGATCGCCGCCATCCACGGCCCCTGCCTCGGCGGCGGGCTGGAGCTGGCGCTCGCCTGTCATGGCCGGGTGGTGACCGATCACGCTAAAACCGTGCTGGGCCTGCCGGAGGTGCAACTCGGCCTGCTGCCGGGCTCCGGTGGTACCCAGCGTCTGCCGCGCCTCATCGGGGTGGCCAAGGCGCTGGATCTGATGCTGACCGGCAAGCAGGTGCGCGCCAAACAGGCCAGGAAATTGGGGCTGGTGGATGAGATGGTGCCACCCTCCATCCTGCTGGAGGCGGCCATCAAACTGGCCAAGAAGGGCAAGCCGCGCCACGCACTGAAGCGGGATCTGCAGGGCAAGCTGCTGGAGACCAACGGGCTGGGCCGCAAGGTGCTGTTCGATCAGGCCCGTAAAGGCGTGAAAGCCAAAACCCGCGGCAACTACCCTGCGCCGGAGCGGATCCTGGCGGTGGTGCAGATCGGGGTGGAGGAGGGGATGCAGGCCGGTCTGGCCGCCGAGTCCCGCCACTTCGGCGAGCTGGTGATGACCCCGGAGTCCGCCTCCCTGCGCTCGCTGTTCTTCGCCACCACTGAGATGAAGAAAGAAGTCACCTATCAGGGGGCCGCGCCGCGCAAGGTCGGCCATGCCGCCGTGCTGGGCGGTGGCCTGATGGGGGGCGGCATCGCCTTCGTCACCGCCACCAAGGCCGGGGTGCCGGTGCGGATCAAGGACGTGGCCAGTGCCGGGATCGGCAACGCCATGCGTTACAGCTACGAGCTGCTGGCCAAGAAGCTCAAGCGTCGCCAGATCCTGCGCAGCGAGCTGGAGAAGCAGATGAGCCTGCTGTCAGGCACCCTGGACTACTCCGGCTTCCACCGCGTCGATCTGGTGGTGGAGGCGGTGTTCGAGGATCTGGCGCTCAAGCACCAGATGGTGGCGGATGTGGAGCGCGAGTGCGCTGAACAGACGGTGTTTGCCTCCAACACCTCCTCCCTGCCGATCCACAAGATCGCGGCCGAGGCGGCGCACCCTGAGCGCATCATAGGTCTGCACTACTTCAGCCCGGTGGACAAGATGCCGCTCGCCGAGATCATTCCCCACGCCGGCACCAGCGCCGAGACGGTGGCCACCACCCTGGCCTTCGCCCGCGCCCAGGGCAAGACCCCGATCGTGGTCAAGGACGAGGCCGGTTTCTACGTGAACCGCATCCTCGCCCCCTACATGAACGAGGCGGCGCGGCTGGTACTGGAAGGGGAGCCGGTAGAGGTGCTGGACGGTGCCCTGCTCGACTTCGGCTTCCCGGTCGGCCCCATCCAGCTGTTGGACGAGGTCGGCATCGACGTGGGCGCCAAGATCTCCCCCATCCTGGAGAAAGAGCTCGGCGGCGAGCAGTTCCAGGCTCCCAAGGCGTTTGACCAGCTACTGCAAAACGATCGCAAGGGGCGCAAGAACGGCAAGGGCTTCTACCTCTACGGCAAGGCAGCCCCCCGCAACCGGCTCACCGGCAAGGAGGGCAAGAAGACGGTGGACGAGAGCGTCTACGCCGTGCTGGGGGTCAAGCCTATGCCTAAGCTCGCCAAGAATGAGATCGCGGAGCGCTGCGTGCTGATGATGCTCAACGAAGCGGCCATGGCGCTGGACAGCGGCGTGGTGGCCTCGGCCCGGGACGGTGATATCGGCGCCATCTTCGGCATCGGCTTCCCGCCCTTCCTCGGCGGCCCCTTCCGCTACATGGACAGCCTCGGCATCGCACAACTGGTCGGGCGTCTGGAGCAGTACCAGAAGCGCCTGGGTGACAGATTCGCCCCCTGCGCCCGGCTCAAGGCGATGGCGGCGGAGCAGCTGACCTTCTACTGAGGCTCTTCACCGGCATGACAACGGAGGCGACCCAGGGTCGCCTCCGTTTTTTTTGCCGGGCCCCTGCCTGCGCTATTGTTGACCAAGCGTGTTCATTAAGGGGTCGAACGCGGGACGGAAGTGCCATTGCCCGGCCAGAATGGGGCTAAATTATTGATCTGGCGCAAACAAGTGCCCTATTTACTACTTTGGTGGCATAGGACTCGGACCGCCTTTGGGGTCAAATAGCCTTATCAGGAGCGGGAGACAACCCGCCATCGAAAGGGACACTGGTTTCACTGGATGAAGGACACACAATGAGTCTGCTTGAACAAACCATCTGGACTGTATTGGGGTACGGGGTCATGCCCTTTATCTTCCTGAGCGGATTTGTGGCCGTAGCCGTTACCTGCTGTGTGCTGCTCAACGCCTTCGGGGTCCAGTCCGCCCAGAAGTGATCCACTTCTGTCGTTCATACTGCCAAATGCCAGTCTTCGGACTGGCATTTGTTTTTTGCCCCCAGCCACCTGCCTCCAGGCCGAACTGTTTTGCCAAGGTGGTCGAACCCGGCGCCGATTTTGATTACACTGGCGCGCAGTTTTCCGGCGCGTTCGCCTCTTCAAGGTATCAAGGTTTTTATGGCTCTCAAGGCAACCGTATTCAAGGCCCAACTCAGTCTGTCCGACATGGACCGCAATCTGTATCAAGATGTCTCCCTCACCCTGGCCCGTCACCCCTCCGAGACCGACGAGCGCATGATGATCCGGCTGGCGGCCTTCGCCTGGCACGCCGCCGAGCGGCTGGAGTTCACCAAGGGGCTCTCGGCCGATGACGAGCCCGAGCTCTGGTGCAAGAACTACTCCGACGAAATCGAACTCTGGATCGAGCTGGGTCAGCCAGACGAGAAGCGGCTGAAGAAGGCGTGCAACCGTTCCCGCCAGGTGGTGCTCTATCTGTACGGTGGTCGTGGCACCAGCGTCTGGTGGAAGCAGAATCAGGGCAAGTTGAGCCAGCATGACAACCTCAGCGTGATCGAACTCTCCGACAGCCAGACCCTGCCGCTGACCGCCATGGTGGAGCGCACCATGCACCTCACCTGCACCATCTCGGATGGCCAGCTCTGGGTCAGCAACGGCACCCTGGAAGTCACCCTCGACCCTGTGGTGCTGATGGGCCGCGCCGCCCGGGAGCTCTGAGGCGGGCACCATGTTCAGTTCGAGTTGGAGGGGGACATTGTTGGCCTTGAACGCCGAGGTCGTGCCCTTCTATGTAGCTCGGCATGAAACAATGTGATGATTGGGCGATTAAAAACGGCGGGGAAACCCGCCGTTTTGTTAACTGTCGCTAATGTCAGGTGACACTTCGCTAATCTAGCCTGCGGCCCTGTCACACAAAAGCACAGATACCGCAGTAATTGCTCGCCTGCCAAAGTGAAAAGAGGTGCCTATCTTGTGACGGGCACCTCTCTGTTGACTTGAGCCTGCAACCCGCCTCAAAGCAGGCGGATCAGATCCCCATCATGGGATCGGAGACACCATGTTGCCCGGTCTCGATACGGCCAGCATAACGCCGCTGCCAGTGCTCACCATAGCGCACCGTGACGTCATACCAATTGCCCTGACCGGCTAGCTCGACACGCTGATCCAACACCTGATTAGGTGTCAGCTCCAGTGTCATCACGCCACCAAGATAGACACTGTTGTCCAGTGTCAGCGTCAGCGGCTCATCCATCAAGTTAGTCAGGGTGAGCAACAAGGCCGGCTGCGTCAGATCATAACAAACACTTACCCGCGCCTTGCTCTCCTCATCCCCAGCCCCCGTGAAGGAGCGGTGATAGCCATTTGGACCAATCAACCAGACATCGTATCCGGTAGAAGTTGAGACCGACCAATCATCTTCCATGGTTTCCTGGCTGGCGAGTGCATAACGGCGTGGCACCGCATCCAGCTTCAATTTGTCATAAATATGGAGCAGCGCCCCCTGCTCGCCGGTATTGCTCATTTTGATGCTGAGGCGATCGCTGTACTGCTCTGCATTGACATGCAGCTCATAGGGCAAGGCGCGTGACGGGCGCACCCCCATGGTCTGGCGTGGGACCTGTTGCTGATCCTCTGCCGGCGGACTGAGCTGATCCAGCTTCTGCTGCTGTCTCACCAGGATGTTGGCCTGTGCCTTGGTTACCTTGGGCAGATTGGGTAACTGTTCATCATTGGGATTGTTAAAGTTGAATGCCGAGCTCAGATCGCCGCAAATCGCACGGCGATAGGGGCTGATATTCTCCTCCTCCACGCCAAACCGGGCCTCGATAAAACGCAATACAGAGGTGTGATCAAATACTTGGGAGTTAACCCAGCCTCCGCGACTCCAGGGAGATACGATCAGTGCTGGCACCCGGGGGCCGGGACCATAGGGGCGATTATCGGTATGATACTCACCGCGCGTATCCAGGGTACAGCCCCCCTGGATCTCGCCATCCAGCAAGGTTGGCGGGGTAGGAGGGGGCAAATGATCAAAGAAGCCGTCATTCTCATCAAAGTTGATGATCAGCACCGTTTTGCTCCACAGCTCCTCATCTGACGTCAGAGCATCGAGCACCTCCTGCGTATACCAGCCTCCCTGGACAGGGCTCGATGGCCCCGGATGTTCAGAGAAATCCGCTGGTGCCACAATCCAGGAGACCTGTGGCAGAGTGCCCGCCGCCACATCCTCGCGGAGTGCGTCGAGAAAGCCACGATCTGGCATGGTATTGCTCACTCCCTTAAGCAGCGGAATGAACTGATCATCTTCAGGTTTCCAAGCCGGATAAGGTGCCCCATTGGGCTGATTGCCGCGTTGCTCATTGGCTATACGGTAATTCACAAATCCAGCTAATGGATTATCGGTAAAATTATCCGGCAGGTTTTGATACACCCTCCAGCTGACACCTGCCTCTTGCAACCGCTCAGGGTAGGTACGCCACTGATAACCTTCATCGGATTTACCCAGTGAGTCAAAGTTATTATTAATGGCTGGCGGGTTGGGATCGTCGGGGTGATTATTGGTGCCCGTCCAAAAAAATAGTCTGTTGGGATTGGTGCTACCATGGAGGGAACAATGATATGCATCACAAACGGTAAATGCATTGGCCAAGGCAAACTGAAATGGCACTTCCGTCTCGGTATAATACCCCATGGATTGTTGTTCTTTATAAGTCGGCCAACTATCCATGCGTCCATTGTCCCATGCATCCAGAGCATCATTGAACGAATGGGGCGTACCATTGACTCTCTGGGCATTGCCGATACGACTATCGAGATGATAAGGGCTCAGTAGACGATTATTTTCATCACTCCTGAACTCCTGCCACCACACAGAGTCATTCACCGTTGGTATCGGGTGACGGTCGCCAAAGCCACGGACTCCCAACATAGTTCCAAAATAGTGATCGAATGAGCGATTTTCCTGCATCAGCACCACGATATGTTCCACATCCATGATCGAACCCTGCACATTATTGGCAGAGATACTTAGCGCTCTGGCAATCGAGGGATAGAACATGCTGGAGGTGGCCACAGCAGCCACGCTGGCGCCAGATAGTTTTATAAAGTCACGGCGGCTCTTATCTATATGTTTTGACATTAAATTTCACCTAAAATGGATAAGCGAACGATCAAGGCGGGCAACGTACATCATTGGGCTCAGAGGGGGTAATAGCCTCAGGTTCTTCACTGTCATTACTATTGTTGCACCCTGTGACAATAATCAGAAACACCATAGGCAATAGCAGCCTGATATTGGATAAATGTTTTATTTTCATTCCCAAAACTCCATTTTAAAACCATGTCACAGTAGAAGGATAATTTGGTCAGTTAAACCTTAAGCCGTCTTTGTTAACAACAGATGACAACATCAACATTAATTACCGAGATAAAAATAAAATGTATGGCAACCTTGATATAAGCTGAATCGGGCTGGAGTTTAAAAATAATGCCATTGAACTTATGCTGTAATGCAACAGTGTTGGTGCAGGAAGTAGGGGTAAATGTCACATAAACAGCCAATACGGACTTTTTGAATAGCTGTTTAGAATAGTGCTATAGCTTGGAGATGTTTTAACCATGCCTTGGAAAGGTGTCACGTTGTCCATAAGGGACAAGCCACCAAGGGACCATTCCTCTGCATTTGCGGTATACCTTTAATTATCCCTCTGTAGTTGTAATGAATGTCTTTATGCCTCGCCCTCTAACAATGCATATCTGAATATGATCAGAATGTCTCACGTCTTACTCCCTTTTCCTTAAATTAGCCCTGGATCTGGCGATCAATCTCCTCATTGGACGGGAAGATCTGGCCGCTCTGGAGCGGCCGGCGACGGTGCAAGGTTGGTATAAATAGCAACGGCGGGGAGATCCGCCGTTTTGTTAGCTGCCGCGCACGTCTGATTAGGCTTCGCTAATCGAACCCAGGGCCCTCAAAGAGCAGCGAATGCTATTGCGGCGACGGGTTCAGCCTGATTTATTCGAGCCATAACGACGACTACCACCAGTGGTAATGCCAGCCAATTTATCCTGGCTGGCATTATTTTTTGCGCCTCTGTCGTGACATGCGGTTGTGGTCTCGCTATCGCACAACGAAAAAACGCGGTTAATACGCGATGGTCACCCTGTTGCGTCCTTCGTGCTTGGCGCGATAGAGCGCCTGGTCGGCCCTGGTCAGCGCGGTGTGTATGCCTTTGTTTACTGCCAGCTCATCAGGGGTCATCTGGGTAAGGCCAAAGCTCGCAGTAAAGTGGATCTGCTGGCCATTGTATTCCACCGCCTGAGCGGCGAAGCTGGCGCGGATGCGCTCCGCTACCTCGCTTGCAACCTCAAGTTCGGTCTGTGCCATGGCCACGACAAACTCCTCTCCGCCAAAGCGGGCTGCGATATCGCTGCCTCGCAGCAGGCCTTGCAATACATGGCCTACGCACCTGAGCACCGCATCGCCGCCATCATGGCCGTAGCTGTCGTTGACCTTCTTGAAGAAATCCAGATCCAGTGTCATGACACAGAGAGGTTGCCGGTGACGCTGCGCCAGGCTACAGGTGCCTTGGGCCCATTCGTCGAAGCGGCGCCGATTGGCTAGGCCAGTAAGAGGATCCTGGCGCGCCTCTTGGGCAAGGCGCGCGCGCTGCACGAAAATGATTCGCATGTGTCTCAGCAGGCACCACTGCAGGGCGGCCATGAAGATCACCGCCAAGCTGGTCCAGAAAACCTGGAGGTACCAGCCATGCAGCATGTCACGCTTGGCCATGCCCACCGCCAGTATCCATTTACCTTCGTTCAAGTTGAGGAATACCCCCAGGCGGGGGATGCCATCCACCGGTGAGAGGTAGTGATGCGCCTGGGCCGTATCGCTGGCGTAGTTCATCAGAGGCAAGAGTCGATCGTCGGGATGGGAGATGACTGAACCAGCCCCAGCCCCCATGCGGGCGAGCTGAACGGCTGTGTTGCGATCCAGCACGGCCATGGCACCACCTGGGCCAAGATCCAGGCCGCTGTGCTCCATTTTCCGGAACATCTTCTCCATGGCGCTGGAATTGAAGTAACCGGCGACGCCACCCAGATAGCGCCCCTGTGGGTCGCGGATGGCCCGGTACATCACGAAGCCCATGATGCCTGGATCGAGTCCGTGGCTCTGCCAGTAAATCAGACTCTCGGTGATCTCCTGGCTGCGCAGATCCTTGAACAGCAGCCGATCCCGGAAGCTTGCCTTGGCGAGTGTCGATGCGCTCAGTGCTTGCTCGAGTGGAAACACGCTGCTCTTGGCAACGAAATCACCGTTTGCATCGAAGATGATCACGGCGTCCAGCCAGTCCCGTTTCAGTTCCCGAACTAAAAAAGGTTCGACCTTGTCGAGTGTGACTGTGTGGTTCAGCAGTATGGCGTTACCGATGACGCGTACCTGATAACGAAGCGCATCCATGCTGGTCTCAAACTGCTGAGCCTCCAATAACGCCGTGTTGCGCAGGATGCGGGCGGTATTGTCTTCGATACGGTTGCGTTGATACACCAGGTGGCCAACGAAGAGGGAGGCCAGCAGGAGAATGAACAGCAGCAACAAGCCGCGTTGTGCAGTCAGGCTGAAGTTGCTCAGGACATAGTCGAGGATTTTGCGTAGTGAAAACCTTGATGGGAGATCTTTGCCGTCACTGGCGCGGGGTTTAACGGGGACATTCACGGCGGTATCGTGTGTCGTCTGGTCTTTCATCTCTACCTGCCTAGCAGTAAATCAGAGGGTGTTCTTTGGCCGTTGGTGTCGCTCGGCCAAGGTGGTGGCGAGCTTATCCCAATGCTGATCACGCCTTGTTTATTCGTTGATGTGCTGTTGGTGTATCCGAAGGGCTGGTGAGCAGAGCGTGATCGGGCGTTCGAGAGGCATTGCAGATATCAGAGCCAAGAGCCTTGGCTGCTGATGACTCTTTTATCATCAAGGTGGAATGTTGACCATGACATATATCAAGTGCCGGGCACAATGGCTTCTATAAACAGGCCAGCACACTGGAGCTTTCCCCTGTAATTCACCATAAACCCTAGCCCATAAGGCCCCTCGGTACGCTGCGATAACGCAGTTAATCGAGGGGCCTTTTATGTTGCCTGATACCTACCCCATAGCTCTTGCCTGGTTGCTTCGCCCCGATGTGGAAGGGGGCGAGGTCAATCACCCGGCCGGCATCCAACAGCATGGGTGTTGGGCTTATCGACAGCAGGATAAACGGATCGGGTTTTACCGAATGCGTGTTGCCTGAGAGACCATGAAAAAGGCCCGCCTGAGGGGCGGGCCTGTGGCTATCGGGGTCGGGGCGCTATCAGGCTTGGGTGCCGTCGATCACCAGCTTGCCATCCTTGACCGGGATGGTGGTGCCCGGTGCCTTGTTCATGCGGATGATGCCTTCCTGACCGGCGAGGCGGTAGGTGACGTCATAACCCAGGGTGCGGGTGCTGCTGTCCTGCACCGTCTTGCAGCGCTGCTCCTGGGTGGTGTAGGTGTCATTGGCCTGCCGGTTGGCCTGTGCCTGGCCGCCGGCATAGCCACCGGCCACGGCGCCGGCGACGGTCGCCACCTTCTTGCCGTTGCCACCGCCAAACTGGTTGCCGATGGCGCCGCCGATCGCCGCCCCGACCAGTTTGCCGGCGACCCTGTGCTCATCCTGCACCGGTTGCTGGTGGGTGACGGTGACGTTATGGCATTCCTGTCTCGGGGTCTTGATGGTCTCGGTCACCGGCTTGCTGGACAGCACCTCGGCAAACTGGGGCTCGGAGGAAAACATGGATCCGCTGGCGACGGCCGACAGCGCCAATGCGGAGGCGATGCCGACGCCGATACCTGCCAACATGGATTTGTTCATCTCACTCTCTCTACTGTTCGATTGGTCAATTGCGGCTATTGTTGGCGCTTTGCCGTCGCGGCTCAAGGGAAGGGCCCGTCCGTTGCGACAGCGGCTGACGACAGCAACCGCCGACTCGCCGACGCTGTGTCTGCAATCGGCGACAAGGGGGAGGTGAGGGATCACTGGGCGGGCGAGGGTCGTCGGCCACCAATGAGTGCCGGCCATAAATTAGAAAGGCCCGCCGGAGGGGCGGGCCTGTTGCTATCGGGGGCAGTGGCGCTATCAGCCTTGCGCGTCGTCGATCACCAGCTTGCCATCCTTGACCGGGATGGTGGCGCCCGGCGCCTTGTTCATGCGGATGATGCCCTCCTGACCGGCGAGGCGGTAGGTGACGTCATAGCCCAGGGTGCGGGTGCTGCTGTCCTGCACCGTCTTGCAGCGTTGCTCCTGGGTGGTGTAGATGTCCCCGGCCTGCATGTTGCCCTGCACCTGGTTACCGGCATAGCCACCGGCCACGGCACCGGCGGCGGTGGCCACCTTCTTGCCGCTGCCACCGCCAAACTGGTTGCCGAGCACGCCGCCGAGGGCCGCGCCGACCACAGTGCCCAGGATCTTGTGCTCATCCTGCACCGGCTTGCGGTGGGTGACGGTGACGTTGCGACACTCCTGTCTGGGGGTCTTGATGGTCTCGGTCACCGGCTTGCTGGCCAGCACCTCGGCAAACTGGGGCTGGGATGAAAACAGGGATCCGCTGGCCGCCGCCGACAATGCCAGCGCTGAGGCGATACCGATCCCGACACCTGCCAACATGGATTTGTTCATTTTGAGTTCTCCTGAAATGCATCCTCTGATGCTCATCACGCTTGCGGTCATCTTGGCAGAACGCCGTGGCGGCACAAGCCGATGGCCATGCAGGCACGACAATCCCTGACTTCACCAAAACACCCGGTGCCGACCAGGTGTCTGACTTTGGCGACAACAACGGAAGATGGGTGGGCAATTGCTTGAAACGTATGGGCAAGACGATGAAGATGAAAGCCCCCGCAGGCGGGGGCATTGCTGTAGGGCGGGAGCAGGCTCAGATCATCATGACCTGCACCACCAGCATCAGGGCGCCAAAGCCCAGCACGAAACCCACCATGGGCAGCACGAACCTGACCCACTGGTTGAACTGGATGCCGAGCATCTGCAGGGTGACCAGCACCAGCCCGGTGGGCGCCAGGAACAGCATGGCGTATTGCCCCCAGTTGTAGGCCGACACCACTATATAACGTGGGATCATCACGGTATCGGCGAGCGGCGCCATGATGGGCATGGAGAGCACCGCCAGCCCGGAGGAGGAGGGCACCACCAGTCCCAGCAGGGTGAATACCAGCATCTCGGAGACCGCGAACACGGCGCCGTCCATGCCGGAAACCAGCTCGGAGGCGTAAGCCAGTATGGTGTCCGAGATCATCCCCTGATCCAGCACCAGGTTGACCCCGCGCGCCAGGCCGATGATGAGCGACACCGCCACTAGCTCGGAGGCGCCCTGGGTGAAGGCCTCCACCGCCTCTTTCTCCTTCAGGCCCGAGATGAAGATGATGATGATGGCAATGGTGAGGAAGGAGGCAGCCATCTGCGGGAACCACCAGCCGGCCATGGAGACGCCCCACACCATCAGCGGGAAGGCGAGGATGAACAGGGTCAGGATGATCTTGCGGCGCAGGGTGAAAGGCACCCCTTCTTCCAGAGCGCCCCCTTTCAGGAAGCGGGCACGGAAGCTGTCTCTGTCCTCATAGGTATAGGAGAAGGCCGGGTTGGCCTTGATCTTCTTGCAGTACCAATGGAGGTAGGCGATGACCACCAGGGTGCCCACCAGGCAGCCGACGGCGCGAAAGCCCAGCCCCTCGGTGAAGGGGATGCCGGCCGCATTGGAGGCGATCACCACCGAGAAGGGGTTGATGGTGGAGAAGGTGGTGCCCATGGAGGCGGCGAGGAAGATGGCGCCGACGCAGACGATGGAGTCATAGCCCAGCGCCAGAAAGATGGGCACCAGTATGGGATAGAAGGCGACCGCCTCTTCCTCCAGCCCGCAGGTGGTGCCCCCCAGCGCCATCACCAAGCAGACCAGGGCCACGAACATGAACTCGTTGCCCCGGGTCTTGCGCGACAGCGCCACCAGACCGGCATTGAAGGCACCGGTCTTGTTGATGACGCCGATCAGCCCGCCGAGCACCAGGATGAAGACGATGATGTCCGCCCCCTCTATGGTGCCCTTGACCATGTTGACCGCCACGTCGGCGAGCCCCTTGGGCGATTGGGCCAGCCGCTCGTAGGTGCCGGGAATGGCGATGGGTTGGCGTATGGTGCCGCTGGTGAATTGCTCCACCCCGATATTGATGTTGAGTTTTTCCAGTTCGGCCTGGGTGGCCGGCACCCGGCTTATTTCGCCTTGTGGACTATTCACCATCAAAGTGGCGCTGGTCGGGCTATAAGAGAGTTTTGAGTAGGCGCCCGCCGGTATTATCCAGGTGAGGGCGATGGCCAGCAGCATGATCAGAAACAGAATGGTAAAAGCGGTGGGAAATTGTCTGCGTGAGTGCGTATTCGGCTCGGCACACATAAAATGCTCCTTGATAAAGCAGGTTTGGGCTCGGCGGAATATCGGGTCGATAGGGTTCCATCGTCATAGCAAGCTGTGCGCATCTCTACTGCCGATGACGCACTCTCTGGCGAGAAATCTGGCCTGATATTGAACATCCGGTAGATTGTTTCACTGAGCAACCATAACGCCCTGAGGTGAGCATGAATACAGAAGGGCGCCTGCTTTATGGGGTGGCTCACAAAATATATTTCCTTGGGCATGGTCGTCTGTGACCATTAAGTTCTGCCTTCCCCATTCAAATAAGTCATAACTATTTCCTGGTTTTTGATGGATATAAATAACAACAAATGCCCATGTGGTAAATATGTCATAGGGAGCGTATGGGCAGCACGGTCAATGCATATTGTTTGGGGGTTTATTCTGACCGTAAATATATGAGGCGGCGTCACCCCGGATATCATGAAAATACATGCACCCGGATCCGATGTCGGGCGGCGCTCATCGGCGCCCTGTGCCCGCGGCTCACTAAGACGTTTTGCTAATACCTGCCGCCGGTGGCCCCTGATACGCTGCCATTCCCATCAGAAACCCGCCACCGCATGATGCCCGGCGCGGTTTCCCGGCCGCGGTGCGGCCACGGCATGTCACCCGCTTTGTGCCACATATGAGGAAGGAACCCGATGACAGAGCAGAACATCTATGAGATTGGCCTCGACCAGAGCGCCGCCAATTTCGAGGCCCTGACCCCCTTGAGTTTTCTGACGCGGGCGGCCCGGGTTTATCCCGACTATCCGGCGCTGATCCACGGCCCCCTCAGCCGCACCTGGGCCGAGACCGAGGCTCGTTGTCGCCGGCTCGCCTCCGCCCTGCGCCGGCACGGGATAGGCGAGGGGGACACGGTCTCCATCGTAGCGCCCAATATTCCGGAAATGTTAGAGGCCCACTTCGGGGTGCCCATGAGCGGCGCCGTGCTCAACACCATCAACACCCGGCTCGATGCCGAGTCCATGGCCTTCATCTTCCGGCATGCCCAGAGCAAGGTGCTGCTGGTGGACAGGGAGTTTGGCGCCGTGGTCGGCAAGGCGCTGGCCCTGCTCGACGCCGCGCCGCTGCTCATCGCCATCGACGATCCCCTCTATCAGCAGGGAGCGCTGGTAAGCGAGCTCGACTACGAGGCCTTCATCGCCACGGGCGATGGGGAGGAGCCCGGCTGGCTGCCGAGGGACGAGTGGCAGGCGATCTCCCTCAACTACACCTCGGGCACCACCGGCAATCCCAAGGGGGTGGTTTATCACCATCGCGGGGCCCACCTCAATGCCATCAACAACGTGCTCTCCTGGGAGATGCCCAAGCATCCCGTCTATCTGTGGACCCTGCCGATGTTCCACTGCAACGGCTGGTGCTTCCCCTGGACGATGGCGGCCACAGCCGGGGTGAGTGTCTGCCTGCGCCATGTGCAGGCGGGCGCCATCTATGAGGCCCTTCATACCCACAAGGTGAGCCACTTCTGTGCGGCCCCCATAGTGCTCAACATGCTCAATAACGCCGACGAGGCGCTCAAGCAGGGGCTGGATCACCCCATCAAGGTGATGACGGCCGGCGCGGCGCCACCGGCCACGGTGATCGCCGGCATGGAGGCGATGGGGATAGCGGTGACTCACACCTATGGCTTGACCGAGACCTATGGCCCCTGTGTGGTGTGCGAGCCCCAGCGCAACTGGCAGGGGCAGGATGCCACCGTCCTGTCGCGGCTCAAGGCGCGCCAGGGGGTGGCCTCACCGCTGCAGGGGGAGATGCGGGTCGCCAATCCCGTCAGCGGCGAGCCGGTGCCCCAGGATGGCAAGACCCTGGGGGAGATCTTCCTGCGCGGCAATGTGGTGATGAAGGGCTATCTCAAGAATCCCGCGGCCAGCGAGGAGGCGATGGCGGAAGGCTGGTTCCGCAGCGGCGATCTGGCGGTCTGGCACCCGGACGGCTACGTGGAGATCAAGGACAGATCCAAGGACATCATCATCTCGGGCGGGGAGAACATCTCCAGCCTGGAGGTGGAGGATGTGCTCTATCGCCATCCCGACGTGGACGAGGCGGCGGTGATCGCCATGCCCGATGAGAAGTGGGGGGAGGTGCCCTGCGCCTTCGTCAAGCTCAAGGAAGGCAGGGAGTTGAGCCAGGCGGAGCTGATCGCGTTCTGCCGCGAGCAGATGGCCCACTTCAAGGCCCCCAAGCGCATCATCTTCACCCCGCTGCCCAAGACCTCCACCGGCAAGGTGCAAAAATACGTGCTGCGCCAGCAGCTGGAGTGAGGCTGGTTTGCCATCAAAAACGGGCCCAGGGGCCCGTTTTTTTATCGTCGGTGCAAAGCCCGCGGCGGGCCATTGTAGCGCGGTCAGCAGGCGCTCTGCTGGGGGGAGGCAATATAGGATAAGGGACCTGTCATCCCCGAGCCGATCGGCGGGGGGATTTACCGCCCTTGATGCGCTTGCTCAGCTCCTCACACAGGCCGGTGATGAAGTAATAAAGCCCTCCCTCCTCGGTGGCCTTGGTGTATTGCGTCAAGGGTTCGATCATGCCGCTGCGAAAGGTGTCGAGGGCCTCGCGATCGTTGTCTGCCTCGATGTAATCCCCCACCACCTCGAAGCCCTGCTCAAGCAGTTGCGCCTTGGCGGGCAAGAAGGAGGGGGATGACATCAGCAGGAAGGTGACGCTGGCGGGATCTTGTCCCAGGCGGAAGAACTGGTATTTGCTCATAGGGCCTCTGGCGATGGACTGTGCCGCGCCATTATCCATGGGGGCACTCCCGCTGGGCAGGCCCCATGTGCGGCGCCAAAAGGGGCCTTTGTTCAGACTCGCTTCAGTCAGCGCCTTGGCGGTTTGCCCTTGCCAAACAGCCGGGGGGCATGGAGCAGCGTATAAACAAAAGCCCCGGTGGCTGTGAAGCCGCCATAGGGGCGGCTGGGATCGGCCATGTTGAGCCGATGGGATTCGGCCGCCGCGCGGGCATCGGCGGCCAGTATGGGTTCGCCGATGACCTCGAATCCCTGTGCCAGCAAGACGGCCTTGTCTGCCAGAAAGCTGGCCGACGCCATGTCGAGCAAGGTGAAGGCGGCGGGTGCCGCCGGGGTGGAGAAAACCTGAAATTTGTTCATTGAGCCTGACTTGGGGAGATGAGGGCGGTTCGCCATTATCGCCGCCAACTCAGGGGAGCGCGACTCCCTGTACAGGGGGCTGGATCATGTTCGGGGCCTGTCCTGGCACGCCAGCCCGCTCAGGCGAACGGAGCTAATCCCCGAGAAATAGGCTTGAAAGGCGTCAATCCTCCCACGAGGAGGGTGGTGACGCTGGTGCATAAAAAAACGGGCCAGCGGGCCCGTTTTTTTATATCAGTTCAAAGACTACTTGTTGTGGCGCTCATACAGCCGTTGCACCACATCCTTCAATCCCAGCCCTTCGTTTTGCAGCAGCACTGTCAGGTGGTAGAGCTGGGTCAACATGGATTCGTTGATCACTTGTTGTGGCGCTCATGGAGACGCTGCACCACGTCTTGCAGGCCGAGGCCTTCGTTTTGCAGCAACACGGTGAGGTGATAGAGCAGGTCGGCGGATTCGTTGATGAGCTCCTCCCGATCCTTGGCCATGGCGGCAAGCGCCACCTCTACCCCTTCTTCACCGACCTTCTGGGCGATGCGCTTGGTACCCTTGCCGTAGAGGCTGGCGGTGTAGCTGGTAGCCGGGTCTGCCCCCTTGCGCGCCGCCAGGATCTGCTCGAGCTCGGCGAGGAAGCCGAGCGGCGGCAGCGGGTGACCGTCGAAGCAGGAGGGGGTGCCCAGGTGGCAGGTGGGGCCGACCGGATCGGCGGCGACCAGCAGGGAGTCCTGATCGCAGTCGGTGCTGATGGCGACCAGCTTGAGCACATGGCCCGAGCTCTCCCCCTTGGTCCAGAGGCGCTGCTTGCTGCGGCTGAAGAAGGTGACCTGGCCGGTGGCCTGGGTCTTCTCCAGGGCTTCGCGGGTCATGAAGCCCTGCATCAGCACCTCGCCGCTGGCGGCATGCTGGACGATGGCGGGGATCATGCCATCACATTTGGCCCAGTCCAGGCGCTCGATGAGCGGGACCTGGTTCATAACATCTTGATTACTCACGGATGGCGACTCCTTCGTTTTTCAGCCAGCGTTTCAATTCGGGAATGGGGATAAGGCCCTTGTGGAACACTGAGGCGGCGAGGGCCCCGTCCACATCGGCCTGGGTGAAGGCATCGAGAAAATGCGCCATGGTGCCGGCACCGCCGGAGGCGATGAGGGGCACCTTGCACAGGGCCCGCACCAGTTTCAGCTGTTCGAGATCATAGCCCTGGCGCATGCCGTCCTGATTCATCACGTTCAGCACGATTTCCCCCGCGCCGCGGGCCTGCACCTCCTTGACCCACTCCAGGGTGGTCCAGGCGGTGGTGCGGGTGCGACTCTCGTCGCCGGTAAACTGCTTGACCTGATACTGGCCGCTCTGCGCGTCGAAGTAGGAGTCGATGCCCACCACCACGCACTGCACGCCGAAGCGCTCGGCCAGCCGGCTGATCAGGCTGGGATCGGCCAGGGCCGGGGAGTTGATGGAGACCTTGTCGGCACCAAACTCCAGGATCTGGCGCGCATCTTCCACGCTCTTGATGCCGCCGGCGACGCAGAACGGGATGTCGATGACTTCCGCCACCCGGCTCACCCAGCTCTTGTCCACCACCCGGGCATCGCTCGAGGCGGTGATGTCATAGAACACCAGCTCGTCGGCGCCCTCCTCGGCGTAGCGGCGGGCCAGTTCGACTATGCCCCCCATGACTTCGTGATTTCGAAATTGCACTCCCTTGACCACCACGCCGTCTTTGACGTCGAGACAGGGGATAATACGCTTTGACAACATGCTCGTTGCTCCATGTAAAGCACGGTTAACAAATCGATTCGGCCAGCTGACGCTGGCGTTCTCGCGATCCTGGATAAAGGGGGTTGGCATGGTGCAACCGCAGGCCCCATCTGGCGAAGTGGCAAGGCCGGCCGCGGCGGGAGAGCCCACACTATAAGCATGAGTGAGTACCCCGATCCAACCCTTTCTCCGCTATTCCTCAATGCCGGGTGATGGCGCCGGATCCCTCCGAGTGGAAGGCCAGCAGGCCGTCTTCTGTCTGTTTCAGTCCCCTGACGGTGAGCAGGGCACCGTCGAAATCGAATCCTTGCAGCTGCTGTGCCAGCAGGGTGCCCCGCTCGCCGAGACCGGTGAGCAGGGCGCCGGCATGTTGCTCGAACAGCGTGATGGCGGCGGTGTCGCTCTGGGCCAGCAAGGCCTCCAGCTGGCGCAACAACTGCTGTTGCCAGTGGCTGCTCGGCAGGGGGGAGGCGGCATCCTCCGGCTCGTCCTCGCTGCCCAGCCGGTTTGCCAGCTCGACCAGATCCCGGCCAATGCCGCCGATCAGGGCGGCCAGCAGATCCTCTTCGCCGGCCCTCAGGACCCGCTCCAGCTGCAGTCCCTGCTCGGCCAGACTGGTCAGGCCCAGGGTCGCGGCGGCGCCGCGCAGGCTATGGGCCAGCCCCAGGGCCCCGGCGTGATCGCCCTCGGCCAGGCACCCGGCCAGGCGCTCGGTGTCGCCCTGATGCTGGACCGCGAAGAAGCGCAGCAGCCTGAGGTACTTCTGTTGATCCCCCTGCAGCGCCGCCAGCCCCTGCGCCATATCCCAGCCGGGCAGCTCCTGCAGACGGGCGAGGGGAGGAGACAGGTGTTCGACCTGACGGCTGGGGGCCTGCGACGGGGCGCCCGCCGGCAGCCACATCCGCAGTGCCTCGAACAGCCTGGCGGGGGTCACGGGCTTGGTGATGAAGTCGTTCATGCCGGCGCTCTCGCAGGCCTTCCTGTCCTCCTCGAACGCGCTGGCGGTGAGCGCCAGTATGGGCACCTGATCCTGACCCGGCAGGGCCCGGATGGCGCGGGTGGCGCTGTAGCCATCCATCAACGGCATCTGAATGTCCATCAGGATGAGATCGAACGACTGGTCGCGGATCTTGTCCAGCGCCTCCAGGCCGTTGACTGCCGTCTCTATGGTGAGGCCGCTGCCGGTGAGCAGCTCGGTGATCACCTCGCGGTTGATGGCGTTGTCCTCCACCAGCAGCAGGCGCGCCGGGTGGGGGGAGAAGAAGGGTTGCTTGGGCTGACTCGGCAGCACCGCCGGCAGGGGGATGCTCTTGCCCGGGGCGAGCTGGGCGGTGAACCAGAAGCAGCTGCCCTTGCCGGGGGTGCTGTCGACCCCGACCTCACCCCCCATCAGCCTGGCCAGCCGGCTGGTGATGGCGAGCCCGAGGCCGGTGCCGCCGTACTTGCGGGTGGTGGAGACATCGGCCTGCTCGAAGGCCTGGAACAGCTTCTCGCGCTGGAACTCGGTGATGCCGATGCCGCTGTCCTCTACCTCGAAGCGCAGCAGATAGCCGCTGACCAGCTTGCGCAGCATCCGCACCCTCAGGGTGATGGTGCCCGTATCGGTGAACTTGATGGCATTGCCGGCATAGTTGAGCAGGGCCTGGCGCAGCCGGGTGATGTCGCCGTTGAGCCAGACCGGGGTGCCGCCGAGATCGACCTGAATGTCGAGCCCCTTGGCACTAGCCTGCTCGTCCATCAGGGCGCAGACGTTATCCAACATGGCGACGAGGGAGAAGTCGTGGCATTCCAGCACCATCTTGCCCGCGTCTATCTTGGAGAGATCCAGGATGTCGTTGATCAGGGTGAGCAGGTGCTGGGCCGCGTTGTCTATCTTCTCCAGCCGATTGTGCTGGGCGATCTCCTTGGCATCCCGCTTGAGCAGGTAGGTGAGGCCCAGGATGGCATTCATGGGGGTGCGGATCTCGTGGCTCATGTTGGCGAGGAAGGCGCTCTTGGCCTGGTTGGCGCTTTCGGCGCGCTGATGGGCCTGCGCCAGTTGCTGGGTGCGCTCGCTGACCATTTCCTCCAGGTGGAAGCGGTACTGATCCAGCTCCTCCCCGAGCTGCTTCTTCTCGGTGATGTCGGCCTGCACCGTCACGAAGTGCGTCACCTGGGCATGCTCCCGTCGAATGGGGGAGACGGAGGCCATCACCTGATAGTGGGAACCATCCTTGCGCCTGTTGGTGAACTCCCCGTGCCAGCGCTGGCCCTGCTTGAGGGCATCCCGCAGGGCGACATGGGTGGCCGGCGGGGTGAGGCCGGAGTCGAACAGCTGGGGGGGCTGCCCCAGCACCTCCTCCTCCTGGTAGCCGCTGGCAGCCAGGAAGGCGGCGTTGACATATTCGATGCAGGATGCCGTGTTGGTGATGAAGATCCCGTCCGGGCTCTGCTCCAGGGCCAGCGACAGCTGCCGCAGTTGCTGCTCGGCCAGCTTGCGCTCGGTGATGTCCTGCACTGTGCCATACAGCTCCACGATGGCGCCGCCGTCGTCCCGTATGGCGGCGCCACGGGCGATGATCCAGACGGCTTCCCCGCCGGGGGTGACGACTTCGGCATCGCACTCATAGGGGGTGCCATATTGCAGGCAGCGATCCACGGCCTCGCTCAGGGTGAGCCATGCCGCCTCGGTGAAATAGTCCTTCACCTCGGGATAGACGGCGGGGGGGAGCGCCGGATCCCGGCCATAGATGCGAAAGATCTCCGGGGACCAGTAGTGGGTATCCTGGGCGATGTGCCAGCGCCAGTTGCCGATCTTGGCCAGCCGCTGGGATTCGCGCAGGATCACCTCGTTCCGGCGCAGGGCCGCCTCGGTCTCCTTGCGCTGCTGGTGGTCCTCGATGATGGAGATGAAGTAGTCCGGCTTTCCCTGGGGATCCTTGACCAGAGTGGTCGTCAGGGTGATCCAGAATGCCTCGCCCCCCTTGCGCAGGTAGCGCTTCTCCAGGGCGTAGTGCTGGCGCTCGCCGGCCAGCACCTGATCGACATAGCTCTGATCGATGAAGAGGTCGTCCGGGTGGGTGATCTGCTGAAAACTCATCTCCATCAGCTCATCGGCTCGGTAGCCCACCATGTCGCACAGCCGCTGATTGACCCGCAGCCAGCGCCCCGTGGGGGAGACCAGGGCGATGCCGACGGCGGCCTGCTCGAAGGTGGCCTGGAAACGCTTCTCGCTCTGCTGCAGTCGGGACTGGGTGTTCAGCAGCTCCTGCCAGCGCTGGTTCTCCCGGGTGCGGGAGCGGTGCATGGCCGCGCTCAGCAGGCTGATGAGGCAACCGTTGGCGATGAGCAGACCCCACTGCACCTGATCCTGCCCGCTGGCGATGAACAGCTCATAGCGTGGCGGCAGGAGCAGATAGGCGGTCATCAGGGCCACGCTGAGGGTGCTGATGAGCCCCGGCAGCAGCCCTCCCAGCAGGGCGCAGATGATGATGGGCAGCATGAAGAGCACCAGCAGCGGCCGCTCCTCGACGGGAATGGGCAGCTGGAGCCGGATCAGCAAGACGAACAGGGGCATCAGTATGGCCAGCAGGCAGGCGCCTATCCGTTGATGCCTATCCAGAGGGAATGACCACTTCATGGGGCAGGCTCCGCAGGTAGCTTGGGGATCTCGGGGGATTGGGGGCATTGTCCAGGCCGGATGGCGAGGAGATGCCGCCGCAGGGGGGATACAGGCATCCTGAGCGGGAGACGCTTAATCATGGGGCACCTCGTGATCGTCCCGGTAGCGCTCGGCGATGGCGATGAACTGCTCGAACTGTTCGTCGAAGGCGGCCACCACGTCCGGATCGAAGTGCAGCCCGCAGCCCTCGAGGATCAGGCTGCGCGCCTGCTGGTACGACATGGCGGGCTTGTAGACCCGGGCGCTGATGAGGGCGTCGAACACATCGGCCAGCGCCATCAGACGGGCCGACACCGGGATCGCATCGCCGTTCAACCCGTCCGGATAGCCGCTGCCGTCCCACTTCTCGTGGTGCCAGTGCGCTATCTCCTTGGCCAGGGTGAGGAAGGCCAGCGGCTGCTCTATGTCGCGCTCCGCCTCCTCGATGGCGTCGCTGCCGAGCTTGGCATGGGTGCGCATGACGGGCCACTCCTCGGGGGTCAGCTTGCCCGGCTTGAGCAGGATCTGGTCCGGGATCCCCACCTTGCCGATGTCGTGCAGGGGGGCCGAGCGGCTCAGCAGCTCTATGTAGGCGGGGGTCAGGGTGTCGGTGAAGCGGGGGTGGCTCGCCAGACCGATGGCGAGCTGGCGCACATAGAGCTGGGTGCGCAGGATGTGATTGCCGGTCTCGGGATCCCGGATCTCCGCCAGATGGGCGAGGGCGCGGATGGAGGCCTGCTGGATCAGATCATTTTCCGTCATGCGCCTCGCCACCTCGGCCTCCAGCAGCGCGTTCTGGCTTTGCAGCCCATCCCGTGCCTGCTTGGCCTCCAGCTGGGTGCGTACACGGGCCTGGACGATGGCGGGGTTGATGGGCTTGGTGATGTAATCGGTGGCGCCGAGGGCCAGCCCCTGCTCCTCGCTGCGAGGATCGGAGAGGGCGGTGAGCAGCACCACGGGAATGGAACTGGTGGAGGGATCTGACTGCAGCCTTCGCAGTACCTCGTAACCGTCCATGTCCGGCATCATCACGTCCAGCAGGATCAGATCCGGCCGGGCCGAGCCGGTGGCAATGCGCAGGCACTTCTCGCCCCCCTGGGCGGCCAGCACACGGTAGGTGGGGGTGAGCAGATCGGTCAGTACCATCAAATTCTCGGGTGCATCGTCGACGATCAGGATGGTGGCGGCTTGGGCTGTGAACATGGCGCCTCCGCGACGCAAATGGGTCAGTCGAGTATAGAGTCGATTGTCACTAAGGGATAAATGATGGCTCAGACTCGACGGCGCGCCAGTCGTGAGCCCGCGGGCAGCGGGCTCACGTTGCCTTCGCTCAGCGGCTGCTGGCCTCGTCGGCCCAGCAGGCGATGGCATCACCCGCCGAGAACTTGCCCTCCAACAGGGCGCGGCCGAGGATGATCCCCTTGACGCCGGAGCCCTTGAGCGCCTCTATGTCCTGCAGGCCGCCGATGCCACCGGAGGCCTGGAACGCCACGCTGGGGAAGCGGGCGCAGAGATCCTGGTAGAGTGCGACGTTGCAGCCCTGGAGGGTGCCGTCGCGGCTGATGTCGGTGCAGAGCACATGCCTGAGGCCGGCGGGGAGGAAGCGCTCGATCAGTGCTTCGATGGTCACCCCGCTGTTCTCCTGCCAGCCCGCCACCGCGATCTGGCGATTGCCTTGCGGGTCTATGTTGACGTCCAGCGCCAGCACTATCTGCTCGGGACCGTATTTCTCCATCCAGCTCGCCACCAGCTCGGGGGACTTGACGGCGGTGGAGCCGATCACCACCCGATTGGCCCCGGCGGCCAGCAGATCGGCCACGTCCTGTTCGGTGCGCACGCCGCCGCCCACCTGCACCGGCGCCTCGGTGGCCGACAGCAGCTGGGTGATGAGGGCGAGCTGGCGCGCCTTGGCATCCTTGGCGCCGTCCAGATCCACCAGGTGCAGCTGCAGCGCCCCCTGGGTCACATACTCATCGAAGCGCGCCTGGGGGCTGCTGCTGTATTCGGTCTTCTGGCCGTAGTCGCCCTGGTAGAGGCGAACGACCTGGCCGTTAATCAAATCAATGGCGGGAATGATCATCCTTGTCACAGCTCCAGAAAGTTTTGTAGCAAACGGGCCCCGGCCGCACCGGAACGTTCCGGGTGGAACTGGGCGCCGAAGAAGTTGTCTTGCCCCACTATGGCGGTGAAGGGGGTGCCATAGTCGCAGCTGGCCAGGGTCGCCGCCGTCACCTCCAGGGCATAGGAGTGGACGAAATAGAAGTAGCTGCCGCTGGGGATGCCTCTGAGCAGCGGGTGAGTTTCATCGTGCTCGATCTGGTTCCAGCCCATGTGGGGCAGGCGCAGGTTGCCCACCTCCATTAGCCGGATCCGGCCCGGTACTATGCCGAGGCAGTCGATCAAGCCCTCACCCGGCTTTTCACTGCCACACATGGTCTCCTCGGAGGCCTGTGCCAGCATCTGCATGCCGAGGCAGAAGCCCAGCAGCGGCTGGCGGGCGGCGCGGATCAGTGGCACCAGGTTGCGCTCGTTGAGGTTGCGCATGGCGGCGACCGCGGTGCCGACCCCGGGCAGGATCAGCTTGTCCGCCCGCTCGATATCGGCCGCGTCGCGGCTCACCAGCGGCGTGACGCCGAGGCGCTCGAACGCCATCCGCACCGAGGCCAGGTTGGCGCAGCCGGTGTCGATGATCACCAGTTTCTGATTGCTCATCGGGTACGCCTCCCCATGGATGTCTGCGAGCTTGGCACCATCAAGGCATCATCGGTGATAACGAGGTTCTGGTTAGCCATCACAGCACCCCCTTGCTGGAGGGCAGCTCGCTCCCTTCCACCCGGATAGCCTGGCGCAGGGCGCGACCGAAGCCCTTGAACAGGGCCTCCACCTGATGGTGGGTGTTGCCGCTGCCGACCTTCATCTGCAGGGTGATGGCCATGGCGTCCGACAGGGAGCGGAAGAAGTGGGGCACCATCTCGGTGGCCATCTCGCCCACGCTGTCGCGGCCAAAGCCGCTCGGGCAGTCGAACACGAAGTAGGGGCGACCGCTCAGATCCAGCGCGGTGGCTACGTCCAGCTCGGTGAGGGAGGGGGCGTCAGCACTCTGACGAGGGCGGCCATCGATCACCGCCTGCACCTCGTCCATCGCCAGCACGAAGCCGAAGCGGCCGATGCCGCGCTTGTCACCCAGCGCCTGGCGCAGGGCCTGACCGAGCGCCAGCCCTACATCTTCCACCGTGTGGTGATCGTCGATGTGCAGATCGCCGCTCACCTTGAGCCTGAGCCTGAAACCGGCGTGGGTGGCGATCTGATCCAGCATGTGATCGAAGAAGCCGATGCCGGTGGCGATCTGGTTGCCACCGCTCTTGTCGAGATCCACCGCCACCTGGATGCGGGTCTCCTTGGTGTAGCGCTCCACCTCGGCGACGCGGCCCTTGGACAGTAGCTGATCACGGATGGCGAGCCAGTCGTGATCCTGCGGCTGGTAGCGGATGCCACGGATGCCCATGTTCTCGGCAAGCTGCAGATCGGTCTGCCGGTCGCCTATCACGAAGGAGTTGGCAAAATCGATGCGACCCGAGGCGAGATACTCCTTCACCAGCCCGAGGTTCGGCTTGCGGCAGCTGCAACCGTCGGTGGGGAAGTGGGGGCAGATCAGCACCCGCTCCCAGTGAACCCCCTGGGATTCGAACAGGTGCATCATCAGATCCTGGGGCGGCTGGAAGTTCTCCAGCGGCAGGCTGGCAGTGCCCAGCCCATCCTGGTTGGTCACCATCACCAGCACATAGCCGGCGGCCTGCAGCTCGCGCAGCACCGGGATCACCATGGGCTCGAAGTGCAGCTTGGCGAGGCTGTCCACCTGCTTGTCGGTCACCGGCTCTTCGATCAGGGTGCCGTCGCGGTCGATAAACAAAAACGGGGTCTTCATGGGTTACATCCTTATAAACGAGGGGCGGGCAGATCGCGCAACACGGCGAGCACGGCGTCCATCTCACCCCGGTAACCTATGGTGATGCGGATGCTGTTTTCGAGGCCCGGCTTGGTGGAGAAATCCCGCAAGATGATGCCAGCGGCCTTCATGGCGGCAAACACGGCGGCGCCATCGGTGAAGCGCACCAGCACGAAATTGCCCTTGTCCTCGAAGATCTCGCGCACACAGGGCAGCGCCGCCAGCTCGGCCTTGATGAGGGCCTTCTGCAGGTTGAGCTCAGCCACCCGCTCCTGCATCAGTTCCAGCCCCATGGGGCTGAGGGCCTGGGCCGCGATCTGGGCGATGGGCTCGGGGATGGGGTAGGGGGCTATCACCTTGGTCAGCATGGCGATGACGTCGGGATTGGCCAGGGTGAAGCCGCAGCGGATCCCCGCCAGGGCGAAGGCCTTGGAGAGGGTGCGGGTCACCACCAGGTTGGGGAAGCGTGCCAGCAGATCCACCACCGATGCCTCAGGGCAGAACTCGATGTAGGCCTCGTCCACTACGATGATGGCGCGATCCTTTGCCTTCTCCAGCAGGGCGATGAGGCCGCCGCGGCCCACCAGATCCCCGGTGGGGTTGTTGGGGGAGCAGAGAAAGACCAGCTTCACATCGGACAGGCGATCGGCGATGGCGGGCCAGTCCGGCTGGCGGCTGGCCGTCAACGGCAGCTCGACTATGCCCACGCCGCAGGTCTCGGCGCTGATGGCGTACATGCCGTAGGTGGGCGGGCAGATGAGGATCTGATCCTGACCCGCCTCGCAGAAGGTACGGATCAGCAGCTCGATGGCCTCGTCGGCCCCCCGGCTCACCAGCACCTGCTCCGGTTCTACCCCGGCATAGGCGGCATAACCGTTCACCACCGCGGCCGGCTGGCACTCTGGATAGCGGTTGAGGCGGCTGCCCTCGATGGTGAAGGGGTAGGCCAGCGGCGCCTCGTTGGCGTTGAGCCAGACGTGGCCGTTGCCGCCGATGCGGCGGGCGGATTGATAGGGGGTGAGGGCCCGCACCACGCGGCGAGCCAGGTTGGCGATGCTCATGACAAATCCTTCTGCGGCTTACTTTTTTGAGAGGCGCCGGCGAGGGCGTTCAACCTCAGGGTGACGGCGTTCTTGTGGGCATCGAGCCCCTCGGCCTGGGCGATGCGCTGGACGATGGGGCCCAGGCCTGCGATGCCCTCGGCGCTCAACTCCTGCACAGTGTAGCGGCGCTGGTAATCGGCCAACCCCAGGCTGGAGCAGGTGCGGGCATAGCCGTAGGTGGGCAGGGTGTGATTGGTGCCGCTGGCGTAATCCCCCACCGACTCCGGTGTCCACTGACCGAGGAAGATGGAGCCGGCGTTCTCGAGCCGGTCCAGCAGATCCCGCGGCGCCTTGGTCTGCACTATCAAATGCTCGGGGGCATAGGCGTTGGAGATGGCGCAGGCCTCATCCAGGTCGTCGCACAGGATCACCAGGCTGGCCCCCAGCGCCTTGGCGGCGATGTCGCGCCGGCTGAGCAGGGCGAGCTGGCTTTTGATTTCCCCTGCGATGGCATCGGCCAGCAGCGGCGAGGTGGTGACCAGCACCACCTGACTGTCCGGGCCGTGCTCAGCCTGGGAGAGCAAGTCTGCCGCCACGAAGGCGGGGTTGGCGCTCTCGTCGGCGATGACCAGCACCTCGGAGGGGCCGGCCGGCATGTCGATGGTGGCGCCGCGCCAGTCTCGGGAGACCTGGCCCTTGGCCTCGGTCACATAGGCGTTGCCCGGGCCGAAGATCTTGTCCACCTTGGGAATGCTCTGGGTGCCATAGGCCATGGCGGCGATGGCCTGGGCGCCGCCGATGGCGAACACCTTCTCCACACCGCAGGCGCGGGCGGCAAACAGGATCTCGTCGCTGGCGGGGGACGGGGTGCAGAGCACCCGCTCCCGGCAGCCGGCGATGGCGGCCGGAATGGCCAGCATCATCACGGTGGAGGGGAGCGGGGCGCTGCCCCCCGGCACATAGAGGCCGACCCGGTTGATGGGCTGGGTGCGCAGCTCGCACAGCACGCCGGGCTGGGTCTCGACCCGGATCACCGGCTGTGCCTGGGCGGCGTGGAAGGTGCGGATATTGGTGATGGCGGCGTTGATGGCGGCCTTGATATCGTCATCCAGGCGCGCGCAGGCGGCCTCAATCTCGGCCTCACTGACCCGCAACTGCTCGCGGGGGGCGCGCTCGAAACGCAGGCTGAGCTCTTGCAGGGCCTCGTCGCCCCGGCTGCGCACGGCACCGATGATCTCCTTCACCACGGCGCCGATGTCGGCCTCGTCGCCAAGGGCGGGCCGGGTCAGCACGTCGGCCTGCTGGGCGGGGGAGAGGGTCTTCCAGATCAGGGTCTGCATGGTGTCCCCTCCTTATTCCATCATCTTCTCGATGGGCAGCACCAGAATGGAGCTGGCACCGAGGGCCTTGAGCTGTTCCATGGTCTCCCAGAACAGGGTTTCGCTGGATACCACGTGCAGCGCCACCTGATTGGTGTCACCGGCCAGCTGCATGATGGTCGGGCGCTCGGCGCCGGGCAGCAGATCGGTGATGGCGGCCAGCTTGTCTTTCGGGGCGTGCAGCATGATGTACTTGCTCTCGCGCGCCTGCTGCATGCCCTGGATGCGGGGCAGCAGCTTGTCGATGATGGCCTGCTTGGCGTCGTTCAGCGGATTCGGCGCCTGCACCAGCACCGCCTTGGAGCGGTAGATCACCTCCACCTCTTTCAGGCCGTTGGCCTCCAGGGTCGCGCCGGTGGAGACCAGATCGCAGATGGCGTCGGCCAGGCCGGCGCGCGGCGCCACTTCCACCGAGCCACCCAGCATCACGCTCTTGAAGCTCAAGCCCTGCTCGTCGAAGAAACGCTTGAGCAGACCGGGGTAGGAGGTGGCGATACGCTTGCCCGCCAGGCTGGCGGGGCCCTGATACTCCACGTCATCGGGAATGGCGAGGGAGAGACGGCAGCCGCCGAAGTCGAGCTGTTTGAGGGTCTTGACCGCGAAAGACTGACCCTGAGCGGCGCGGATGAGCTGCACCTCTTCGAGTACGTTCTCGCCTATGATGCCAAGATCGACCACCCCTTCCATCACCAGGCCCGGGATGTCGTCATCGCGCACCCGCAGGATGTCGATGGGCATGTTCTCCACGTGGGCGATGAGGCGCTGCTCGCGCAGGTTGATCTTGAGGCCGCAGCTCTTGAACAGGGCCTGGGAGTCCTGGCTCAGGCGACCGGACTTTTGCATGGCGATGCGTAGACGTTGTGTTTCCATTGCTCGATTTCCTTCTAGTCAAAAACGAAAAAACCCTCGGAAGTGTGTGCTTCCGAGGGTTTATGAATCTTGCGGTCCTTTTGGAAGTCACCAGTTAAGTGTCTTCCAGCAGTCAACCTCCTGAAAGACTAGTCGGGATGATGATGGTGATGATGAGTCTTCAGCAGGGTGAACTTCATGTAATCAATCCTTTACAAATAAGATGTCGTAGTTGACGCCTGATTTAAACTACCTGCCTTGACAGAAAATGCAACCTGAAATTGTGATTTGCCCGATTAAAGTGGAGAAAACGGTTTTCTGGTCGATAACTAAACAAGATAGCCTGAGGAGTGATCACTATGCCCAGCCAGGACCTGTTATTCCCCATCTTGCCGCGGGCACCGGCCGCGCCGAGCCCGGACGACATCAAGCGGGAGGTGACCCAGATCAGCCAGAAGCATAAGTTGCGCAAAACCAGCGCAGACGGCGAAGGCTCCCAGCCACGGCAGCAGCCTCAGTCGCAGGCAAAGCATGATCAGAAGGGGGCTAAGAGCGATGATCACAAACCCGATCCCGAGCATCGGATCGATCTCTTCGTCTGAGCCTGGTCAGCATTCCGCCTCTCCCGCCCAGAGGAAAGGCATCATGAGCGTCCCTAGGGGGAGACCCAGAGTCGGGATGAGATTTAGCGATCCCGCTTTCCCCGCTCTTTTGGCATAATGCCCGCTTTTGCGCGGGACACCCCTTTGACCATACAGACCCTGTTCAAGCCTGACGGCCCCCTGGCCAGCCACATCGATGGCTTCGTCGCCCGTGCGCCGCAACTGGCCATGGCCGAGGCGGTGGCCCGCGCCATCCAGAGTGGCGGGCGCCTGCTAGTGGAGGCGGGAACAGGGACGGGCAAGACCTATGCCTATCTGGTACCGGCGCTGGAGTCCGGCAAGCGGGTGGTGATCAGCACCGGCTCCAAGAATCTGCAGGAGCAGCTCTTCTACCGGGACTTGCCCACCATCACGGCGGCGCTCTCCTACACCCCGCCGGTGGCCCTGCTCAAGGGGCGCAGCAACTACCTGTGCATCGAGCGGATGAACCGCCTGCTTGGGGAGTCCCATCTGCAGAAGCCGGAGGTGTTGAGCGATCTGGTCAAGGTGAAGTCCTGGTCCACCGCCACCGAGACCGGCGATGTGGGGGACATTCCGGGGCTGCAGGAGAACGCCGAGATCCTCGCTCACGTCACCAGCACCAACGATAACTGCCTCGGTCGCGACTGCCCCTATTACGATGACTGCCACCTGGTGGTGGCCCGCCGCCGCGCCATGGATGCCCAGGTGGTGGTGATCAATCATCACCTCTTCTTCGCCGACATGGCGGTGAAAGACACCGGCTTCGGCGCGCTGGTGCCGGAGGCGCAGGTCTATGTGTTCGACGAGGCGCACCAGCTGCCGGAGATCGCCACCAACTACTTCGGCAAGTCGGTGGGCAGCCGCACCATCCTGGATCTGGCGCAGGACATCCAGCTCGCCTATCGCGCCGAGGCCCACGACATGGGGCAGCTCGGCAAGGCGGCGGACCGGCTCGCCATCGCCAGCCAGGATCTGCGCCTCGCCTTCGGGGTGGACGGCGGTCGTGGCAACACCCGCGACATGCTGCGTCTGCCGCTCTGGGCTCAGGCGCTGGCCCGGCTCAACGATGCGCTCGGGCTCTGCTACGAGGTGTTGAAGCTGGCGCTGGGACGTGGCGAGCAGCTGGATCATGCCTTCGAGCGGATCTGCGAGCTGCGCACCCGCCTCGGCGAGGTGCTGGCCATCAGCCAGACCGGCTTCTCCTACTGGTATGACTGCTCGCGGCTGCACTTCTCCCTCAATCTCACCCCCTTGTCGGTGGCCGAGCGATTTGGTGCCGAGGTGCTGCGCCCCGAGGTGGCCTGGGTGTTTACCTCGGCGACCCTGACGGTGGACAACCGCTTCGATCACTTCAAGACCGAGCTGGGGCTCGCCGGCAGCGCCGAGCTCATCCTCGACAGCCCGTTCGACTATGGGGAGCAGGCGCGGCTGTGCGTGCCCCGCTTCTTGCCCGAGCCCAATGCCTTCGGCCGGGGCGAGGCGCTGGCCCAGCTGATGATCCCGCTCATCAACAAGACGCCGGGAGGCTGTTTCTTCCTCTGCACCAGCCATCAGGTGATGCGGCAGGTGGCCGAGGTGCTGCGCCGGGAGATAGGCCGCACCGTGTTGCTGCAGGGGGAGGACAGCAAGCAGCGGCTGCTCAAGACCTTCGTGGAGAATGGCCGTGCCGTGCTGGTGGCCACCAGCAGCTTCTGGGAGGGGATAGACGTACGGGGGGCCGCGCTCTCCTGTGTTATCATCGACAAGCTGCCGTTTGCCAGCCCAGACGACCCGCTGCTCAAGGCGAGAGTCGATGATTGCAAGCTCAAGGGCGGCGATCCCTTCGCCGATATCCAGCTGCCCAAGGCGGTGATCGCCCTCAAGCAGGGGGTAGGGCGACTCATCCGTGATCGCACTGATCACGGTGTGCTGGTGATCTGTGATCCACGGATGGTCAACAAACCCTATGGCGCCACCTTCATCAAGAGCCTGCCCGCCATCCCCCGTACCCGGGAGCTGGCGACCCTGGGTAATTTCTTCGAGCGGGGGCGAGTGAGCCTGCCGGTGACGAGCCCTGTATCAGGGCGTAGGGTCCTAGGGCGCCTTCCTTAACCGGCCCAGGATTTGACTGAGTCACTGTGGCCTGCTTGGTAAAAAGAGACAGATTTGAACAACCGCCGAGCATTTGTTGCTTGCCGATTATGTAATTGACTGATTTTATAGAGATTAGAAAGCATGAACGAGTTGAAGATCCTGGCCGTTGATACCGCCACCGAAGCCTGCTCCGCCGCGCTGCTGGTGGGCGACAAGCTGTTCTCCCGCTGGGAAGAGGCGCCGCGGGATCACACCCGTAAAATCTTGCCCATGGTTCAGGCTGTGTTAGACGAGTCCGGACTATCGTTGGACCAACTCGATGCCATCGCCTTCGGTCGCGGTCCCGGCTCCTTCACCGGAGTGCGGATCGGGATCAGCGTGGCGCAGGGGCTGGCCTTCGGCGCCGGGGTACCGCTCATCGGCATCTCGACCCTGGCGGCCATGGCGCAGGGGGTCTATCGACTGGAGGGGGCAGATAGCGTGCTCAGTGCCATCGATGCGCGCATGAACGAAGTCTACTTCGGGCGCTATGAGCTGCAGGCAGGCTGCATGCAGTTGGTGGGCGAGGAGGTGGTGAGGGATCCGGCCCGGCTGGTGAGCGAGCTGACTGGCGAAGGCGTCTTGGCGGGCCGCTGGCTGGCGGTGGGCACAGGGTTCGAGACCTATGGCGAACAGCTCAATGGGCTGACCGAGGAGCTGGTTATCAGCCAGCAGGTGCGTTTCCCGGCGGCGCTGGACATGTTGCCGCTGGCGCGTGCCGCCTGGCTGGCCGGTGAGGCGGTGCCGGTGGAGCAGGCCAGCCCTGTCTATCTGCGTGACAAGGTGACCTGGAAGAAATTGCCGGGTCGCGAATAACATTGGACCACGGGCGAGTCGCCTTAGGATCCGGATGAGGAGAGGAGAATGATGAAACGCACGATCATGTTGGGGATGATGGGGCTGCTGCTCAGCGCGTGCAGCACAGTGCCCAAGGAGCTGGCCTATGAGCCGGCGGATCAGCTGGTGGCCTATCAACCTGCGTTGCAGGGCATGGATGGCAAGCCTGCCCGCTGGAGCGGGGTCATCTCGGCGGTACACAACGAGCAGGATCAGAGCGTCATCGAGGTCGTCTACCTGCCGCTCAAGGCCAACGGTGTGCCGGAGCAGACCGAGCAGAGCCCTGGCCGCTTCCTCGCCATCATGAAGGGCTTCGTCGATCCGACCCTGTATGCCAAGGGGCGCAGTCTGACGGTGCTCGGCACCCTGGCGGCGCCGGTGGACAGCCAGATCGGCAGCCACAAGTACCGCTTCTCGGTGCTCAAGGTGACCGCCAGCAAGCTGTGGCCACCGGTGAAGGAGGTGGAGATCCGCTACATGGATCCCTATTTCTACGACCCCTTCTATGATCCCTTCTGGCCGCGTCACCGCTTCTACCGCTGATGATGATGCGCGAGCGGTCCATCACCCTCGATGACGGGCGCCACATCGCTCTGCTGGACAATGATCAGCAGGGCAAGCCGCTGCTGATCGCCCTGCACGGCTGGCTCGACAACGGCGCCAGCTTCCTGCCCCTTGCCCCTCATCTCGCCGAATTTCATCTGATCTGCGTCGATCTGCCGGGGCACGGCCACTCGGATCACAAGTCGACCCCCTATGTCTTCGTCGACTGGCTGGACGATCTTTATCAGTTGAGTCAGGCCGCCGGCTGGTCGCGCTTCATGCTGCTCGGCCATTCCCTCGGGGCGCTCATTGCCAGTGCCTATGCGGGGGTCTTTCCCGAGCAGGTGACTCGGCTCGTCATGCTGGAGGGGCTGGGGCCCCTCAGCCAGCCCGATGAGGCGGTGCCGGCGCAGTTGCGTAAGGCGATCTTGAATCGCAGCCGCACCCGTGAGCGGGCCTCCAATGGTTTTTCCTCCCTGGATGAGGCGGTGGCCGCCCGTTGCAAGGTGGCGGATATTTCTGCCACGGCGGCGCGGCTCATCTGCGAGCGGCAGCTGATGGCGCGGGACGGGCGCTGGCATTGGCGCAGCGATCCGCGGCTGCGGGATCTGTCGCCGCTGCGCATGAGCGAGGGCCAGGCCCAGGCGCTGATCCGGGCCATCGCCTGCCCGGTGCTGTTCATCCGGGGGGAGCAGGGCTTTGCGACGCTTGTCGAGCAGTGGCAGCTGCGGGCGAGGGCCTTCGGGCAGATAGAGATGGCGGTGGTGGCAGGAAATCACCATTTCCACATGGAAAATTCAGTCCAAACCGCCGTTTATATCGAAAAATTCTGCCAGAGCCGTTAGAATCAGCGGCTTTACATCATTCCAGGTTTGCTTTCTCCCTCACACTTTCACCTTGTTAATTTGCTGTTAATCGATGTTGCCTTATGTAACTATGTGCGGCATTAGAGCATGAGCTTAAAACAGCTGATTGAAATGGATGTGAACAGGGACGGAGGCAACACAGTGAGCGCACAGGTGCTAGTTATGCAGGAGAAGTTCGTGGACAAAGTCTGGCTGAAGCGTTATCCGGAAGGGGTTCCCGCCGAGATCAATCCAGACCAATACGGCTCTCTGGTCGAGATGTTTGAAGAGTCGGTGAGCCAGTTTGCCGATCAGCCCGCCTTCGTCAACATGGGGCAGACCATCACCTATCGTCGGCTGGAGGAGCAGTCCCGTGCCTTTGCCGCCTATCTGCAAAACGAGCTCAAGCTCGGCAAGGGCGATCGGGTGGCGGTGATGATGCCGAACCTGTTGCAGTATCCCATCGCCGTGTTCGGCATACTGCGGGCCGGCATGACGGTGGTCAACGTCAACCCGCTCTACACCCCGCGCGAGCTGGAGCATCAGCTCAAGGACTCCGGCGCCAAGGCCATCGTCATCGTCTCCAACTTCGCCCATACCCTGGAAAAGGTGGTGCACGACACCCCGGTCAAGCACGTGATCTTGACCCGCATGGGGGACAACCTGGGGCTGGCCAAGGGCTCCCTGGTCAACTTCGTGGTGAAGTACGTCAAGAAGCTGGTGCCCAAATACAACCTGCCGCACGCCAGCACCATGCGCCAGGCACTGGCCAAGGGGCGCTACCTGCAATACATCAAGCCCGAGATCAGCAACCTGGATATCGCCTTCCTGCAATACACCGGCGGCACCACAGGCCTCTCTAAGGGCGCAATGCTGACTCACCGCAACCTGATCGCCAACGTCGAGCAGTGCCTCGGGGTCTATGGTCCCGTGCTGGAGCGGGGCAAGGAGTTCGTGGTGACCGCGCTGCCGCTCTACCACGTGTTCGCGCTGACCGTAAACTGCCTGCTGTTCATGCGCCTGGGGGGTAACAACCTGCTCATCAGCAATCCGCGCGACATCCCGGGCTTCGTCAAAGAGATCAGAAAGTACCCCTTCACCTGCATCACCGGGGTCAACACCCTGTTCAACGCCCTGGTCAACAACGGGGAATTCCAGAGCATGGACTTCTCCGGGCTGAAGCTGACCATAGGCGGCGGCATGGCGGTGCAACGGGCGGTGGCCGAGCAGTGGAAGGGGCTGACCGATACCCCGCTGCTGGAAGGCTATGGCCTGACCGAATGCTCGCCGCTGGTGAGCGTCTGTCCCTACGATCTGGTGGACTATAACGGCTCCATCGGTCTGCCGGTCTGCTCCACCGACATCCGTCTGGTGGACGATGCCGGCCAGGTGATCACCGAGCTCGGCGCCCCTGGCGAGATGCAGGTGCGCGGCCCCCAGGTGATGACTGGCTACTGGCAGCGACCGGAGGCCACTGCCGAGGTGATGCAGGATGGCTGGCTCTGCACCGGTGACATCGCCGTGTGTGACGAGCAGGGCTTCTTCAAGATCGTCGATCGCAAGAAGGACATGATCCTGGTCTCTGGCTTCAACGTCTATCCGAACGAGATAGAAGACGTGGTGGCGCTGCATCCCAAGGTGCTGGAAGTGGCCGCCGTCGGCGTGCCCCACAAGGTTTCCGGCGAGCTGGTGAAGATCTTCGTGGTCAAGAAAGATGCAAAACTGCAGGAAGACGAGATTATTGCCCACTGCCGCACACATCTGACTGCCTATAAGGTGCCGAAACTGGTAGAATTTCGTGACGAACTTCCCAAGACCAATGTGGGCAAGATCCTGCGCCGCGTGCTGCGCGACGAGGAGATTGCCAAGCAGTAACGGGCAGACAGCTGATGTCATGCAAAACCGTGGGTCATGCCACGGTTTTTTCTTTTTTGGGCCCCGACCAACGTGCAGGCAAAGATGCAATATCAACTCATTTCACAGCAAGCCGAACTGGAACAGTATCTCGCTTCCCTGGCCGACGTTCCCCTGGCCATCGATACCGAATTCGTTCGCACCCGTACCTATTATCCCCAGCTCGGCCTGTTCCAGATCTACGATGGCGAGCGGCTGGCCCTGCTGGATCCGCTGACTCTGGAGCTGTCCGGCCTGTGGCAACGGCTCGGCCGGGCAGGGCAGATCGCCATACTGCACGCCTCGGGTGAAGATCTGGAGCTCATCCAGCATCAGGCGGGCCATCTGCCCAACCGGATGCACGACACCCAGCTGGCGACGGCCTTCCTGGGGCACGGCGTCTCGGTGGGCTTCGGCGCCCTGGTCAAGGAGTTCCTCGGGGTGGAGCTGGAGAAGGATCAGGCCCGCACCGACTGGCTGGCCCGCCCGCTCACCGAGCGTCAGCTTGAATACGCGGCGGCGGATGTGTTCTACCTGATGCCACTCTACGAGAAGGTGATGGCCAGACTGCACGAGAGCGGCAAGTTCGCCTGGTTCGAGCAGGAGTGCCAGAACCACTCCGCCCGCAAGACCCAGGGCAGCGATCCCATGCAGGCCTATCTCGAGATCATCAACGCCTGGCAGCTGGGGCGGCGTGAACTCGCCATCCTGCGTGAGCTGGCCGCCTGGCGCCAGAAAGAGGCGGTGCGCCGGGATCTGGCCCTCAACTTCGTGGTGAAGGAGCTGCACCTGTTCAAGGTGGCCGAGCGTCGCCCGACCTCCCTGCGCGACCTCAACGAGCTGGGGCTGGCCCCCATCGAGATCAAGATCCACGGCAAGCGGATGCTGGATATCGTCGCCTCGGCCCAGCAGAGCGATCCTTCGAGCTGGCCAGAGCCCATTCGCCGGCTGGTGGATTTCCCCCAGTACAAGGCCGAGCTCAAGCGCATCAAGGCCATGGTGGAAGAGAAGGCCAAGGCCAGCAACATCCCGCCTGAGCTGGTGGCCAGCAAGAAGATCATCCACCAGTACTTCACCTGGAGCTGGCGTATGAGCGAGGAGGAGCGCGCCCGCGCCGACAAGCCCATGCTGCTGCAAGGCTGGCGCCATGAGCTGGTGGGTCACCTGCTGGCGCAATAAGCTCTGGTTGCCTGATCGGCGCTGAGTCATGAAGAGAGCCCCAAGTGTGAATGACACTTGGGGCTCTTTTGTTACCATGCTGGCGGCATGTCATCGGCAAGGGGAAAGGGCGAAGAGCGCATGTTCTTCGCCGTGACAGATCAGGCACTCAACTGATGTTCGGCACCCTCAAAGTAGGTGCGTATCAGGTCGGCCCCGCTGGTGCCATAGCCGCTCAGGGTCGCCACGTCGACGAAGTTGGCCCCACCGGCGCTGCCGTTTGTATCCACCTGTACCCTGATGTTGCTGCCGGTTTGCGCCACCTGGACGAAGTCGGAGACCTGGCTACCGCTGACGAAATTGCTGTCGAGCAGCGTCGACAGATCGAGGCTGTCACCCTGGCTGAAGCTGTAGTCGAGTACCGTGTCCAGGTTGAGCGGGTCCGCTTCGGCGAACACGAAGCGGTCGGCGCCTGCACCGCCGGTGAGAGAATCGCTGCCAGTGCCACCGATCAGCAGATCGTTGCCATCGCTGCCGCTCAGAATGTCGTTGCCGCCACCGCCGATCAGCAAGTCGTCGTCGTTCTGCCCGGACAGCGTGTCGTTGCCCGCATTGCCAAACAACAGGTCCCGGCCGCTGGCCCCGCCGCCGCCGTCTATGGTCTGGTTGCCGGAGGTGCCGGCGACCACATCGTTACTGCTGCCGTTGCCGGCGTCAAAGCTGCTGCCGGAGAAGATGCTGTAGGTACCGGCCAGTGCATAACCGAAATAGCTCTGTCCGGCGGCGAAGGTAATATTGTCGACCGCATTGCCTGATGCACCGTAATGGTTGAGTACTGTGATGTCCTGGCTGCCGACATCGATCAGCAAATCGTTACCGGATCGCTCGAAATTCAGCGTGGTCAGCTTGCTGTTGTCCCCGGTGATCCGGATCGCATCGTTGTTACCACCCGGATCGGTGATCGTATAGACCCCGCTGCCCGTGGCGCTGAAGTCATAATTGTTGTTACCCGTCGTGCCGGTGAGTGCGGTGTTGTCGTTCAGCCCCAGTATGGTCACCTGTACCGACTGCGAATCGCTGCCGTCGAGTGAGTGGGCGACGAAGCTGTCGAGCAGCGATTGCCCGGTGCCCAAGGCCTGGATCACCGCCAGACTGTTGTTCACCGAGTAGGTCCAGTTGCCCGTCGCCGTGAGGGTGAAGGTACCGTAGATTCCAGCCACCGTTGGCTGGGCCAGGAAGCCTGATTGACCGGTATCCGCATCGCTGACAGTCAGTGAACCACTGGTATTCAGCAGGCCGCCGACGACGTTGGTGTCTTCCTGAACGTTGCCCGTCGCAACGCCGGCAATCACCGCAGCATCGTTGCTGCCGGTGATAGTGATGTCTATCGTGCTGGTTGAGGTCGCCCCGTGCTCGTCTTGCATTGAATAGCTGAGTGTCACCAGCTCTTGCACACCTTGCGCCAGATGGTCGAAAGCCGTGCCCGGATTGAACACCACCTTGTTGTCCAGGATGCTGGCGGTGCCCTTGTCGGATGGCGCATTGACGCTGTTGATCGTGAACGCATGGTCGTCGTCGATGTCGGTATCATTGCCCAATACGTCTATGGTCAGGGTCTGATTTTCGGTACCGGCGGCGGTGTCAACCACGGCCACCGGACCATCGTTGGCGCCGGTGATGGTGATCTTCACTGTACTGGGGGTACCGTCGACGCTGGTGACCTGATAGGTCTCGGAGACGGAGTCGTCGACATTCAGTTGATCGAACGCGCCGTTGGCAGTGAAGGTCCAGGCGCCAGCAGCGTCGATGGCGAAGTTGCCTATGGTGCCCAGGGTGGTGCTGGCGTTAAAGGCATTGTCGGGATTGTCGACGTCGTCGCTGGTCAGGGTGCCGCTGGTGCTCAGCGCCGCATTGGTCTCGGTCAGGCCAGCGGTGCTGGAGCCGGTGATGATGGCGGCATCGTTGGTGCCGTGCATCGTCACCGTCAGCACCCGGCTGGTGCCGTCGGCGGTGGCCACGGTGATCGAATCGGTGTAGTCCTGCCTGGCCGCGAACTCGTCGTGGGCGCCGTTCATGGTGTAGGTCCAGGCACCGGTATCGTCGATGCTGAAGGTGCCATAGCCGTTGCCGCCGGCCACGTTGGTCTGGACGACGAAGGCGTTGGAGCTGTCCACGTCGCTGGCGTCGAGGTTGCCGCCGGTACTCTGGGCGGCATTGGTTTCGGTCAGGCCAGCGGTGCTGGAGCCGGTGATGATGGCGGCGTCGTTGCTGCCGTGCATCGTCACCGTCAACACCCGGCTGGTGCCGTCGGCGGTGGCCACGGTGATCGAGTCGGTGTAGTCGACGCCCCCCACGAACTCGTCGTGGGCACCGTTCATGGTGTAGCTCCAGGCGCCGCTGGCATCGATGCTGAAGGTGCCATAACCGTTGCTACCGGCCACGTTGGTCTGGACGACAAAGGCCGCGGAGCTGTCCACGTCGCTGGCGTCGAGGTTGCCACCGGTGCTCTGGGCGGCGTTGGTCTCGGTCAGGCCAGCGGTGCTGGAGCCGGTGATGACCGCCGCATCGTTGCTGCCGTGCATCGTCACCGTCAACACCCGGCTGGTGCCGTCGGCGGTGGCCACTGTGATCGAGTCGGTGTAGTCGACGCCCCCCACGAACTCGTCGTGGGCGGCGTTCATGGTGTAGGTCCAGGCGCCGCTGGCATCGATGCTGAAGGTGCCATAGTTGTTGCTACCAACCACGTTGGTCTGGACGACAAAGGCCGCGGAGCTGTCCACGTCGCTGGCGTCGAGGTTGCCGCCGGTGCTCTGGGTGGCGTTAGTCTCGGTCAGGCTGGCGGTACTGGATCCGGTGATGATGGCGGCATCGTTGGTGCCGTGCATCGTCACCGTCAGCACCCGGCTGGTGCCGTCGGCGGTGGCCACGGTGATCGAGTCGGTGTAGTCGACGCCCCCCACAAACTCGTCGTGGGCGCTGCTCATGGTGTAGATCCAGGCGCCGCTGGCATCGATGCTGAAGGTGCCATAACCATTGATGCCAGCCACGTTGGTCTGGACGACGAAGGCGGCGGAGCTGTCCACGTCGCTGGCGTCTAGGTTGCCCCCGGTGCTCTGGGCGGCATTGGTCTCGGTCAGGCTGGCGGTGCTGGAGCCGGTGATGATGGCGGCGTCGTTGCTGCCGTGCATCGTCACCGTCAACACCCGGCTGGTGCCGTCGGCGGTGGCCACGGTGATCGAGTCGGTATAGTCGACGCCCCCTACGAACTCGTCATGGGCGCCGTTCATGGTGTAGGTCCAGGCGCCGCTGGCATCGATGCTGAAGGTGCCATAACCATTGATGCCAGCCACGTTGGTCTGGACGATGAAGGCGGCGGAGCTGTCCACGTCGCTGGCGTCGAGGTTGCCGCTGGTGCTCTGGGCGGAGTTGGTCTCGGTCAGGCTGGCGGTGCTGGAGCCGGTGATGACCGCCGCATCGTTGCTGCCGGCAAAGGAGACCTGCGCGGTGGCCCAGCTCAGGGTGCCATTCCCGAGGCGGATCGAATAGGTGAAGGTGTCGCTCAGCGTCTGGCCTGCCGAGAGCGCCTGCAGGGCGTTTTTGAACGTTGTCGACAGCGTGCCGGCATCGTAGCCGACCTTGCCATCCATGGTGATCCAGATCCTGGCGCCATTCAGGCTGGTGTCATTGCTGACGCCTTCAAATCTGGCGGTGTCCTGGGTGAGGAGATCGGTGGGAGCATAGCTCTTGGTGGTGGCGGACAAACTCTCCGCGTTGTCCAGTGACCAGAGCGTCTTCGCGTTGCCGCCCAGATCGTTGGCCATGACATCCAGATAGACGACGCCCACGAGATCTTCGGTGATGAGACTCCCGCTCAGCCCGTCGATGAGGCCTGTAGTGAAAGTGTCATCCTTGGCTTGGGGACTGTTAGAGAATGAGGTAACGGTTCCGCTGCTGGTCGTTGTGGTGGCCATGTCTGCTCTCCTTGAACCTATGATAAAAAACAACCTCGTTGGCTATCCGTCCGAACGGCGTGTTTCGACGACTCGAAAACCTAATTCACCAACAGTTGCAATTCCCTGATCTTTACGGCGACGCCTATCAGGCCGCCGATACGTTCCGTTCGCACCACCTGGCCACGGCACTGCATCTTCATGGTCCTGTGCGCCGCCCCCAGATCGAGCTCGAAGCAGACTTCACCGTCATGAATGTCGGTGTCGTCCACTTCCAGATAGAAGCCGCCGACGCTGATGTCCCTGGTGAAGCCGCTCTGGCCTGCGAGCCGTATTGGCATCACCACCTGGACGCGTTCATCTCGACGTGCGTTGCCGTTCGATGTGTTTGTCATGGGATTTAGCCTAGGCCAGAAGAGGGGGCCGAAAAATGGAAAAATCTGGCCTATTTATCCGGGAAAAAGAGTCGTTCGATTTAGGACAAAAGCAGGACATTTCGACTAGTTTGAGAAGGGGGAAAAGCAGCCATAACGCGAGGGGATTGCTTGCAACGCCGCCGTCGGCGGTAGAGGAGCCAGGGTATGGATACCAGAGTCAACGTCATCTTGATCTGCGACTTGCCGATCGTGGCATGGGGCCTGCGAGAGATGATCGCCGCGCAGCCAGAGCAGATGGAACTCATCGCCTCGGTGGCGCATGCCTCCGAGGTGGCCCAGTGGATCGACAGTGACAAGCGCTATGTCGCATTGCTCGATCTGGATGGCCGCCATGGCATCGAGCAGATCCCCGCCTTGCTGTCCGGTTCGAACGTACGGGTACTGACCCTCTCCACCCGCAATGAGTTCGAGTTACAGGATAGGGCGGTATTGGCCGGGGCCTGTGGTGCCATCAGCAAGCACGAGCCGATCGAGGTGTTGTGCAAGGCCATCCAGAAGGTGCATGGGGGAGAGTATTGGGTCGATCGCGCCGCGACGGAACGCATCCTGATGGCGGTCGTCAGGGAGCAGGGCGCCAGCCATGCCGAGCAGGAGAAGATCGCACGGCTGACCCGTAAGGAGAAGCAGACCATAGCCGCCATCACCCTGGGATTGGATGCGAGCACCCTGGAGATTGCGGAGCGCCTCAACATCAGCGAACACACCTTGCGCAACCACCTGACCTCCATCTACGCCAAGCTGGGGGTACGTAACCGGGTGGGCTTGTATGCCTACGCGCAGAAGCATGCCCTGACCGGATGACAGAGCCGCCCGGCCCAGGATGGCGAGGCGGTATCCTCAAGCTTGGTGGCTGGGAGGCACCGATTTTACCCCTGATTAGCCCACCGCCAAGGACCCCGAGCAAGGCGCAGCCATTGCCAGCCCCAGCAGCGCTGTTCGGACAGGCGGGGAGGGGATGATCCTGGCGTGATGAAGAGGCCGCAGGCGCGGTTTCATCATGCTCGGCAGTCAGGCTGCGGTTAACGGTGGGATATGTTGGTCAATCAGGAAGAGAGGATGCACTGAGGTGCACCCTTATCAGAGTTCGTGGGCGTGGAATCCCTTGCGATAGCGGGTCTCACAGCGGGGACAGCGTTGCAGGGTTGGATCCTGCTCGAGCTGGGCAATGGCCAGCGGCTCCTCACAATCGGAGCAGAGGCCATAGAGGCCAAGGTCCATCTGGCACAGCGCCGCGTCGAGCCGCTTGAGGTGCGCCACGCTCTGCTCTACCTTCGGCAAGTCGAGGCGACTGGTCAACTCCACCAGCTGATCATGCTCACAATGATCCACCTTCTCCGCCCATTCATCACGCCGACAGGCCTTGAGCTGACCTATCAGTTCTTCTCTTACATGCGCCCAGTCGGCCTGCAGGCGCTCACGCCATTCGGCCAACTGGGCTTGCGTCATTTCACACACAACAGCCCCCACAGACGAGTTATAAAACTCGGTCAGTATAGGGAATCGAGTGGTTTATCAAGATGACATGAGTCAAGTAAAGGTCGGTTAGCTCACAGTTTTCGCGGCTTGCAGCAATGCTTCCCGGATAGGTCCCGTCTCCTTGTGCAGACGAATATCCCGAAACAGCAGGTCGGCCTGGGGGTATTCACGCTTGAGGTAGCTGAACCACTGCTTGATCCGGCTGGGGTAGTAGTCGGCCTTCTCGCTCGCCAGATCCTGCTCGGTATAACCCACCATCAGCTGCAGCACCTCGGCCCAGCTCATGTGGGCACAGCCGGTCTTCATCACGTTGGCCAGATTGGGCAGGGAGATGGCGCCGCGCCCCACCATCAGGGCATCACAGCCGGAGACCCTGGCGCAGGCGAGCGCGTCGGCATGGTGCCAGATCTCGCCATTGGCGGTCACCGGAATGGGCAGGGCGCGGCGGATGGCATCCACGTACTCCCAGTGCGCCGGTGCCTTGTAGCCTTCGCGCTTGGTGCGGGCGTGCACCGCCAGCTCGTCGGCCCCTGCCTGATGGACCGCATGGGCATTGTCCAGGTAGAGCTCCTTGTCATCGTAACCGAGGCGGATCTTGGCGCTCACCGGCAGATGGGCGGGCACCGCCTCGCGCACTGCCTTGACGATGCGATAGATGGTCTCGGGCTCTTTGAGCAAGACGGCGCCGCCCTTGCTCTTGTTCACCGTGGGGGCAGGGCAGCCAAAGTTGAGATCGACCCCGGGGGAGCCGAGCTCGATGGCGCGCACCGCGTTCTCTGCCAACCATTCGGGGTGCTGGCCCAGCAACTGCACCCGCACCGGGGTGCCGGCACGGGTCTTGCCATCCTGACGCAGCTCGGGGCAGAGACGATAGAACACCTTGGCAGGCAGCAGCTGATCGACGACCCGGATAAATTCGCTGACGCAGAGGTCGTAATCATTGACGGAGGTGAGCACCTCCCGCATCAGGTGATCCAGCACCCCCTGCATGGGGGCCAAAATAACGCGCATAGCTGCTTCCGAAGACAAGGGGAGAAAAAAGAGCGCAGATTGTAGAGGGAATAGGTGAAGCTGTCAGCCTTTTGCCCACGGTGGGGGCAGGGGAGATCGGCCAAAGACAGATGGTATGGGGGCGAGGAGATAGCGCTCCGTCCAAAACAGGGAAAAGAGAGAAGAAGGAGACGCTGTCGGCGTCTGGGGCAACTCTGCTAGGCTAGGCGAAGATGCACTGAAAAGGAGTACGAATGAAGCGTTGGTGTCTGATGGTCCTTGGCTGGGCAGCATTTGCCACGGGCATAGTCGGAATCGTCTTGCCCCTGCTGCCGACCACGCCATTCATGTTGCTGGCGGCGGCGCTGTTTGCCCGCTCGTCCCCCCGTTTCCATCGCTGGCTGCTGGCTCACCCCTGGTTCGGGCCGCCCATCGTCGACTGGCAGCAGTATCGTGGCATTCGTCGTCATGCCCGGCGCCGCGCCATCATCTTCATTCTGCTCTCCTTCTCGGTGTCGCTGCTGGTGGTACCCATGCCCTGGGTGCGCCTGCTGCTGGTTGCCATAATGGTGATCCTGCTCACCTGGTTAATGCGCCTGCCGGTGCTGGAGCCAGTTGCAATGGAGAAGTGAAATCCCTAAGCTATTGCGGCAATAATGCTATGGAGTCGGCCTGTCATTTTTTGCATGACGGGCCTTTTTATTGCCCACTGGCGGCATCGCAAGAGACGCCACATCAGGGCTCAAAAAAATAAGCGGTCAAATAATGAATCCGGATACCCTGAAATTTATCGAAGCGAGCATCAAGACCATCCCCGACTATCCGAAGCCGGGCATACTGTTTCGCGACATCACCAGCCTGATCGAGAACGCCGAGGCCTTCAAGGCCACCATAGATCTGCTGGCTGCGCATTATCGTGATCAAGGGATCACCAAGATCGTCGGCACCGAGGCCCGCGGTTTCATCTTCGGTGCGCCTGTCGCCTTCGCCATGGGCCTGGGCTTTGTGCCGGTGCGCAAGCCGGGCAAGCTGCCCCGCGCCGTGATCGAGGAGTCCTATGCCCTCGAATACGGTACCGACACCCTGCAACTGCACACCGACGCCATAGTGCCCGGTGACAAGGTGCTGGTGGTCGACGATCTGCTGGCCACCGGCGGCACCGTCGATGCGACCGTCAAGCTCATCCGCCGTGCCGGTGGTGAGGTAGCCGATGCGGCCTTCATCATCTCCCTGCCTTCCCTGGGGGGCGATGCCCGCCTGACGGCGGCCGGCATCAAGGTGGTTTCGCTGGTCGAACTGGCCGGCGAGTAAGGCTTATGCCCGCGTGACGTGCAGGCTTCGTCCGTCTGCCGTTCGCCCCCAAACCGGTGCCCCATGGGCACCGGTTTGAAAATCAAGCGATCCCTCCCCAAGCGGCCGATAGCCGATACAGCCCGCCCTGCATTTGTGTTAGCATCCTGCCTCAATGCCTCGTTTTCCCAGCATCGAGATCTATGAGCTATCAGGTTCTGGCGCGTAAATGGCGCCCCCATACGTTTGAACAAGTGGTTGGCCAGCAACATGTGCTGACTGCCTTGACCAATGCCCTGGATCAGGGACGGCTGCATCACGCCTATCTGCTCAGTGGCACCCGTGGGGTCGGCAAGACCACCATTGCCCGCATTCTGGCCAAGAGCCTCAACTGCGAGCAGGGGATCAGCAGCCACCCGTGTGGCGTATGCGATACCTGCCGCGAGATCGATCAGGGCAACTTCGTCGATCTGCTGGAAATCGATGCGGCGTCGCGCACCAAGGTGGAAGACACCCGCGAGCTGCTGGACAACGTGCAGTACCGCCCGGCCCGCGGCCGCTTCAAGGTCTACCTCATCGACGAGGTGCACATGCTGTCCCGGCACAGCTTCAACGCGCTGCTGAAGACCCTGGAAGAGCCGCCCCCCTATGTGAAGTTCCTGCTGGCCACCACGGATCCGCAGAAGCTGCCCATCACCATCCTCTCCCGCTGCCTGCAGTTCCATCTGAAGAGTCTGGATCAGAGCCAGATCGCCAAACAGCTGGAGTGGGTGCTGGATCAGGAGGGCCAGCCGTTCGAGCCGCGGGCCCTGCTGGCCCTGGCCAAGGCGGCCGATGGCAGCATGCGCGATGCCCTGAGCCTGACCGATCAGGCGCTGGCCCATGGCAACGGCAGCGTGCGCCTCGACAGCGTGCTGACCATGCTGGGCACGCTCGACCACCATCATCTGCACCAGTTGCTGGAGGCCATCCTGCGCCAGGATGCCCCGGCCACCATGGCCAAGATCACCGAGATCGCCACCCTGGGCCCGGATTTCGACCAGCTCCACGCCGAGCTGGAAGCCCTGCTCCATCGCGTCGCCATGGCGCAGCTGTTGCCTGCCAGCGTGCAGGAGCAGGGGGCGGATGCCGATGCTTTGCTGCAGCTGGCGGGCGCCATGAGCCCGGAAGAGGTGCAGCTCTGCTACCAGATAGTGCTGGGGGGACGCAAGGATCTGCCCTGGGCGCCGGATGGCCGTACCGCCCTCGAGATGACCTGTTTGCGGATGCTGGCGTTCTCGCCGCGCCGTGAGCCGCTGCATCCCGCCAACCTGACGGCCTTGCCCCCGTCCATGGCAGGACTCCCTGTGGCCATGCCTGCCGCAGGGAGGGAGGCCACACCGGCCCCCTTGGGAAAGCCCCACGGGGCTGAGCCAGCCCCGAACCAGGCCATCGCCACGCCGGTCCGACCGGCTGCGCCGACTAGCGCCCCGGTCGCCGTAGCGGCGCAGGCCGCGGCCATGGAAGAAACACCCGCCGTCACGGCCGCCGCGGTCGATGCCAGCGAGCAGGACAGCCTCGACGATGAGCCGAGTGCGCAACTGTTTGCCGAGCAGGACGAGCTGCTGCACGAGGCGCAGCGGATGGGGTATGAGGCGCCGGCGGCCAGGCCCGAGTCACTCGACCAGGCTCATGCCTTGGTGGCTACCGATGACGCGGCGCCGATGGAGCCGCCTCAGCCAGAGCCATCGAATGATGAGCCTCTGCCGGCGATCGCCCCGGAGCCCCTGGCCGTCACTCCGGCGCTGGAGGCCGCCCCGTCGGCGGCTTCCAGCATGCAGAGCCTGCTGGGCAAGCGCAACCTGCTGCGCAGCCGGCTGCGGGCTGAGCCCGGGGCGACGGCCACAGCCCCTCGGGTGGCACCGACCAAGCCGGTGGCGCCCCAGCGCCCCGAGGTGCAACCGGCGACTCCGGCCGCCGCTGCCAGGCAGCCTGCGGCTCCAGTGCCTGCCTATGCTGCGGCCCAGATGGACTATGATGAGCTGCCGCCGCTCGATGCCTATGAGGACGGCGGCAACGATTACGAGGAGTACCTGAGCCAGGGCTTTGGTGACGGCGTTGCCACTGCCCCCACGATAGCGCCGGTGGCCCCTCCACCAATGGCTCGGGCGGTCCCCAGCCAGGCACAGACTGCCCCGCAAAGGGCGCGTCCCAACCCGGACGATCTGCCCCCCTGGGATCTGGATGGGGTGCTCGCTACGAAAATTGACACGCCCACCTCTGTCGCGCCGGCAGTAGCGCCGATGCCGGTGCCCGCCGCCGAGCAAAGCGAATTGCAGCCAGCGGCACCCCTGATGGAAACCATCGACTGGGATGAGCTGGAGAGCGAAGCCCAGCCGGAGGAGGGGGAGGAGGTCGCCAGGCTTATTCCATCCTCCCTGCTGGTCAACTGCGGCGATCCCTGGGCCGAGCTCATCGCCCGCACCGGGGTCGGTGGCCGGCTGCGCCAGCTGGCGATCAACTCGGTGATGACCCGGCAGGGGGAGCGGGTATCGCTTATCCTCAAACCCGAGCAGCGCCATCTGGTCAGCGATCGGGCCCTTGCCGACCTGGCCGAGATCATAGGCCCAGAGCTTGGAGAGTCTGTGCGCGTCGAGGTGACGCTGGGCACGGATCCGGCGCGGGAGACCCCGCTCGAGATCGAGCACCGCCTCTATCTGGGGGTGCGTGAGCAGGTGAGCCGGGATCTGGCCGAGGATCCCAACGTACAATTTCTACAACAGCGATTCGGGGCCGTGCTCCACCCAGAGAGCATTGAGCCGCTGAGTCGCTAAATCCCATGCCGGGAGCCCGCTCCCGGTTGAAACGCAGCGTGGCTGTCCCCATATTCAGGACAGACAAACCCACAGCCCGGCGCTGGATGCCGGATTTCAAGACGAGAGACGACCTATGTTTGGTAAAGGTGGAATGGGTAACCTGATGAAACAGGCCCAACAGATGCAAGAGCGCATGCAGAAGATGCAGGAGCAGCTTGCCCAGATGGAAGTAGTCGGTGAAGCCGGTGCTGGCATGGTCAAGGTCACCATGGCCGGCAGCCACAGCGTGCGCCGCATCGAGATCGATCCGAGTCTGATGGAAGATGACAAGGAGATGATCGAGGATCTGGTCGCCGCCGCCGTGAACGATGCCGTTCGCCGGGTGGAAGAGCAGAACAAGAGCAAGATGGGCGAGCTGACCGGTGGCATGCAACTGCCCCCGGGCTTCAAGATGCCGTTCTAAGCCAGTGGGTTCACCCTTGCGACCGCGCTATCTTGCGGCTCGAGGGGAACCAGAATGAAAAAGGCCAGAGCCATGCTCTGGCCTTTTTATTGATCAGCGTTTGGTAACTGTGGGGGAACTCAGGCTCTGCGGCGCCATGCCAGCGGCAACAACAGGAGGCCGAGCAGCCCTATGCTGCCGCCGCCACCGGATGAGGTGGTCGAGGCGTTGTGCGACTCAGTGCCGGACGAGGAACCGCCGGCGATGGCCGCATCGGTCTCGCGTCGCGGGGTGGTGACGGCGATGAGGCTTGCATCGAGACGCTGGCTGGCCCCATTGGGTTGGATGGCGTTGAGTCTCAACCGGTAGAGCTGATAGGTGTCCGGCGTGAAGTTCGCATCGAAGCGCAGCTTGATGCGGCATTGCTCGCCTGCCGCCAGCACGGACGGGCACTCGTTTCGCATGGCCGGGGCGTCGGTGGTGGCGCCGTTCAGGGTGATCGCCTCGGCCGATCCGTTGAGCACCGTATAGCTGACCCAGCTGTGCTGGCCGGCGGGCAGGGCAACCAGTTGATGGCTGGTGAGGCTGACGGCGTTCATCTTCTCGGCCAGCCAGTCTCTGAACAGGGGTGCGAAGGTATAGCCCCCTGGCTGTCCCAGGCCGCAGCGTTGACTGCCATAGCTGGTAATGCCGACGAGGCCGCTCTGGTCGGTGAGGGGACCGCCACTGTCACCCCGGCAGGTATCCTGCCCGGCTATATTACCGGCGAAGATATGAGTCTGGGTATTGTCATACATCCAGCGATCCCTGAACCCCTGAAATGCCAGCTCGACTCTCAGTAATTGCGGGCTGGTGAGGCTGGCGTCTGGATTAATTCCGCCATATCCCCAGGCCGAAAAACGAGAGCCGTTATTATAATCCGCGGGCATCTCCTTGGCGGAAATGGGCAGGGTGTTATTTTTGCTGGTGGTGCTCAGGTGCAGCAGCGCGATATCCGAGTCGGCCTCCATATGGCCGGTACCGATATTTCTGATAAAGCCGCTGAGATAAGTGTCATGCATGATGATCTGATCGACCCTGATGCGCGAGTGAGGCTTGCTGAGATCGCTCACCCCGATGGCCACCTGCATGCCGTCGAGCTTGGCCTCTTCCAGACAGTGGGCGGCGGTGAGCACCCAGTCCTTGGCAATCAGGGTGCCGCCACAGTAATTGCGCCACTGACCGTCGCTGTCGTTGCCGATGGCCACCATCCAGCTGGGCGCCGGGGTGGTGGCCCCGCCGAGAATACGTGGCACCGCTGTTGGTTGCCCATGGGCGACGGATGCAAATAATGACAACATGGTCAGCGATAATGTCTTCATGCTGGTATCGAGCATATTATTGTCTCTTTTGTTATTAATAATGAATCTGCTAATGTATTAAATGATACAGCGGTGGGTCATTTGAATATCGTGATCGGTGCGGTGGTTTTAAATATTTGTTTATTCATTCAATGATGCTGTCATTGATAGTGTATAAAATGTTCTGAAAATGATGCTTATATATATTGCATGGCAATTTCAGCCCGCAGGGATATTGGTTACTCTGGCCAGCCGCTTATTATTCTGAACTATATCAATTCACCGCTCGGGTGGGCGTTGTCCGCGCCGGGCCAAGATCGCCATATAAGGGTGAGCGCAGGAGTGCCGGCGTGGCGGGAGGACGTGGGGTAAGGGTGGCCAGCCGCCCAGTTCCCAGTCTCTCCTGGCGAGGGCCGCGCTGGCCCAGATAGAGAAGGGTGGGCATTTATCCTGGTCCTACTCTTCCTCCAGCGGCCTGAAGCAGTCGACCAGATGGTCGATCAGGGCGCGAACTGAGGGCAAGAGTCCACGGCGCGAGGGGAAGACGGCGTGGATGACCTCCCGGCGAGGGGCCCACTCCGGCAGCAGCCGGATGAGCCGGCCGTCCGCCAGGGGCTCCCGTACCATCATGGCGGGCAACTGCACCACTCCCACGCCGTCGATCGCCCCCTGGCGCAGGGTCTGCATGTCGGTCGCCACAAAACGGGGGCTGTGATGCTGCTTCACCTGTGCCCCTTCCGGTCCCTGCAGCGTCCAGTGATGACCCTCTATGCTGGGCCCGTGCCCCAGGCTGGGCCAGGACAGCAGATCGGCGGGGGCCCGTGGCACCCCATGTTGTGCTAGCAGGGCGGGGCTGGCGACCAGGTACTGGTTCGCATGGCCCAGCACCCGCATGGCCAGATCGCTGTCTTCCAGCGGCAGCGGCCGCACCCTTATCGCCATGTCCAGCCCCTCGGCCACCACGTCGACCGCCCGGTTCACCCCGATCAGTTGCACGCTGACGCTGGGATACTGCAGGGCAAACGCCACCAGCATGCTGCCGACATGGGCATGCTGCAGGTCGAGCGGACAGGAGAGCCGCACCAGGCCGCAAGGCGCCTGATGAGTGGATTCAATTACGGCCTGGGCCGCCTCGGCCTCGACCAGCACGGCGCGGCAGCGGGCATAATATGCCTGGCCCAGCTCGGTGACCGTGAAGCTGCGGGTCGAGCGCTGGATGAGCCGCACCCCCAGCCGCTCCTCCAGCATGGCGATGCGGCGACTGAGCTTGGATTTGGGCATGCCGAGCGCCCTGCCGGCCTGGGCAAAGCCGCCGTGATCCACCACCTGGACGTAGTAATAGAGATCGTTGAGGTCTTGTTGCATCGCTTATCGTTCACAAAATAGGACTCTGACGTCAAATAATACGCCTACCGCGAATATCGTTCTATATGCAGACTGTATCCAACGCCACCATCTCGGAGCGGCAACCTTGGAGAGCATCATGAAAAAAGTTATCGGTATCTACAGTGCACCTCGCCAACACTGGGTTGGCGACGGTTTCCCGGTCCGTTCGTTGTTCTCGTACCACAGCCACGGCAAGGCGCTCAGCCCCTTCCTGTTGCTGGACAGGGCCGGGCCGGCGGAATTCGAGCCCGGCGACCATGCCCGTGGCGTGGGTCAGCATCCACACCGCGGCTTCGAGACGGTCACCATCGTCTATGAGGGGGAGGTCGCCCACCGCGACTCGACCGGGCAGGGCGGCGTGATCGGCCCAGGCGACGTGCAGTGGATGAGCGCCGCCGCCGGCATCATGCACGAGGAGTTCCACTCGGAGGCCTTCACCCGTGCGGGCGGTACCCTTGACATGGTACAGCTCTGGGTCAACCTGCCCGCCAGGGACAAGATGTCGGCACCGGGCTATCAGGCCATCCGCAGCGACAGCATCCCCGAGGTCGCCTTGCCCGACGGGGCGGGTAGCGTGCGCCTCATCGCGGGCGACTACGCCGGTCGGCAGGGGCCCGCCCGCACCTTCTCGCCCATGAACGTCTGGGATCTGCGGCTCAAGGCCGGGGCCAGCCTGCTGCTCCCCGCGGTTGATGGCTGGAACACGGCCATAGTGGTGCTCAAGGGATCGGTGCGCATCAATGGTCAGGAGGAGGCGGGCGAGGCACAGCTGGTGCTGCTGGATCCCCGCGGCAGTGACGTCCAGCTTGAGACCCGCGAGGGAGCCGTGCTGTTGCTGCTCAGCGGTGAACCCATCGATGAGCCGATCGTGGGCTATGGCCCCTTCGTCATGAACTCGCAGGAGGAGATCACTCAGGCGATCGATGACTTCAACAGCGGACGCTTCGCCAATATCGCCCATTGATCCTCAGCGGCGTGCTTGATGTCGCCGGATAAAACAAACAAAGCGCCTGATGGCGCTTTGTTTGTTTCTGACTGGTGGTAACGGGGGACTAGCTCAGCCAGCCCAGCGTCATTGCCAGCCGGCCACAGAGCGCGGCCAGTATGATGCCGAGCAGGGTGCGCAGCAGCCAGATCATCACCAGCTGGCCCACGCTCACCGGGATCTTGGTGGCCAGGACGCAGGGGATGGAGGCGGAGAAGAACAGCACCGAGCTCACCGACACCACGGCCGCGACATAGCGCACCAGCAGATCGGCGTCCTTGAGCAGGATGGCGGGCAGGAACATCTCCGCCAGCCCCGCCGCGAGCGCCCTGGCCGTGGTCAGCGGTTCGCCCAGATCCAGCAGCCAGGTCAGAGGCCACAGCAGCCAGCCAAGCAGATCGAACAGCGGCGTGTGTTGCGCCAGCAACAGCCCGAGCAGGCCGACCGACAAGATGGTGGGCACCACGGCGGCTGCCATGTAGAGGCCATCCTTGAGGTTGTCCTTGAGCTGGCGCAGCACGGGGTCCGCCTGGTTGGCCTGGGTCAGCCCCGAATCCAGCGCGGCTTGCCAGCGGCTCTTGCCGGCGGGCAGGGGTTCATCGGTCTCGCCGTGGTGCGCCATGCCGGAGATGGGGGGCACCCGCGCCAGGATGGCGGTGATGACGAAGGTGATCACCAGGGTGGACCAGAAGTAGAAGTTCCAGTGCTCCATCAGGTTGAGGGTCTTGGCCACGATGATCATGAAGGCGGCCGACACCGTGGAGAAGCCGGTCGCGATGATGACGGCCTCCCGCACCGTGTATTTGCCCGCCAGGAAGACCCGGTTGGTGATGAGCAGACCAACCGAATAGCTGCCGACGAAGGAGGCGACCGCATCGATGGCGGAGTGTCCCGGTGTGCGCCAGAGCGGCCGCATCACGGGTTGCATCAGCACCCCGATAAACTCGAGCAGACCGAAGCCGAGCAGGAAGGTGAGGGCCATGGCGCCGATGGGGACGATGAGGCCCACCGACATGGCCAGCTTGTCGAACAGGAAGGGCAGCCGATCCGGGGTCATCAGCCAGGCAGGCCCCACGCCGGCCACATACATGACGGCCAGCACCAGCCCGAGCAGCTTGAACAGACTCAGCAGCCGGTCGATGGGGCGGGCCCGCCAGCGGCCGTCCAGCAGGGGCGTGATGGCGCCATAGGCGATCAGCAGCAGGATCAGCCCCAGGGCGAGGGGACGCTGCACCATCAGGAATCCGGCCAGGTGATCCACCAGTATGGTGCTGCGTCCCGCCAGCTCAAAGGGCACGAAAAAGATGGCGATGCCCAACACACTGGTCGCCAGCAGCTTGATGCCTACCCCCGGTTTGACGGGCGCCGTGAGTACCTGCTCAGGTTCCATTTGTCCTCCTTGTGATCTCCATGGGGCAACTCCTTCTGTGGTGTGAAATTGTATATACAATATCCATCCAAGGCCGAAAGGGAAGCAATAAATAAACAAAGATGCAACATTTGGTTAATTTGGGTCTCGTATGAGGTTTGATTGTTGTTGGCAGGGGGAGGCAGGGGTGGAGGCCCAGGGTGCAGCAGGAGGAGAAAAAATGGCTGCCGGGGGAGGGTAATGCGCAGTGCCTGGAAAAGTGTGCGGGACAAACCTGTGGTATAACGACAAAAGCAATATGAAACATTAGCTTGGATTTAAAAATTCCCTGCCCCTTCATTCATAGAGACTTTTCTCATTACTATTTATGGATTGGTCATAAAACCTTTGTTCATTTGACTACTTTTCGTGTTTCCCATTGCAGAGTAAGATGCCACTTCAATAAAAATAAGAATTGGGAGTTCGGGTGTGAAGGCATTAGAAAAAGAAAGGATATCGCCGTATATCAGCCAGTTATACGAGTGCGGTATTAATGATTCTGACATTAAGTTGGTGGTGGACCAATTTCGCTCAGATCTGTCCGGCAGCTCGTCCCTGTTCTTATTGCGGGATGATGACAAGAGCGACGGTATCAAGCTCTTCTCCAGTGGCCTGAGCGAGGCGCAGCAGCAGTTCTATGTGCAGCACCATCGCCAGGATGTGTGGTTCAACCATTACCTGGACAAGGGCTGCCAGGGCATCGTGAGCGCCAACGCCATCTCCAACTCCGCCGGCCTGCTGGCCAGCTTCGGCGCCCAGTTCGCGGCGGGCGGCGTCTGCCGGGTGAAGGGGCGCGGCCTCAGCAGCCTGTGCAGTTATCGCGGCGCCGCCCAGGATGACTTCAGTGCTCAGGATCTCTCTTCCCTGACCGAGATCTATTCCGGCCTGGCCGCCTGGAGTCAGCATTATTGGAACCTGCTGGCCCTGGAAACCCAGAACTATCAGCTGCAACAGTTGGTGAAAAACCATAATAAGCCCAGTGCCATCATCGATGACAAAGGCCATATTCATTATTCCAATGTGGCGTTTAACCGGATCTCCGATGAAAATGTGGAGCTGCGGGCGATCAATGGTATTTTCTCGCTGCAAAATAAGGAGCAGCAACGCCAGCTCAAGGAGATATTGAATGGCTTTGCCTATCTGTTGCCGGGGGCGAGCGCTTATATGTCCATTCCCCGTCAGGCCAATTTAAGGCCGCTGCTGATCCAGTGCACCCTGATGAGTGGGCTCAGCCGGTTCGAGCGTTATGTCGAGGTGGTACTGCGCGACCCCGAGCACTCCTTCAATCCCGACATAGAGGCGCTGGCCAGCCTCTATCCGCTGACCATAGGCGAGAAGGAGCTGCTGGTGCTGATGAGCAAGGGCTACAGCAGCAACGATATCGCCGAGCTGCGAGGGGTCAAGGTCGAGACCGTCCGCTCCACCCTGAAGGGGGTGTTCAAGAAGACCGACTGCCACAGCCAGAACGAGCTTCTGCTGCTGCTGCAATCCATCTCCTGAGATGCCGCCAGCTATGCTTGGAGTGAGCCGGACATAGTGCCCGGCTTGCGCCTCCCGCCCGGGAGGCCTGTGGGGGAAGCGTCATGGAATCACTCAAGGCGAAGGATTATATGCAGACCAGGCCCATCACGTTCGGCGCGGACATGATGGTGCAGACGGCGGTCGCCAAGTTTCTCAACAGTCATCAGCTCGGTGGCCCTGTGGTGGATGCCAAGGGCCATCTGATCGGCTGGGTGTCAGAGCAGGACTGCATCGCCGTCATGTTGAAAGAGGCCTATCACTGCGAGCAGGTGGCGCAGGTCAAGGATGTGATGCGCAAGGAGGTGCTGGCCGTCGGCCCCGACACCAGCATCCTGGAGCTGGCGGAGATGATGATGGGCCAGAAACCCAAGATCTATCCGGTGGTGGAGGAGGGGCGCCTGCTCGGGGTGATCAGCCGCCACAACGTGATGCAGGCAATCCATGCCCAGCTGGGTACTTGCTTCGTGCATCAGGCCAGGGGCTGACGCCCGGCTCGACATTCGTCATCAGGAGCAGGCCGGGTGCCTGCTCTTTTCATCCGCACCATTGCGCTTATCCGGACTCGGCACGCTTTAAGGCTTGCACCGCTCCCGCCCGCTCTTTAGGATCTCCCCAGCTATCGATATGGCCCCCCGCGGGCTTTCTATAAGGAATCTGTACCTTGTCTCTCTCTATCGAGGCGCTGCGCCGCCGTCTCTCAGCCTGCATGAATCTTGATGCCCGTCGCCTTTCCAGTCGCCTGCACGGGGTCAAGAAATTGCCTGAGGGCAAACAGACCGCCGTGCTGGAGACCCTGGCCGCCGAGCTGGACAGCGCCGAGGCGCGCTATCGCTCCCGCCTGGCGGGGGTGCCCAAGGTCACCTACCCGGCCAACCTGCCGGTCAGCCAGAAGCAGGCCGAGATCGCCAAGGCGATCAGTGAGCATCAGGTGGTGATCATCGCCGGCGAAACCGGCTCGGGCAAGACCACCCAGATCCCCAAGATCTGCCTGGCGCTCGGGCGCGGGGTGAAAGGCTACATAGGCCACACCCAGCCGCGCCGGCTGGCGGCTCGCACCGTGGCGGCCCGCATCGCCGAGGAGATGCAGTCCGAGCTCGGCCAGTACGTGGGCTACAAGGTGCGCTTCACCGATCAGGTGAGCGAGCAGACCCACATCAAGCTGATGACCGACGGCATACTGCTGGCGGAGATCCAGCACGATCGCATGCTGACCCAGTACGACACCATCATCATCGATGAGGCCCACGAGCGCAGCCTCAACATCGACTTCATCCTGGGCTACCTCAAGCAGCTGCTGCCGAGGCGGCCGGATCTCAAGGTGATCATCACCTCGGCCACCATAGATCCCCAGCGCTTCTCCAATCACTTCAACCAGGCGCCGGTGATCGAAGTGTCAGGTCGTACCTACCCGGTGGAGGTGCGCTATCGCCCGCTGCTGGAGGGTGAGGGGGATCGCGACGAACTGCAGGGCATCTTCGATGCAGTGGAGGAGCTGGCGCGCGAAGGGCTAGGGGACATCCTCATCTTCATGAACGGCGAGCGGGAGATCCGCGACACCACCGACGCCCTGCGCAAGCTCAACCTGCGCGATACCGAGGTGCTGCCGCTCTACGCGCGCCTCTCCAACAGCGAACAGAACAAGGTGTTCCAGCAGCACGCCGGGCGGCGCATCGTGCTCGCCACCAACGTGGCGGAGACCTCGCTGACGGTGCCGGGCATCCGCTATGTGATCGATCCGGGCACCGCCCGCATCAGCCGCTACTCCTGGCGCACCAAGGTGCAGCGTCTGCCCATCGAACCCGTCTCCCAGGCCAGCGCCAACCAGCGCATGGGGCGCTGCGGCCGGGTCGCGGACGGCATCTGCATCCGCCTCTACAGCGAGGAGGATTTCAACAACAGGCCCGCCTTCACCGATCCCGAGATCCTGCGCACCAACCTGGCCTCGGTCATCCTGCAGATGCTGGCGCTGGGTCTTGGCAACATGGAGGCCTTCCCCTTCGTCGAGCCGCCGGAGTCGCGCCACATCAAGGACGGTCTCTCCCTGCTCAAGGAGCTGGAGGCGGTGCGCGAGCTGCCCGCCAGCCGGGAGCAGGAGCCCAAGCTGCAGCTGACCGAGAGTGGCCGCCAGCTGTCGCGCATCCCGCTCGATCCCAGGCTCGCCAAGATGGTGATCACGGCGGCGCAGACCGGCTGCCTGAGCGAGGTGATGGTGATCACCGCTGGCTTGAGCATCCAGGATCCCCGCGAGCGGCCCATGGAGAAGAAGCAGGCCGCCGACGAGCAGCACCGCCGCTTCGAGGACAAAGAGTCCGACTTCCTCGCCTTCGTCAACCTGTGGAACTACCTGAAAGAGCAGCAAGACCTGCTGGGCAGCAACCCGTTCCGCCGCCTGTGCCAGAAGGAGTTTCTCTCCTACCTGCGGGTGCGCGAGTGGCAGGACATCCACTTCCAGCTGCGCCAGACGGTGAAAGAGCTGGGCTTCAAGAGCAATTCGGAGCCCGCTGACTTCAAGACGGTGCACTGCGCCCTGCTGACCGGCCTGCTCAGCCACATCGGCAACAAGGATCTGGAGAAACCGGAGTTTCTGGGGGCCCGCAACGGTCGCTTCCACCTCTTCCCGGCCTCCGGCCTGTTCAAGAAGCCGCCCAAGTGGGTGATGGCCGCCGAGCTGGTGGAGACCTCCCGCCTCTATGCCCGCATCAACGGTCGCATCGAGCCCGAGTGGGTGGAGCCGCTGGCCGGTCACCTCATCAAGCTGCATCACAGCGACCCGCACTGGTCGAAGAAGAACGGCGCCGTCATGGCCAAGGAGAAGGTGACCCTCTATGGCCTGACCCTGGTCAACGAGCGGCTCATCAACTTCAGCACCCTGGATCCCGTCCTGTGCCGCGAGCTGTTCATTCGCCGCGCCCTGGTGGAGGGGGACTTCGAGACCCGCCATCGCTTCTTCGGCGAAAACCGCAAGCTGCTGGCCGAGGTGGAGGCGCTGGAGCACAAGTCGCGCCGGCGCGACATCCTGGTGGATGACGAGGACCTGTTCCGCTTCTACGACGCCCGCTTGCCCCAGGAGGTGATCTCCAGCCGTCACTTCGACAAGTGGTGGAAGGAGGCGCAGAAGCAGGATCCCGAGCTGCTCAACTTCGAGCGGGAGATGCTGATGAAGGGGGATGCGGCCCACATCAGCGATCTCGACTACCCGAACTTCTGGCAGCAGGGGCGGCTCAAGCTCAAGCTGAGCTACCAGTTCGAGCCTGGGGAGGCGGCGGACGGTGTCACCCTGCACATCCCGCTGCCGCTGCTCAACCAGGTGGAGGTGAAAGGCTTCGAGTGGCTGATCCCCGGCCTGCGTCACGAGCTGCTGGTGGCGCTGATCAAGTCGATGCCAAAGCCGATGCGCAAGAACTTCGTGCCGGCCCCCAACTATGCCGATGCGCTGCTCGCCAGCATCAACCCCGAGCAGGGGCCGCTGCTGGACGAGATGGAGCGCCAGCTGCGGCGCATGACAGGGGTGACTGTGCCGCGCGAGGCCTGGGATTGGTCGGCGGTGCCCGATCACCTGAAACTCACCTTCCGGGTGCTGGATGACAAGCACAAGCCCATCGCGGAGGGCAAGGATCTGGAGGCGCTGAAGGAATCCCTGCGTGGCAAGGTGCAGGAGACCCTGTCCCAGGTGGCGGATGACGACATCGAGCAGTCCGGCCTCACCCTGTGGAGCTTTGGCGAGCTGCCGAAGGAGTACAGCCAGAAGCGCGGCGGCTTCGAGGTGAAGGCCTATCCGGCTTTGGTCGATCAGAAAGACTCGGTCGCGATCCAGCTGGTGGAGAGCCCGGTGGCCCAGCAGCAGCTGATGTGGAGCGGCCAGCGTCGGCTGATCCTGCTGGGGGTGCCATCCCCCATCAAGTACCTGCAGGAGAAGCTGCCGAACAAGGCCAAGCTCGGCCTCTACTTCAACCCCTTCGGCAAGGTGGCGGAGCTGATTGATGACTGCATCGCCTGCGGCTGCGACAAGCTGATCGAGCGCCACGGCGGCCTGGCCTGGGACGAGGCGGGCTTCGAGGCGCTCAAGGAGTTCGTGCGCGCCGAGCTCAATGACGCCGTGGTGGAGGTCGCGAGTCAGGTGGAAACCGTGCTGACCCTGTCCCACGAGATCAAGAAACGGCTCAAGGGCAAGATGCAGCTCGATACCGCCTTCGCCATGTCCGACATCCAGTTGCAGCTCGACAAGCTCATCCACAAGGGGTTCGTGACCGAGACTGGCTGGCAGCGGCTGCCGGATCTGCTGCGCTACCTGCGCGCCATCGAGCGGCGGATGGAGAAGCTGGCCATCGATCCCAATCGCGACCGGGTCTACATGCTCAAGGTGCAGAGCGTCGAGGCCGACTACAAGGCGCTGCTCGCCAAGATCCCGAAATCCCAGCCGATCCCGGCCGAGGTGGCCAACATCCGCTGGATGATCGAGGAGCTGCGGGTCTCCTTCTTCGCCCAGCAGCTGGGGACCCCTTATCCGGTCTCCGACAAGCGGGTCTTGAATGCGATAGCCCAATGCTAAGTTGCTATGTGGCTGTTTTTCTGCGCCATAATGTGACGGAATGCTTGGGCGAAGAGAGCGAGGGGAGGTGGTGATGCTGGGGATCTGGTTAGGAGTGGCGCTGGTCAACATCAGCGGCTATCAACCCATTGCGGAGCAAACCTGGGTGCAGCTCAATCCGGAGTACTATCCGCTGCACCGTGCCGTGCCCCCCATCTTCGTGGCCTGGCGGGGCAACCAGTTCCCGCCGCTGGAACAGAAGAAGAAGAACGGCCATTGGCAAGTCCTGTTCCCCGCCCGGCTGGTGCCCCCCTTCGATCTATTCGAGGGGGAGGCCCAGCTCTCCAAGGCGTATCTGGCGCGCCTCAAGCGCATCGACGAGATGGCCTATGGCATGGCGCCCCATCAAGCGGTCAGTCAACTCGCCAGTGCGCCCTCGTCATGGGATGAGGGGAGCAGTGCCCCCTTTATCGCCGAGTTCTCGCTGCCGGGAATGGACGCGGCAAGGAGTCGGACGACACAGACCGAGCCCCTGCTGGCCAGCCTGATGCGCCATGGCGCCCTGGGCGCGCAGGCGTCCGAGCGGGCCACTGCAGTGCAGATCGCGGCCGTCAGCCAGCTGGTCGAGGCGACCACCCTGACCCTGTCTGCGCCGGCGGCGGGAGGCGAGTCGCGGCTCTGCCATCAGGTGGTGGCGGGGGAGACCCTCTGGCGCATCGCGAGCCAGCTGGTGGGGCAGGGAGCCCAGGCCGGGGCCGATACCTACAGCTATCTGCTGGCGCTGGTGGCGGAGAACCGGACCAGCATGGGCAAGGGGATCCAGGTGCGGGCCGGCCAGAGCCTCTACTGCCCGCGGGCCGAGACCCTGGCCCAGTTCGATGCCATGAGCCCTGCTCAGCGCCAGCAACAGTTTGCCCGGCTGGAGCAGGGGCACTGATCGCCCAGAGTCCTCCGCCGCGACAGTTCGTCTGATGGGAAGGCTCGGCGGATCCCGCACGGTTCGCGGCTTGTATCCGCTATGACCCCATGCTAGTATTCGCGCTCGTTTTGCGAGGTGCTGACCGGTCGCAGTCAACACCATAAATTCATCTTAAAAGAGATAACCACTATGTCTTTCGTATTCCAAGCTGAAGTCCGTTCTGACCTGGGGAAAGGTGCGAGCCGCCGCCTGCGTCACGCTGACCAAGTTCCTGCCATCATCTACGGTGCAGGCAAAGAAGCTCTGTCCATCACCCTGGACCACAAAAAAGTAGTACTGGCCCAAGAAAAGCCGGAATTCTACGAGTCCGTACTGACCATGGTCATCAACGGCGAAGAAGTTAACGTAAAAGTGAAGGCTATCCAGCGTCACCCGGTACGTTACAAGCTGGTTCACCTGGACTTCGTTCGCGTCTAATCGCGTCGATCCGGTTGAATTAAGAAGCCACTCTCCGGAGTGGCTTTTTGCATTCTGGCACGCTTGCTGCTGCCATGAAAAAGGGCGACCCGCGGGTCGCCCTTGTCGTCTGCCTCTCTACCAGACCGGCTGGGTGAGGTAGGGATTGCTGACCCGCTCGCGACCGAAGGTGGAGCTGGGACCGTGGCCCGGCACGAAGACGATGTCATCGCCAAGGGGCAGCAGGGTCTCGGTGATCGAGCGAATGAGGGTGCCGTGATCGCCACGGGGAAAGTCGGTGCGGCCGATGCCGCCGGCGAACAGCACATCGCCGACCCAGGCGAGCCGCTCGGCCTGGCTGAGCAACACCACATGGCCCGGGGTGTGGCCGGGGCAGAAATAGACCTCCAGCTCGCAGTTACCGACAGTCACCTTGTCGCCCTGCGCCAGCCAGCCGTCCGGGCTGAAGGCGGGGGTGTGGGGAAAACCGAACATCTGGCTCTGCTGGGGCAGCATGTCGAGCCAGAAGGCGTCTTCCTTGTGGGGACCGATGATCTTGACCCCGCTCTGCTCGCGCAGTTGGTCGGCGCCCCCCACGTGATCCAGATGACCGTGGGTCAGGATGATCTTCTCCAATACCAGGTTGTGCCGGGCGATGGCCGCCAGCAGCTTGTCTGTCTCACCACCGGGATCGATCAGCGCCGCCTGGCGGGTCTCGTCGCACCAGATGAGGGAGCAGTTCTGGGCGAAAGGGGTGACCGGGATCACCTCGAATTTCAACATGCTGGGGTCTCCTGATTGGCCTCTGCGGCCTGCTGCTCGGCAAAGAAGGCGAGGCAGGCCTGCTTGTCGCCCCGAAAGCGGATCCGCTCCCGTTTGTTGTTGAGCTGATAGAGATACATGGGATCGTAGTAGCGGGTCAGCAACAGGCGGATCCAGGCCAGGTGCAGCTCGGTGTGGCCGCTGCCGGCCTGCTCGAGGAGGGCCGCTTGCATCAGCTGATCCAGCTCGCGATGGTCCCTGTCCCCGAGCCGCTTCTTGAGGCGCGCCAGGGCATCGGTCAGGTAGCCGGCAAACAGCGGCCAGCCCTCCTCGGCGCCATACATCTCCTGGTAGCGCTGCCAGAGATCCTGCACGTAATCGACCCGGATCTGCTCGGCCCGCTCCTCTTGCGGCACATCCACCACCACCAGCGGTGCCTGGCACATGGCCTCATAGAGGCTATGGGGCAGGGCACAGCGGCCGATGAGGCGGCTCTCGTCCTCCACCACGAAGGCGTGCTCGCCCCGGTGACGGCGCTTGAGCAGCTCGATGGCGATCTTGTTCTCGAAGTTGATGTTGCTGGGCTGGCCGCCCGGCAGCTGGCCGAAGGAGGAGCCCCTGTGATGGGCGTGCCCCTCCAGATCCACCGCCTGGGCAACCTGGCCCAGCATATGGGTCTTGCCGGAGCCGGTCATACCGGTCAGCACTGTCCAGTGGCACTCGGTCGCGGCCCGGTCCTGGGTGTCGATCAAGAAGCGGCGCAGCTCCTTGTAGCCCCCGGCCACCCGCGGACGGGTGACGCCGGCCTCATGCAGCCACTGCTGCACCGTCTGCGAGCGCAGGCCGCCACGGAAACAGTAGAGCAGGGCATCGGGCTGCTGGCGCAACTGGGCCAGCCAGCCCTCGAGGCGTTCGGCGCGCACCGCGCCGCCCACCAGCTTGTGGCCAAGTGCGATGGCGGCGGCCTGGCCCTGCTGCTTGAAACAGGTGCCCACCTTGGCGCGCTCCTCGTCCGTCATCAGCGGCAGGCTGACGGCAGTGGGGAAGGCGCCCTCCTTGAATTCGATGGGGGCGCGCAGGTCGATGAGCGGCACATCCTGCAAGAAGATCCCGGCCAGGTCCGTGGCGAGTGGCAGTTCACTCATCGCGCATCACCCCGCAAGGCCTGGGCCAGATCGATGTTGGCGGCAAATCGCGATGAACTCATTGGATGACCTCGATAAAGCGCTCGCCATCCCGTGCCTTCATCACGCCGATGGGGGAGAGGCTGAGGCCGGCATCGGCGGCGATGCTCAGCAGCTCGGCTTCGCTCTCCTTGCCGACGGCCACCAGCAGGCCGCCGCTGGTCTGGGGATCGCACATGATGTTGCGGGTGCGATCGTCCATGGCATCGAGCTTGTGACCATAGGAGTCGTGGTTGCGCAGGGTGCCGCCGGGCACGCAGCCCTCGGCCAGGTAGTAATCCACCTCGTCCAGCAGCGGCAGCGCCCCGAACTCGAGGCGGGCGCACAGCTTGGAGCCTTCGCACATCTCCAGCAGGTGGCCGGCCAGACCGAAGCCGGTCACATCTGTCATGGCGTGAACCCCCGGCAAGGCTGCGAACTGTTGGCCGATCTTGTTGAGGGTGCACATGGCGTCCGGGGCCAGCTGCTCGTGCTCGGGCTTGAGCTTGCCCTTCTTCTGGGCCGTGGTGAGGATGCCGATGCCGAGCGGTTTGGTCAGATAGAGCACATCGCCGACCTTGGCGGTGTCGTTCTGTTTGATGGCATCGAGCGGCACTATGCCGGTCACCGCCAGGCCGAAGATGGGCTCGGGGGCGTCGATGCTGTGGCCGCCGGCCAGGGAGATCCCCGCCTCGTGACACACCTGGCGGCCGCCGTCGATCACCTGCTGGGCCACTTCCGGGGCCAAGGTGTTGATGGGCCAGCCGAGGATGGCGATGGCGACGATGGGCTTGCCACCCATGGCATAGATGTCGCTGATGGCGTTGGTGGCGGCGATGCGGCCGAAGGTGAAGGGATCGTCGACGATGGGCATGAAGAAGTCGGTGGTGGAGACGATGCCCTGACCGTTGCCGATGTCCACCACGGCGGCGTCATCCTTGCTGCTGTTGCCCACCACCAGGGTCGGATCGTCGAACCCCGGGATCTGGCTCTTGAGAATGGTGTCGAGCACCTTGGGGGAGATTTTACAGCCGCAGCCAGCGCCATGGCTGTATTGGGTCAGACGAATGGAAGACATACTTACCCCTCTTGGTTCAAGCTCGTTCAGGCTGGTGCGACGCTGCTCGAGAACGGCGCGGCCATCACGGTACGGATAGATCGCAGAAAACGGGTGACCTTGGCTGGCATAGCGGGCGGACCGCTGAATGGGCCGTCGAGTCGGACGGGGCGCCGGGGGCAGGGACCCCACAGCAGCGCCACCAAGGGCCACGGGACGGGGCATTATGCCACAAAGCGAGTGCGGGATCCGAACCGCAATTGAGATGAATGCGCGCGGGGGAGGCGCACAGGCGCCGCCGTGGCCCTGATGGCCGGGAGCGGCTCTGCTACAACTTAGGCATCCCTTTCTCGCAAGGTAAGCGCCATGAGCCTGAGCTGGTTCTCCTGGGCCCTGTTATCGGCCATCTTCGCCGCCCTGACCGCCATCTTCGCCAAGCTGGGGGTGCAGCATATCAACTCGGATCTGGCGACCCTGATCCGCACCGCCATGATCTTGCTGGTGCTCGGTTGTTACATCGGGCTCAGCCACCAGTGGAGCAACCCGCTGCAGCTGTCTGGCCACAGCTGGCTGTTCCTCGGCCTGTCGGCGCTGGCGACCGGGGCCTCCTGGCTCTGCTACTTTCGGGCCCTGCAGCTGGGGGAGGCCTCCCAGGTCGCACCGATCGACAAGTTCAGCCTGGTGTTGGTGGTGCTCTTCGCCTGCCTCTTCCTCGGCGAGCGACCCGCACCGCGGGAGTGGCTGGGCATCGGCCTGATTGCGGTTGGGGTGCTGGTGCTCGCCATCAGGCGCTAGGGGCGCGACGGCTGGTTCGGCACACCTGGCAAGTCGGCGGGCGGCAGGCGCCGAAGGATGGGGATAGACTGGGTTGTCACCCACCGAAGCGGAGCAGCCTTGTCATGAAACTCTATGCCCACCCTTTCTCGTCCTACTGCCAGAAGGTGCTGATCGCCCTCTACGAGAACGCCCTGCCGTTTGACTATCGCAACCTGGAGGATCCCCAGGCCAACGCCGAACTGGCGGCCCTCTGGCCCCTCAAGCGCTTCCCCGTCCTGCAGGATGGCAAGCGCACCGTGCTCGAGAGCAGCACCATCATCGAGTATCTCCAGTGCCATTATCCCGGCCCCCAGTGCCTGATCCCGGCCGGTGATGCGGGCATCAAGGTGCGCATGCTCGATCGCCTGTTCGACAGCTATGTGATGACCCCGATGCAGAAGGTGGTACTGGACCAGCTGCGGCCAGAGTCTGAGCGCGACAGCCATGGGGTGGCGGAGGCCCGCGAGATACTGGACAGTATCTACCCCTGGCTCGACGAGCGGCTCGAAGGGCGCCGCTGGATCGCCGGTGATGCCTTCACCCTGGCGGACTGCTCTGCCGCTCCCTCGCTCTTCTATGCGGATTGGGCCCATGAGATCCCGCCCGTTCACGCCAGGCTGCGGGCCTACCGTGCCCGTCTGCTGAGTCGGCCCTCGGTCGCCCGGGCGGTGGACGAGGCGCGGCCATTTCGCCACTACTTCCCGCTGGGGGCGCCGGATCGTGACTGAACAGGGCGGTGGCAGGCTGTCCTCACAGGCTCGGCGTCTTGTCGACCCAGGCAGCAGCAAGCGCGCAGGGGGGCGACGGTATCAGCAGGGGAAACACAATGCTTTATGCATGAAAATGGATTTTTATGAAAATATTGCCGATATTTCCCCGGGGAATTTTCAATATCAGCGATTGAATACGCAGTTTTTTTGCATAGACAAGAGCGCAACTCTCTCCTGCCGTTGGGGGCTGAGTTCCCCAAGCCCAACGGTTGGCAGTGAAGGTAGGGCGATTCGATGGGTATCTGTGGCAAGCCCCTTGGTCAGCGTGACCCTCGTTATCTCTTGCCGTGGAAGGGCGCAAACAAAAGGCCCGCTAGCGATAGCGGGCCTTTTCTGTGACACGGTAGGTCTCCCTTTACTGGCAAAGAGAGCCCTGCGGTCGCTGCGGCTTAGCGGGCGCGCACCGCCAGCCCCTTCAGGTAGAAGCCTTCCGGATAGGCGGTGCCGATGGGGTGATCGGAGGCCTGGGACAAGAGCTCCAGGATCTGGGCATCGCGGCCGGCGTCCAGCGCGGCATCGGCCACTATCTTCTGGAACAGGCTCTGCTCCATCAGGCCGGAGCAGGAGTAGGTCAGCAGCACGCCACCCGGCGCCAGCAGCTGGAACGCCAGCATGTTGATGTCCTTGTAGCCACGGCAGGCACCCAGCAACTGGGCCTTGCTCTCGGCAAACTTGGGCGGGTCCAGCACGATGACATCGAACTTCTCGCCCTTCTCGCGGTATTCGCGCAGCAGCTTGAACACGTCGTGGCGGACGAACTGGGTGTTGGAGACATCCAGCCCGTTCAGCTCGGCGTTCTGGCGGGCCATGTCCAGCGCGTTCTGGGAGAGATCGACGTTGACCACCTCACGGGCGCCGCCCTTGAGGGCGTAGATGCCGAAGCCACCGGTGTAGCAGAAGCAGTTGAGCACCCGCTTGCCTTCGGCGTACTTGGCCACCGCCTGGCGGTTGTCGCGCTGATCCAGATAGAAGCCGGTCTTGTGACCATTGCGGATGTCCACCAGGATCTTGACGCCGTCGTTCTCTTCGATCATCACCGGCTCGGTCGGGGCCTCGCCATGGATGACGCCGGTGCGCTCCTGCAGGCCCTCTTTCTTGCGTACCGCCACGTCGGAGCGCTCATAGATGTTGCACTCGGGGTAGAGGGTACGCAGCGCCTGGGTGATCAGCTCGCGCTGGAACTCGGCCCCGGCGGAGAGGATCTGGCACACCAGGAAGTTGGCGTAGCGATCTATGGTCAGGCCCGGCAGGCCGTCCGACTCGGCGGCGCACAGGCGATAGCCGGTGAGACCCTGACGCTTGATCAGCGGATCCCGGGATTCCTGGGCATATTTGAGGCGGCGGATAAAGAAGTCCAGATCGATGGTCTCCTCTTTATCGAAGGTCCAGACCCTGGCCCGGATCTGGGAGCTGCCGGACCAGGAGCCACGGGCGAGCCACTTGCCATCGTTGCTGTAGATCTCGACGGTGTCGCCATCGATGGGGTTGCCCTGCACCTTGTCGATCCCCTTGGAGAAGATCCAGGGGTGACGGCGCAGCAGGGATTTTTCGCGGCCTTTGACGAGATAGATGTATGTGCTCATGGGTGTTTGCCGATGCCAGGAAGAGGAGGGGGCACATTCTAGTGTTAAAGGAGGCCTTAAGCCAGCCTTGCCCCACGGCTTTCGTGGGCCCGCCCTGCGCCTCGCCCGCCCTGACGCGCCGCCAATGTTAAACAACTCGATAAACCTGAACCTTATCTGTCACTTGCCGGCAACAAACTTCTGCAATTGTTAGCCAGCTCGCGGTGTGAGCCGGGAAAAGCGGGCAGAGTATGTGCGCCGTCTGGCTCTTGCCTGCGGCAGCTAACAAGGTGCTGCGGCCTCAGGGTCGCCCAATATCACTGGCAACAATAAACAAGAAAGGAAGGCTTAACATGTCAGGAAGACACTCTCTGCTGGCGCTCTCGATCGGGCTGGCATTGTCTGGACAGGTGCAGGCACAGCTGCTCATCACCGAATATCTGGAAGGATCCGGCAACAACAAGGCGGTGGAGCTGAGCAATCTCGGCGCCAGCGCGGTCGATCTCGGTCAATACCGGCTGGCCCTTTACGCCAACGGCCGCACCCTGGCGGCGGGACCGACCAACAGCCTGCCCCTGCAAGGGACCCTGGCCCCCGGCGCCAGCCTGGTGCTGGCCCACCCCTCGGCGCTGGCCGCCACCCTGGCCAAGGCCAACCAGCTCAGCGGCAACCTGGTGTTCAACGGCGACGATGGGCTGGTGCTCTATCGGGGGGACGAGATAGTCGACAGCCTGGGTCAGATCGGGGTGGATCCCGGCACCGCCTGGGTGTCCGGCGCCGTCTCGACCCTGGACATGACGCTGCGGCGCAAGGCCAGCGTCAACCTGGGGCGCACCGGGGCCGAGGCCGCCTTCGACCCGGCGGCGGAATACCAGGGCTTCGCCCGGGATGAGGTGAGCGGCCTGGGTTGCAGCGGCGAGCAGAGCTGCGATGGCACAGAGCCGCCGGTCTTCGCCTGTCCGGTGGACGAGCTGATCTCCGTACCGGCCATTCAAGGCTCGGGCGATCGCAGCCCGCTGGTGCCGGCCGGCAAGTTCGAATCCGAGACCGCCCATGCCACCCGCGGGGTGGTGACCCAGGTCGTGAGCGGCCTCTACAAGGGCTTCTTCATTCAGGACACACAAGGGGACGGCGATCCCGCCAGCTCCGATGGCCTGTTCGTGCAGAGCAGCCAGACCAGCGGGCTGGTGCCCGGGGCCGAGGTGTGTGTCTCCGGCAAGGTGAAGGAGTATTACAACCAGACCCAGCTCAGCGCCGACGCCCTGACGGTGACCCAGCCCATGGTGGGCTTGGTGCCGGCTGTGGATCTGGTAGCGACGGCGGGCGAGAGCCTGACCACCCTGCTGGAGCGCCACGAGGGGATGCGGGTGCGGCTGGTGCCCGAGTCCAGCCTGGTGGTCACCCGCAACTTCAGCTTCGACTACGATGGCAAGCGCAACAACCTGGTGCTGGCCTACGGCGCGCCGCTCATCAAGTCGACCCAGAAATTCCCGGCCATGAGCGAGCAGGCGAGCCAGTGGGCCGAGCGCAATCGGCTGAATCAGCTGGTGGTCGAGACCGATGCCAAGGCGCCGGATGGCGTCCTGCCCTGGTATCCCGCCTTCGATGCCGAGCAGGGCTATCTGCGCACCGGCGATCGGCTGAGCAACCTGGAAGGGGCCATCGGCTACTCCTATGATTTCTACCGGCTGGTGGCGGACAACAGGATCACCCCGGCGGACGTGGATCACCGCGGCTGGGATAGGGTGCAGACCCCTGAGCTGGCCGCTGCGGGGGATCTGCGGGTGGCGAGCTTCAACGTGCTCAACTTCTTCACCACAGTGGTGGGGGGCGATGCCAACCCGACCGGCAGCAACCGAGGCGCCCTGACGGTGGCCGAGTTCGAGTTGCAGCGCACCAAGATCGTCAGCGCCATCACCCGGCTCAACGCCGATGTGGTCGGGCTGATGGAGATAGAGAACAACGGCTATGGGGAGAACTCCGCCATCGCCAATCTGGTGGGGGCCCTCAACGCCGCCCTGCCGGACGAGCAGGATCACTACGCCTGGGTGGCCTCGCCGGATGGCCAGCCCATGGGCACGGACGCCATCACGGTGGGGCTCATCTACCGGCCCGCCAAGGTGAACCTGGAGGGCGGCGCTCAGCTGATTCCGCTGCCGGTGCAGGTGGCCGAGGCCGTCGACGGCGCAGGCAAGCCGGTCAGCATCCGGCAGGGCATGCGCGACTCCCTGATGCAGCGCTTCCGCTCACCCAAGGGGGATGCGCCGCTGACCCTGGTGGTCAACCACCTCAAGTCCAAGGGATCGGCCTGCTACGAGGACTATCCCGACTATGCCAGCGCCGATCCCCTGGATGGGCAGGGGCACTGCAACGCGCTGCGGGTCTCCGCCGCGAAAGTGCTGGGGGAGCGACTCAAGCAGGAGGCGGGGGATCTGCTGGTGATCGGGGATCTCAACGCCTACGGGATGGAGGATCCGGTGCGGGTGCTGACCGACTATGATCCGGCCGCCCAGAGCCGCCAGATCATGAGCGCCGGCTTCACCCAGCTGGCCGGCCAGCCCTATGAGGAGCAGCCGGGCGCGGTGGGCAAAGGGGCCGGGTTGGTCAACCTCAACACCCAGTTCCACGGCACAGATACCTACTCCTACAGCTATGAGGGGGAGCTGGGCAATCTGGATCACGCCCTGGCGAGCCCGGGTCTGGTGAGCAAGGTGATCGGCATCGAGGATTGGCACATCAACTCGGCCGAGAGCAACTTCTTCGAGTACGGCAGTAAGTTTTCGGGTCAGCTGACCAAGTCCGAGGGGCCGTTCAGCGCCTCGGATCACGATCCCGTGCTGGTGGCCATCCAGTACCCGCTGCCGCCGACCGGGGAGCTCGGCCTGAGCCAGAGCGCGGCCAGCGTGGAGGAGGGCAACACCCTCAGCCTGGCGGTGCAACGGCTGGCCGGCAGCCATGGCGCCGCCAGCGTCAGCTGGCGGGTGCAGCACGGCAGCGCCGACGGCCAGGACGTGGCACCGCAGAGCGGGGTGCTGAACTGGGCGGACGGGGACAAGGAGGAGAAGAGCCTGCAGATCCCCATCCTGAGCGACACCCGCAACGAAGGGGATGAGACCTTCAGCCTGGTGCTGCACGATGCCAGCGGCGCCACCCTGGGGGAGCAGCATCAGACCCTGGTGACCATCAAGGACAAGCTGGCCCCCTCCACCATCGCCCTGCAGAGTCCCGTCATCAAGGTGAGTGAGGGTGACTGGCTGGTCGAGATCCCGCTGGTGCGCAGCGGCGATCTGCGTCAGCCCGCCCGTGCCCAGTTGGCACTCGATGGCCTGAGCGCCCGCTGGGGGCTGGACTTCCTGCCCTGGTTCGGCCAATCCGTGAGCTGGGCCGCCGGTGAGGGCGGCGTCAAGTCCATCAAGGTGCTGGTCATCGACGACTGGTTTGTCGAGCCCACCGAGCAGTTCAGGGTCAGCCTGCAGCGGCTGCAAGGGGCGCAGGCCGGTGATCAGCAGGAGACCCGGGTCGACATCCAGGACAACGACAAGTCCTGGTGGCCCTTCGGGCGCTGAGTCGGCAGGCAGAAAGGGACCCTCGGGTCCCTTTTTTCATCCGGCGTTTTATAGGGCGATAAAATGTGCGCCAATAAAAAAGGCCATCCGTTGGATGGCCTTGTCGTTTGCGGTGGCGAGCCTCAGATCCGCAGACCCGTCATCGCCTGACTCAGCTCGGTGGCGGTGGCCTTGAGGCCTGAGGTGCCGGCGACCGAGGCGCTGGCCGACTCTTCCACCCGACCGGCCTCGTTGCGCACCTGATCCAGGTTGCGAGTGATCTCCTCGGCGACCGAGCTCTGCTCCTCGCTGGAGGTGGCGATCTGGGTGCTCATCTCCAGCACCGCGTCGCTGTGGCTGCTCAGCTTGTCGATGTCCTGCCCCACCTCGGTGATGAGCGCCTGACTGCTGGCGGCGCGGCCGACGGTCTTCTCCATGATGTCGTTGAGCGCGCCTGTGCCGGCCTGCAGCTCCTCGATCATCTGCTGGATCTCCACCGTGGCCTGCTGGGTGCGGCTGGCGAGGGTGCGCACCTCATCGGCCACCACCGCAAAACCGCGACCCTGCTCGCCGGCCCGGGCGGCCTCGATGGCGGCATTGAGCGCCAGCAGGTTGGTCTGCTGGGAGATGGCGTTGATGACGCTGACCACCTCGTTGATGCGATTGGCGTTGTGGGTCAAGCGCTCGACGGCGCCCGAGGCATTGCCAATCTCATCGGCCAGGGTACGGATCGCCGTGATGGTGCGGGCCACCCGCTCGGCGCCGTTGGCGGCCTCCTCGCTGGACTGGCGGGTCTGCAGCAGGGTGTCGTTGGCGTTGCGGGCGACTTCCCTGATCGCGGCGGACATCTGCTCCATGGCGGCGGCCAGGGAGTCCATGTGCTGGCGCTGGGCACGGGCCAGGGTTTCCCCGTCGCTGGCGTGCTCGCGGAACTCGTCGGCGGCCATGGCCAGCGCCTCGGCGGACTCATCCACGAGGCGCACTATCTTGTGCTGGCGATCGGTGAATCTGTCTATGCTGCCGGCCAGGATGGAGAACTCGTCCCGCACCGGGAAGAAGTTGAGGCGGAAGGTGAGATCCCCGTCGGCCACCGTCTGCAGCGCCTTGTTGGTGGAGTAGAGCGCCCCCGCCACGAAGGTCATCAGGTAGTGGGTGATGAGGGCCAGCAGGGCGGCCAGCACGGCGATGATGGTGAGGGTCTTGCCTTGCCCGTCCCACGGGGAGTAGTGGCTGGCATCCAGGGTGCCGGTGACATAACCGGCCTGACCCGCGCTCGCGCTGAAGCTGTAGTGATCCCCTTGCTGGCTCAGGCCGCCGCTGGCGCTCTGGCTCAGGGTGAGCTCGGCCGGCAGGCGGAGGGTCGGTTGCTGGCTCACCAGTTGCGCCGTGGTCTCGACCCGTTGCTGCAACTGATCCAGCCGCAGCTGCATCTGCCGATCATGACCGTCGGCCAGCAGATACCAGGTGAGGAAGGCGATGAACAGCAGGGGGCACCAGAAGGTGATGAGAAATTTTTCGCTGATTGTGAGGTGAATGAGATAACGGTCAACCCACCGAAACTTTACTTCTTTCATAATGATATTGCGTCCTGCAAGGGAAGAGTGTCGCACTCATTATCGCCTTGGAGGGAAATTTCTTAAGGGAAAGGTGCCGAAAATGGGAGAGCAATCGTTTGTCGTCCGGGTCTGGGGCCAGGTGCAGGGCGTGGGATTTCGCTACTTCACCCGGGAGCGGGCTCTGCAACTGGGGCTGCGGGGTCATGCCTACAATCTGGAGGATGGCTCGGTCGAGATCCTGATCGCCGGTCCCGAGCAGAGGGTGCAGATGATGCTGGGCTGGCTGGAGCACGGCCCCAGGACGGCGACTGTGACCCGAATGGAGTGTGCCAAGGCAGCGCCGCCCACGGGTAGCGGCTTTCATACCAACTAGCAGAAGGGAGGCAAGAGCATGGAGAGGATGCCACAGACGGCATGGCTGGAGCAGGCGCACGGGCTCATCGATCAGTATTGGGCGGCCACCCTGGCCCTGCGCCAGCGGGCGGATGTGGCCGAGGTGCACGCCTACCGGATCGCGGCCCGCCGGCTGCTGGCGCTGCTCGCCCTGTGGCGCCCCCTGATCCACCAACCCGGGCTGGAGCGGCGCCTGCACCGCGCGACCTGTCGACTCTCCGCCCTGCGGGATGCCCAGGTGTATGGGGAGCGCTTCGGCGGCAAGGCCGTCCCCATGCCGCCAGTCCGGGTGCCCATGTTGACGGTGCGCCTGGAGCGCTGGATCAGCCGCCTGGCCCAGGTGCCCACCGACTTCAATCCCTTGCCACTGTTTCAACTGCAGCTGGTGCTGCGGCTGGCCGACGGGCTGGCGGCGCCGCTGGATGCCACCGCTAGCGAGCGGCGCCAGTTGCGCCATTGGCATCGGTTGCGGCTGATCCTCAAGCAGACCCGCTACGGGGTGGAGCTGCTGGTCGGGCAGGGGGTCGGCGATCCGGCCTGGCTGGCCATGCTGATCGAGTGGCAGGAGCGGCTCGGTCAGCTGCAGGACGGTCGGCAATGGCTCAGACGGCTGCGCCGCAAGCGGGTCAGCGACAAGCGCAAGCGTCAGCTACGTCGGCTGGAGGCGGCGATGCACTGCCAGTTGCAGCAGCTCGATTGCCAGCAGGCGGAGCTGGTCGGGCTCAGGATGGCGATGCTGCGCCCGGCCTGATGACTGGGGCCGTTCAGTGGCAATGAAGGGCTAGAAAGGAAGAGATAAAAAAAGAGAGGCCAATGGCCTCTCTTCTTGATCGCAGCGTGTTGATTACAGCGTGCGGGTCGCGCTTACTTGACGCGCATGCCGGGCTGGGCGCCTTCCTGGGGCTCCAGGATCCAGAGATCCTTGCCGCCCGGGCCTGCGGCCAGCACCATGCCCTCGGACATGCCGAAGCGCATCTTGCGCGGCGCCAGGTTGGCCACCATCACGGTCAGCTTGCCTTCCAGATCTTCCGGGTTGTAGGCAGACTTGATGCCGGCGAACACCTGACGGGTCTCACCGCCCAGATCCAGCTGCAGCTTGAGCAGCTTGTCGGCTTCCGGCACGGCTTCGGCCTTCTTGATCAGCGCCACGCGCAGGTCAATCTTGGCAAAGTCCTCGTAGGAGATGGTCGGGCTGATGGGGTCATCCGCCAGCGGACCGGCCACCTTGGGTGCCTGCTCCTTGGCCAGATCTTCCTTGGAGGCTTCGATCATGGCCTCAACCTTGGCGGGCTCGATGCGGGAGAACAGCGCCTTGAACGGGGCCAGCTGGTGGTTGGTCAGCGGCTTGGCGACTCCTTCCCAGCTGAGGGTCTCACCCAGGAAGGCTTCGGTGCGCTCGGCCAGCAGCGGCATGACGGGCTTCAAGTAAGCCATCAGCACCCGGAACAGGTTGATGCCGACGGAGCAGACGTCCTGCAGCTGCGCATCCGCGCCTTCCTGCTTGGCGATGACCCAGGGGGCCTTGTCGTCCACGTAGCGGTTGGCCTTGTCGGCCAGCGCCATGATCTCGCGAATGGCGCGGCTGAACTCGCGGGCCTCGTAGGCGTCGGCAATAGACGCGCTGGCGTTGGCAAACTCGGCGTAGAGCTCGGGTTCGCTGCAGTTGTCAGCCAGCTTGCCGTCGAAGCGCTTGGTGATGAAACCGGCGTTGCGGGAGGCCAGGTTGACCAGCTTGTTGACCACATCGGCATTGACGCGGGAGACGAAGTCTTCCAGGTTCAGATCCAGATCGTCGATGCGGCTGTTGAGCTTGGCGGCGTAGTAGTAACGCAGGCATTCCGGATCCAGGTGCTTGAGATAGGTGCTCGCCTTGATGAAGGTGCCCTTGGACTTGGACATCTTGGCGCCGTTGACGGTCACATAGCCGTGCACGTTGACCTTGGTTGGCTGGCGGAAACCCGCTCCTTCCAGCATGGCCGGCCAGAACAGGCAGTGGAAGTAGGCGATGTCCTTGCCGATGAAGTGATAGAGCTCGGCGGTGGAGTCTTTCTTCCAGTAGCTGTCGAAATCGATGTCGCCACGCTTGTTGCACAGGTTCTTGAACGACGCCATGTAGCCGATGGGGGCATCCAGCCAGACGTAGAAGTACTTGCCCGGCGCGCTGGGTATCTCGAAGCCGAAGTAGGGGGCGTCACGGGTGATATCCCACTGCTGCAGGCCGCTCTCGAACCACTCCTGCATCTTGTTGGCCATCTCTTCCTGGATGGCGCCGGAGCCACGTACCCAGCCGGCGAGCCAGGTTTCGAATTGGGGCAGGTCGAAGAAGAAGTGCTCTGAGTCCTTCATCACCGGGGTCGCACCCGAGACGGCGGATTTCGGATCGATGAGCTCGGTCGGGCTGTAGGTGGCACCGCAAGCGTCGCAGTTGTCACCGTATTGCTCGGGGGACTTGCACTTGGGGCAGGTGCCCTTGACGAAGCGGTCCGGCAGGAACATGGACTTTTCCGGATCGAACAGCTGGGTGATGGTACGGCCCTTGATGAAGTCGCCCTCTTTCAGGCGCCCGTAGATCAGCCCCGCCAGCTCGCGGTTCTCGTCGCTGTGGGTGGAGTGATAGTTGTCAAAGCTGATGTTGAAGCCGGCGAAATCCGTCTGATGTTCTTCGGACACGGCCGCGATCATCGCTTCCGGGGTGATCCCGAGCTGCTGCGCCTTGAGCATGATGGGGGTGCCGTGCGCATCGTCGGCACAGACGAAATGCACCTGATGGCCACGCATTCGCTGATAACGAACCCAGATATCGGCCTGGATGTGTTCCAGCATGTGACCGAGATGGATGGAGCCATTGGCATAGGGGAGGGCGCAGGTTACCAGCATTGTACGAGGATCAGTTGCCATAATACGTTCTTTATGTGCCTGTTGGGATGATACAGTGCCGTGCATGTTACCCGAATTGGGGGCGGCCTGCCTAGGGTTGTGGCCTTGCCTGGCGCGGCAGAGGGCATCCCGGATCCGCAGTCAAGCCACTGATTTGTGTGCGGTAACCGTTCACCTCAGCATAACGACAACATAATGGGGAGTTAATGGTGATTGATTCAGTAAAACAGATCCTTGCCGAATTTAAGCCGGCAGGGTGGGGCAAAGATCTGGTGGCGGCCGGTTTCGTGCGTGCCATCGAGCATCATGAGCAGCGCCTGACCATCAAGCTGGTGCTGCCGTTTGCCGGGCGCTCCCTGTTTGAGCAGATTAAGCAAGACTTCGATTCCCGCCTGCGCATCGCAACGGGAACCGCCGCCATCGACTGGCAATGCGACATCGAGGTGGCGAGCATGCCCCGCGCCCAGCAACTGGCGGCGGTGCAGGGTATTCGCAACATCCTGGTGGTGGCCTCCGGCAAGGGCGGGGTGGGCAAGTCCACCACCGCCGTCAACCTGGCGCTGGCGCTGAGCAGGGAGGGCGCGCGGGTCGCCATCCTGGATGCGGACATCTATGGCCCCTCCATTCCGACCATGATGGGCACCCTCAAGGAACGTCCCGGCAGCCGCGACGGCAAGACCATGGAGCCGGTGATGGCCTGTGGCCTCAAGAGCAACAGCATCGGTTACCTGGTGGCCGAGCAGGATGCCACCATCTGGCGCGGCCCCATGGCGAGCAAGGCGCTGGCGCAGATCCTGCACGAGACCCGTTGGGGCGAGGTGGATTATCTGGTGGTGGACATGCCGCCGGGCACCGGCGATATCCAGCTCACCCTGGCCCAGCAGGTGCCGACCACTGCGGCGCTGATCATCACCACGCCGCAGGACGTGGCGCTGGCGGACGCACGCAAGGGCATCGCCATGTTCAACAAGGTGCATGTACCTGTGCTCGGCATCATAGAGAACATGAGTTATCACGTCTGCAGCGCCTGCGGTCATCATGAGGCGCTGTTCGGGACCGGCGGCGGCCAGAAGATGGCAGAGCAGTATCAAGTGGCACTGCTTGGCCAGCTACCGCTGCACATCGACATCCGTCAGCACATGGACAATGGGACTCCCACCGTGTTCGGTGCGCCGGAAGGGGATCTGGCTGAGGCTTACCTCAAGCTGGCCCGCCGGGTCAGTGCTGAGCTCTATTTCAGCGGTAAACCGATTGCGACCCCGCTCTACACGGTGGCGCTGGACGAATAATCGGCTGTTGGCCGATTGCAATGGATTTGGGGTGGGCATGGCTCACCCTTTTTTATATAATGGATCGGTTTAAACAATCCCCAGTGCTCTTCTCCTTAGGTATTTTCAATGTCTGATACTCAACATTCGTGTGTGATCATCGGTATTGCTGGTGCATCCGCATCCGGCAAGAGTCTTATCGCTCAAACCATTTATGAAGAGCTGGTGGCCGAACTGGGCGCAGGTCAGATTGGTGTGATCACCGAGGATTGCTACTACCGTGATCAGACCCACCTGACCATGGAAGAGCGGGTCAAGACCAACTATGACCATCCCAATGCCCTGGATCATGATCTGCTGGTGCAGCATCTGAGCCAGCTGGTGCGCGGAGAAGCCGTCGATATTCCCCAGTACTCCTATACCGAACACACCCGCCTGGCGGAGGTGACCGCCTTTGCCCCCCGTCGGGTCATCATCCTGGAAGGGATACTGCTGCTGACCGATAGCCGGCTGCGGGAGCTGATGGATGCCTCCATCTTCATGGATACCCCGCTGGACATCTGCCTGTTGCGCCGGCTGGTGCGCGACGTGCAAGAGCGCGGCCGGACCATGGACTCGGTACTCAAGCAGTATCAGAAGACGGTGCGCCCGATGTTCATGCAGTTCATCGACCCGTCCAAGCAGTACGCCGATGTGATAGTGCCCCGCGGCGGCAAGAATCGCATCGCCATCGACATGCTCAAGGCGCGCATTCGCCACATGTTGATCGGATAAGATGCTACAAGCCGGGCGATGCCCGGCTTTTTTAAATGAATCATTTAGCAGGAGAGTCGCCCAATGCGTCTTTGTGATACCGATATCGAACGCCATCTGGATGAAGGCAAGATCGTCATTGAGCCGAGGCCCGGTGTTGAGCGGATCAGTGGCGTCAGCGTCGATGTGCTGCTCGGCAACGAGTTCCGGGTGTTCCGCGATCACACCGCCCCCTATATCGACCTGAGCGGCCCGAGCAGCGAGATGGCCGATGCCATCGATCGGGTGATGAGCGACGAGATCCACATTGCGGACGGTGAGGCCTTCTATCTGCACCCGGGTCAGCTGGCCCTGGCGGTGACCTACGAATCCGTCACCCTGCCGGCCGATATCGTCGGCTGGCTGGATGGTCGCTCCTCCCTGGCCAGACTGGGGCTGATGGTGCACGTGACCGCGCACCGCATCGATCCGGGCTGGTCAGGTCGCATCGTGCTGGAGTTCTACAACGGCGGCAAGCTGCCGCTGGCGCTGCGCCCCAAGATGAAGATAGGCGCGCTCAACTTCGAGATGCTCTCAGGCGCCGCCGCCCGTCCTTACAACAAGCGGGAAAATGCCAAGTACAAGAGCCAGCAGGGGGCGGTGGCCAGTCGGATGAATCAGGACTGATTGAGCCTCGTATACTGCTAGCTTGTAGAGGGTACCCAGGTACCCTTTTTTCATTTTCTGGTCAGATGCCATGATGCCTGGCGTCGGGGTTCCCGCCGTCGTCACAGGGCGAAACCGCAAAATCGGTTGCGGGGAAAGAGCGAAAAAACGGGTTCACATAGATGAATTGGGGTTGATTGAAACCTATCCAGAAGGGAGAGGAGGGGTTTAATTAATCCCTGACAAAGCGCATTCCCACTGGTCCTAAGACATTTTCTGACGGAATGCCCTTTTTTTTTCTTACTGAAATATTTCAACAACGGGTATGGCGCATCGAGCCTTCTGGCATAATCCGCCGCAACTCATAAACAGGTTCGTTTTTATGTTTGAAATGTTTAGTGGTTTGGGTTTGTGGTGGTCAATCGGTTTGGTATTGGCCGTTTTTTTTGTGCTGGCTTATGAATTCATCAACGGCTTTCACGATACCGCCAACGCGGTAGCAACGGTTATCTATACCAAGGCGATGCCCGCTCATACGGCGGTAGTGGCTTCTGGTCTGTTCAACTTTGCCGGGGTCATGATGGGCGGATTGGGGGTGGCATACGCCATCGTCCATCTGTTGCCCATCGATCTGCTGCTCGGCATGGATTCCACTCAGGGTTTGATCATGGTGTTCTCCCTGCTGTTCTCTGCCATCGTCTGGAACCTGGGTACCTGGTTCTTCGGCATCCCGGCATCCAGCTCGCACACCTTGATCGGTTCCATTCTGGGGGTCGGTGGTGCCTATGCCTGGCTCAATCACCAACCTCTTACGCAGGGGATCAACGTCGGTAAAGCCATCGACATCATGCTCTCCCTGATCATCTCTCCCACCGTGGGTTTCATCATCGCCGCCTTGTTGCTGTTTGCCATGAAGCGCGTCTGGCAGGGCAGCAAGATCCATAAAACCCCGGAAGAGCGTCTGCTGGTGGACGGCAAGAAGCATCCACCATTCTGGGCCCGTGTGACCTTGATTTGCTCCGCCATGGGCGTGAGCTTCGTGCATGGCTCCAACGATGGCCAGAAGGGCATAGGTCTGGTGATGCTGGTGCTGATCTGCATGGCACCTGCCTACTTCGCGCTGGACATGAGCAGCCGCTCCTACGAGCTGGATCGGACCCAGGACGCCAACCAGCGCATCCTGGAGATCTACCAGCGCAACCATGAGCAGGTGTCCCAGGTCGTGAACTTCAGCGTGCCGGCGCATGCCCAGCAAGAGCTGATGACACACTGCTCCGCCGGTGAGGCACTCGAGGCGATGGCCACGCTGGATAACCGTCTCGGTCAGGTGCGTACCTATGAAGAGATGGACTTGACCGACCGCCGCGAAGTGCGTCGTCTGCTGCTCTGCATCGACGACACCGCCCGCAAGGTCTCCAAGTTGCCGCTGCCGGCCAAGGAGCTGACCGATCTGGCCAAATGGCGCAAGGATCTGACCGCGACGGCCGAATATGCACCGACCTGGGTCATCGTCTCCATCGCCCTGGCGCTGGGTTGCGGTACCATGGTGGGCTGGCGCCGTATCGTCTACACGGTCGGTGAGAAGATTGGCTCTTCCGGCATGACTTACAGCCAGGGGATTGCCGCCCAGATCACGGCCGCGGCCTCCATCGGGGTAGCCAGCCTGACCGGCATGCCGGTATCCACCACCCATATCCTCTCCTCCGCGGTGGCGGGGACCATGGTAGCCAACAAGTCAGGGCTGCAGAGCCAGACCATCAAGACCATACTGCTGGCCTGGGTGCTGACCCTGCCGCTGACCATGTTGCTCTCCGGTGGCCTGTTCCTTATCAGCAACAGCCTGTTTGGCAACTGATAGCAGATAACCTGATTGAATGACGAAGGGCCAATGGGCCCTTTTTTCATGCCTGCTTATCAGCAATGGTGTGCGCTACTTAGTGATCGAATCAGACTATATGCCATCAAACTTTATTTGTGGTACACAGATAAACACCCCCGACCTTACCTCCATCAACACCCTCAGCAAAACCCTGCCACCAAGCCAAGGGATCACCTCCCAACAAGAGCCTGAAAGGGCAGGAGCACTCAGTGCTGGCTCCTCTTGCGCTATGGTGCTTGAGCGTTGAGATATGGTGATGATGGATGGGCGTCAGCCTCGTATCCAGATAAGGGCGTACTGCCGTCAGGAAGAGGAGTGAGTGTCAGTTCAATGGGGCATATCGCGTGTCATCATCCTGCCAGAGAGGCTAACGCCATATGTCAGCACCTGTGGGCAGGCTAAATGAAAGAACAGGGAGTGAGATATGGAGCTAATCCTGCGGTGGCGCCTATGTGGGGAGAGGCTGTGTGCCGGATACCTCGCGGGAAGACGCGCGTGAGCAGAGCAGGCCGCAGCGACTGTATGACCGGGGCTGATGTACATCCCGATTGCAGGCAAGGCACCATTCAGCAGTGATACCGGTGCAGAGTAGCTCCAAGAAGAGAAAGACAGAGGATTGGGGGAGACGGATCTACTGAGTGGAATACCCTCGGCAGCCAGGCAAAAAAAGAGCCACACAGGGTGTGGCTCTTTTTATCAGACTAGCGAACTAGCAGATCAGGGACGACCCGCCGGGCTGGTTGCCACGTTGACCGCAGCAGTGCTGCCAGCGTGACGGCCAGAGCTGGCGACTTCGTTGCGAACCAACGGTGCCTGCTCGACCGGCTGCTCAGACTCAGGCTGGGCAGGGGCCGCAGCCGGTGTCGCCATAGGCGCAGAGGCTTTGCGAGCTCGCGCCAGAACACCTGCACCCTGATCGACCGGTTTGGTCTGGGCAGCCACGGCGGCCTTGGCAACGGTCTCGACCTGAGCCGCGACTACTGGTGCGGGCTCAGCGACGGGGGCGGCTGCAACTTCCTCAACCGGCAGTGCGGCTTCGGTGCTGACCACAGGTGCCACTTCCACGGCGACAGGAGCAGGAGCAACCTCGGCGATGGGGGCCTCAACCATAGGCGCCTCTTCGACGACCACGACAGCAGCGACTTCGACTTCCGCCACAACCGGCTCGGCAACGGGTGCTACCTCTGCAACGGTTTCGGCGACGGCTTGGACTGCCTGGGCAACCACTGGTTCAACGACGGGCTCAACCACAGTCGCAGCGGCCTTTTCACGGGCTTCTTCCGCCACGGCTTCCGCGACCACGTGCTCGGTCAGGGCGGCAGAGGCTTGCAGCGCGGCAGCAACGGCTTCGGCGCTCGGGATGGTGATGACGGGTACCGCAGGCTCTTCCACTTTCACCTGAGCAGCATCCGCCTGAGCGGCCGCAGTCAGTTGAACGTCAGCCTGGGGCTCATCATCACGCTGGCCACGTGCATCTTCGTTGATGCGCTTGCGACGCTGACCTTCGATACGCTGGCTGCGCGGGGTACGACGAGAGCGGCGCTGACCGTCGGTCTGCTCCTCTTGCTCACCGGCCACAGCCTGCGTCTCGACGACGTCATCCGCCAGCTCGTCCACCGGCAGGGCAGGGGTATCGGCAGCGACGACATCGACACGAACCTGCTTGCGCAGTTGACGACGTTCGCGGCGCTCGGCCACCTTCTGCTCTTTCTCCTGCTGCGGCTCGTCATTGACGATGGCAGCATCAAGCTGAACGGCTTCTACCGCTTCAACGACCACCTCGGCACGAGGTTCACGCGGAGCACGGGGTTCGCGAGCCGGGCGCGGGGCGCGGGGTTCACGTTCCTGACGCGGCTCACGAGGTTCGCGATCCACACGCGGTTCGGTGCGTGCTTCGCCACGGGGCTCGCGCTCCTGACGGGGTTCACGATCCATGCGCTGTTCGCTGCGGGCTTCACCACGGACTTCACGTTCCTGGCGCGGCTCGCGCTCTTTGCGCGGACGACGGTTGCGGCTCTCGCCACCCTCGCGGTTGGCGGTACCTTCACGCTTCTCACCCGCTTCCGCAGTGTTGCGGTTGCTGCGGTTGTCGTCGCGACGGGGACGCTGACCACGGGCACGGTTCTCATCGCGCTGATGACGGTGACCGTCATCCTTGCGATCTTCCCGTTGCACGGCCGGCTTCTCGGCAGCAGGGGCCTTGACATCGCTAGGGGCGGCGTCGGAACCGAACAGACCGGAGATGGCCTTGCACAGTTTGCCGAACAGACCCGTTTCGGCGACAACCGGTGCCGGCGCGGCGACGGGAGCCGGCGCGACAGGCGCGGGTTGGGGAGCCTGCACGAAGCCTTGCAGCAACGGCTGCTCGCGCTCGATCACCTGAGCCTGCTTCGGCTGGTAGACCGGCTTGGCAATCTCGGTTTTCAGCTCGTAGCTGGCCGCTTCCGGGACTTCATTCTGACGAATGCGGGTCACTTCGTAGTGCGGGGTTTCCAGATGCTGGTTCGGAATGATGTACAGACGCACTTCATTACGCTGTTCCAGACTGGCGATGGCGGTACGCTTCTCGTTGAGCAGATAGGCGGCTACGTCGACCGGCACCTGAGCATGAACCTGCTCGGTGTTGTCCTTCATAGCCTCTTCTTCGATGAGACGCAGGATGGACAAGGCCAGTGATTCGTTGTCACGGATCACCCCCTGACCCTGGCAGCGAGGGCAGATGTGGCTGCTGGACTCGTTGAGGGAGGGGCGCAGACGCTGACGGGACATCTCCAGCAGACCGAAACGGGAGATCCGTCCCAGCTGGATGCGGGCTCTGTCCTGGTGCACGGCTTCACGCAGACGGTTTTCCACTTCGCGTTGATGGCGAACCGGCGTCATGTCGATGAAGTCGATGACGATCAGGCCACCCAGATCGCGCAGACGCAATTGACGGGCAATTTCGTCGGCTGCTTCCAGGTTGGTCTGCAGCGCCGTCTCTTCGATATCGCCGCCCTTGGTGGCACGGGAGGAGTTGATATCGATGGAGGTGAGCGCTTCGGTCGGATCGATGACGATGCTGCCGCCGGAGGGCAGACGCACTTCACGCTGGAAGGCCGACTCGATTTGGCTCTCGATCTGGAAGTGATTGAACAGAGCAACTTCGCCCTTGTACAGCTTCACGCGGTTGAGAAAATCGGGACGGACCAGCTCGATGTGAGACTTGGCACGCTCGAAGATAACAGGATTGTCGATCAGGATCTCGCCTACATCGCGACGCAGGTAATCACGGATGGCGCGCACGATCACGTTGCTTTCCTGATGGATAAGCACCGGAGCGGAGCGGTTCTGTGACGCCTTGTGGATGGAATCCCAGTGGTTGAGCAGAACGTTCAAGTCCCATTCCAGCTCTTCCGGGGATTTACCCACACCGGCGGTGCGCACGATGAGGCCCATGCCGTCCGGCACGGTCAGGCCACTCAGGGCTTCTTTCAGTTCTGTCCTTTCATCACCCTCGATGCGACGGGAGATACCACCGGCACGGGGGTTGTTCGGCATCAGCACCAGGTAGCTGCCGGCCAGGCTGATAAAGGTAGTGAGGGCCGCACCCTTGGTGCCACGCTCTTCCTTATCAATCTGGACGATCACTTCCTGACCTTCGCGGATCACTTCTTTGATGTTGGGACGACCCTGATAGGAGTAACCGGAGGGGAAGTAATTGCGGGCGATTTCCTTTAATGGCAGGAAACCGTGGCGCTCTGCGCCATAGTCAACAAAAGCAGCTTCGAGACTGGGTTCTACGCGGGTGATTTTACCCTTGTAAATGTTCGCTTTCTTCTGCTCGTGTCCCGGACTTTCAATATCCAAATCGTAGAGCTGTTGTCCGTCAACCAGCGCTACGCGCAACTCCTCTTCCTGAGTCGCGTTGATTAGCATTCTTTTCATTGAGTTCTCATTATTTTGTCATTTTGATTCCTCCACAGGGTCCTGCCGGTGCCGGCCTCGGGTCTTCAGCATGCTTGGGCAACCTCCCGGTTGGGGCATGCATGAGGCGCAAACTAAGGGCACTCTGGTTCTGCCTTCTCGAGAAGGCGTGAATTAAGGATACCGATGTGGAGACAATTAAACCGGTTCTGTTTGCGTTCTCCATGCGTTGTACCTCGCACCCGGGAACCGTCATGTTCTTGTATACACGGTGTTTCGGGATTGGGTGGCATAATTTTTGGCCACTTAGTACAAGGCTTGAACACAATGACAAAACCTTGTTTATTATCCCATTTAAACCACTTTTATAGCAAGGTGCCATTTTTTAACAAAGCATGCAGCCAAGGGGCACCGGCAGTGTTAAAATCCGCGCCATGACACAGATACATCAACAAGTGCAGCTGCTCACCATCGAAGCTGAGCATGAAGGGCAGCGCATCGACAATTTTCTCAAGACTCAGTTAAAGGGCGTCCCCAAGAGCCTGATTTATCGCATCCTTCGAAAAGGAGAGGTGCGCGTCAACAAGAAGCGCATCAAACCCGAATACAAACTCTGCCCAGGTGACGAGGTGCGGGTTCCGCCCGTGCGCGTTGCCGAGAAGAACGAATTGCCCTCTGCCAACCTCGGCAGCATCCAGCGTCTGGAGAGCCAGATCCTGTTTGAAGACGAGGCCATGATAGTGCTCAACAAGCCGTCCGGCATGGCCGTGCACGGTGGCAGCGGCCTGAGCTTCGGGGTCATCGAGGGGCTGCGAGCCCTGCGCCCGGAAGCTCGCTTCCTGGAGCTGGTGCACCGCCTCGACCGCGACACCTCAGGCGTACTGCTGGTTGCCAAGAAGCGCAGTGCCCTGCGCAGCCTGCACGAGCAGCTGCGGGTCAAGACCATGCGCAAGCAATATCTGGCGCTGGTGCGTGGCCAATGGCAGTCCCACGTCAAGGTGGTCAATGCGCCGCTGCGCAAGAACGATCTGCAATCCGGCGAGCGGGTGGTTCGAGTCAACAGTGACGGCAAGCCATCCGAAACCCGTTTCCGGATTGCCCGCCAATTTGCCGAGGCGACCTTGGTTGAATGCAGCCCCATCACCGGCCGCACCCACCAGATCCGGGTCCATACCCAGCATGCCGGCCATCCCATCGCCTGTGATGACAAATATGGCGAAGCCGCCTTCGACGAGAAGATGCGTGCCCAGGGCTTGAAACGGCTGTTCTTGCACGCCTGGAAGCTGAGCTTCACCCATCCGGCCGATGGCCGCGAGATGCAGGTGGAGGCGCCGCTCGCTCCCGAGCTCGACAACTTCCTGAACAAGCTGGCGCGCTGATGAAGGCTATCCGGCTCGCCATCTTCGACTGGGACGGTACCCTGATGGATTCGGTGGGCCGGATCGTCGCCTGTGTGCAGGGGGCCGCACGGGATTGTGGCGAACCTGTGCCGACGGCGCAGGAGACGCACCAGATCATCGGGCTCAGCCTCGAGGTCGGCATGCCCCGACTGTTCAACCTGCCCCAGGGCGGCGAGCGGGCTCAGGCCCTGATCGCCCGCTATCGCTATCACTACCTGCATGATGACACGCCGAGCCCGCTGTTTGCCGGGGCCAGCGACTTGCTGCACCACTGGCACGCACAGGGGATTGCGTTGGCGGTGGCCACGGGCAAGTCCCGCCGTGGCCTGGACAGGGTACTGGACGAGACGGGGCTGCGCCCCTTGTTTGCCGCCACCCGTGGCGCGGACGAGGCGAACTCCAAGCCCGATCCCCTGATGCTGGTGCAGATCCTGGATGAACTGGGGCTGGCCCCTCATCAGGCGCTGATGATAGGGGATTCCGTCCACGACATGGCGATGGCGGAGGCGTTGCAGATGCCGCGCCTCGGCGTGACCTGGGGCGTGCACGACAGGGCCCGGTTGGCCGAGCATCATCCCGTCGCCATCGTCGATACCATGGAGGCGCTGAGGCAACAGCTGAGTTGATCGGCCTGCTTATCTACTCATCGTAAAACGGGAGCCTTGGCTCCCGTTGTTGATCTCGGCGCATGCCGTGGCTTAGGGCAGGGCCAGACCATGCAGACCCAGCAGCTCGATCAGGCCGATGAGGGGGAGGCCGATCAGCGCATTGGGATCCCGCCCCTCCAGCCCCCTAAACAACACTATGCCCAGCCCCTCGCACTTGAAGCTGCCGGCGCAATCGAGCGGCAGCTCAGCCCCCACATAACGGCGGATCGCAGCCTCATCGAGGGAGCGAAAGTGCACGGTGAAGGGTTCGACCAGCTGCTCAACCTGACCGCTTGCGGCATCCAGCACGCACAAGCCGGTATAGAAGGTGACGCTCTTGCCCTGTGCCGCCATCAGCTGCGCCACCGCCTTTTCCACCGTACCCGGCTTGCCGAGAATGCGGCCGTCACACACGCACACCTGATCCGAGCCGATGATCAGCCCCTGCTTATGCTGGCTGGCAATGGCGCTCGCCTTGGCATGAGCCAGCCGGGCAACCAGCACCTCGGCCGATTCCCCGGGCAGAGGGGTTTCATCGACGGCGGGGGAGGCGCATTGAAACGGCAGGCCGAGCTTTTCCAGCAGTGCCTTGCGATAGCGGGAAGTGGAGGCGAGGATCAGGTGTGTGCGCATATTCTGGTGATATCCATCTATAAATCAATTGGTTGATTCTACCGATGTGGGGCGAGCAGCACAAATCAACAGAGACATCGCAACCCGACGGTACCGGCGATAACTGCCCACTGCCAAGCGGAGGCGTGGAGAGGTCGTCTCACAGACCACCGGAAAAACGGCTATAAGCATAGGGTAATGAGGCGGGAGAGACCGATGACTAGATACGGAGTGCTGGCCTTGATGCTGATCTCTCTGGCGAGCTGGGGGCAGGGGTGGCAACGCCAGCAGAGTGAGGTGGGGGTGATGCTCTGGACCCAGCCCCGTCCCCCGTCCCCCTTCCTGGCCCTGCGCCTGGAGATGAGAGTCATGGCGGATCCCGCTGCGCTGCTGGCCGTGCTGCGGAACACCGCGCGTCATCGGGAGTGGTTGCCCCAGAGTCGCGAGGTACGACTGCTGGCAAGGTCCGGCCCCGATGACGATCTGGTCTATACCCGACTGGAATCCCCCTGGCCGGTACAGGACAGAGAGCTTATCACCCGTTCTCATCTGAGCAGACGGGCCGACTGCGGGCTGGAACTCAAGGTGTGGGCCGAGCCGGATGCCTTGGCTGCGCGTCCTGGTCTGGTGCGGATCCGGGCCAGTGCCGGGCGCTGGGAAGCGTTGCCACAACAGGATGGCTCTACCCTGATCAGGCTGGAGACCTATACCAACCCAGGCGACAACCTGCCGGGCTGGCTGGTCAATCCGATGGCTGTCAAGGCGGCGCTAGCCAGCTTTCAGGCCATCCGGCGATTAATGGAGGCGCAACCCCGATCAAAGTCTCAAAAGAAGCTGCTGGGTGGCAGTAAACATTGTCCTGCCACTCCCTGAGGGGGAAAGGAAGGTGCGGTTGCGATCAGTCACCCATAACCAGCACGGGGCAGGTGGCGGGGCTGTCAGGAGTGCTCGCGATCACGGACTCGATGCGATAGAGGCCGTCGTAATCTGCCGCGGCCCCCTCGCTGTCGGCGTTATCTTCGAAATGACCGGTTACCTCGACATAGATCGGCTGATGGTCGCCCAGTTTACTGACCTTGTCCCGCAAGGGTTGCAGCACGCTTTTCTCGCCCAGCACCCCGAACGCGTTGTCCGAGCCGCAGGGAATGAAGGATTCGACCTCGCGCTCCCAGTAATAGTGGCCGGTGGCCTTCTCTTCGGCGAATGCGGGTAGCAGTAAGCTGCCAACTGACAGCAACAGGGCGAACGACCAGGGGATCAGGCCTTTCATGGGCACACTCCAGATGATGTCCTTATAAGATCCACCCTTATCCTAAGACAGAGCACACGGCGCTGTAAGGGTGTTTTTTGACCAGTGCGTCAGGTTCAGTCGAGGGGGAGGGCCGCGCGGTCGTCCGTATCAGCCTGGATCTGCTCGCTCAGCATGCCCCTGCCAGTGCGTTGCCACTGGATCGTGCAGGATCCTGTGTGGGATCCCGAGGTTTGTGGCATAATCAGCCACCGATGAACACAAGTTCCTGTATTCAGGGGACCTGTGCGGTTAAAATCATCGGCGGTAAGGACTTTTTCCTTTGACTATCCCTTGTTGGACCTATAATATTCGCGCCCTATGCAAAAGGTGAAGTTGCCCGTTAAGGTTGATCCAGTCCGTAATGCCTTGAAGCTACTCGACTATGTCGGGATAGTGGAAAAGTCGCAGATGCCCAGATTGGAAGCGTCAACCGAAGGCTTGCGAAGTGATGTGGATGTCACTGTGCAATTTGGTAAAGATATCCAGCATTTGACCGTTATGAAAGGCACTGCCCATGCCAAGGTCAATCTGGTTTGCCAACGTTGTGGAGAGGCATTCGAACACCTTTGTGAAGCTGATTTTATCTACACTCCGCTGTTTGAAAAAACAAACGAGGAAGAACTGCCGGAAGCTTATGAGCCCATTGAGTTGGATGAAAACGGCGAGATAGATCTTCATCAAATCCTGGAGGATGAACTCATCCTCTCGTTGCCTCAGGTAGCAATGCATCCAATGGATGTTTGCCCGCGAGGGAACATGGAGATGACTTGGGGTGATATCGAACCTGCTGATGAGCGGCCGAATCCCTTTGCAGTTCTTGAAGAGCTCAAACGTAAGTGAATTTTTAGGAGTTAGCCTACCATGGCCGTACAACAGAACCGTAAAACCCGCGCCAAGCGTGGCATGCGTCGTTCCCACGATGCACTGACCGCAGCAGCACTGACTGTTGATCAGACCAGTGGTGAAATCCATCGTCGTCACCACGTGACTGCCGATGGTTTCTACCGCGGTAAAAAGGTAATCGCTTAAGGATTGCCTTTGTCTACGCAAACTGTCGCGCTAGACATAATGGGGGGAGATATTGGCCCCTCGGAAACAGTGCCTGCCGCCGTGCAGGCACTGTCTCTTCTGCCTCAGCTCAAACTTATTCTGGTCGGTGACCAACACCAGACCGCCTCCCTGTTACAGCAACATGGCTTGCTGACTCATCCCCGCGTTCGTATCGTGCATGCTTCACAGGTGGTGAGCATGGGCGAAAAACCGATCGTGGCGCTGCGTACCCTGAAAGACTCCTCCATGCGTGTGGTCCTGGATCTGGTCAAGGCCGGTGAGGCCGATGCCTGCGTCAGCGCCGGCAATACCGGCGCCCTGATGGCCATGGCCAAGTGTGTGCTCAAATCCCTGCCCGGTGTCGATCGGCCTGCGCTGATCAAGGCGCTGCCAACCCTGAGTGGCAAACGCACCGTAATGCTGGATCTGGGGGCGAACGTGAGCTGCGATGCCGACACCTTGCTGCAATTTGCGGTGATGGGGTCAGTGGTGGCGGAGCGGGTCGAGGGGATCGCCTCACCCCGGGTGGCGCTGCTCAACGTGGGGGAGGAGGAGATAAAAGGCAACGATCTGGTGCGCCACAGCGCTGAGCTGCTACGGCAGTGCAGTGCGCTCAATTTTGTCGGCTTCATCGAGGGAGACAGGATCTTCAGCGGTGAATGTGACGTCATCGTCTGCGATGGCTTCGTCGGCAATGTGGCGCTCAAGACGGCCGAGGGGGTGGTGCGAATGATGGCCCAACTGGCCGGATATCCCCGCAAGAAACGCAGTTTTCTTGGCCGGATCGCCGGATTTATGTTCAAACGGCGTTTTTCTTACCTGAACCCCGACCAGTATAATGGCGCAAGTCTGTTAGGATTGCGCGGCATTGTGGTAAAAAGCCATGGGCGGGCCGAACGGCGCGCTCTGTGTAATGCGATCCTGCTGGCCGCACAAGAGGCCAAGCATCAGCTTCCATTGCAAATAGCAGATCGCCTTGAATCTGTCTTTTCCGACAGGGACCTATAAGAACTCTATGCATAGCAAAATTCTGGGTACTGGCAGTTACCTGCCGAGCTCGGTGCGTACCAACGCCGATCTTGAACAGATGGTTGAGACCAGTGACGAATGGATCGTGGAACGTACCGGGATCCGTGAACGCCGCATCGCAGGGGCCGACGAGACCGTCGCCACCTTGTCTCATCAGGCTGCCTTGCGGGCACTGGACGCGGCGGGCCTGACGGCGGCCGATCTGGACATGATAGTGCTGGCCACCACCAGTGCCGAAAATGCCTTCCCTGCCGCCGCCTGTGAACTGCAGGGGCTGCTCGGGGTGCCGGGGATCCCGGCCTTTGACGTGGCCGCCGCCTGCGCCGGTTTCACTTACGCCCTCGCCATCGCCGATCAGTTCGTCAAATCCGGTGCGGCCCGCCATGTGCTGGTCGTGGGGGCCGATGTGCTCTCCCGTATGTGCGATCCGAAAGATCGCGGCACCATCATCCTGTTCGGGGATGGGGCAGGGGCCGTGATCGTGGGCGCCAGCGAGACGCCGGGGATCCTGTCGACCCACTTGCACGCCGACGGCCGTTATGGCGAGCTGCTGAAGCTGCCGCAGCCCCGTCGCGGCATGCCTGGCGCCGAGCTCGAAGCCTACATGTATATGAAGGGCAATGACGTGTTCAAGGTGGCGGTTACCCGTCTGAGCGAGATCGTGACCGAGACCCTGGCCGCTGCCGGCATCGATCCGAGCGAGCTCGACTGGCTGGTGCCACATCAGGCCAATTTCCGCATCATCAACGCCACCGCCAGGAAGCTTGGCATGGGGTTGGACAAGGTGATCCTGACCCTGGATCGCCATGGCAACACCTCCGCCGCCTCCGTACCCATCGCCTTCGATGAAGGGGTACGGGATGGCCGTATCAAACCGGGTCAGCTGGTGCTGCTGGAAGCCTTCGGCGGTGGTTTTGCCTGGGGTTCGGCGCTGGTGCGTCTCTGATACCACGCGGCGCCCGGATGTCGGGTGCCCGCATAGCGATTTCGTCTTACCTTAAAGGAATCAATGATGACCCGATTTGCCATTGCCTTCCCTGGACAAGGCTCCCAGAGCGTCGGCATGCTGGCCGAGCTGGCCGAGCAACACGTCGTGATTAAAGAGACCTTCGCCGAGGCGAGCCAGGTCCTGGGTTATGATCTGCTCAGCCTGGTGCTCGACGGTCCTGCCGAGGATCTGAACAAGACCTGGCGCACCCAACCCGCGCTGCTGACCGCCTCCGTCGCCCTGTGGCGGCTGTGGCAGCAGCAGGGTGGGGCCACTCCCGCCGTCATGGCCGGTCACAGCCTGGGCGAGTACTCCGCCCTGGTCTGCAGCGGTGCCCTGGACTTCGCCGATGCGGTCAAGCTGGTCGAACTGCGTGGCTTGGCCATGCAGGAAGCCGTGCCGGAAGGCACCGGCGCCATGGCCGCCATCATAGGTCTGGACAACGACTCCATCGCCGCCAACTGCGAGAAAGCGGCGCAGGGTCAGGTGGTCTCCCCGGTCAATTTCAACTCCCCGGGCCAGGTGGTGATCGCCGGTCATAAGGAAGCGGTCGAGCGTGCCAACCTGCTGATGAAAGAGTCCGGCGCCAAGCGTGCACTGCCGCTGCCGGTCTCGGTGCCGTCTCATTGCGCCCTGATGCAACCTGCCGCCGAAAAATTGGCAGCGGCGCTGGATGGGATCGAGATCAAGGTTCCAACCATCGCAGTCATCAATAATGTCGACGTATCCTGTGAACAGGATCCGGCCGCCATCAAGCAAGCCCTGGTGCGTCAGCTGTTCAGCCCGGTTCGCTGGACCGAAACGGTCGAGCGGATGGCGAACGATGGCGTGACCCTCGAGATCGAGATGGGACCGGGCAAGGTATTGACCGGGTTGGCCAAGCGCATCGACAAGCGCGTGGAAGGTATCCATGCCAACGATGCCGCCTCATTCGAGCAGGCGCTGGCCCAGATCAAGTAAACAGGAGCGAGTCATGAGTTTTACCGATAAGGTTGTGTTGGTCACCGGTGCCAGTCGTGGCATCGGCCGTGCGATTGCCGAAACTTTTGCGGCCCGTGGCGCGAAAGTGGTGGGGACCGCGACCAGCGAGAGCGGCGCCGAGGCCATCAGTGCCTACCTGGGCGAGCAAGGCTGTGGCATGGCGCTGAATGTGACCAGCCCAGAATCCATCGAAGCCGTCTTCGCCGCCATCAAGGCGCGCTTTGGCGACATCGACATCCTGATCAACAACGCGGGCATCACTCGCGATAACTTGTTGATGCGGATGAAAGATGATGAGTGGAACGAGATCATCGACACCAATCTCACCTCTCTGTATCGTCTGAGCAAGCCGGTATTGCGTGCCATGATGAAGAAGCGTCACGGCCGCATCATCAGCATAGGTTCCGTGGTCGGAACCATGGGCAATGCGGGTCAGGTCAACTATGCTGCCGCCAAGGCAGGCCTGGTTGGCTTCACCAAGTCGCTGGCCCGTGAAGTGGCATCCCGTGGTATCACGGTGAATGCGGTGGCGCCCGGTTTTATCGAGACCGATATGACCAAGGCCCTCAATGATGAACAGCGTGCCGGCATCATGAATCAGGTGCCCGCCGCCCGTTTGGGTGATCCGAAAGAAATTGCTGCCGCTGTGGTATTCTTGGCGTCTGATGACGCTGCTTATATCACCGGCGAAACCCTGCATGTTAATGGCGGGATGTACATGGTGTAATCAATTTGTCGTGAGATCTGTTCAAATTTGCGATAATACGCCGAAGTTTGGCGAATTTCGTGGTTTGACCAGCGGCAAGCTACTTGCAAACTCACGTCAATTGAATACACTACCCCAACCAGACGCAATAGCGTATTTTTAAAGGAAAATTCAGGTCATGAGCAACATCGAAGAACGCGTAAAGAAAATCATCATCGAACAACTGGGTGTTAAAGAGGAAGACGTTAAAAACGCTGCCTCCTTCGTCGACGACCTGGGCGCTGACTCTTTGGATACCGTTGAACTGGTAATGGCGCTGGAAGAAGAATTCGATACCGAAATTCCTGATGAAGAAGCCGAGAAGATCACCACTGTTCAAGCGGCTATCGATTACATCACCGCTAATCAGGAATAAGTTCCTGTTCTGAAAGAAGCGGCCCAAGGGCCGCTTCTTTTATGTTTACTCCCTTTCAAAATACCTCTCGGAGACTAGCTCAGTGTCAAAACGCAGAGTCGTGGTGACCGGCCTGGGGATGCTTTCCCCGGTGGGCAACACTGCCGAATCCAGCTGGCAAGCCCTGCTCAACGGGCAGAGCGGCATTTCCCTCATCGACCATTTTGATGCCAGCGAGTTCGCTACCCGTTTCGCCGGTCTGGTCAAGGATTTCGACCCCGAACAGTTCGGCATCAACCGCAAAGAAGCCCGCAAGATGGATCTCTTCATCCAGTACGGCGTGGCGGCGGGTGTGCAGGCGCTGGACGATTCCGGTCTGGTCATCAACGAAGAGAACGCGGAGCGGGTTGGCGTGGCCATCGGCTCTGGCATCGGCGGCCTGGGTCTCATCGAGCAGAACCACACCAGCCTGATGAACGGCGGCCCGCGCAAGCTGAGCCCCTTCTTCGTGCCCTCCACCATCATCAATATGGTGTCCGGTCATCTCTCCATCATGAAGGGACTGCAAGGTCCGAACATCGCCGTGACCACCGCCTGCACCACCGGCACCCATGCCATCGGCATGGCCGGTCGCATGATCGCCTACGGTGATGCGGACGTGATGGTTGCTGGCGGTACCGAGAAGGCTTCCACCCCGATGGGGATGGGCGGTTTCGCGGCGGCCAAGGCGCTCTCCACCCGCAACGACGAGCCACAGAAGGCGAGCCGTCCCTGGGACAAGGATCGCGACGGTTTCGTGCTGGGTGATGGCGCCGGGGTACTGGTGCTGGAAGAGTACGAACACGCCAAGGCGCGCGGTGCCAAGATCTATGCCGAATTGGTCGGTTTTGGCATGAGCGGCGATGCCTATCACATGACGGCGCCCCCTTCAGATGGCAGCGGTGGCGCCCGCGCTATGCGCAACGCCATCAAGGATGCCGGCATAGAGCCTGAGGCGATCGGCTATATCAATGCTCACGGCACCTCCACCCCCCTGGGTGACGTAGCCGAGCTGCGCGGCATGAAGAAGGTGTTTGGCGAGCACGCCAGCGCCCTGATGATCAGCTCCACCAAGTCGATGACCGGCCACCTGCTGGGTGCTGCCGGCGCCATCGAGGCCATCATCACCGTGCTGGCGCTGCGCGACCAGCGGGTACCGCCCACCATCAATCTGGATAATCCGGATGAGGAGTGCGACCTGGATCTGGTGCCCCATGTGGCCAAGGCGGGTCAGTTCGACTATGCCTTGTCCAATTCGTTTGGTTTCGGCGGCACCAATGGCTCCCTGATCTTCAAACGCGTATAATTCTCGCTGGGCGGCTTGCTAAGCGAAGAGTCGGGCCCGATACCAAGTATCGGGCCTTTTTTATCGGAGGGATCCACTTGCTGATCAATGGAATACCAACAGAGACCTTATCCGCAACGGATCGTGGACTGGCATACGGTGACGGCCATTTCACCACCATGCAGGTGTTGGACGGGCGGGTGATCTGGTGGCCGCAGCACCTGGCGCGATTGCAACATGCCAATGCCAGACTCGGGTTTGCCGAGTTGCCCTGGGACCTGCTGACCGAGGAGGTGGCGCAACTTGCGGCAGGGCAGACGCAGGCTGTCGCCAAGATAGTGCTGACCCGTGGCAGCGGTGGTCGGGGCTATGACGGCGCCGGTTGCCAGTCGCCCACCCGCATAGTGTCTCTGGCCGAGTACCCGGCGCACTACCCGGAGTGGCGGCAACAGGGCATAGAGGTGCTGGTCTGCCAACAGCGACTCGGCGATGCGCCCATGCTGGCGGGGCTCAAGACCCTGGGTCGGTTGGAGCAGGTGCTATTAAAAAGCGAACTTGCTGCGCGCGGCAGAGTCGAAGGTATAGTATTGAACAGCCGCGGATTTCTGGTAGAAGGAGTCAGCGCAAATCTGTTTTGGCGTCGCGGCAAGACGGTGTTCACGCCGGATCTCTCCCACGGGGGGATCGATGGCATCATGCGCCGCCGCGTGATGGCGATGCTTAAACAGATGGGCATTGAACTGCGTGTCGTGGAGGCTCCGTTGGAGTCACTGTGGCAGGCCGAAGAAGTATGGCTGACCAATACCCTGATGGGCATAGTGCCGGTGACCGGCATCGGGGATCATCAGTATCCCAGCCCGGTATTGATCCGCCGTTTACAGGAGCGTTTGGTCATTGAAGTTTAATCGGCTTTACACCCTGCTCGCGGGGGCGGCGCTGACAGTTGCCGTCGCCGGGGGCTATGTATATTACAAATGGCAGCAGGTGGAGACGCTCACCAACAAGGGGCCGACCCGCCTGTTCACCGTCGAGAAAGGGGCCCACGCGGCGCGCCTGATCGCCGAGCTGGGGGAGGGGGAAACCAGTCCCTGGGCGGTGCGACTCTGGCTGCGTGGTCATCCCGAGCTGGTCGCCATCAAGTCGGGCACCTACGAGATCAAGGAAGGGGCGCCGCTCAAGGATGCCCTCTCCCTGTTTGCCTCCGGCAAGGAGTTCCACTTCAGCCTCACCTTCGTCGAAGGCTCCCGTTTTGAGGACTGGCTGAAGCAGCTCTCCGGCGCACCTTATCTGGAGCGGTTGACCGTGGAGCAGACCGAGGAAGATCTGGCCCAGGAGCTTGGCATCGAGAACGGCAAGCTGGAGGGCTGGTTCCTGCCGGAGACCTACGCCTATACCACCCATGCCAGCGACATCTCGATCCTGCGCCGCGCCTATCAGGACATGAAGGCCTTCCTGCAGGAGAACTGGGACAAGCGTCAGGCCAACCTGCCTTACAAGACTCCGTACGAGGCGCTGATCATGGCCTCCATCATCGAGAAAGAGACAGGTCAGCCGGACGAGCGGGCGCAGATCGCCTCGGTGTTCGTCAATCGCCTGCGTCTTGGCATGAAGTTGCAGACCGATCCTACCGTCATCTACGGGGTCAAGGACAGGTACGATGGCAACATCCGTCGCAGCGATCTGACCGACGTGAACCCGTACAACACCTACGTGATCGACGGTCTGCCGCCCACCCCCATCGCCATGCCGGGCAAGGCCTCCATCGAGGCGGCGCTCAATCCCAAGTCGACCGATTATCTCTATTTCGTCGCCAAGGGGGGCGGTGCCCACCAATTTTCCAAGACCCTCGACGAGCACAATAGAGCTGTTCGTGAATACATATTGAAGAAACCCTAATGTCTAAATTTATCGTAATTGAAGGACTGGAGGGGGCAGGGAAGAGCTCCGCGGTACGCTATGTGACCGACTATTTGCGCAGCCATGGCATCGTTCGGATCGAGTGCACCCGCGAACCCGGTGGTACGCCACTGGCCGAGCGGATGCGGGCCATCGTCAAGGAGGTGCACGACGAGCGCCTCACCATCGAGGCCGAGTTGCTGCTGATGTATGCCTCCCGGGTGCAGCTGGTCGAGACCCGGATCAAACCGGCCCTGGCCGAAGGGATCTGGGTGGTGGGGGATCGCCACGATCTCTCCTCCCGCGCCTATCAGGGCGGTGGTCGTGGCATAGACGCCGCCTTGATCGACGCCATCAAGCAGGCGGTGCTCGGCAACTTCAAGCCGGATCTGACGCTCTATCTCGACATAGATCCCGCGCTCGGTCTGCAGCGGGCCCGCCATCGCGGCGAGCTGGATCGCATCGAGCTGGAGCAGCTCAGCTTCTTCGAGCGCACCCGCGCCCGCTATCTGGAACTCGCGGCCAAGGATGATTCCATCCTGGTGATCGATGCCGGGCAGACCCCGGAGCGGGTCAAGGCCGCCATCGAGGCCGCACTGGACCATTACCTGTCGAACGAGCGCCTATGTATCCCTGGCTGATCCCGGACTGGCAGGCCCTGAGTCAGAGTGCCCAGAGCGGTCGCCTGGGTCACGCCTGGTTGCTGCTCGGGGATCCTGGTCTTGGCAAGGAGCAGCTGGCCGAGCGATTGGCCCGCCTGCACCTCTGTCAGCAACCTGTGTCGGGGGAGCCCTGCGGTCAGTGTCACTCCTGCCAGCTGTTCGACAAGGGCCATCACCCGGATCTCGGCACTATCGCCGCCGACAGCAAGACCATAGGCGTCGAAGCCATTCGCGAGATCTGCGGCCGCTTGCAGAGCACCGCCCAGCTCGGGCGCGGCAAGGTGGTGATCATTCCGGAGGCGGAGCGGATGACGGAGTCCGCCGCCAACGCCCTGCTCAAGACCCTGGAGGAGCCGGCCGGCGACAGCTTGCTGCTGCTGATCGCATCGAGGGTGTCCCGCCTGCTGCCCACCATACTGAGTCGCTGCCACAAGCATGTCTGTCAGCTGCCGGCGGAGGGGGATACCCTGCGCTGGCTGGCCGAGCAGGGGCATCAGGCCACCCAGGCTCAGGTGCGGATCTGCCAGGGGGCGCCGCTGCGGGTGTTGCGCTACATCGAAGAGCAGCAGGATGTTGCCCGGCGGACGCTGCTGGAGAGTTTCGTCGCGCTGGCACAGACGCCGACCCGCACCACCAGCGTCTGTACCCAGCTGGCGGAAGAGAGTCAGGTTCGCCTGCACTGGCTGCAGCTATTCTTGTGTGACGCCCTCAAGACCCAGGCCGGTTGTGGCCATCATCAGCTGGCGATGCCGGATCTGGCCAGTCTCAGCCAACAGCTGGCCGAGCGGCACTCCAGCGAGAAACTGCTGGAGGCGGAGCAGCAGCTCGTCGCCCTGAAAGCGGCCTGCCAGCCGGGCCAACTCTCCAATCCCACCATCCATCTGATGAACTGGCTCAGTCGCTGGTTATGACAAGCTTTAAGGTTGTGTATGTTACTCGTTGATTCCCATTGTCACCTCGATCGCCTCAGCTATGGCAGCAAGCAGACCGACATGGCCGATGTGCTGGCCAAGGCGGCCGTTCAGGGGGTGGGATACTTCTTGTGTGTGAGCGTCACTCAGCAACAGTTCCCGACCATGCTGGCGGCCATCGCCCCTTATTCCCAGGTGTTTGCCTCCTGCGGCGTGCACCCGCTCAACCAGGATCCCGGTGTGGACGCGGATCTGCTGCTGACCCAGGCGGCAGACTCCAGAGTGGTGGCCATAGGTGAAACCGGGCTCGATTACTTCTATTCACCGGAAAACAAGGAGGTGCAGCAAGCCTCCTTCCGCGAGCATATCCGGGTGGCCCGCGCCCTGAATAAACCCCTCATCATCCATACCCGGGATGCCCAGCAAGATACCCTGCAGATCATGCGCGAAGAGGGGGCCGATCAAGTCGGTGGTGTGTTGCACTGTTTCACCGAGTCTTTGGAGATGGCACAAGCCGCGATGGAGATGGGCTTTTATATTTCCATCTCGGGTATCGCGACCTTCAAGACGGCCACTGCCCTGCAAGCCGTGGTCAAGGCTCTGCCACTGGCAAGGCTGCTGGTCGAAACTGATTCTCCTTATCTGGCCCCGGTGCCTCACCGGGGGAGGGAGAACGAACCGGCCTTCGTGCGAGACGTCGCCCAGTTCATCGCCGATCTGCGCGAGATCCCGCTCGCTGAATTGGCCGAAGCCACCAGCCACAACTTCTTCGAATTGTTCAAGCTGGCAAAAAAGTGATCCATGAGGCCCCATAAACCGGGGCCTCATTCTTTTAAATGTTCAGCATAATCAGCCGCACCGTTTCCACCTCAAATACTCGTTATCTCTCACAAAACATCTCCTGACCAAGCGCCAATAACCAGGAAAACCAGCTCCATTTTCCATTGTTGTTTCGGGAGAGATGAGGAGGCTGATGGTGTTAAACCGAGATATCATAAGTATCGATAATATTCATTATCGATACTTGATGTACCTGAAAGATCCTGTAAGATCCTCCTAAACTCCGCATAGAATCATAGACTTAAGTGGCATATCCAACCGTCTCACCCCCTGTTCATCAGTCCTTGCAGGCCGTGTTCGATCCAGCGCTCAATAACCGGGCTCGGCGGTTCCTGCGCAGTGCCAAGGCGGACTCGACCCTCAACGCCTATCAGGCAGATACCCGCATCTTCGTGTTCTGGTGTCAGCTGCACGGGCTGGATCCACTGCAAACCAGCCATCACGACATCATGAACTTTCTGGCGGATCAGGCGGATGGCATCCTGGCCGACTGGGTATGGCTGGACAGGGAAGAGGGGAAGGGGGAGCTGCGAAACGGCGAGCCGCGCAAGCCGGCCACCCTGGTACGGCGACTCGCCGGGATCCGTTACGCCTTCAAGCAGAAGGGCATTCATCCCATGCCGACCGAGCATGCGGAAATCAAAGAGATGATGCGCGGCATAGTGCGCCTCGGTGATAACCGCAAACGCAAGACGGGAGCCTTGACCCTGCAACCCCTGACGCGGGTGCTCGATGAGATCGACACCTCCAATCTGGCCGGTTTGCGGGATCACACCCTGCTGCTGTTGATGTTCAGCGGGGCCCTTCGTCGTTCGGAAGCCGCCCGCATCGAGGTGAGCGATCTCGACTTCGTGGGGCAGGGGATAAGGCTTCGCCTCAAGCCGAGCAAGCATCAGCTCCATGAAACCGAGATCGCGCTCATTCCTGGCAAGCAACATTGTCCGGTGTCGGCCCTGAGCCGCTGGTTGAAAGCGAGCCGGCTAAGCCAGGGCCCGTTGTTTCGGCGGATGACCCGCTGGGGACAGCTCACCGCGGATCCCCTGGGCCCGCAGGGCATCAACCTGATGATAAAGCGGCGCACCGGCCAGGCCATCGACGATCTCTATGTCAGTGGCCATAGCCTGCGACGGGGATTCATCACCTCGGCCGTGACCGCCGGCAAGCCGATGAACAAGATCATCGAGGTGACAAGGCACAAGGACATGCGTACCCTGCAGGAGTATTTCGACGATGCGCACAAGTTCTCCGATCATGCCCTGGAAGGCTTGCTTTGATAAAACCGCGTCACCACATTATTTATGTTAAATACTATCTCGTTGATCCTGTTACCTATAATCCAATCCCTTCTGAAGGGAGCAGGGCGGATGGGAGACATGCCATAGGGCGGCTCTCCACCAAGAATGAGAGATAACGAGTCACAAAAGTGAAAGATGCAAGGTCATATGAACCAGGAAATAACAGCGAATGAAGCGCAAGACAATGCCGAGCGGCAGCGTCAGCATGTGAAGCGCAAGCAGGAAACCCATAGTCGGCTGCAGTGCTGGATCAGCAATCGCCACGCGCAGCGGTTGCAGGAACTCGGTCACCATCTGGAAGACAGTCAGGCGTCGCTTATTGAGCAGGCTATTGATCTGCTCTACCAACATGAGCTGGTGCCACAGATCCGCTCCGAGCAGGCGTTGGCGGAGACTATCGAATAATATGCCGAACGCTCGAACATAAAAAAAGCCAGGTACGAATTCCTTGTACCTGGCATAGGGGAATTGGCTCCTTGCAGAGCCGTGCGCTAATTGATATGCGGATTGCCTTAAGCTTAGACAAGGCTAGAGGCATTTCAAGATCTGACTAAAAGTTCAAACAGAGTGTGGGTTTTCCAGACTCGATCAGGTTTTACACTCGCGGCAACGCCCTGGTTCAGAAGGCAGTCTTGCTCCGGCTGCCAGCCTGTTTAGGCCTCAGATGTTGAACAGATTGTTGTCACGCACCAGCTCGCGGGGCAGGGCATTCTTGATGCGACTCCCGACCCATTTCCCCATCCCCAGCGGATGTCCCTGATAGCGGACGATCACCTCGCCAGTACCAGCCTCCAGCTCGGGCCAGACATCCCGCCCCATCATGAATTCACGGGCATTGGCGACATCCAGCTCGACGAATCCCCGGGTGGCCAGACTGCCATAGGCCAGCGCCCATTCGTGGGTCACTCGATAGCCCTTCTTGAAGGTCTCCGCCAACTTGATGCCGATGCGGTCGAAGCGCAGCTTGCCCCGCACCTGTTCAAACGCCTGGGGGAAGAGCCAGATCTCGTCGTTGCGACCGGACAGCTGACCGCGCGGAACTATTCCGAAGCTCGCCTCAATCTCGCGCAACATGGGCTCGGCCTCTTTCACCGGCAACGGGGAGAAGGGGAACTTGCCGAGCCTGCCCGGCTTGAACATGGTGTTCGGCACAGAGTGATGCTTGCGCAGCCTGGCGACGAAGAAGCCCTCGCTGTCGAAGATCTGGGGCCAGACATGCAGGTAGCCTTCTGCGGTGCAGGCTTGCTCGGCACCCGGGAACAGACCGGCAAGGGAGTCGAAGCTCAGGGCATCGCCGAACTGGTCCAGCAGGGACTGGCAGATGGCCTGGTTCTCCTGCTCGCTCAGGGTACAGGTGGAATAGACCAGTACACCGCCCGGTTTGAGCGCATGGAAGGCACTCTCCAACAGGCCCTGCTGCACCGCGGCGATCTCATCGATGCTCTCTATGCTCCAGTTGCGCAGGGCATCTTCGTCCTTGCGCACAGTGCCTTCTCCCGAGCAGGGGGCATCGAGCAGGATGGCATCGAAGGTCTCCGGCAACCACTGGCCAAACACCTTGGCATCGAAATGGGTCATGCCCACGTTGGTCACGCCACAGCGCTGGATGTTGGCACTGAGTACCTTGAGCCGGCTGCTGGAATATTCGTTGGCGATCAGCATCCCCTGGTTATCCATCAGGGCGGCGATCTGGGTAGTCTTGGAGCCCGGCGCCGCCGCCGCATCCAGCAACATGCCATCCCGCTTGATCTTGTCGCTCGCAAACAGTGCCGCCACCGGCAGCATGGAGCTCGCCTCCTGGATGTAGAACAGGCCGCTCAGGTGCTCGGCGGTGTTGCCGAGGGGCACTGTCTCATCGGCGCGAACCAGCCAGAAGCCGGTCTCACACCAGGGTACGGGATCCAGCTGCCAACCCAGCCCCTGCATCCGCGTGACAAAGGCCGGCACTGTGATCTTGAGGGTGTTGACCCGGATGCTGCGCCGCAGCGGTCGCCGACAACTCGCCACAAACTCCTCCATGGAGAGGTGCGCCGGCATGATGGCCGCGATATGGCGTAGGAAGTGATCGGGAAGATAGGTGTTATCGTGCACGGCGCAGTCTCGCTGACCCAAAATGAGGGGCCATATCCTATCACAGGATAAGGGTTTTCTTTAGCGAGCTTGCTGGATGGCGTGGGAGAGCAGAATGAACAAACCCGGCAGAATGCCGGGTTTGGAGATAACAGCAGAGGAGGATCAGGGCTGGATGCGGGGGCTCCACTCCAGCCACTCTTTCTCCGCCTTGCCATACAGCGGATAGCGGTGGCCAGCCTTGACGGTCGGCCCCATCTCCCGCTCCGGGGTGTTGAAGGCGATGCCGCCGGCCAGCAGGCTCTGCACGGTTTCCACCTCTATGGTGCCACCGGTCAGACCGATGTCGGCCTTGACGCCGGACACGTTCCAGAAGCGGCTGTTGGCGCGCACCAGATGGGCGTACTCCCGATCGATGCTCACGTCGATCAGCACCTCGCTGCCGTCCCGGGCCAGTGCCACCCCGGTGACACTGCCGACCATCATTTTGCGGAACAGCAAGGGGCTGCCGACGCTGATGCCGCTGACCGACGGGCTCCTGAGGGTCAGTGCCAGCCCGATGGGGCCGCTCTGGCTCAGGGGGAAGCGATCCTTGCCCGCGCCCTGGCCCGGGCTCGCCTCGACGAAGGATCCCTTGATCAGGGTATCGAGATGGGCGACGCCGCCCAGCCCCAGCTTGGCCTGTACCAGGGTGAACCTGGCTCCGGACTGCAGGAAGCGCGCGGCGTACTGCTCATCCAGCTCGGCCTTGAAGCTCACCTGACCGAGGGAGGGGTCCAGTTCGATCTGCTCCACCTTGCCGATGTCGACCCCCCGATAGCGAATGGGGCTGCCCACCCCGAGCCCGGGATTGCGCTCGGCGGTCAGCGTCAGCGTCCGCACCCGGGTTCTGGCCTGCTCCTTGCTGTCGAACAGCTGATGACTGCTGCGGCCGGTGCCGAGCCGATCAAATTCGATGCCGCCGCGCAGCAGGGTGGCGAGGTTCCCCATCTTGACCTGTACCCCGTCCAGCCGGATCTTGCCGTCGATGGCCGCTTTCTTCCAGAACTGGGGCTGTTGCTTGAGCAGGGGCGCATAGACGGCATCGATCTCCAGGGTGATCTCCACACCGCGGTCATCCGCCTTCAATCCCTTGACCTTGCCGGCTTCCAGTCCCAGATAGAGGACCGGCGAGCCGATGCTGACGCCATCCGCCTGCTCGGCGCGCAGCAACCAGCGTTGCGGCCTGGCGTTGCGGGTGCCAAGCAAGGCCAGTTCCTGACTGGGGTAGAGCCGGTCGATGCGCTCACCCGCGGGGGCCTGGACCAGCTTGATCCCGCCCGCCAGCCAGGCGCTCGCCGGGCTGGTGTCCACCTTGATACCGCTCAGATTGGCCTCGATCTGCAGGGGAGAGGCGCGATAGAAACGCGCCCCCTTCAACAGGTGACTATGGTTCTCGTTCACCAGCAGGCTGACGCTGGCATTGCCCTTGGCATCCAGGGTCAGGGGACCCACCTGGCCGATCTGCAGGCCTTTGAACCATAGCGGCGCGCCTTCACTCAGGCCGGCGAGATCGTCGGCCTGCAGGGTCACCTTGATGCCGCCGCGCTGGGCCTGACTCTCCAGAGTCATGGTGCCGACCCTGGCACCCGCCACGTAGTCGAGCCGGATGGCCGGCCCCGCCAGCAGGCGATCCGCGTGCTTGAGTCCACTCGGGGAGAGCGACACCGTCTCCCAGACGAGGCGGCTCTTGCCGGTCACTCTAAATGCCTGCTCCGGGTTGACCAGGGCGGTGACGATCCGGCCCTGCTCGGTCAGGCGGATGGGGTCAACCCTGCCAATCTCGATCCCCTCATAGAGGATGGGCATCCCTTCCTTGATCGGCAGATCACCCGCCTGGATGCTGATGCGCTCACCCCGCGCCGCTTCGGCCAGTCCCTTGTAGAGGGTGAAGTTCAGCCCCTTCTGGGCGACCGGCGACTCTTTGGGGGAGTCGAACGCTATGCCGCCACTCAGGATGGAGGCGAGGCTGCCGGCCTCCACATTGACGCCAGCCAGACTAAAGGAGCCCTTGATGCCGCTGATGTTCCAGAAGCGGGTGTCCATCTTGACCAGGTGTTCGAAGCGCGGCTCGATCACCAGATCCAGGATCACATTCTGGTTGTCCTCGCTGAGGCGGGTGTTGATGACGCTGCCGACCTCGAGCCCGCGGAAGTAGATCTTGGCACCGATGCCGACCGATCCCAGCGAATCGGCGGTCAGGTGCAGGGTCCGCCCCTGGGCCTGATAACCGGGGGGAGGGCCGTCCTGGGCATCAAACTCATCCTCCAACGGGTTGTTGTCCCGGCCTGGCTGCAGGTTGATGTAGTTGCCGGAGACCAGGGTATCGAGGCCGGAGATCTCGGTCAGTGAGGCCTTGGGGCTCACCAGCCAGAACGCGGAGCCCTTGCGGATCAGCGGCCGGGCACGGCTGTCTATCTTGGCCAGCACCGCTATCTTGCGACCATCCTGAGCCAGTACCAGCTCCTGCACCACCCCGATGGCGACCCCCTGATAGCGTATCTGGGTCTTGCCCGGCAGAATGCCGTTGCCCTGGGCAAAGTTGATGCGAATGATCTGACCACTGCTCGTCCACTGCTGGTAGATGAAACCGCCCGCCAGCAGCAACGCTATGACGGGCAATAACCAGACTGGGGATAACCAGCGATGTTTCTCGATGACGGGTTCAGCCCCGATCATAACGACTCCTTATTGGCTGTGATAAACAGCGCATCCGATACAGACGAAAAAAGCATTAGCGGGACGCCTTGTCCCATAACAGGCGGGTGTCGAGCATGCGGGCCGACATCATGGTGAGCACCACCACGCCGGCGAAGGCGGTGGCCCCGGGGCCCGCTCGCACGTTGAGCAACACGCCGCGATCCACCAGGGCCACCATCAGCGAGATGACGAACAGATCCAGCATGGACCAGCGCCCGATGAAATCGATGATGCGATACATGATGAGCTGGCGCTTGCGCCGCACCGGCTTGGCCCGCTGCAACTGCCAGCAGATCCAGCCCAACCCCAGAATCTTGCCAATGGGGACTATGATACTCGCGGTCAGCACTATGGTGGCGATGCCCGACATCTTGCTGCGATAGAGCGCCATGATACCGCTGAAGATGGTATCGGACTGCAGCAATCCCTTGTTGTAGAAATGGGTGATGGGCAGCAGATTGGCGGGCAGCAGCATGAAGGTGGCCAGCGCCAGCAAGCCCCATGACCAGGCCAGCGAATGGGGGATGCGCATCTGCAAGGGGCTGTGGCAGCGGGGGCAACTCAGCGAAGGCTGATAGCGCACCAGCAGGCCGCAGGTGTGGCAACGGCACAGCCCCAGCTCACGGGCGCTGGTCGGGATCATGGTTTTGCTCCTGCGAGGCTGCTTGCAAGGGTATCCGCTCCCAGTAGGGGGCGGGGTCAAACAGGATCAGCAGCGTCATGTTGAGCAGCATCAGGATCCCGAGGCTCAGCAGGCCGCCCCCCAAGCGCACATCGGCGATGTCGATGAGCTTGAACAGCGCGACCAGCAGGCTGACGATGTAGACCTCCAGCATGGCCCAATGGCGGAACACCTCCACCATCTTGAGGGTCAGGGCCAGTATGCCCCAGCGTTTGGCGAGACCGGAGGCGAGCGCAAAGATCCCCAGCAGCAAGCCGGTCGGCGCCAGCGCGGCGCACCAGAGCACCAGAGCCGCCACCCAGAACTCGCTCTCATCCAGCAATACCATGATGCCCTTGAGCAGGTTGGCATCGGAGTTGACCCCGGCCAGGCGCAGGTAGATCAACGGCTCAAAGAAGGCGGAAGGCAACAACAAAAAGCCGGTGATGGTGAGTGCCATCAGCTGGGAAGGGCGAAAGGCATAGCGCCCGTAGAGGTGCTGATGACAGCGGGGACAATGGGCATGCCGGCGCAGCGGCAGCAACTTGCGTTCGATCAGCAAGTCGCAGGCCGGGCAGACGAGCACGGAATGGGGATCCGACATACGATTCAACCTGTTGAAGGAATTGATGAAATTTACCCTAAAAGTGCTCTCCTGTCTTGTTTGGGGCAGGTCGGCGGCCATAAGAAGAGCGGCTCGCCGGCCAGCTGCCAGGGGAAGGGGACATGGCATCCACCCAACAGCGCCGTACAGAAGAAGGCTGCGGCCCAGTCACGATGGGATCTCAGCATCCCGAAGCATCGGCTCATGGCGTTATTTGCAATGCTGTATATACGTACATATACTTATACTCACTATCATGAGGAGGACGCCACTATGGCCGTTGAGATCAAGTATGTTGTCGTGCGTGGGGGAGTGGAGAAGATGACCTTTGCCAGCAAGAAAGAGGCGGATGCCTATGACAAGCTGCTGGATACCGCCGATGAATTGATGACGCTGCTGGCCGGGGCCCCCGTCCAGCTGACGCCCGAGCAGCAGGAGAGCCTGGCCTTTTACCTGGCCGAGCAGCGGGATCTGCTGCAAAACGTGCTGCGCGGTGGCAAGGGGCAGGGGATCAGCCCCAAGGAAGAGAAGGTGGACGTCGAGAAGCCCAAGGGAAAATCCCTCAAGAGTGTGGCCTGAGGCGAGGAGGGCGGGGTGATCTCCTGACAACTCAGATCCGCACCTTGTCTATTCATAAACTTAGAATTCACAGTCATTTTTATCGATATTCACCCGGGGAAATTTCCAACCAGGGTGCATATCCATTGAATAATGTCATGTTGCGCCGCAGCCTGAGACACTAACGCGACCGACCGGCAGTCTATGCCAGAGCAGTCCAGCCGACCCTGATGCCGATAACCCCATTTATCGGCATCAGGGTCGAGCGGCCCCCAATCTCACTTCAGTCCACAAGAACCACAAGCGCTACCATGATCCATCCGTCACTTCCGCCCGCCATGCCGCTGTTCGACAACTTGCTCCATCTGGAGGCGGGCAACCCCCAGGTTAACCAGTATCTGGCCAATCTCAGCCTGGGCGGCGTGCCCGACGCCGGCCTGGTCTATGAGCTGGCCGTCGACTGGCTGCTGGAGCAGCGCCATAGCGAGAACAACTACAAGACCTATCGCAGCGAGCTGACCACCTTCCTGCATTGGTGCTTCAGCGAGGTGGCCATCAGCCCGAAGGATCTCACCAGGCGCATCATGATGCGCTATCTCGACTACTGCCAGGCACCGCCGCAGGCGCTGATCGCATATCGTAACGTGGCCCAGTTCCTGCTCGACAAGGAGTGGGGTGAGCGACTGCCCAACCCCCAGTGGCGGCCATTCCTGGGCAAACGGGAGCTGGGCCTGGAGCTGCCATACCGCCTAAGCGAGCAGGCGATGAAGACCAAGCTCGCCATCTTGTCGGCCTTCTTCCAGTTCCTGATCCAGGAAGAGTACATGGACCGCAATCCGGCGCTCTTGTTGCAGCGGGTGAAACGGCCCGTCAGCCAGGATGCCGACGATCAGGGCCAGTCTTTTACCGAATTGCAGTGGTCCTATGTGATGCAGGCCACCGAACAGCTGGCGGACGAATGCCCGGCCCAGCACGAGCGCAGTCGGTTCCTCATCAGCCTGATGTATGCCTGCTATCTGCGTATCTCTGAGGTGGCGGCCAGACCCGGCTTCAGCCCGGTTATGAGCCAGTTTCGCCGAGACAGCAAGACGGGTGTCTGGGGCTATTACATTCCACGCAGCAAGGGCGGCAAGCGGCGCACCGTGGCCGTATCCCAGGCCTTGCTGGAGGCACTCAAACGCTACCGCACCTTTCTGGGGCTCTCGCCGCTGCCTGCGCCCAACGAACAGACACCGCTCTTCGTCCGCCACAAGGCGGCAGCCCACGGCCGGGAGCAAGGTGAGCTGAATGCCAACCTCGGGATCCGCCAACTGCGGGATCTGGTGATGACGGTACTGGAGCAAGCGGCCAACCTGGCAGAGCTGGACGGCTTTCCCCAAGATGCGGCCGAGATGCGCCAGCTGACGCCACACTCCATCCGCCATACCGGCATCACCCACGACATCAACTTGCATGGCCGGCCGCTGTCCCACGTCCAAGCAGATGCGGGACACGACAGCATCGACACCACCTCCAAGTATCTGCACACCGGCAACAGCGAGCGCCACGAAAGCGCCAACCATAAACCGCTGGATCGTCTGCATGAATAACCGCGCATAATGTCCTGTGGTTATGTTGAAGACTCGGCCCCCTGCAACAATCCCGAAGGGGGCAGGGGGCTCCCGCAGGGATGTTTAATATAACCCGCATTGTGCGTCGGCCTCGGCCCCATGGCGCAGCCATACAAGGCGGCCCATTGATGGCCATTGTCGTGACGTAGGCAGGCCCGCCGAAACGTCTTTGTGGTGCCTCTGTGAGCCCTTGAGCCCCCTTCCTCTGCCAAACCGGTCTTTGCTTCCCCGATAGTGCGTCCAGCAGCGAGATTCACCTGTCGAAGACAAGCGGCACTCACGGCAGCGTTTTTTGGTCGTAAAAAACCCCGCCGCTGGGGCAGGGTCTTTTTGCTGGTCTGAGTCCGAGGGCCAGTAACACTCGGACTTTGGTGCGGAAACCCGCACTACAACCGCTTCTTCTTCTTCAGATACTCGGTGTAATCCTCTTCTGATACGTTCTGCAATCCCTTCAAAATCAATATCTTAAGAACCTCCGTATCCTTTAACGCGGCTCGAGTGGTCGTGACAGCCTTCACTGTCTCGGATTCCACTTTCCTCCATGTCGCGTCATCAATGTGTTTGGTAGGCATTTCTATCACCTTTTCAGTACATCACCTCTTTATTCTAACGAATTTGAATCTAAGAACTCATCTTTCTTGACTTATCAGAACTTAGATTCCAAGATTACGCCATTATCTAATTTCTGAGAAAATCAGATGTTCCTCGACTGGCTAACCATAGAACAGGATTTCGGGTTTCAGCTTCCACTTCTGGATGGCAACGCCTACGCCCGCTTGGTGATAGAGGAGGGGGAGGTGGTCGAAACCGGCGCGCTCTGCGCACCTGCTTTTTCGCACAAGGGCTCGTTCTGTGACAGCGTGCTGATTAAGGTGAACGGTTCATCCATTCGCATGTCTGGCAACCCGTCCCGCTGGGGCAGGCTCGATAACCTCTGGGGCCATCGTTCACTGGATGCCTGTGTCGCCGTTTACAACGATATTCTCCGCGATATTTATGGTCACTGTGACCAAATACCCCAGTTCACTAAATGCACTCAGGTATTCACCAGTCAGGCCACTAATTCAAACCCAACTCCATTCGAGGTGTCAGATGGTGCAATTATTCGAGAGTTACACATCACTGAAAATATATCTCTCGGCGCTGGCAATGAGCGCGATTATATTTGCGGCCTTTCCACTCTTCGCTATCGCAACTCTATTCCTCGACTTCATACAGATGGCAATTCAGTAGATTGGCTGTCAAAGCTGGGTAACGCCGCCCTTATCTACCCAACCGTTTATAACAAGGCGTATGAACTTGAATTGCATTCCCTCGGTAAAATTGCCCGTAACTTTGGCGATGATTCTGACGAAATGCGCCACATTCAAACATTGATTGGCTATTGCCGTGACGCTGGGATTGTCCGCTTCGAACTCAAACTTAAAAGCAAATACCTTCAACGCAACGACATGCAATATTGGGGCTTCCATAAATTCGACCCCCTTAATTCATTGATGGACGACTTCGTAAACCTTGACAAAAAGCTGAGTGTGACCGCCATGGACTTTGAAACTATCTCTGAGCGTCTTATTGCGCTGGGCATCGTGGATACCACCCGTGCCGCAAACACCACTGCCATGTATGCCCTTCAATGGATGCACGGCCAGAACTTCGACCCCAATAAGCGACAAGTTAAACAGCATCGCGCCCGCCTTCGTCAAATTGGTATCGATATTGCCACCAAATGCAATATCTCGAAATTCAGTCCGGTATACGTCACCGCTTCCCGTGAGGTGAAATCGAATATCGCCAATCCTCCTAGCTGGTACGTAATGCCGCAAACTCTGAGGGCTGTAGCATGATAACCGCCGTTAATGGCTATATCGGTCAGGCCATGACGACCGCCCACGCCTTCCTCAAGGATTATTGCGAGCACTGCCACTTGCGCATTTATGTTTGTGACGGACCTTTTTATAACAACTGCGCTCGTAAATCTTGCGTTGACTCCCGCAAGGCTCTTGAGCAGATGAAATATATAGTCCAGTGGGAAACCTTCGAAGCCGAAACTAAAACTCGCCGCTTCGAAGATGCTTGGGGCTGCTACTCCTTCGTTAATTCAATTCGCGAACAAGTCGCCGACCTGTTCGTAATACACCCCGACGGCTCGTCCGTTGAACTCCGCCAATAAGGTACTCACACATGAAAATCGAAATCGTATCTGACAAAGTAACAGTGAAATCCGGTACCAGTCAGCGCACCCAAAAGCCGTATTCCATCCATAAGCAGGAAGGCTTCCTTTTCACTGAAGGGGCCAAATATCCCGTTCGCTTCGAGTTCAACCTCGCCGATGGCGCAACCGCCTTTGCGCCCGGCATGTACAAGCTCGACGAATCCAGTTTCTTTGTCGACCGCTTCGGCGCCCTGTCGCTCTCTGGTCAGCTCGTTCTGCTGCCCATTGCAGCCGGTCAGCCCGCAACCCGCGTCGCCTGATTTACCCCGCTGCTTGCTCAAGGTGAAGGGCAGGAAGCCAACCCAACGAAAGGAGAATCACCATGCAAAATCAACAACCGACTACCGCTCAAAAACTGCTGTTCAAAATCACCGCTGGCGCTACTGCTGCCGGTTTGGCCGTCCCAGCCTTCGCTGAATTCGACATCACCGACGCCCTGGCCGTTCTGGCCTTGGTCGCCGCTGCTGTCGGGTCTGTTGGCGTCATCGTACTCGGCGTGTACGCCTCCATCATGGGTTACAAGCTCATCCGCAAGGCGTTTTGAGGCAAGGGGGTGCTGTCATGTCGTATCAGTACAAGGCGCTTTGCTACGGCACCCCTGAATCCCTCTTGTCAGCTATGGCCTCTGACATGTCGGGGGCGGGGGTCTCATCTGATGGGGCTCCCGTTTCTTTTTACACGGTCGTTGATGGCGCAACCCTCAAGACCGTTACCAGCACTGGTTTCACAACCATCATGACCCCTGAGCTTGTCGATTGTCAGCTCATCACTCTCCCGCAAACCATCGTCATTTGCACCGCCATCATTTCAGCCTGGACGCTTGCCTATGGTTATCGGCTCTTGCGCTCTTCCATGCATACAGGTGGTGGCGATGACTATTGACGCGATATTGGTTGCCGTTGGCATCCTCGGTACATTCCTTATTCTCTACACGGGGAGGTAACATGAAATACCTTATATTTCTGGTAACACTTTCCTTCTCGTTTATTTCCAGCGCCGCTTATACCGATATGGTCATTGAAGGCGTGAAACAATCCAATGGCGTCTGGACAACTGCTGGTGTGATGGATACCCAAGGCTTTGTACGCACCACCGCTCAGGTTTCCGTATATGGCACGACTAAGAATCTCCCTGTCGCTATGGCTGCCGATACCGCTGCCGCTGGCGCCATGCTTCGTGGGGCAGCTCGTCTTGCTGGCCCTGTCGCGCTTGCTGCTGCTGCCTATGACGTTTACCAGTGGGCCACTGCAACCGATATTAAGCCTTGTGATGTTTCGTTTTGCATCGGCACTCCGACCGTTGTTGTTCCTGATGAAATGGATTCCCTCGGCTGTAATTACGTTGACACAGGCAATAACATCAGAACCCATCTTGCCCCGCTGGCATATTCCGCCTGCATGCAAATGAGCTATAACAACATCAAAACCTATATGATGGGCCCCGGTTACACCTTCAACTATTTGAATGTTTCCGGTGCAACTCCAAAGCCAGGATATACCGACCCGAGCCGCGACATGCTTTTTGATACAACATTCACGGGTCGCGCCACTCATACCAACGGCTATGTTTACAATTATTCCAGAACTGTCACTTATGTAGTCAGGCCGCCATCATCCCCCTTTACTTATTCAAACCCGACTGCAACCGATGCCGATTTCAATAAGCTTCCAAATCCGCCCATTCCGCTTATTATTTCCGGCTGGACTAAAATACCCTCTCTAATTGGTCAACCTACGCCTATTAAGTCCACTGACTTCACACCATTTTCTGAGTGGATGAGCGACCCTTATTTTAAGGATGGCAACTGGTGGCGTGACCGCATGGACGTTTCCCCTGCACCTTTACCTGGCCAGCCAACTCGTGTTCGAATTGATATTGGCCCCGTTAAGCTGGAAGGTATGACTGACCCCACGGTCAAACCCGATGACACTCCCGCAAACAATTCGACCGCACCCAAAGAGCAGACGAAATTTTGTGATGACAACCCTATGTCTATTGCTTGCGCCGAAATGGGGGAGCTTGAAGAGGAAGAGCTGGAAACAAAAGAAATACCCGTTAACACCTCTTATTCCCCGTGGGGCTCATCAAACTCAAATTGCCCACAACCTAGAGTGGTAAATATATTCGACGGCAAAAGTTTTTCTATTAGCTATCAGCCGACCTGTGATTTTGTAACCATGCTCAGGCCTTTGCTTATCGGTCTCGCGCTTGTCGCTGCTGCTTATATTATTGGTGGCTTCGGTCGCTCAGGGGGAGGGGAGTAATATGAACATTGCCGCTTGGTTATTATCCATTTCCGGCCCAATCATCACTCGGGTACTTATCCAGCTTGGTATCGGTATCGTTAGCTACGCCGCTGTTTCCGCTGCGGTAGGCGCCCTCATAAATAGCGCCAAGTCGTCTTACTTGGGATTGCCATCCGACATTCTCGCCATTCTGGCTATGTCGGGTGCAAACGATGCGCTCGGCATTATCGCTGCCGCCATCACCGCCCGCTTAGCCCTTCAAGTCACTAAGAGGTTCCAAATCAAATGATAACCCTTATTACTGGCGTACCCGGGGCGGGCAAGACCCTGTATGCCGTTGACCAAATCTTGCAGCCAGAAGCCAAGGCTGGTCGGCAGCTTTACGTTGATGGCATTCCGGATTTGCTCATCACTCACGAACCTGCACCTGACCCGATGGACTGGCACAACTGGGCACCTCAAGGGGCTCATATCGTCATAGATGAGGTTCAACGCATCTGGCGTCCTGAGTCTGCTGGTAAGGCTATTCCGCCGTCGATTGCTGAGCTCGAAACTCATCGCCATCGTGGTCTTGATTTCACGATTATGACGCAGCACCCTAACCTGATTCATTCCAACGTACGCCGCTTGGTTGGTCGCCATATTCACGTTCGCCGTACCGCGCTTGGCGTTGTCGTGTATGAGTGGAGTGAGTGTAAGACCAACCCAGATACTGCTTGGCGTACCGCGCTGACCAAGTTGCGCTGGAAGCACCCCAAGAGCTCCTTTGGGCTATACAAGAGCGCCAGTGTTCATCAGAAGGTGAAATTCAGGCTTCCCAAAGCCATCTGGCTCATTATTATTCCAATGCTCATCCTGCCGTTTGCTGGCTGGTTTCTTTACGGCATCCTGGCTAATCCGTTATCTAAGGCTGCTTCTTCTGCTGGTCGCCCTCAACAGTCTCAACAACCTCAGCCAGGAGCGTTGAATCTAAGCCCCCAGTCATCAGCTGAAATTCCGCAGTTGGCCGCACAGCCGGCACCAGAGGTTGATATTCGTGAGCAATTCATTCCGCGCATTCATGGCCAACCCGAAACGGCGCCGGCTTATGACAATTTGCGCGTGGTGAAATCCATGCCACGCATCACAGCTTGCATGGCCAGTGACACTAGCTGTGTTTGCTATACCGAGCAGTCGACTCGCGTTGATATGACCGAGGGCCAATGTCGGCAGCACCTTGAGCGCAGGGCTTACGACCCATACAGGGATGCGGCGGAGCCGCGCGCTGTGGGGGGCGGAAGCACGAGCACTGTGCCGCCGCCAGCTACCGAATCGTGAGGCGTTATCTCTTACCGCCAACCCTGATGCCGATAACTAGCTTTATCGGCATCATCTTTTATTAGCCTGTAAAGCCGGCATTCCACCCTTTGGGTGACCGCGCATAATGTCCTGTGGTTATGTTGAAGACTCGGCCCCCTGCAACAATCCCGAAGGGGGCAGGGGGCTCCCGCAGGGATGTTTAATATAACCCGCATTGTGCGTCGGCCTCGGCCCCATGGCGCAGCCATACAAGGCGGCCCATTGATGGCCATTGTCGTGACGTAGGCAGGCCCGCCGAAACGTCTTTGTGGTGCCTCTGTGAGCCCTTGAGCCCCCTTCCTCTGCCAAACCGGTCTTTGCTTCCCCGATAGTGCGTCCAGCAGCGAGATTCACCTGTCGAAGACAAGCGGCACTCACGGCAGCGTTTTTTGGTCGTAAAAAACCCCGCCGCTGGGGCAGGGTCTTTTTGCTGGTCTGAGTCCGAGGGCCAGTAACACTCGGACTTTGGTGCGGAAACCCGCACTACAACCGCTTCTTCTTCTTCAGATACTCGGTGTAATCCTCTTCTGATACGTTCTGCAATCCCTTCAAAATCAATATCTTAAGAACCTCCGTATCCTTTAACGCGGCTCGAGTGGTCGTGACAGCCTTCACTGTCTCGGATTCCACTTTCCTCCATGTCGCGTCATCAATGTGTTTGGTAGGCATTTCTATCACCTTTTCAGTACATCACCTCTTTATTCTAACGAATTTGAATCTAAGAACTCATCTTTCTTGACTTATCAGAACTTAGATTCCAAGATTACGCCATTATCTAATTTCTGAGAAAATCAGATGTTCCTCGACTGGCTAACCATAGAACAGGATTTCGGGTTTCAGCTTCCACTTCTGGATGGCAACGCCTACGCCCGCTTGGTGATAGAGGAGGGGGAGGTGGTCGAAACCGGCGCGCTCTGCGCACCTGCTTTTTCGCACAAGGGCTCGTTCTGTGACAGCGTGCTGATTAAGGTGAACGGTTCATCCATTCGCATGTCTGGCAACCCGTCCCGCTGGGGCAGGCTCGATAACCTCTGGGGCCATCGTTCACTGGATGCCTGTGTCGCCGTTTACAACGATATTCTCCGCGATATTTATGGTCACTGTGACCAAATACCCCAGTTCACTAAATGCACTCAGGTATTCACCAGTCAGGCCACTAATTCAAACCCAACTCCATTCGAGGTGTCAGATGGTGCAATTATTCGAGAGTTACACATCACTGAAAATATATCTCTCGGCGCTGGCAATGAGCGCGATTATATTTGCGGCCTTTCCACTCTTCGCTATCGCAACTCTATTCCTCGACTTCATACAGATGGCAATTCAGTAGATTGGCTGTCAAAGCTGGGTAACGCCGCCCTTATCTACCCAACCGTTTATAACAAGGCGTATGAACTTGAATTGCATTCCCTCGGTAAAATTGCCCGTAACTTTGGCGATGATTCTGACGAAATGCGCCACATTCAAACATTGATTGGCTATTGCCGTGACGCTGGGATTGTCCGCTTCGAACTCAAACTTAAAAGCAAATACCTTCAACGCAACGACATGCAATATTGGGGCTTCCATAAATTCGACCCCCTTAATTCATTGATGGACGACTTCGTAAACCTTGACAAAAAGCTGAGTGTGACCGCCATGGACTTTGAAACTATCTCTGAGCGTCTTATTGCGCTGGGCATCGTGGATACCACCCGTGCCGCAAACACCACTGCCATGTATGCCCTTCAATGGATGCACGGCCAGAACTTCGACCCCAATAAGCGACAAGTTAAACAGCATCGCGCCCGCCTTCGTCAAATTGGTATCGATATTGCCACCAAATGCAATATCTCGAAATTCAGTCCGGTATACGTCACCGCTTCCCGTGAGGTGAAATCGAATATCGCCAATCCTCCTAGCTGGTACGTAATGCCGCAAACTCTGAGGGCTGTAGCATGATAACCGCCGTTAATGGCTATATCGGTCAGGCCATGACGACCGCCCACGCCTTCCTCAAGGATTATTGCGAGCACTGCCACTTGCGCATTTATGTTTGTGACGGACCTTTTTATAACAACTGCGCTCGTAAATCTTGCGTTGACTCCCGCAAGGCTCTTGAGCAGATGAAATATATAGTCCAGTGGGAAACCTTCGAAGCCGAAACTAAAACTCGCCGCTTCGAAGATGCTTGGGGCTGCTACTCCTTCGTTAATTCAATTCGCGAACAAGTCGCCGACCTGTTCGTAATACACCCCGACGGCTCGTCCGTTGAACTCCGCCAATAAGGTACTCACACATGAAAATCGAAATCGTATCTGACAAAGTAACAGTGAAATCCGGTACCAGTCAGCGCACCCAAAAGCCGTATTCCATCCATAAGCAGGAAGGCTTCCTTTTCACTGAAGGGGCCAAATATCCCGTTCGCTTCGAGTTCAACCTCGCCGATGGCGCAACCGCCTTTGCGCCCGGCATGTACAAGCTCGACGAATCCAGTTTCTTTGTCGACCGCTTCGGCGCCCTGTCGCTCTCTGGTCAGCTCGTTCTGCTGCCCATTGCAGCCGGTCAGCCCGCAACCCGCGTCGCCTGATTTACCCCGCTGCTTGCTCAAGGTGAAGGGCAGGAAGCCAACCCAACGAAAGGAGAATCACCATGCAAAATCAACAACCGACTACCGCTCAAAAACTGCTGTTCAAAATCACCGCTGGCGCTACTGCTGCCGGTTTGGCCGTCCCAGCCTTCGCTGAATTCGACATCACCGACGCCCTGGCCGTTCTGGCCTTGGTCGCCGCTGCTGTCGGGTCTGTTGGCGTCATCGTACTCGGCGTGTACGCCTCCATCATGGGTTACAAGCTCATCCGCAAGGCGTTTTGAGGCAAGGGGGTGCTGTCATGTCGTATCAGTACAAGGCGCTTTGCTACGGCACCCCTGAATCCCTCTTGTCAGCTATGGCCTCTGACATGTCGGGGGCGGGGGTCTCATCTGATGGGGCTCCCGTTTCTTTTTACACGGTCGTTGATGGCGCAACCCTCAAGACCGTTACCAGCACTGGTTTCACAACCATCATGACCCCTGAGCTTGTCGATTGTCAGCTCATCACTCTCCCGCAAACCATCGTCATTTGCACCGCCATCATTTCAGCCTGGACGCTTGCCTATGGTTATCGGCTCTTGCGCTCTTCCATGCATACAGGTGGTGGCGATGACTATTGACGCGATATTGGTTGCCGTTGGCATCCTCGGTACATTCCTTATTCTCTACACGGGGAGGTAACATGAAATACCTTATATTTCTGGTAACACTTTCCTTCTCGTTTATTTCCAGCGCCGCTTATACCGATATGGTCATTGAAGGCGTGAAACAATCCAATGGCGTCTGGACAACTGCTGGTGTGATGGATACCCAAGGCTTTGTACGCACCACCGCTCAGGTTTCCGTATATGGCACGACTAAGAATCTCCCTGTCGCTATGGCTGCCGATACCGCTGCCGCTGGCGCCATGCTTCGTGGGGCAGCTCGTCTTGCTGGCCCTGTCGCGCTTGCTGCTGCTGCCTATGACGTTTACCAGTGGGCCACTGCAACCGATATTAAGCCTTGTGATGTTTCGTTTTGCATCGGCACTCCGACCGTTGTTGTTCCTGATGAAATGGATTCCCTCGGCTGTAATTACGTTGACACAGGCAATAACATCAGAACCCATCTTGCCCCGCTGGCATATTCCGCCTGCATGCAAATGAGCTATAACAACATCAAAACCTATATGATGGGCCCCGGTTACACCTTCAACTATTTGAATGTTTCCGGTGCAACTCCAAAGCCAGGATATACCGACCCGAGCCGCGACATGCTTTTTGATACAACATTCACGGGTCGCGCCACTCATACCAACGGCTATGTTTACAATTATTCCAGAACTGTCACTTATGTAGTCAGGCCGCCATCATCCCCCTTTACTTATTCAAACCCGACTGCAACCGATGCCGATTTCAATAAGCTTCCAAATCCGCCCATTCCGCTTATTATTTCCGGCTGGACTAAAATACCCTCTCTAATTGGTCAACCTACGCCTATTAAGTCCACTGACTTCACACCATTTTCTGAGTGGATGAGCGACCCTTATTTTAAGGATGGCAACTGGTGGCGTGACCGCATGGACGTTTCCCCTGCACCTTTACCTGGCCAGCCAACTCGTGTTCGAATTGATATTGGCCCCGTTAAGCTGGAAGGTATGACTGACCCCACGGTCAAACCCGATGACACTCCCGCAAACAATTCGACCGCACCCAAAGAGCAGACGAAATTTTGTGATGACAACCCTATGTCTATTGCTTGCGCCGAAATGGGGGAGCTTGAAGAGGAAGAGCTGGAAACAAAAGAAATACCCGTTAACACCTCTTATTCCCCGTGGGGCTCATCAAACTCAAATTGCCCACAACCTAGAGTGGTAAATATATTCGACGGCAAAAGTTTTTCTATTAGCTATCAGCCGACCTGTGATTTTGTAACCATGCTCAGGCCTTTGCTTATCGGTCTCGCGCTTGTCGCTGCTGCTTATATTATTGGTGGCTTCGGTCGCTCAGGGGGAGGGGAGTAATATGAACATTGCCGCTTGGTTATTATCCATTTCCGGCCCAATCATCACTCGGGTACTTATCCAGCTTGGTATCGGTATCGTTAGCTACGCCGCTGTTTCCGCTGCGGTAGGCGCCCTCATAAATAGCGCCAAGTCGTCTTACTTGGGATTGCCATCCGACATTCTCGCCATTCTGGCTATGTCGGGTGCAAACGATGCGCTCGGCATTATCGCTGCCGCCATCACCGCCCGCTTAGCCCTTCAAGTCACTAAGAGGTTCCAAATCAAATGATAACCCTTATTACTGGCGTACCCGGGGCGGGCAAGACCCTGTATGCCGTTGACCAAATCTTGCAGCCAGAAGCCAAGGCTGGTCGGCAGCTTTACGTTGATGGCATTCCGGATTTGCTCATCACTCACGAACCTGCACCTGACCCGATGGACTGGCACAACTGGGCACCTCAAGGGGCTCATATCGTCATAGATGAGGTTCAACGCATCTGGCGTCCTGAGTCTGCTGGTAAGGCTATTCCGCCGTCGATTGCTGAGCTCGAAACTCATCGCCATCGTGGTCTTGATTTCACGATTATGACGCAGCACCCTAACCTGATTCATTCCAACGTACGCCGCTTGGTTGGTCGCCATATTCACGTTCGCCGTACCGCGCTTGGCGTTGTCGTGTATGAGTGGAGTGAGTGTAAGACCAACCCAGATACTGCTTGGCGTACCGCGCTGACCAAGTTGCGCTGGAAGCACCCCAAGAGCTCCTTTGGGCTATACAAGAGCGCCAGTGTTCATCAGAAGGTGAAATTCAGGCTTCCCAAAGCCATCTGGCTCATTATTATTCCAATGCTCATCCTGCCGTTTGCTGGCTGGTTTCTTTACGGCATCCTGGCTAATCCGTTATCTAAGGCTGCTTCTTCTGCTGGTCGCCCTCAACAGTCTCAACAACCTCAGCCAGGAGCGTTGAATCTAAGCCCCCAGTCATCAGCTGAAATTCCGCAGTTGGCCGCACAGCCGGCACCAGAGGTTGATATTCGTGAGCAATTCATTCCGCGCATTCATGGCCAACCCGAAACGGCGCCGGCTTATGACAATTTGCGCGTGGTGAAATCCATGCCACGCATCACAGCTTGCATGGCCAGTGACACTAGCTGTGTTTGCTATACCGAGCAGTCGACTCGCGTTGATATGACCGAGGGCCAATGTCGGCAGCACCTTGAGCGCAGGGCTTACGACCCATACAGGGATGCGGCGGAGCCGCGCGCTGTGGGGGGCGGAAGCACGAGCACTGTGCCGCCGCCAGCTACCGAATCGTGAGGCGTTATCTCTTACCGCCAACCCTGATGCCGATAACTAGCTTTATCGGCATCATCTTTTATTAGCCTGTAAAGCCGGCATTCCACCCTTTGGGTGACCGCGCATAATGTATATTATGTTAAATGATATAATCTTGTTTCCTGTTCCCGCTAATTGAACTGTGTATAATGGAAACAATTGATCCTATCCCCGACCGGATGTCTTAAGTGGCTGAATTAACATCAGAACAATTAAAACCCGCTTTTGCGATTGAGCAGTTTCCTACGCTCAGCGAGCTCGACCCCATCCCTTTTGCCGCCTTACAACCCAGAGCCATTTCTGGCATCAAACGACTGGCCAGTTTCGACGGTGACTGCCCGGTCATGCTGCTCAACGGCTTCCCCGGGGCCGATTATGAGAATGTCTGCCAGACGCTGATCGCCGCCTCCAATGGCAAGGATGGCGACCTGTTCGATCTCTGCTACACGGAGAACCTCAACAATCCGTTCAAGCCCATCTGGCTGCGTCTGCAACCCAGCAGCGGTTTCGAGTTTTGCGAGATGGTTGGCGAGCTGCTCAAGCTGATGAGCCATCATCTGGATGCAGAGCGTCTGGTCACCCGGATCATCCGCAAACAGAAAAATGACCCCAAGATCGTGGATTTTCTCTCCGATCTGGCGGCACACGTGGCTCAGGGGCTCGAATTCCAGCATCCGGTGCTCATCAATCTGTTGATCCATCATGAGGACCAGCAAGCCCCCGTCATTTATGGCCGGGACCTGAACTGGGACACCCTGTTCGGTTCGATCAACTACCAGACGGAACAAGGCTCGGTCTATGCCAACCAGCATCTGCTGGAGCCGGGCCTGCTGCGAGAAGCCAACGGTGGCTATCTCATCCTGCAGCTCGACGAGCTGCTCGATCAGCCCCATCTCTGGTTCAAGCTCAAGAATGCCATGCAAAAAGGCGAGTTGGACTGGAACGCCTATCAGGAAGGCAAGACCCTGACCCCCTTCTTTACCCCTGAGGCCACCCCGATCCGGTTCAAGCTGATCCTAGTAGGCGACCGCCTAGAGGTGGCCGAGTTCCAGATGCTGGACAGGGACATGTCGGAGCGTATCTTCCTGCGGGCCGATCTGGTGTCAGAAGTGAACATCGAAGAAGATCTGCCCGAGTTCCTGCAATACTTGGCCTGGTTGCGGCTGCGCTGGAACCTGCTGGACTTCACTCCGGGTGCCCTCCTCGCTCTGTGCCGCCATGCCAGCCGCCTGTGCGACCATCAGGAGTGGCTCGCCCTCTCCGAGGTGCAACTCGGCGCCATCATGCGCATGGCCGACAGCCTGGCTCGCGAGCTGGAGGCAACGACCGTCACCGACGAGCACATTCTGCTTGCCCTGGAAGAGCAGGATTACCGCCTCAACTATCTGGTGGAGCAGTCGGATCAGGGGGTCATCGATGGTCAGATCCTGCTGCAGACCGACGGTGAGGAGATCGGTCAGATCAACGGCCTGTCCGTCATTCAGGTGGCCGGACACCCCTATGATTTCGGTGAACCCGTCCGTCTGACCGCGACCGTGCACCTGGGGGATGGCGATGTGGCGGATATCGAGCGCAAGGCCGAGCTGGCTGGCCACATTCACGCCAAGGCGATGATGATCATCCACGGTTATCTCTCTAACAAGTTTGGGGCCGAAAACCCCTCGCCGCTCTCGGCCAACCTGGTGTTCGAGCAGTCTTACCACGAGATCGACGGCGACAGCGCCTCCCTGACCGGTCTGTGCGCCCTGCTCTCCGCCCTCGCCCGCCAGCCCATCTCCCAGCGCTTCGCCGTGACCGGCGCGGTCGATCAGTTCGGTAATGTGCAAGCTGTGGGTGGCGTGAACGAGAAGATCGAAGGCTTCTTCCGGGTGTGCAAGATCCACGGCATCACCGGCAAGCAAGGCATTATCCTGCCCGGCACCAACGCCCAGCAGCTCAACCTGTCCGATGAGGTGATTGCCGCCGTCGAGGCGGGTCAGTTCCATATCCATCCGGTGGATCATGTGGAAGAGGCCATCGAGTTGCTGACCGGCTGCGTGGCGGGTGAGCCGGATATTCCGGATACCCTGTTTGGCCGGATCCAGGACAGACTGGATGAACTCAATGGCACCGCCCCCAAGAGCGGGCTGCTGCGCAGCCTGCTTGGCCGCCTATTCGGCCTGTAAATAAAGAGATCGGAGTTGTTTAGCGCACAACTGTACGCTAAATTGGCCCAGCTTTGACTCATATGAAGGATAAACAGCGTGACCCTAGATAACGACACCATTCAGCCCCGCCTTTCCCTGTGTGAACAAGGCAAAGAATCCTTTACCCGTGACGAGCTGCTTGCTTGCAGCCGCGGCGAATTATTCGGTGAAGGTAACAGCCAACTGCCCGCCCCCAACATGTTGATGATGGATCGTATCGTCAGGATCACCGACAACGGTGGCGAACATGGCAAGGGCGAGATCATCGCCGAACTCGATATCACCCCGGACCTCTGGTTCTTCGACTGTCATTTCCCGGGTGACCCCGTCATGCCAGGCTGTCTGGGTCTGGATGCCATGTGGCAGCTGGTTGGCTTCTTCCTGGGCTGGAAGGGTGGTCCGGGCAAAGGCCGCGCCCTCGGCGTGGGTGAAGTGAAGTTTACCGGTCAGATCCTGCCGACCGCCAAGAAGGTCACCTACAAGATCACCTTCAAGCGGGTCATCAATCGCAAGCTGGTCATGGGCATCGCCGATGGCGTGGTCGAAGTGGATGGCCGCCCCATCTACAGCGCGACCGACCTGAAAGTGGGCCTGTTCAAGGACACCACCGCATTCTGATATGTGACCTGCGCGCATAAGGTCAAGGGGCTGAACATGGCCCCTTTTCCTTTTTCAGGATGGGTGACCAGAGTGATCTTGCTCGAGAGGGAGCTTCTCGGGGAAACGTAAAGGGGCCAGCACGGCCCCTTTCCTTTTTTGATGAGTGATGAAGTCTCGGTTACTTCATGAAGAGGCCTGAGCCTCGCCCCTCCATGGCGTCGCGCCAACCACCAAGCCAGTGCCCTCTGGCATCCAGGCATTGGTACGGACACGCTTCTTTCTGTTTGCCGACTACGCCAGCCTGATAACCACGAGCGCGAGCTCTTTCCAGACGGTCCCGTTTCTGTCTCTTCATCATCTACGACCCTCTTCGTGGAACAAAAAAGCGACCAAGTTTTCACCGGTCGCTTTCATCTTTACCCCACGGGGGGAACAGGGTCAAACAAAAAATGTCATGCTATTCCGGCATTGTGACACAAGGTGCTGAACTGCATTAATTTTTCATTACCCCACTTTTTATCGCGGGTGGCGGCGCAGCCAGGCAAAAGGCAAGGCCAGCAGCGTCAACCAGAACAGGCTGCCACCACCACCGTCTTCGCCATCCTGACCGGTCTGGTTATTGACCGGCGCATTGCTGACCACATAGTTGGCTGGATCGTTACCCTTGTAATCCTTCACCGCCGGAGTGAGTTTCACACTCACTACGGTGGCATTGGTGCGCAGGTTAAGATCGCTCTCGCTGTTGTAGCGATAGGCGGTTGCCACCACGGTGCCATCGGTGCTGATACCGCTGGCGTAGGCAATATGGTAATACTTGCCATTCTGGGCACACAGCTTGGTGCCGGCATCATCCAGACCGCAGATCAGGTCGTTGAGGTACCAGTTGTTGCCAGTGCCCGCATTGAGCAGGAAGCCTTCCTGCATGCGGTTGGTGCCGTTGGCCACAGGCTGGGTCTGGTGGCGGGAGTCGCGCCAACCGACCACCATGTCGTGATCGTTGATGGCCGCGCCCTCGGAGCCGGAGCCGCTCAGCGGTTTGTCCTGCAGGGGGATGGACGCGGTTTCCTTCGTATTCAGATTGAATACGAACATCTCGGTCGGCCGGTTCTGACCCTTGTTGATACTGTAACGCTGGTTACCGATCACATAACCATTCTCGTTGACCGACACCGCCCAGCTATTCTGCAGCACGCTATCATCCTTGCCCGGCTCACCGTCGGGCAGCGGAATGACCTGAGTCGTGCCTACGCTGCCAGCATTGAGATCCAGCGTCCAGTAGCTGGCCAGGTTGCGGCCATCCAGATCGCCCGAGCCCACTTCACCGGTGGAGCTATAGCCCACCCCATACAGGGTACCCTTGAATTCGGCGGCACCCAGTGCAGAGGCAGTCTGCAGCACCTCGTCGCGCTGACGGCCATAGTCGCGGGCCTGCATCAGCTTGTTGAAGCCACCCGAACCATTGAGCAGCCAGAAACTGGCCTGGGTATCGAGGCCCGGGCAGTAACGGAAATCGCCGTACTCATCGTCATTGCCAGCGAAGCACCAGTTATAGAAATCACCGCCTACGTTATGGCGATATTTGCCACTGGCGGCGGTCCCGGTCACCAGGTACTGACCGTTGTCCAGCTTCTTGATGCTGGTCGGGACGCTTATCGCGTGGGTGCTGGCGGCATCCTTAAGCTCAACCGGAGTACCGTCATCGACGATGGCAAAGGCGGTGCGCAGCTTGCCGTTCATCTTGTAACCCACCTGAGTGCTCGGCGTCTCGCCGAGGGCGGTCACCAGACCGTCGACTTCGGAGCTCGCCACATAACCTACGTTGCTGCGCTGATCGAGGCCATCGAGGAAGTCACGACGCCATTGATAGGCATAAGTCGGCGTCGGGCCTTCGTCCCAGAAGGTGTTGCACACATCATCGGAGAGGAAACAGCCCTGCTCAAACCGGAAACGATCGACCAGGAAGTCGGCAGAACGCACGGTCGAGAAGTACTCGGCCATGTTGTTCTTGGTGTTGATCCCGATGACTCCGCTACCATCGGCACTGATCCCGCTGGCATATCCCTTGACTTCGTCATCGACAATGGTGAAAAAGGGGCTCTGTGCCGCCTGTGCATTGAGGCTGGCGCCGACCAGGATGGCCAGCATGGATAATTGCTTTTTCATCTACTTCCTTAGTCTTGATGTTTCAACGCTTCCAACTCCTCCCAACGGGAGAAGGCGTGTTCCAATGCAGCCTCTGCTGCATTCAATGCATCCAGTTTAAGCTGGGTTTGCTCGGCAGGCAGGGAGAAGAAACTCGGGTCGTTTACCTCCGCCTGCAGGGCATCAAGTTCGGTCTCCAACTGTTCCAGTCTGGCCGGCAGATTATCCAGCTCCAACTGCAACTTGTAAGAGAGCTTACGTGTTTTTTTCGCCGACTCCGCCGCCAATGCGACAGGCTCTGCCACTTTCGGCGCCGCGGTCTTGACCGCCAGCTGTGCCTCTTGCAGGGCACGGGTTGCCATCATGTCGGCATAACCACCCACATAATCGCTGATCCGGCCATCCCCTTCAAACAGCCAGCAACCGGTTACAGTGTTGTCGATGAAGCGACGATCGTGGCTGACCAGCAGCAGAGTACCGGGGTAATCCGCCAGCAACTCTTCCAGCAATTCCAGCGTTTCGACATCCAGATCGTTGGTTGGTTCATCCAAAATCAACAAGTTACTGGGTTTGAGGAACAACTTGGCCAACAGTAAACGGTTTTTCTCACCCCCTGACAAGGCCTTGACCGGGGTCCTTGCCCGTTTGGGTTCGAACAGGAAGTCCTGCAGGTAGCCGAGGATGTGGCGGGAACGACCGCGCACCATCACTTCCTGCTTGCCCTCCCCCACGTTTTCCATCACCGTCTGCTCGGGATCGAGCTGATCGCGATACTGGTCAAAATAGGCCACTTCCAGCTTGGTGCCGCCCTTGACCACACCACGGCTTGGCTCGAGTTGGCCGAGCAGCAGCTTGATCAGCGTCGACTTGCCGCAACCGTTGGGGCCCACCAGCGCAATCTTGTCGCCGCGCAGCACCTGCAGATCCAGCCCCTGGAACAGAGTACGATCGCCAAAGTCCAGCCCCAACCCCTCGGTCTCGAACACCAGCTTGCCGGAGCGATTCACATCGTCCATCTGCAGCTTGGCCTTGCCCTGCAGCTCACGGCGCTGACCACGCTCCATCCGCATCGCCTCGAGGGCGCGCACCCGGCCTTCGTTACGGGTGCGGCGTGCCTTGATGCCCTGGCGGACCCATACCTCTTCCTGGGCCAGCTTGCGATCGAACTCGGCGTTTTTCAGCTCCTCGACCCGCAGCCACTCCTCTTTACCCAGCAGGTACTGATCGTAGTTGCCAGGCCAGGAGGTGATCTCGCCGCGATCGAGATCGATGATCCGGGTCGCCAGCTTGTGGATGAACTCCCGATCGTGAGAGATGAAGACGATGGCGCCACGGAAATCTTTCAGGAACTCTTCCAGCCAGTTGATGGCTTCGATGTCCAGGTGGTTGGTTGGCTCATCGAGCAGCAGCAGATCCGGATCGCAGGCAAGGGCGCGGGCCAGGGCCACCTTGCGCAGCCAGCCACCGGACAAGCTGTCGAGGGTCGCATCGGGATCGAGGTTGAGCAGGGTCAGCACCTGGCTGATGCGGGTCTCTAACTGCCAGCCATTCTGGTAATCGAGCTGCTCTTGCAGCTCGCTCATCTTGCGGATGTTGGCGTCGGAGGGATCGTGGCCCAGCTCAATGGCGATATGGTGATACTGCTTGAGCAGTTCGCCCACCCCGGCCAGCCCTTCGGCGGTGTAGTCAAACACCGTCAGATCGCTCGACGCGGGCGGATCCTGCTCGAGGCGGGTCACTTTCAAGTCTTGCTGCTGCACCATGCGGCCGTCATCGAGCGGCAGTTCGCCGGCGATGACCTTCATCAGGGTGGACTTGCCCGCCCCGTTGCGTCCCACCAGACAGAGACGCTCGCCGCGCTCGATCGCCAGTTCGGCATGGTCGAGCAGCGGGAAATCACTGAACGACAGACAGGCGCCGTGCAATGTTAATAAAGCCATGTCATTTCCTTAATTCTTCATGAAAAAGCGGGCCAGACCCGGTCTGCCCCACTCTCAATGTCATACGCACACAATAGTGTTTCGCCTACGCCGCCAGCCAGAGCCTGAGCTCGGCCAGGGTGAAGGGCCAGCCCAGCTCGCGGCCGGCCTCGTCACGCAGCACCGGGATGCGCACCCGGTAAGCGGCCAACCAGTCGGCATCCTCCATGATGTCGCACTGGCGGGTCCGCGCGGCCAATCCCGCTTCCTCCACCAGCGCCCAGGCCTGTTCGCACAGGTGACAGCCGTCGGTGTGAAACAGGGTCAGCATCAGCTGGCATCCGCCGCTTGGTCGGCGTGGGTGATGATCCAGCAGTTATGGATATGCACGTTACGCTCGAAGTCTTTCGGCCGGGTCTTGCTGGTGATGTTCTGCGCCTTGAGGCCCGTGGCCTCCAGACCGGCCAGGTCCATCTTGAAGTGGCGCTTGTTGTTGGAGAACACCAGGGTGCCGTCGGCCGCCAGCAGACGTTTCAGATGCTGCAACAGCAACAGGTGATCCCGCTGCACGTCGAAGCTCTCGTCCATCCGCTTGGAGTTGGAGAAGGTGGGCGGATCGATGAAGATGAGGTCGTACTGATCATCGGCCTCGGAGAGCCACTTCAGGCAGTCGGCCTGCACGAACTTGTGCTGGCGACCCACCTGGGAGTTCAGACGCATGTTGTCCTGCGCCCAATCCAGGTAGGTGTAAGACATGTCGACCGTGGTGGTCTCACTCGCACCGCCCAGCGCCGCGTGCACTGTGGCACTGCCGGTATAGGCGAACAGGTTCAGGAAACGCTTGCCCTTGGCCATCTGACCCAGCATGCGACGGGTCTGACGGTGATCCAGGAACAGACCGGTATCCAGGTAGTCATAGAGGTTGACCCAGAGGCGTGCACCGTACTCCTGCACCTCCATCCGGTGTTGCTCGGTGGCAAGCTTCTGATACTGCTGCTTGCCTTCCTGGCGCTCGCGCACCTTGAGGATCACCTTCTCGCCGTCCATGCCGGTCACCTTGATGGCGGCCTGCACCATGTCGAGCAGGCGCTGACGGGTCTTCTGGGCGGGAATGTCCTTGGGCGCCGCATACTCCTGCACCACCAGATAATCCTGATAGCGGTCGATGGCGGCGTTGTATTCCGGCAGGTCCGCATCGTAGATGCGGTAGCAGTCGATGCCCTCTTTGCTCGCCCATTTCTCCAGGGTCTTGAGGTTCTTGCGCAGACGGTTCGCGAAGTCCTGGGCCACCTCTTTCTGGGAAGCGACGGAGTCCAGCGCTATCTGGTAGTTGCGCAGCTGACACTCGAGCGCGCCGTTGAACAGGCGATACTGCTTGTCGGCCCGCAGGCGCAGACAGCTCAGCAGCTCCGGCGAGGCAGACAGAATGGAGACGCGCCAGCCCTGGAAGCTGCGACGCAGGGCATCGCCCAGCGCCTGGTGCACTTCCAGCAGGGCCGGGAACTCGCCCAGGCGCTCGCCATAGGGCGGGTTGGAGATCAACATCCCCACCTGGCGAGCCTCATCCTCACCGACCGGCATGGGCAGCGGGTTCTCCAGCGCGCTCACATCGGCCTGCTTGAAGGTGATGAGGTGAGCGACACCGGCGGCCTTGGCGTTGTCACGGGCCTTCATCAGCACCCGGGGATCGGCGTCACAACCAAACAGCTTGACCTCGCAGCGCTGCATGCCGCGCTTGGCACGCACCTGGGCTTCCATCATCAGGCTCTGCCACAGCTCGGCATCGTGTTGCAGCCAGCGATCGAAGCCGAAGCGCTCCCGGCGCAGGGCCGGTGCCATGTCGGCGGCGATGAAGGCCGCTTCGATCAGCAGGGTGCCGGAGCCACACATGGGGTCCATCATGGGCTCACCGGCCCAACCGCTGCGGGCTATCATGGCGCAGGCCAGGTTCTCCTTGAGCGGCGCCTCACCGGTGCCCTGGCGATAGAAACGCTGGTGCAGGGCCGGGCCGGACAGGTCCAGGGTGATGTTGGCCTTGCCCTTGCCAAGGTGCGCCATGATGCGAATGTCCGGCGACTTCTTGTCGATGTCCGGGCGCACATGACCGCGCTTGGTGAAGCGATCGACGATGGCATCCTTGATCTTCAAGGCGCCGTACTGGGTGTTGCGAATGGCGGGGTTGGTACCGGTAAAGTCCACCGCTATGGTGGCGGTGCCGGGGAAGTGCTCCTCCCAGGGGATGGTGTGGGCGCCCAGATAGAGATCCAGATCGTCGTTCATCTGGAACTCGGACAGCACCAGCACGATGCGGGAGGCGAAGCGACTCCACAGGCAGGCCTTGTAGCCCATCGCCAGCTCGCCTTTGAAATGCACGCCGGCCACGGTCTCACGGACCTGCTCTGCGCCCAGGGTGGTCAGCTCGTCGGCCAACAGGTTTTCCAGCCCCTTGGGGCAGGTTGCAAAGAATTCTTTCATCACGCTCACGGGGATGCCATAAAAATAGTGCCGCATTATACCTTATCGGCCCGCACTCGGCATCCGAACCTTGGGTATCCCGCGAATATAAAGGGCCGTCCGCCATGGCCAAGCGCCGGGGCGGCCTGTTGTCTCGCCGATACCGGGTCTATTTGAGGGGGCCGTCAGCATCCTGTGGTTGCAGGCCAGCTACCGCTGACTCAGTCCCTGTCGCAATGACGCATTTAAAAAAAAGGGGAAATAGAGACAGCGACGATCTCGCTCGATGAGCCGCCAGGCAGAGATGGATATCATTGAAAATAACCGGAGCCGATTATTGGAAGGTGAGTTTAAAAAACGAACTATTAATGGCGGCGCGCTATTAGCTGACCTGCCGATACTGCGCCACCGTTGTCGTTCTGATCTGCATGCGATTATTCATCACCTTGATCACTCCGAAGCGTGGCAGGATCTTGCTGGTCGCCAACACTAATTCCTCGGTCAGGTTCAGACAGACGCTCGCCTGTTCGCCTGCCTCGATGATCATGAATTCTCCCCTGCCATGGGAGGTATCCATACGCACCAGAGAACCAACATCGAGCGTGCAATGAGTCTGCTGTTCATTAAAGAACCAGCTCTGCGGCATCAAGGGTTTGTAAAAACGACTGACGGCGATGGCATTCAGTACCAGCTGAACCTGATGGGGTGTACTCCAATCGAGTTCGGCAGCCTTGTCCATCAGCTGATAATAGAGGGCGGCGTCGTCCACACAGAATGGCTGGGTGGTGAAGGAGCTGGGGACGAGTTGTCGCCCCTTATATTCGGTGGCAAATATCATGCGGTCGGACAAATCCAGCATCAGACGATCATCCTGAGCATCGTAATGCCACTGCCAATTGTCATTGGGTTGGATACACATGGAGTTGCCCTTACTTAAGCCGTTACTCGACTTTATTCCATGTCGAGAATTTGAGCAACTTTAAATAAGGGCAACCGTCTATTTTTTAAATATGGGTGACGATCTCTTTCACCAGACTCGGGCCCTTATAAATAAAGCCGCTGTAAATTTGGACCAGACTGGCACCCGCGGCTAATTTCTCCCGGGCGGCCATGGCACTGTCGATGCCCCCTACCCCGATAATAGGCAGCGCGCCATCGAGGGCCTTGGCCAGCTGGCGGATCACTTCGGTGCTCTTGTGTTGCAGGGGGCGCCCGCTCAGGCCACCCGCCTCGCCGGCGTGGGGCAGGTCATAGATCATGTCACGATCCAGGGTGGTATTAGTGGCGATGACCCCATCGATCCCGTTTTTGATCAAGGACGCGGCCACCTGATTAATTTCATCCAGGCTCAAGTCAGGTGCAATTTTAACGGCGAGTGGTACGTACTTCTTATATTGCGCCGCCAACTCCTGCTGCCGAACCTTCAGCGCAGCCAGCAACTCATCCAGTGCCTCGCCGTATTGCAATTGGCGCAGACCCGGGGTGTTCGGCGAGGAAATATTGACGGCGATATAACCGGCATGATCATAAACCTTGTCCATGCAGATCAGGTAATCATCCTTGCCCTGCTCGATGGGGGTATCCTTGTTCTTGCCGATATTAATGCCGATCACTCCCTGATATTTGGCCTCCTTGACCCGGGCCACCAGATGATCGACACCCTTGTTGTTAAATCCCATCCGGTTGATGATCCCCTCCGCCGGAATAACCCGGAACAGACGCGGCTTGTCATTCCCGCTCTGGGGCTTGGGAGTCACTGTCCCCACTTCGATAAAGCCAAACCCCATGGCGCCAAATGCATCGATACACTCCCCGTCTTTATCCAGCCCAGCGGCCAGTCCCACCGGGTTGGCAAAATTAAGCCCCATGACGGTGACGGGGCGAGTGGGCAATGCGTGGCGGAAGAAACAATCGAGTGGCGTACCGAGAAGGCGGGGCAAATATTTGATGGAGAGATCGTGTGCCTGTTCAGGATTGAGCTTGAACAGGAAATGCCTTGCGAGGGGGTACAGCATGTTTGCTCCTTAAAAAAGCCCCGGCAACTGGCCGGGGCTTTTGGTGTGATGATGCCAATAAACGTTATATCGAGGTTCGGCAATTCAACTGGAGCAGGTTCAACTCTCGCAAGGCCACCGAGAACTTGGCGAACTCGTGAGTACTGGTGGTCTTGAAGTCGGCCAACATGTGGGTCCAACGGGACAAGAGTTGCTCATGCTCCGAAATCCAGTCGGCCAGTATGGTAGCGCATTCGCCCTGCTCTTTGCACCCTTCCAGTACCACGGAAGTGAGGCTGCGTTGCTGCCAGTCCAGATCTTCGCGGAAGGAGGCCCGCGCCATCGCCTGCCAGTGGTTGCCCACGGGTTGATGGTTGATCTGCTCGAGGAACCAGTGCAGGTCGAGCTTGGCACCGAGGCGGTAGTAAACGTTGGCGGCACGCAGTATGTCGGTCTTGTGCTCAGCGGCGATCTGCGCCAGATCCAGGCTGGAGAACAGACTGCTCATGTGCGCCACCTGACGGGCAATCTGCTCGGGGACCTGCTTGGCCACCAGCGCGGCCACCGCCTGCTGGTGCTCGGCCACTTCGCTCTCGTCCATCACCTCGTAGAGGTGCTGGGCCAAAGTCTCGAAGGCCGGGCGGAAGAAGGCGATGTTTTCGCTGATGCTCCAGCTGCGGTTGCGGGCACGCAGGAACCAGCGGGTGGCACGGCGCACGATGCGGCGGCTGTAGAACATCAGTTCGAGCTGGGTATTGGCATCCACCAGGTTGTCGCAACCCTCGATGTCACGCCAGAGCGCATTGAGGCCAAACACCTCGCGGGCCATGGCGAAGCAGCAGGCCACTTCGGCCACCGAGGCTCCGGTCTCGTCCTTCATCCGGCTGGCGAAGTTGAGCCCCATGTCGTTGACCAGCATGTTGGCGACGCGAGTCGCGATGATCTCGCCGCGCAGCGGGTGCTGGGCAAGCTGGGCACCGAACTGCTGCTGCAGCTGGGCCGGGAAGCTGGTCACCAGCATGTTGGCGAGGAAGGGCTCGTCGATCACTTCCGGGCAGTTGAGCTGCTCTTTCAGCACCATCTTGCCATAGGCCACCAGCACGGCGAGCTCGGGACGGGTCAGCCCCTGCCCTGCCGCCATCCGTTCGGACAACTCCTCATCGGAGGGCAGGAATTCCAGCGCCCGATCCAGCTTGCCTTCCCGCTCCAGCCCCTGGATGAAGCGTTGCTGCTCCTTGAGCTGCTCGGCACCACGGAAGGCGGTGACCGAGATGGACTGGGACTGACGGTAGGCGTTGGTGATGACGATCTTCGCCACCGCATCCGTCATCTCGTACAGCATCTGGTTGCGTTGCTTGAGGGTCATGTCGCCTGCGGCCACCAGCTGGTTGAGCAGGATCTTGATGTTGACCTCGTTGTCGGAGCAATCCACCCCGCCCACGTTGTCGGTGAAGTCGGTGTTGATGTGACCGCCCTGGCTGGCGTACTCCACCCGACCGAGCTGGGTGAAGCCGAGGTTGCCGCCCTCGCCGACGATGCGGGCACGCAGGTCGCGACCGTTGACCCGCAGCACGTCGTTGCTGCGATCGCCGACCTCGGCATCGCTCTCGCGGGAGCTCTTCACATAGGTGCCGATGCCGCCATTCCAGAGCAGGTCGACGTTCAGGCAGAGCAGCGCCTTGATCAGCTCGTTCGGCGCCATGCTGGTCTTGTCGGTGCCGAGCAGGGCCTGAGTCTGCGGGCTCAGCTTGATGGACTTGGCCGAGCGCAGGAAGATGCCGCCGCCCTCGGAGAGCAGTTCGCGATTGTAGTCATCCCAGCTTGAACCCGACAGATCGAACAGGCGCTGACGCTCGACGAAGCTCTTGGCGGCGTTGGGGGTCGGGTCGATGAAGATGTGCATGTGGTTGAAGGCGCCCACCAGCTGGGTGTGCTCGGAGAGCAGCATGCCGTTGCCGAACACGTCCCCCGCCATGTCGCCTATCCCCACACAGGTGAAGTCGCTGGTCTGGCAGTTGAGGCCGAGCTCGCGGAAGTGGCGCTTGACCGACTCCCAGGCGCCGCGCGCCGTGATGGCCATCTTCTTGTGGTCATAACCGACCGAGCCGCCGGAGGCGAAGGCATCGCCGAGCCAGTGACCATATTCGTGGCTCAGCTCGTTGGCGATGTCGGAGAAGGTCGCAGTGCCCTTGTCGGCCGCCACCACCAGGTAGTAGTCATCCTCGTCGTGGCGAACCACGTCTTTGGGCGGGATCACCTCCCCCTGGATGATGTTGTCGGTCACATCGAGCAGGCCGCGGATGAACAGGCGATAGCAGGCCTTGCCCTCTTCCTGAAGGACGGCGCGGGGGGCGCCGACCGGCATCTGCTTGCAGTAGAAGCAGCCCTTGGCACCGACCGGCACTATGACGGTGTTCTTGACCTGCTGCGCCTTGACCAGACCCAGCACCTCGGTGCGGAAGTCTTCCTTGCGATCGGACCAGCGCAGGCCGCCACGGGCGACCTTGCCCCAGCGCAGATGCACCCCTTCCACTCGCGGCGAGTAGACGAAGATCTCGAATTTTGGCAGCGGCAGTGGCATGTCGGTGATGCTGGACGGCGCCAGCTTGAAGGAGATGTAGGGCTTGATCTCGCCCTGCGCGTCCCGCTGATAGAAGTTGGTGCGCAGGGTGGCGTCGATCATCTCCATGTAGCGGCGGATGATGCGATCGTCGTCCAGGTTCGCGACCTGATCCAGCTTGGCGGCGAGCTGCTCGTGCAGCTTCTCCTGCGCCTTGGCATCTTGCTTGATGGTTGGGCAGAGGCGTTGCTCGAACAGGGTGAACAACAGCTGGGCAATCTCGGGATAACGGGTCAGCGTCTCCTCGATGTAGGACTGGCTGAAGGAGACACCGGTCTGGCGCATGTACTTGGCATAGGCCCGCAGCACCGAGACCTGACGGCCGGTGAGGCTGGCACCCAGCACCAGACGGTTGAAGCCATCATCTTCCAGGGTCTTGTTCCAGACGCCGGCGAAGGCCTGCTGGAAGCGCTGCTGGCTCTGGGCCAGATCGAACGGCTGATCGCCGCGCAGCAGCATGGAGAAGTCGAGGATCCAGAACACCTCACCGGTCGGGGTGCGCACCTGATACGGGGTCTCCCCTATGATCCGCAGCCCCATGTTTTCCAGCATGGGCAGGACGTCAGAGAGGTGGATAGGTTCGGTGCGGTGGAACAACTTGAGGCGCACCCGGCGATCGTTCTCCTCTTCCTGGGCGCGGTAGAACAGCATGCCGAGCGGATTGCTCTCGCTCAGGCTGTCCAGCGCTATGATGTCGGCCACGGCGGAGCCTGGCAGCACATCTTCCTTGTAGGCACGGGGGAAGGCGGTGCTGAAGCGGCGACGCAGGCCGTTGCCGAGGGCCTCGCCGTAATGGGAGAGCAGCACGGAATCCAGGCGGTCATCCCAGCTGCGGGCGGCTTCAATCAGGTTGTTCTGTACTTCGTTCACATCCACATCCACGTTGTTATTGTTGACCCGTACTATGTAGTGGGTCCGGGCCAGCACGCCTTCGGAGAAGTAGACGTTGAACTCCACCTCGTCGCTGCTGCCAAAATATTTCTGCAATATCTGCTGGGTCTTGACCCGCAGCGCCGTGTTGTAGCGCTCCTTGGTGACATAGACCATGCAGGAGAAGAAGCGGCCGTACACATCGCGGCGCACGAACAGGCGCAACATGTCGCGCTCCTGCATCTCCAGCACCCCGAGGCCGGTGGCCAGCAGCTCCTCCTCGCGAGCCTGGATCAGCTCGTCGCGCGGGTAGGTTTCCAAGACGTTCAGCAGCGCCTTGTAGGCGTGGGAGCCCTTCTCGTGACCGGAGGCGGCCATGATGCGCTCCAGACGATGGCTGATGAGCGGTATCTGGGTGGCACTGGTGTTGTAGATGGACGAGGCGTAGAGACCGATGAAGCGATCCTCCCCCACCACCTTGCCGTGCTCATCGAAGCGCTTGATGCCGATGTAGTCCACATAGGCCGGGCGGTGCACGCGGGCCTTGCTGTTGGACTTGGTCAGGATCAGCAGATCCGAGCTCAGGGCCGCGTGACGGGCGCTGGCGGGCATGCTGCCCAGCCGCTGGCCCTCGTCCTTGACGGAGTTCTTCATCAGGCCGAGGCTGGAATCCGACAGCGGCAGGATCTCGTGATCCCCTTCCACCGCCTTGACGTCATAACGGCGATAACCCATCAGGGTGAAATTATTGGCCGCCACCCACTTGAGGAAGGCGACACTGGAATCGACCTCGGCCTGGCTGACCGGGTTCTTGCGCTTGGGCAGCTCGTCGATGATCTCGTTGAGGCGAGCCAGCATCGGCTGCCAGTCACCCACAGCCAGCGCCACTTCGCCGGCCACGGATTTCAGTTCGGCGGCCAGGGCCTCCATCTGCTCGTCAGAGGTCAGATGGTCGATCTCGATGAGGAAGGCGGTCTCCACCGAGGTCTGCTCGGCGGTGTTGTCGAGCTCAAGAATGGCGCTGATCTTGCCCTCGCCGCTACGAATGAGGTGCAGCGGCTGGTGCAGCATCATGTGAGCGGTGATGTTGAGACGCTTGAGGGCCATGCGGATGGAGTCCACCAGGAAAGGAGTGTCCTGCAAGATGATCTCGACGATGGTGTGGGGAGACTGCCATCCGTGGCGGGTCAGCTCGGGGTTGTAGACCCGGATATAGGGATCCGTGCTGGTGCGCTGGTTGAGCGCATTCCACAGGCTCAGCGCCGCCCCGTAGAGATCGCTGTCATTGCGATCGTGCAGATCGGTGCTGGCCATGTTGCCGTAGAACTTGGCGACGAAGCACTCGACCAGGGAGGCACTCTTCTTGGGCAACTTCTGATGGATCAGGCTGAGAACGTTTTCGAGCAGAACTGAGGTAGGGGCGTCTTTCAATGCCATTGCTAGTTTCCTTATCGGACGACATCACCGACACATGGGTAACCACGCTGGATACCCACCGGTACAGAGTTGCTGCGAAGTGTAATGTCTTGGATCAAGGAAGGCGAGCAATGGTGATAATGGGATGTTAAAAACAAGGGACAGATCACGGCTTGGGTTGTGATAAATTTTGCCAAGTCGGCAAAAAATAGAAAATCACACTGGCTTATGGCAAATCTACCGGATAGATAGTGACTTAAAGCAGATAATTACTCGGGAATCTGTTCTGTTTTTGTTAATTTATGCGTTCCAGGCTGATGAAGCGATGATCGTCCTGGGTTTTCAGCCGAAAGTAGCCGTATACGCCAGTGGTTGCGACAAAACTCCGAATTTTTTCCAGCCCGAGCTCTATGGTCAACCCCTGCTCGGTACGTACCACCAGCCGCCTGGCATGGCCCTGATACATCAGCAGGATCTCCTCGCTGCTCAATGCCAGTCGAAAGGTATATTGCCTCACCTTGTTGGTTCCTCTTCTCTCTATATGCACGTCATGAATGGGTCTGCCGGATCCGAACGAGAGGGCAGGAGAACCAGGCTCCCCTGCCCTCTGTTCAACCAGGCGAGATTACTGCTGCAGCGCCTTGCTCACCTTCTCGAACAAGTCTCGCGCCAACCCGTCCAGCTTGAACAGTCGGAGCAGCTCGGCCCGGATCAGCCCCTTGCGCACCTCGTCCAGCCGTTTGAACTGGATCAGCGGGGTGATCAGGCGGGAGGCCACCTGGGGGTTGACCTCGTTGAGCTCGATCAGCAGATCGGTCAGGAAGCGATAGCCGCTGCCGTCGATGGCGTGGAACTGCACCTGATTGTTCATGGCGAAGCTGCCCACCAGGGCACGTAGCCGGTTCGGGTTGCGAATGCTGAAGGTGGGATGGCCCATTGCCTGACGCACCTCGACCAGCACATCGCTCGCCGGCTTGCTGCCGACCAGGCGCAGCCAGTTGTCCAGCACCAGCCCATCCTGGGCCCACTTGCCTTCAAAATCGGCCAGCAGTTCGGCGCGGCACGGCAGCAGATGGCCATTGGCCACCTGCAGCGCCATCAGGGTATCTGTCATGTTGTCGGCCTGGGCGTATTGCTCGCGCACCAGGGCATCGGTGCCCTCACTGTCGAGCGCCGCCAGATAACCCAGCACCACCCCTTTGAGGGCGCGCTTGGCCATATCGCTATGCGCCACCCTATAGCCCTGCAGGCGCAGTCCCTCGTAGCTGGCGGCCAGCCGAGCACCGAACGCCTGCGCCAGGGCGCGGTGGATGGCATCGCGGACCCGGTGGATGGCATCGATGTCGGCAACCTCGAACAGCTCGGCCAGGGTGGCCTCCCCCGGCAGGGCCAAAATCTCGGCCTTGAGCGCCGGATCCAGTTCGGCCTCGTCCAGGATGGCGACGAAGGCCGCCAGCAGGGTCGCGGAGAGCTCGACATCCAGGCCCTGTTGCACCCGGGCCACCCCTGCGATCACCGCCTTGTTGATCAGCATCTGGGCCGCATCCCAACGGGCGAACTCGTTGCGCGCAAAGCGCATCAGGAAGGCCAGCGCCTCGTCGCTGTACTCATAGTGCAGCTTGACCGGGGCGGAGAAGTCCCGCAGCAGGGAGATGACCGGCTTGACCGGCACCCGGTCGAAGACGAAGGTCTGTTCCGCCTCCAGCACGTCGAGCACCTGGCCGATGGCCTGGCCCTGATACTGCAGCGGGATCACGGCCCCGTTTTCGTCATACAGCTCGATGTCGAGGGGAATGTGCAGCGGCAGCTTCTGCGGCTGATCCTGGGTCGGCGGCGTGTGCTGGCGCACGTGCAGGCGGTAGATACCGGTGGCGGCATCGTACTCGTCCGTCACGGTGAGCTCTGGGGTGCCGGACTGGCTGTACCAGCGACGGAAGCGGCCGAGATCTCGGCCTCCGGCATCCTCCATCGCCTGCACGAAGTCATCGCAGGTGACGGCCTGGCCGTCGTGGCGCTCGAGATAGAGCCGCATGCCGGCCTGGAAATTGTCCTCACCCAGCAGGGTATGCAGCATGCGGATCACTTCAGAGCCCTTCTCGTAGACGGTCAGGGTATAGAAGTTGTTCATCTCGATCACCACATCCGGGCGGATGGGGTGCGCCATGGGGCCGGCGTCTTCGGCAAACTGCGGGCCGCGCACGGTGCGCACATTGTTGATGCGGTTGACCCCGCGCGAGCCCAGATCGGAGGAGAACTCCTGATCCCGGAACACCGTCAGCCCCTCTTTCAGGCTGAGCTGGAACCAGTCGCGGCAGGTGACGCGGTTGCCGGTCCAGTTGTGGAAATATTCGTGGCCTATGACCCGCTCTATGCCGTGGTAGTCGCCGTCGGTAGCGGTCGCCGGGTTGGCCAGCACGAACTTGGAGTTGAAGATGTTCAGCCCCTTGTTCTCCATGGCGCCCATGTTGAAGAAGTCCACCGCGACGATCATATAAATGTCGAGGTCATACTCGAGGCCGAAACGCTGCTCGTCCCAGCGCATGGAGTTGATCAGGCTCTCCATGGCGAAACCGGCTCTGTCCAGGTTGCCCTTGTCGACGAAGATCTCGAGCGCCACCTCGCGGCCGCTCCTGGTGCGGTAGCTGCTGCGCTCCACATCGAAGTCACCGGCCACCAGGGCGAACAGGTAGCTGGGCTTGGGGAAGGGATCCTGCCACTGCACGAAGTGACGGCCCCCATCCAGATCGCCGCTCTCGACCTTGTTGCCGTTGGAGAGCAGGAAGGGATACTTGGCCTTGTCGGCGCTGATGCGGGTGCTGTAGCGCGCCAGTATGTCGGGGCGGTCCAGATAATAGGTGATGCGGCGGAAACCCTCGGCCTCGCACTGGGTGCAGTAGGCGTCGCCGGACTTGTAGAGCCCCTCCAGCGCCGTGTTGGCGGCGGGATCCAGATCGGTGACTAGGGTCAGCACACATTCGGCCGGCAGGTTGAACAGCGTCAGGCTGTTCTCCCCCTGCTCGTACTGAGTGAACGGAATACCATCCACGCTGATGCTCCGCAGGACGAGTCCCTCGCCGTCCAGCACCAGCGGCGCCTTGTGCTCACCGTTGCGACGCAGACGGGAGATGGCTGTGACACGGGTCAGGGGCTCCTGCAACTGGAAGTCGAGATCGATGCTGTCGATCCAGTAGAGCGGCGCCTGGTAATCCTGGCGATATTTGGCCGTCATGGCCTGGGAGTGATCGGTCATTATTGTGTGCTTCCACGCTTTGTTATCAACGTGTCAGAGGCTGTCACAACGGATCGGCAGGGTCAAATAGTTTGCATTCCACTGGCTAACCGCGGCCAAAAAGAAAGGGCGACCGAAGTCGCCCTTGTCAGTTCGCATCGCTGCGTGTTCGCTCAGCTTTTCTTGCTCAGTCGAGCCAGATCAGCCGTGATGTTCGCGGCTTCGATCTGGTACTCGTCAGGGGCCTCGAAATCGGTCGGCAGCGCATCCAGGCTCTTCACCGTCGGCTTGCCAAGACGGGTCAGTCGCTCATTGGCTCGCACCAGCGCCTTCTCGTCCTGCTTGGCCTGCTCGGCCAACCGCTCGGCTTCGTTCAGGGAGACCGACTTCTTGTCCTTGTCCTCCTGATACTCCTTGATGTCCTGCATCACGTAGGCAAATTCCGGATCCTTGTTGATCCGCGCCTCGTGATCGCTCTTCAGCCTGGAGAGCAGGCTGGAGAAGTCCCCCAACTTGCCATAACTGGCCGAGGCAATCTTGTCCCAGGGCAGCGCATTGAACTCGCGGCTCTCCCCCGTCTCCTCCGGTGACACGGCGGTGGGGAAGCTGATGTCCGGGGCAACGCCCTTGTTCTGGGTGCTGCCACCATCGATCCGGTAGAACTTGGCGATGGTGTACTGCACATGACCCAGCGGCTGTTCGTAGAAGTCATAGACCTTGGCCAGGCTGCGATGCTGCTGCACCGTGCCCTTGCCGAACGAGTTTTCACCCAGGATCAGGGCGCGACCATAGTCCTGCATGGCGGCGGCGAAGATCTCGGAGGCCGAGGCGCTGTAGCGATCGATCATCACCGACATGGGGCCGCCGTAGTAGACATTGCCGTCATCGTCGCCATTGACCGTGATGCGGCCCATGTGATCACGGATCTGCACCACGGGCCCGCTGGCGAAGAACAGGCCGCTCAGGGCCGAGGCCTCGGTCAGGGCACCGCCGCCGTTGCCACGCAGATCGACGATGAGGCCATCGATCTTCTGCTTGTTGAGGCTGGAGAGCTCCTTGATGACGTCGTCGTGCAGATTGACGTAAAAGCTCGGGACCTCGAGTATCCCTATCTTCTTGCCTTCCGCATTGATCACCTTGGACTTGGCGGCCCTGTCTTCTAGGCGCACCTTGTCACGGGTCAGCTCGATCAGCTCGGTCTTGGCGGTTGCGCCCTTGCCGCGCTGGATCTCCAGCTTCACCTTGCTGCCTTTGGGACCCTTGATGAGTTCGACCACGTCATCCAGACGCCAGCCGATCACATCGACAATCTTGCCATCGTCCTGCCCGACCCCGGTGATCTTGTCATCGGGTTTGAGGTGGTTGGACTTGGCGGCCGGGCCACCGGGCACCAGGGAGCGGATGACGGTGAAATCATCCTCCGCCTGCAGCACGGCACCTATGCCTTCCAGCGAGAGGTTCATCTCGGTGTTGAAGCGATCGGCGCTGCGCGGCGAGAGGTAGCTGGTGTGGGGCTCGATGGCACGGGCGAAGGAGTTCATGAAGAGCTGGAACACATCCTCGCTCTCGGTCTGGGACATCCGCTTGATGGCGTTGTTGTAACGCTTGCCAAGCAACTCCTTGATCTCGGGCCACTCCTTGCCGCTGAGCTTGAGGCTCAGGGCATCGAACTTGACCCGTTGACGCCACAACTCGTTGAGCTCGGCCTCGTCCTTGGGCCAGGCCGCCCCTTCCCGATCGAAGATGTAATTGTCGGGCTGGGTAAAATCGAAGGGAGTGTCGAGCAGTTTAAGGGCGTATTCGAACCGCTCATAACGCCGCTGCTGACTCAGGTTGAACATCTCGTAGGCAGGAGCCAGCCGTCCTCTTTCGAGATCGGTGTCAAAACCGGTACGGTACTTTTCAAAGCGGCTGATGTCAGAGGCCAAAAACAGGTTGCGGCTGTAGTCCAGATTCTCCAGATACTTGTCAAAGATCACGGAGGAAAAGGCATCGTCCAGCTTGAACTGTTTGTAATGGGAGCGGGTAAACAGATTGGCAATTCGCTTGCTGGCCGTAGCATGTTGGCTCTCTTGAGCCAACACAGGCAAATCACTTTCCTTGAGCACCGGCTCGATGGCCTGTGCAAGCCCGGCAAGCGCCAGGCTACAGGCAACGAGGGAAAAACGAATTACGCCATGCTTCAACATTTGTCTCCTTAGAGAACCAGATGCTCGAACTTGACCCGCAACATCATGCCGGTCTGCAATTGAACCTGTACGTCGTCCTTGGTCACTTCCTTGATGGTCGCCGGGACAGGGTTCTTGCCCAGCACGACGCGCACACCCTGGTCCACTTTCAGCGTCGCGGCATCGACTTTCACCAGCGGAGCTTCGGCAACGGGAGCGGCCTTGGGGGCGGCTTTCGGTTTGTCGGAACGGGCGGCATCGGCTTTGCGTGGCGCGGGACGGCGCGGCTGCTTCGGCTTGTCTTCCTTTTCCTTGGTATTGGTGCGGCGGCTGGCAAAGACACGCTCTTTGCTCTCTTTCAGCGCCTGTTTGGCATGTTCGATGTGCTCTTCGGTCAGCAGCTCACCGGGGTTGCCGTCCAGATCGACACGGGCCTGGCCAGCCTTGAGGCCATGCAGGTAACGCCAGCTGGAGGTGTATTGACGCAGAGCAGAGCGCAGCATGGTCTTGGAGACTCTGTCGTCATCAGCAAGGCGCGCGGCCAGATCCTGGAAGATGCCAATCTTGAGTGGCTTGGCCTCTCCTTCAGCGATGAAGCAGGCCGGGAATTTCTCGACCAGGTAGGCAACGATCTCTTTACTGTTCTTCAGCTTTTCAGTGTTTTCCATGTATAACCTTGGCTTTCATATAGACGCACGGGCCATGCCCGAACACAACAAAGGCCCTATTATAGAGAGCTTGGGGCCTTTTGCGAACCATCTAGCAATGACTTAGAGCATGCTTTCCAAAATTTGCACCGTTTCTTCGAGGCCAATTCGGTCCTCCTGGTCAAAACGGTTAAAAATCGGACTGTCCACATCCAGGACCCCGATGATGTCACCGCCACGGCGCAGCGGGATCACGATCTCCGAGTTGCTGGCGCCATCGCAGGCGATATGGCCGACGAACTGGTGTACGTCGTCCACCAGCTGAGTCTTGCCCTCGGCCACGGCGGTGCCGCAGACCCCTCGCCCGACCGGAATGCGCACGCAGGCCGGCTTGCCCTGGAAGGGCCCCAACACCAGGGTGTCACCTTGCAGCAGATAGAAGCCGACCCAGTTGATGTCAGCCAGCTCCTGATTGAGCAGCGCGGACAGGTTGGCCAGGTTGGCGATGAGGTCCGGCTCTCCCTCCAGCAATGCCTGGACCTGCTGGTTCAGGGTGCGATAAAATGCTTGTTTTTCAATCATGATTAAATGAACTTCACTCCTTGATAATCAGTGCAAGGTACCGTCCTGACTGAAAAATTCAAATCAAATTTCACTCGGCCCCCCTGCTTTTACCCAAACGGGCCAGCACCATCAACGGGGAACGGAGAGCGCCAGCTGCTGGCGCTGGCCATTGCTCCACTCGATATTGAGCAGCCAGACCATGGTCGCCGAGGTGCAGGAACCCACCTGGGCTTTCCCCTGCCAACCGCCATCGCTGGCCTCAAATTGCACCGGGATCCGGCCCATGAACATCTCCTTCCCCTCCAGCCAGGCCTTGAGCGGGGTGATGGCCGCATCCCCCCCCTGAAGGCGCAAAACAAAGTCATGTTCGGCCTGCACCGGCGCCCCCTCGACGCTGACCGTCAACGGCTTGTTGCCGATGAGACCGTCGCACGGGCTGTGGGACAGATCACAAATCTGATCATTTCCTGCCTGCGGCAGCGCCGTCTGCGGGCCCGAAAACCAGGTCCGATACGCCATCAATGAGAGCAAAATGGCAAGGACAATCGTCAAGTGCCCGATTTTGCGTGAAGTGAGTCTCTCTTTCATGAAAAAACAGCCTTGTAAGGTACTTTGAAAATACGATTTTCGTGATCTCGCGCAAGGTAAAAACTGGCGAACACGAGACCCGTCAGAGCCAAATATATCACTGTTTGTACTGTTATTTTACCGGTCAGTTCAGTATCATTCTCAATGAATTTTCATTTAACCACCTTTTGCTTTTCCTTTTATTAACAGATGTTAACGAGAGGGATTTCGCAGATTTGGGGTGAAAATGGTCCTGGTCACCGGACAAAAAAATCAAACAACAGCAGCATCGGAAGCGGAATACAACGATGAGCCATACAACAAACCATCCTGAGTACAACTACACCGTTGTGCGCCAGTTCACCGTCATGACAATTGTCTGGGGAATTGTCGGTATGTCGGTTGGTGTACTGATTGCAGCCCAGTTGATCTGGCCTGCCCTCAACTTTGACACCCCTTGGCTGACTTACAGCCGATTACGTCCCCTGCACACCAACGCGGTCATCTTCGCGTTTGGCTGTAGCGCCCTGATGGCGACCTCCTTCTATGTGGTGCAACGCACCTGCCAAGCCAGACTGTTCGGCGGCCCGCTGGCCTCCTTCGTGTTCTGGGGCTGGCAGGCCATCATCCTCGCCGCCGCCATCTCGCTGCCGCTGGGATACACCACCTCCAAGGAGTACGCCGAGCTGGAGTGGCCCATCGACATCGCCATCGCCGTGGTCTGGGTGAGTTACGCCATCGTCTTCTTCGGCACCCTGGCCAAGCGCACCACCTCCCACATCTATGTGGCGAACTGGTTCTTTGGCGCCTTCATCATCACGGTCGCCGTGCTGCACATCGTCAACAACATGGAAGTGCCGCTTTCCGGCATGAAGTCCTACTCCATGTATTCCGGTGCCATGGATGCCATGGTGCAGTGGTGGTATGGCCACAACGCGGTCGGCTTCCTGCTGACGGCTGGCTTCCTCGGCATGATGTACTACTTCGTGCCCAAGCAGGCGGGACGCCCGGTCTACTCCTACCGTCTCTCCATCGTGCACTTCTGGGCGCTGATCTCCCTCTATATCTGGGCCGGTCCGCACCACCTGCACTACACCGCGCTGCCCGACTGGGCCCAGTCCCTCGGCATGGTGATGTCCCTGATCCTGTTCGTGCCCTCCTGGGGCGGCATGATCAACGGCATCATGACCCTGTCCGGTGCCTGGCACAAACTGCGCTATGACCCCATCCTGCGCTTCCTGATCGTGTCCCTGTCGTTCTACGGCATGTCCACCTTTGAAGGCCCCATGATGGCGATCAAGACGGTCAACGCCCTCTCCCACTACACCGACTGGACCATAGGTCACGTCCACTCCGGCGCGCTGGGCTGGGTTGCCATGGTATCCATCGGCGCCGTGTATCACCTGATCCCGAACCTGTTCGAGCAGGGCCGCATGTACAGCATTCGCCTGATCAACGTTCACTTCTGGCTGGCGACCGTGGGTACCGTGCTCTACATCGTCTCCATGTGGATTTCCGGTGTGATGCAGGGCCTGATGTGGCGTGCGGTCAACGACGACGGCACCCTGACCTACAGCTTCGTGGAAGCGTTGCAGGCCTCTTATCCCTTCTACTTCGTGCGCTTCCTGGGTGGCTGCTTCTTCGTCACCGGCATGTTGCTGATGGCCTACAACGCCTATCGCACCATCACTGCGCCCAAGGGTTCCCTGGAACCTGTCGCACAGCCAGCATGATTGAAGAGGTCAAAGCATGAGCAACAAAAATCGTCACGAGATCTTTGAAAAGAGCGTCCCCATGCTGGTGGTCGGCATCATCTTTGCCATCAGTTTGGGGGGCCTGGTCGAAATCACCCCGCTGTTCTTCCAGAAGCAGACCACGGAGCCGGTGGAGGGCCTCAAGCCCTACACCGCCCTGCAGATGGAAGGGCGCGACATCTTCATCCGCGAAGGCTGCACCGTCTGCCACAGCCAGATGATCCGTCCGTTCCGCGCCGAGACCGAGCGTTACGGTCACTACTCGGTCGCCGGCGAGAGCGTGTGGGAGCACCCCTTCCTGTGGGGCTCCAAGCGTACCGGTCCAGATCTGGCCCGGGTCGGCGGTCGCTACTCCGATGACTGGCATCGCGCTCACCTGATCAACCCGCGCGACGTGGTGCCCGAGTCCAACATGCCCTCCTTCCCCTGGCTGGAGACCAACGTCCTGACCGGCGAGTTGACCGGCAAGAAGCTGGCGCTGTTCCGGGACAACTTCGGCGTGCCTTATACCGATGAGGACATCAAGGGGGCGAGCGATGCCGTGAAGGGCAAGACCGAGCTGGATGCCCTGGTGGCCTATCTGCAATCACTGGGTCATGCCCTGAAATAAGGAGTAGGGATATGGATTACGGCACATTTCGCGGCCTCTACACCCTGCTGTTGATGGCCATCATGATCGGCATCATCGTCTGGGCTTACAGCAAGCGCCGCAAGGCCTCCTTCGACGAGGCTGCCAACCTGGTTTTTGCCGACGACGAGCAACCCAGTGCTGATAACAAGAACGCAGGAGCGAAGCAATAATGAGCACTTTGTTTAGCATTTTTGTGACCGTCATCAGTTTGGGCACCATCTTGGGCTGCTTCCTGCTGCTGATGTGGTGCATGAAGGACAAGATGGGGTCCGAAGAGGGCAAACCCATGGGGCACACCTTCGACGGCATCGAGGAGATCAACAACCCGCTGCCGAAGTGGTGGTCCTACATGTTCCTCTTCTTCATCGTCACCGGCCTCATCTACCTGCTCGCCTTCCCGGGCCTCGGCAACTGGAAGGGCCTGCTGGGCTGGCAGAGCTCCAACCAGGACATCCGCTCCCTGGCGGACTCCAAGGCCGCGGTGGCCTCCGCCAAGGCGGAAGGGCGCGCGGTCGAGTATGACCGTGAACTGGTCAAGGCCGACGAAGTCTATGGCGCCAAGTTCCGCGAGCTGGCCTATCAGGCTGACGGCAAGAGCTATCGTCCCATCGAAGACGTCGCCGCCGATCCGGAAGCCCGCAAGGTGGGTCAGCGTCTGTTCCTGCAGAACTGCTCCCAGTGCCATGGCTCCGATGCCCGTGGCGGTCGCGGCTTCCCGAACCTGACCGACAGCGAATGGCAATGGGGCGGTCAACCGGATCAGATCAAGACCACCATCATGGGCGGTCGTCAGGGCATCATGGCGGCCTGGGGCGAGATCCTGGGTCAGGATGGGGTCAAGGAGGTCGCCTCCTATGTGCTGAGCCTGTCCGGCCGCAAGGTCGATCTGGTCGAAGCCAAGAAGGGGGAAGCCCGTTTCGCCATGTGCGCCGCCTGTCACGGCCCGGATGCCAAGGGCGGTATCGCCTTCGGGGCGCCGGATCTGACCAACAACACCTGGTTGTACGGCGGCTCCCGTCAGGTGGTGGAGCAGACCATCACCCACGGGCGTCACGGCGTGATGCCGGCCTGGAAGGATATCCTGGGGGAAGACAAGGTCCATCTGCTGGCATCCTACGTCTATAGCTTGTCCCACAACGACAAGTAAAATAAGCAGTAACATGTGATAAGCACGTGATTACTCAGCAAAAAGCCTCGACTCTTCGAGGCTTTTTGTTATCTTGTGTTGGCTAAAATCCCTCTATTTTGTTAATCATAGGTTTCGGTAGCACTATGACTCATCCCTGGTATCGCCAATTCTGGCCCTGGTTCATCATCGCCCTCCCCTGCGCCGCCGTCGTCGGCAGCATCGCCACTGCCATCATCGCCAGCAAGGACGGGGTCAACCTGGTGGCCGAAGACTATTACAAGCAGGGCAAGGAGATTAATCAGGACCTCAGCAAGTTTGATCGCGCCGAGGCCCTCCACATTCGCATGGCCCTGGCGGTCAACGGCAACGAGCTGACCCTCAAGCCCCTCGCCGGCGATATCCCGCCCGGGCAGGCACTGCGTCTCTCTCTGTTCCATCCGACCCTGGCCGGCATGGACAGCGAGCACCTGATGACGGCCGACGGCAATGGCGTCTATCGCCTGCTGTTCGACAAGGCCCCCACCGGCAAGTGGCACATCCGGGTCGATGCCTTCGACCACGAGTGGCGCCTGCAGGAGACGGTACAGCTGCCGACCAAGGCCCCCATCGAACTCGATCCCAAGGGACGCTAAGCCATGACGGGTTGCTTCCACTGCGGTGAGCCGGTGCCCGCTGGCAGCAGCTATGCACTCGAGATCAAGGGCATAGTGCAACCCATGTGCTGCCCCGGCTGCCAGGCCGTGGCCCAAACCATTCTCGAATGCGGCCTCGCCAGCTACTACGAACACCGTACCGCCCCCGGCATCAAGGGGGAGCTGGTGCCCAGCGAACTGGCCGCCCTCAGCCACTACGATCTGGCCGAGGTGCAGCAGGATTTCGTCACCGACAGCGGCGCGGGCAGCCAGCGCGAGATCCAGCTCAGCGTGGAAGGGCTGACTTGCGCCGCCTGCGCCTGGCTCATCGAGCGCCACCTGACCCGACTCGACGGCCTGCACTACGTCAACGTCAACACCACCACCCACAGGGCCCGCATCAAGTGGGATCCGGCGCGGCTCTCCCTGAGCGACATCCTCAAGGGCTTCGCCAAGATCGGCTATCGCGCCTACCCCTTCCAGACTCACAGCCAAGAGGCGCTCTACGCCCGCGAGGTGCGCAGCTACATGTTCCGCATGGCGCTGGCCGGCCTCGGCTCCATGCAGGTGATGATGTGCGCCGTGGCGCTCTACATGGATCTCTTCATCAGCGTCGAGGAGGAATTCATGATCTACTTCAAGTGGATCAGCCTCTTGCTCTCGACCCCCATCATGATCTACTCGGCCCAGCCGTTCTATGTGGGCGCCTGGCGCAGCCTGAAGCAGGGCCACCTCTCCATGGACGTGTCGGTGTCGCTGGCGCTGATCGGTGCCTTCGTCGCCTCCATCTGGGCCACGGTATTCAATACGGGTGAGGTCTATTACGACTCCATCACCATGTTTGTCTTCTTCCTGCTGCTGGGGCGCCTGCTCGAGCTGCGGGCCAGGCGCAAGGCGTCGGAGTCGAGCTCCAACCTGGCGCGGCTGGTGCCCATCATGGCGACCCGCATCGACGAGGATGGCGAGCACGACGTGGCCGCCAAGACGCTGCAAGTCGGGGACAGGGTGCGGGTGCTGGCGGGGGCCACATTGCCCGCCGATGGCATCATCACCCTGGGGCAGGCCAGCCTCAACGAAGCCATGCTGACCGGCGAGCAACTGCCCCTGCTCAAACGACCCGGGGATCCCGTCTATGCCGGCACCATCAACACGGATGCGCCGCTCGACATCCGGGTCAGCCACCCCATCGCGGAGTCACGCCTGGCCCAGATCATGCGGCTGCAGGACAGCGCCCTCGATGACAAACCCGCCATCGCCCAGCTGGCCGACGTACTCTCCCGTCACTTCATCCTGGTGCTGCTGCTCATCGCCGCCGGGGTCTGGACCTACTGGCACTTCCATCAGCCGGAGCAGGCGTTCTGGATAACACTGGCGGTGCTGGTGGCCACCTGCCCCTGCGCCCTGTCGCTGGCCACTCCGACCGCGCTCACCTCGGCCACCGCCCACCTCACTCGCACCGGCATACTGCTGCGCCGCGGCCACGTGCTGGACGTGCTGACTCGCGCCAACCGGGTGGTGATGGACAAGACCGGCACCCTGACCACCGGCAACATCAGCCTGACAGGCACCCAGGCATTGGCCGAGCTGAGTGAGACCCGGTGCCTCGCCATCGCCCAGGCGCTCGAGGCCTACTCCGAGCACCCCATCGCCCGCGCCTTCAGAAGCATGGCCGCCGAAGGTGTCGCGCCGTTGCCGGCGAGCGAGGTGCTCCCCGTCATCGGCCACGGCATTCAGGGAACGGTCGCCGGCACCCGTTATCGCATCGGCAGCGCCCGCTGGCTCGGGCTGGCTGAGGAGCAGAGCGCGACTCAGGGGCTGGCCATCTATCTGGCCGACGACGCCCGCCTGCTGGCCCGCTTCAGCCTGGCGGATACATTGCGCCCGGATGCCAGGGCGCTGATCCAGGCCTTCAAGGCCGCCGGGCTGCACACCACCATACTCACCGGGGACGGCTCGGCCGAGGCCGACGCGATCGCCCGCGAGCTGGGGGTGGATGAGCTGGTGAAAGGGGTGACGCCGGATGGCAAGCTGAGCTACCTCAAGGCGCGAGAAGCCGCGGGCGACATCAGCATCATGGTGGGGGATGGCATCAACGATGCTCCCGTGCTGGCCGGCGCCCACGCCTCCTTCGCCATGGCGGGTGGCACGGATCTGGCCAAGAACAGCGCCGATGCCATCCTGCTGGCCGATGATCTCTCCCGCCTGCTGACGGCCCGCACCCTGGCGCTGCGCACCCGCAAGATCATCAAGGAGAACTTCGCCTGGTCCATCGGCTACAACCTGCTGGTGCTGCCGCTGGCGGCCAGCGGCTGGTTGCCCCCCTATCTGGCGGCGGCGGGTATGTCCCTTAGCTCGCTCATAGTAGTAACCAACTCCATGCGCCTGAACCGTTGAGGCTCAGGCGCCAGGGCCACTTGCCGCGATGACAGGGGCATGCCGGCCCCAACTGGTTTATCATGACCCCCCCCACAGCAAGGCTCGCATCATGAACATCATCTTCGTCCTCATCCCCATTGCCATCCTGTTCGTCATCATCGCGGGCGTCGTCTTCTTCTGGGCCATTCGTTCGGAGCAGTTCGAGGATCTGGATCGCCAGGGCTCCAACATCCTGTTCGACGAGGAGCAACTCACCGCCAAGGGCGAGGACCCGCAACGTGATGACAAACAGCCTTGACCTGATGGGGGCCCTGCTGGTGGGGCTGGCAGGCTCTGGCCACTGCATCGCCATGTGCGGCGGCGTCTCGGCCGCCCTCTCCATGGCGATCCCGCCCGACAAGCAGCACTTCTGGGGACGGCTCGGCTACCTGCTCAACTACAATCTGGGGCGGATCCTCAGCTATGTGATCGCGGGCGCCCTGGTAGGCGGATTGCTGGCCACCACCGGCGAGCTCGGGGCCGGCAAGCATGCCATCGCCGGCTTGCGGCTGGTGGCGGCGCTGCTGATGGTAGCCCTCGGCCTCTATCTGGCCGGCTGGTGGCAGGGCATACTGCTGCTCGAGCGTCTCGGAGCCCGGTTCTGGCCCCACATCAGGCCGCTGGCGGGCAAGTTTCTCCCCTTCCATTCGGCCCTGCAGGCCCTCCCCTTTGGCATGGTGTGGGGCTGGCTGCCCTGCGGTCTGGTCTACTCCATGCTGACCTGGAGTGCGGCGGCCGGCTCCGCCAGCGGCGGGGCCTTGCTCATGTTCTGCTTCGGCATCGGCACCCTGCCGACGCTGTTTGCATTGGGCGGTCTGGCGGACAGGTTACGTTACTGGTTGACCCTGCGCAGCCTGCGCGTCGGAGGGGCTCTGCTGCTCATCCTGTATGGACTGCATACCCTCTGGATCGGCATTGCATCCTTTTGAAACCCTATCCAAAACGGATGAGTTGATGGTAAACTTGTTTGATATAAATCAATTATTCATATGAGCCTATGATCCCGGACAAGAAACCTGGCAGACGTATTCAGAGCGGTGGCTGTGCAATTCATTGCCAGGATTGCAGCATCAGCCAGCTCTGCATCCCCTTCACCCTGAACGACAACGAGCTCGATCAGCTGGACAGCATCATCGAGCGCAAAAAGCCGATCCAGAAAGGCGAGGAGCTGTTCAAGGCCGGTGATGAGCTGAAGTCGCTCTACGCCATCCGCTCCGGGACCATCAAGTCATACACCATTACCGAGCAGGGGGACGAGCAAATCACCGCCTTCCACCTGGCTGGGGATCTGGTTGGCTTCGACGCCATCCACAAGCAGGCTCACCCCTCCTTCGCCCAGGCGCTGGAAACCGCCATGGTGTGCGAGATCCCGTTCGACGTGCTCGACGATCTCTCCGGCAAGATGCCCAAGCTGCGTCAGCAGATCATGCGACTGATGAGCAACGAGATCATGGGGGATCAGGAGATGATCCTGCTGCTCTCCAAGAAGAACGCCGAAGAGCGCCTCGCCGCCTTCCTGCACAACCTGTCGGTGCGCTTCTCCGAGCGTGGCTTCTCCGCCAAGGAGTTCCGTCTCTCCATGACCCGCGGCGACATCGGCAACTACCTCGGCCTCACCGTCGAGACCATCAGCCGTCTGCTCGGCCGCTTCCAGAAGTCTGGCCTCATCAGCGTCAAGGGCAAGTACATCACGGTGCTGGATCATGTGGCACTCGGTGTCATGGCTGGCGCCACCCGCCCCGCCTGCGGCTGATCACACCCGCCTCTTCCCCCTATTGCCGGATCGGTTCGCCCTGAAATTTGATCCGGCACAGTTCCCCACCTCTCCCCTTGGACTAAGCTGTAAAGGCTAAAGAGTTGCCATCATTGGCGTTTTTGCCAAGGAGGAGAACATGGTCAAGTACCGAAATATTCTGGTGGTGATCAACCCGGAAGAGGAGCGCCAGATCGCGCTCGAACGGGCGGTCAAGATCGCCGAGCTGGACGAGGGCGCCCAGCTGACCCTGTTGCTGACCATCTACGACTTCTCATACGAGATGACGGCCATGCTGTCGGTGGATGAGCGGGAAGAGATGCGCCATGGGGTCATCTCGCAGCGCCGGGAATGGCTCGATGACATACTGCAGCCCTACCGTGCCAAGGGGGTCGAGTGCGAGGTCAAGGTGGTGTGGCACAACCGCCCCTTCGAATGCGTGATCCAGACAGTGCTGGCACAGCGCCACGATCTGGTGGTCAAGGCGACCCACCATCACTCCTTCCTGCAGACCTTCATCTTCACCCCGACCGACTGGCACCTGCTGCGCAAGTGTCCCTGCCCCGTCCTGCTGGTCAAGGAGGGTCATTGGCAACGAGGCGGCAACATCATTGCCGCCATCAACTGCTCAAGCGATGATCTGGAGCAGAAGGTGCTCAATGAGCGCATCACCCGCGAGGGAGCCGCCATCGCCGATCTGCTCGGCTCCAACCTCTATCTGGTCAATACCTACCCGGGCACCCCGGTCAATGTGGCCATAGAGCTGCCCGAATTCGATCCCAACGCCTATAACGACGCCATCCGCAAGCACCACGAGGATCTGCTGCGCGAGCATGCGGATCAGTTCGGCATCGGCCACATGTGGACCAAGGTGGCAGAGGGGCTGCCGGAAGAGGTGCTGCCCGACATGGCCGACGATCTCAAGGCAACCCTGATGATCATGGGCTGCGTCGGCCGTACCGGCCTCTCCGCCGCACTGCTTGGCAACACCGCCGAGCACGTGGTGGATCGGCTCAACTGCGACATCCTGATCCTCAAACCGGACGATTACAGCTGCCCGGTGGACGACAGGCGTCATCCGGCATAAGCGTTTCTTGCCCTCCCTCGGGACATGGCTATAATAAGCCGCTTATTTTTGTCCCGGGTTTGAGGCCATGCACGAAGAGCTTAACGCCAAAGAGAAATACAGTTTCAACAAGCTGCAGAAGCGCCTGCGGCGCAACGTGGGTCAGGCCATCGCCGACTTCAACATGATTGAAGAGGGTGACAAGATCATGGTGTGCCTGTCTGGCGGCAAGGACAGCTTCGCCATGCTCGACATCCTGATGAGCCTGAAGGCGAGCGCCCCCATCCATTTCGATCTCGTGGCCGTCAACCTGGATCAGAAGCAACCCGGCTTCCCCGAGCACGTGCTACCAGAGTACCTGGCCGCCCTCGGCGTCGACTTCAAGATCGTCGAGGAAGACACCTACTCCATCGTCAAGGACAAGGTACCGGAAGGCAAGACCACCTGCGCCCTCTGCTCCCGCCTGCGTCGCGGTATTCTCTACCGCAGCGCCCTGGAGCTGGGTTGCACCAAGATTGCCCTCGGCCATCACCGCGATGACATCCTCGAGACCCTGTTCCTCAACATGTTCTACGGCGGCAAGCTCAAGTCCATGCCCCCCAAGCTGGTGAGTGACGATGGCAAGAACGTGGTGATCCGCCCGCTGGCCTACTGCAAGGAGAAGGACCTGGTGCGCTACGCCGAGGTCAAGGCCTTCCCCATCATCCCGTGCAACCTGTGCGGCTCTCAGGAGAACCTGCAGCGCAAGGCCATCAAGCAGATGATGCAGGATTGGGATCGCCGCTTCCCTGGCCGCATAGAGACCATGTTTACCGCCATTCAGGACGTGATCCCGAGCCACCTGCTCGATCACAAGCTGTTTGACTTCAAGAGCATCAACCGCGACTCCGGCATCATCGACGGTGGCGACAAGGCCTTCGATCCGCCCGAGCTGCCGACCGCCCCCCTGCTGAACATCGACGAGATGGACGTGCTGGATGTGATAGAGGTGCGCTAAGTACCGCCTTCCCTGTACCGCACATAGAAAAAAGGAGCGCCTGGCGCTCCTTTTTTATGGATTCTATTCATGGCGGGCCCTGATCAACCCTTGCGCAACCAGGGGGTCAGTCGCAGGATCTCCCCCTGCAGCTGCAATTTGCCCGTCGCAAAGTCGGTGAGCAGCGCATTGTCGAGCAGCAGCTGGCCATCCTGCCAGGGCAGCGCCTGCTGGCGATCCCCATCGATGAGATAGGCGGTGCCGCTCGGCTGTGCCAGGCTCACTCGTACCCCTTCCATCCCCGGCAGGAAGTACTTGCCGATCATGCCCGCCAGCTTGTCCAGCAACGCCTGCATGTCCTGCTGACGCCCCAGCAGCTCGCTCACCTCGAACCCCCCCTTGGGTGCATCCGCCATCACCTGCACCGACAGATCGCAGCTGGCATGCGGCTCGGTCAGCGCCACCACCACGGTGGCCTTGTCCAGGTTGAGATCGTCGTCATAGGGCAGGCGCAGTTCGCCGTCCACCGTCACCTCGGCCGCCACCTCTCTATCCTGGGTGCTGACCCGCGCCGCGCTCAAGCCACAGCGCTGGCCCGTCTGCGGATCGGTCAGATAAAAACCGAGTCTCGCCTGGCCAAACTCCCCCTTGGCGAAGGTCTTCATCTGGCTGTAGAAGGTTGAGTACTGCAGATCCAGCGAGGGCTGCGCCAGCCCAAGGGTTGGCAGTAGCAGCAAGCTTGCCGCCATGCCATGTCGAACCAGCTTCATATGCCGTCCTTTTGCATCATGCGTTGAAATGATCGGGGCCCTCGTTGCTTGCGTTCTCCCCTACCTCGGTCACCTCGACGGCGACCCCGCACAGATCCCGGTAGAGGATCCCCTTGCAGTTGAAATAGAGGGGGGCCACCCAGATAAGTCCCAGCCCCATGGGGATCAGGGCGAGGAAGAACAGCGCCAGCATGACGCCGTGCAACAGCACTATGCTGGGCCAGCCACGGGCAAACAGCTTGAGCGAGACCAGGATGGCCTGGGCAGGCGGCAGGCCGCGCTCCAGCACCAGGGGAACGGTAAACACCAGCCCCATGCCCACCAGCGCGGAGGGAATGAACGCCAGCATCACCGGCAGCCCCACCAGCTCGAACAGGGGGCCAAACAGGCTGGTGATCAGGCTGCCCAGCAGACTCAGGCTACCGAGGCGCAGGAAGTGGCGAAAGAAGTCGAACACCTGGTTCGGGCGCGCCCGCACCCCGACCGACTGTTGCAACCCCAGCATGTCGAGGGCAGAGGTCATGGGGGACATCATGACGGTGATGAGCAGGCTCAACACCAGCGCCATGTCCATGTCACCTTCCCGGCTGAGATAGGGGGCCAGCAGGGTGTTGCTCAGCAGGATCCAGATAGCCATGACGCCGGCGATGGCCAGCGACAGGCCAAAGCCGGTGCGCCTGGTCTGTTGCCAGCCCTCCTTCACCACCCCTTGCAGGTCCAGACGATATCCCTGGCTGAGGGACTGTTCGAGGGTTCCACCGATCCGCATTTTATTACTCAATTGACTGTCCAACATCGAAAGCGACTGATCCAAGGTGGCACATTATAGCGATTTGACCGGGCATGCGTAGCCGTTTTTCCTGTTATCTGTTGTTCATAAAGCCATTGATTTTGTTGGCCGGCGCCCGGATCGACCGCGATAACGAGCGGGTGTCAGGCCGGCCCGTCGCCAGCGATCACGACAGCCGGCTTGGCCCATGCCCGTCATGGGCGTAGGATGCCCAAGACCCATTTGATCGCCGGCGATACGCCCTCGGGTACAGGCCGGCGATCGCACACAAGGAGACCCGCAATGTCCGAACTGACGCTCTATCTCGCCCCCGGCACCTGTGCCATGGCGGTACGCATCGCCCTGGTGGAGGCCGATGCCCCGCACCGGATCAAGCGACTCGATCTGGTCGCCGGCGAGCAGCGCACCCCCGAATATCTAGCCATCAACCCCAAGGGGCGGGTACCGGCGTTGGTCACCGAGCGCGGCGTGCTGACCGAGACCCCGGCCCTGCTGCTCTATGTGGCACAGCGCTTCCCGGCGGCCGGACTGGCACCGCTGGAAGACCCCTTCCTGCTGGCCAGGATGCAAGAGGTCAACCTGTTCCTCGCCGCCACCCTGCACATCTCCCATGCCCACGGGCGCCGTGGCAGCCGCTGGGCCGATGACGAGCAGGCCATCGCCGCCATGAAGGCCAAGATGCCGCAAAACATGCGCGACGGCTTCGCCGAGGTGGAAAACCACTACCTGACCGGCCCCTGGGTGCTGGGGGATCGCTTCAGCCTGGCCGACATCTACCTGTTCGTGGTGGCCAGCTGGCTGGAGAGCGATGGGGTATCCATCGACGAGTTCCCCAAGGTGGCGGCGCACTCCCGGCGGATGCAGGCCCGTCCCGCCGTGCAGCAGGCCCTGGTGATCTGATCCCGGAAGCGGGCGCCTGCCAGCGCCCGCTTTTTCAGCCATCATCCCCTCGCATTGAGATCGTTTTCACATTTTCATCATCTGTCGCTAGACCCGTTAACCGTTAACGCCTATCTTTCGCCTCACGACGCAACCGGTTGCGTAACCGGTTGCCTGACAGGATAACAGAGATGCGGGGTCCACCCGCCGAGGTGCTGTATGAAACGAGGCAAGCTGCTCAATGCCCCCCTGAGTGCCCTGGTGGCACAGATGGGTCACACCGACGAGATCACCGTTTGCGATGCCGGTCTGCCGATCCCGGCGGGCCCGGAGCGCATCGATCTGGCGCTGATGGCAGGCACCCCCAGCCTTGAGGCAGTGCTGACCGCACTCTTCACCGATCTGGTGGTGGAGAAGGTGATCATGGCGAGCGAGCTCAAACTGATCAGTCCGCTCGCCCACCAGGCACTGCTCGATCAGATTGCGGCACACGCGCTCGATCAGGGCAAGCCCATCGCCGTCGAATATTGCCTGCACGAAACGTTCAAGAGCCGTACCCGGCAGAGCAAGGCCATAGTGCGCACCGGCGAGGTGACGCCCTACGCCAACCTCATCCTCTGCGCCGGCGTGGCGTTTTAAGGCCATCCTAAGGAAACTGCCATGAGCACCCTCTCCTCGCCTTCCTCCGACCTCACCGGGAACGCCAAGGCCCTCCCCTCGCCCATTCTGGAGCTCACCGGGATCGTCAAGACCTTCCCCGGGGTGCGCGCCCTCGATGAGGCCGGCCTGCGCGTCTACCCGGGTCAGGTAATGGCCCTGCTCGGTGAAAACGGCGCCGGCAAGTCCACCCTGATGAAGGTGCTGACCGGCATCTATCAGGCCGACGGCGGCACTGTCAGCTATCGCGGCCAGCCGGTCCACTTCAAGGGGCCGCGAGACTCCCAGGATCAGGGCATCAGCATCATCCACCAGGAGCTGAACCTGCTGCCGGAGCTCTCCATTGCCGCCAACATCTTCCTCGGCCGCGAGCCGCGCACCCGCTTTGGCAACATAGATCACCCGCAGTTGCGCGCGCGGGCCGGCACCCTGCTGGCTCGGCTCGGGGTCAAGCATGGGCCGGATACCCGGCTCGGGGATCTCTCCATCGGCGAACAGCAGATGGTGGAGATCGCCAAGGCGCTGTCGTTCGATGCCAGCGTCATCATCATGGATGAGCCCACCGATGCGCTGACCGACACCGAGACCGAGCAGCTGTTTATTGTCATCCGCGAACTGCGCGAGCAGGGCTGCGGCATCGTCTACATCTCCCATCGTCTGAAGGAAATCTTCCAGATCTGTGACCGCGTCACCGTGCTGCGGGACGGCAAGTGGATCGGCGAGCAGGCGGTGAGCGAGCTGGACGAGGACAGGATCATCGAGATGATGGTCGGCCGCCGGCTGGAGGAGCAGTACCCGCGCCTCGCCCGCGAGTTCGGCCCCGTCAGCCTGCAGGTGAAAGATCTGAGCGGCCCCGGCGTGCGCGGGGTGAGCTTCTCCCTGCGCCAGGGAGAGATCCTGGGCTTCAGCGGCCTGATGGGCTCGGGGCGCACCGAGCTGATGAAGCTCATCTACGGCGCCAACCTCATCAGCGCCGGTGAGATTGCCGTGGATGGTCACGCCCTGCGGCCCCGCAGCCCCGCCGATGGCCTCAAGGCAGGCATCGCCTACATCTCCGAGGATCGCAAGGGGGATGGCCTGGTGCTGGAGCTGTCGGTGCGGGAGAACATGAGCCTCTGTGCCCTTAGCGAATTCAACAAGGGTGGCCGGATCGACGGCAAGGCGGAGCGCCAGGCGGTGGCCGACTACGTGCGGCTGTTCAACATCAAGACCCCGAGCGGCGAACAGCTGATCAAGCTGCTCTCCGGCGGCAACCAGCAGAAGGTCGCCATCGCCAAGGGGCTGCTGACCCGTCCCAAGGTGCTGATCCTCGACGAGCCGACCCGCGGCGTCGACGTGGGGGCGAAAAAAGAGATCTACCAGCTCATCAACCAGTTCAAGAAGGAGGGAATGAGCATCATCCTTGTCTCCTCCGAGATGCCGGAGGTGCTCGGCATGAGCGACCGCATCCTGGTGATGCACGAGGGACGCATCAGCGCAGAATTCATGTCCCGTGACGCCAATCAGGAGAAACTGATGGCCGCGGCAGTCGGTAAACAGTGGCAAGCAGAGCAAGAGGCACAGCAATGACAACCCAAACCCTTCCCCGCCGTGGCGTCATGAGCAAGGCCTGGTGGATCGAGAACAAATCCCTGGTAGCCCTGCTGGTGCTGATCGGCGTGGTCTCCTTCCTGAGCCCGAACTTCTTCACCGCCGACAACCTGCTCAACATACTGCGCCAGACCTCGGTCAACGCCATCATGGCGGTCGGCATGACGCTGGTCATCCTCACCGCCGGCATCGATCTCTCGGTCGGCTCCGTGCTGGCCCTGTGTGGCGCCCTGGCCGCCACCATGGTGGCCATGGAGCTGCCGATCTGGCTGGTGGTGCCGCTCACCCTGGGCGCCGGCGCCCTGCTCGGCGGCGTCAGCGGGCTCATCATCGCCAAGGGCAAGGTGCAGGCCTTCATCGCCACCCTGGTGACCATGACAGCCCTGCGCGGAGTGACCATGGTCTACACCGAGGGGCGCCCTATCTCCACCGGCTTCAGCGACGGTGCCGATCACTTCGCCTGGCTGGGTACCGGTTACCTGTTCGGCCTGCCGGTGCCCATCTGGCTGATGGCCATCGTCTTCCTGCTGGCCTGGTACCTGCTCAATCACACCCGCCTCGGCCGTTACATCTATGCCCTCGGCGGCAACGAGTCGGCCACCCGCCTCTCCGGCATCAACGTGGCCAGGGTCAAGCTCGCGGTCTACGGTCTGTGCGGCATGCTATCGGCCCTGGCCGGCCTCATCGTCACCTCCCGCCTGTCGTCGGCCCAGCCGACCGCCGGCATGGGGTATGAGCTGGATGCCATCGCCGCCGTGGTGCTGGGTGGCACCAGCCTGATGGGGGGCAAGGGCCGCATCATGGGGACCCTGATCGGGGCACTCATCATCGGCTTCCTCAACAACGCCCTCAACCTGCTCGACGTCTCGTCCTATTACCAGATGATTGCCAAGGCCAGCGTGATCCTGCTCGCCGTGATGATCGATAACAAAAGCAAGTAATGCACACACAAGGAATGAAACGATGAAAAAGCTCAATACCCTGCTCGCCGCCGCCATCATGTCCGTGCTGGGCACTGCCCAGGCTGCCGATCACACCCTGGCCATGGTGGTGTCCACCCTCAACAACCCCTTCTTCGTCACCATGAAGGAAGGGGCTGAAGCCAAGGCCAAGGAGCTTGGCTACGAGCTGGTGGTACTGGATTCCCAGAACGATCCGGCCAAGGAGCTCTCCAACGTGGAAGATCTCACCGTGCGCAAGGTCGACGCCATCCTGATCAACCCGACCGACTCCGAGGCCGTGGGCAACGCCATCCGCCTGGCCAACAAGGCGAATATCCCGGTGCTGACCCTGGACAGAGGCGCGGCCCAGGGTGAGGTCAAGGCCCACATCGCCTCCGACAACGTGGCCGGTGGCAAGCTGGCCGGTGACTTCATCACCGAGAAACTGGGGACCGGCACCAAGGTGATCCAGCTCGAAGGGATCGCCGGCACCTCCGCCGCCCGTGACCGCGGTGAGGGCTTCGCCCTGGCGGTGGCCGCCAACAAGCTGCAGGTGCTGGCCTCTCAGCCCGCCGACTTCGATCGCACCAAGGGTCTGAACGTCATGGAGAACCTGTTGGCCGCCCACCCGACCGTGCAGGCCGTGTTCGCCCAGAACGACGAGATGGCGCTGGGCGCCATCCGCGCCGTGCAGGCGGCCGGCAAAGAGGTGATGATCGTCGGCTTCGACGGCACGGACGATGGCAAGGCGGCGGTGGCCAAGGGTAAACTGGCCGCCACCGTGGCCCAGCAACCGGCCCTGATCGGTGCCATCGGCGTGGAAACCGCCGACAAGCTGCTCAAGGGTCAGCCGGTGGAGCAATCCATCCCGGTACCGCTGCAGATCGTCAGCAAATAAGTCTGATAAAGGGGGAGGCTCGCCTCCCCCTTTGCTGGTTCTTACAGAGCCGCTCGGCTTGGGCCCACTCAAGCCAAGATGTTCTCAAGCAAGGGTGATCGATATGAATCGTCTCGTAGTTCTCGGCAGCGTCAATGCGGATCATGTGCTGCGCGTCCCCCACTTTCCCCGTCCCGGTGAGACCCTGACCGGCCACGGCTACCAGGTCGTCCCCGGTGGCAAGGGGGCGAACCAGGCGGTCGCCGCCGCACGGCTGGGGGCCCCCGTCTCCTTTATCGCCCGCATCGGGGATGACGCCATCGGTCGCCAGATGCAGGCAGGCTTCGCCGCCGACGGCATAGACGTGAGCGCAGTCGAGCGCGATGACCGGCTCCCCACCGGCATCGCCATCATCTATGTGAGCGACGAGGGGGAAAACAGCATTGGCATCTCCGCCGAGGCCAACGGCGCCCTCGACCCCGCCATGGTCAAGCGCCACGAGTCCATGATTGCCGACGCCCACACCCTGCTGCTGCAGCTGGAGGTGCCGCTCGACAGCGTCTTCGAGGCGGCCCGGCTGGCCCGTACCCATGGCACCCGGGTGGTGCTCAATCCGGCGCCAGCCCAGCCACTGTCCGCGGAGCTGCTGGCGCTGGTGGATCTCATCACCCCCAACCAGACCGAGGCCGAGCTGCTGACCGGGGTCCCCGTCACCGACGAAGCCAGTGCCCGCGAGGCGGCGGCCCGCTTCCATCAGCTGGGGATCCAGGAGGTGATGATCACCCTGGGCGCGCAAGGGGTCTACTGCAGCAACCCCAGCCAACAAGCGCTCATCCCGGGTTTTCGGGTGACGGCGGTCGACACCACGGCGGCGGGAGACACCTTCAACGGCGCCCTGCTGGTGGCGCAGCTGGCGGGCCATGACTTCCACGGCGCGGTGCGTTTCGCCCACGGCGCGGCCGCGCTCTCGGTCACCCGGCTGGGGGCCCAGAGCTCCATCCCGAGCGAGGCCGAGGTGGAGGCCTTCCTGCTCGCTCAAGCCGCGCAGGGACACTGATGGCCAATATCAAGGAGGTGGCCGCGCTGGCGGGGGTCTCCACCACCACTGTCTCCCACGTCATCAACGAGACCCGCGTCGTGAGCGATGCGACCCGCGAACGGGTCTTCGCCGCCATGCAGAGCCTCAACTATGCCCCCAGCCTGGTGGCGCGCAGCCTCAAGGTGAAGGAGACCAACAGCATCGGCATGCTGGTCACCACCTCCAGCAACCCCTTCTTCGCCGAGGTGGTGCGCGGGGTGGAGCGCTACTGCTTCGAGCAGGGTTACAACCTGATGCTGGGCAACACCGAGGGCCAGGCCGAGACCGCCCTCTCCTATCTCAAGATGATGCTGCGCAAGCGGGTGGATGGGCTGCTCATCATGTGCAGCGAGGGCCAACAGGAGGTGTTCAACCAGCTCGACTGGCTCAAGAGCCTGCCGGTGGTGGTGATGGACTGGGGCATGGAGAGCAAGGAGGTGGATCTCATCGCCGACAACTCCCATCGCGGCGGCTATCTGGCGACCCGCCACCTGCTGGCGCTGGGCCACCGCGCCATCGGTTGCATCACGGGGCCGCAGAGCCGGGCTCCGGCCAATCAGCGCCTGGCGGGCTTCGAGCAGGCGATGCGGGAGGCTGGCCTTGCCATCAACCCGGCCTGGATCCAGGAGGGGGATTTCGACTGTGCCAGCGGCCACGATGCCATGCTGCGCCTGCTGGCCCAGTCAGAGCGCCCTACCGCCCTGTTTGTGTGCAACGACATGATGGCCATGGGGGTCATCAGCGCCGCCCATCGCGCCGGCCTCGTCATCCCGCGGGATCTCTCCCTCGTCGGCTACGACAACGTGGCGCTGGCCCAGTACATGTCACCCCCGTTGACCACGGTCAACCAGCCGAAGGAGGAGCTGGGTCGCCTCGCCGTCACCCGTCTGCTGGCACGGATCAATGGGGAGCGGATCGACAACCGGATGATCACGGTCGACCCTGACCTGGTGATCAGGGACTCCTGCGCCCCCTTCCCGTCCGCCGAGACACCGCACCACTCCTAGCCGCCAGCCATGGCAAGGCGCAAGATCAACAAGGGCGGCCCAATGGCCGCCCTTGTTGTCTATGCCGATTCAATACGGCTGCTCGCGCTGTTCTACCCTGTCCTCCATCTCCTCTTCCGCCCCGAGCCGACTCAGGCGCAGCAAGCCCAGCCGCTGCGCCAGGGGTTGCAGCAAGACATCGTGATCGGCAGGCTCGGGCAGCCAGTAGCGCACCGGCCAGCCGGATCGCAGAAGCTCGGGGACCCGACTGCCCAGCTCATGCAACGCTAGCACGCAACCACGCTGGCGCATCTTCTCCAGCAGGAGGGGATCCTCCGTCAGGGTCGGCAGCGCCAGGATCAGCGACGCCGCAGGCAAGGCGGGCAAGTACGCCAGCACATGGGCCAGCTGCGCCTGCTGATGCAGCACCAGCAACACGGGCAAGGGGTGGGTCGATTCCGCCAGCAGCCGCGCCACCACCGGGCCCAGCACCCCTCTCTCCTGCATCCAGTCCACATCGCACGGCTGCTGCCCCACCCGCCAGCGCAGGCTGATGGCCAGGACCCGCTGCCCCCGCTCGTCTTCCAGCTCCTCTGACACCGTCTCCAGCGGGGATGGGGCGGCACCCGCCAGCCACTCCCGCAGCTGATGCAACTGCCGCTGACCCATGTTCAGGGCCGCCTTCATCGCAGGCTGGAACCAGATCAGGGTGGCGTCGTCCCGCTTGGCCTGATTCAGGGCCAGGATGGCCTGCTCCAGCAGCATGCCGGCATCCTCCCCCTCCGCCTGCGCCACCCCGAACCGACAGGCTAGATCGAAGCTGCTCTCACGGGTCACGAACTCGAACTTCAGCAGGGCCACCATCCCTTCCATCTGCTGTTCGATGGCCTCCTGACCACCGGCCAGCACCACGGCGAACTCATCCCCTCCCAGTCGGTAGGCCCGGCCGGGATACTGTTGCCGCAGCTTGGCGGCGACCGTCTGCAGCAGGCGATCGCCGACCTGATAACCGAGCAGATCATTGACCTGCTTGAACCGCTTCAGATCCAGCACCACCAAGGCCTGGGCACGGCCCAGCCGCAAGGATTGCTTCAGCTGCGCCTGCAAGGCGCGGCGATTCCCCAGCCGGGTCATGGGATCGAGCAGGGAGAGGCGACGGTTCTGCAGATTGACGCGAATGAGGGCAAACACCAGGACGCCCCCCGTCACCAGCAGGATCAGCTGCCAGATCTGCAGCCAGAACAGGCTCTGGCGGATCTGGTTGACCGAGGCCTCCCGCTCCTGGCCGGAGAGGATCTGATTGCCGATCTGCTCCACCTGGTGGGTCAGCTCGGCAATCCTGGCTTGCGTGCGATCCAGCGCGGCCCCCTCCTGTAGCGCACCGGCCTGCATCTGGGGCTCCAGCAGCTTGATTTGATCAAACAGCCGCGCCACCACCTTGCCCAGCCCGTAGCGGCCACGGGCATCGGCGGTCTCGCTGCTGATGAGGAAGATGTCCAGCCGGTTCCACAGCAGATCGTAATCCAGGCTCAGGACCTCCATCTCCAGCGCCCCCGCCCGATAGAGGCGCAAGTCATAGAGGAAGCGCTGGGACTCCAGCATGGTCTGGCTGATGTTCCAGTGGATGTTGCGATAGAAGGTATCCACCAGCTGCTCATGACGATGCTGCAGGTAGAGACCCCACACCGATGAGAACAGGAACAGCAGCGAGATGGCGGCAAGTAGCAGATTGTGGCGGTGACGGCGCGTCAAGGGAGGACCTCGATGCGGGTCACCTGCCACACCATGCTGTTATGGATGGCGGAGACATTCAGTTGGGGATGAGCGGAGAGCGGCACCAGCAGCCAGAGCGGCCCCTTGTTGCGGCGGGTCAGCGCCTTGTCATCCTGATAGCGCGCCAGGGTCAGCGGCGCCTCGGCAAACAGGGCGAGATCCACCCGCTGCTGATAGCCATTGAGGGCGAAGACCTCGATCTCGCGGGCATCCTTCACCCCCTGCGCCGCCAGCAGACCCGCCAGGGTAGCGCCACGGTAGCGGTGCATGCCCTGGGTCCAGGGCGTTTCCGTGTTGAATTCGACCTGCGGCAGGGCCGCCAGGGCCGCCTCGTCGAGGCTGATCTCCCGTTTGTCGGGCAGGATAAGCCGCAGCAAGGGGGTCGATGCCTGCACGCTGGCCGTGATCAGTGCCAGAAGGAAAAACGCGATCCAATGCTTCAAGATGCTCATGATGATTACGCCGACTGCACCCCATATTTTATGGGCCAGTGTGGCGGCTTCATCAAGCCAATGCAACTGTGGTGTTACACAATAGTTATGGGCCGCGCATCTCCATCCAGTTGTGTCCGTCGACCGCCTTGGGCTGGTGCACGCCGCACCGTTGCAGCAACTCATCCACGAAGGCCGGCACCAGCACGGATGCCGGGCCGTAGCGTTTCTCATCGAACTGGCTGCCCACCTCGCTCGGTTCCAGATTGAGCTCTATGGTATGGGCACCGTTGAGCCCCGCCTCATGCACGAAACCGGCCGCCGGATAGACGGCCCCCGAGGTGCCGATGGAGATGAACAGATCGCACTGGGCCAGGGCACCATAGATGCGATCCAGCCCGAGCGGCATCTCGCCAAACCAGACCACATGGGGTCGCAGCGGCTGGGGAAACTGGCAGCAGGAGCAGAGCTCCTCCTGGTGGAGCGCCCCGCGCCACTCGAGCACCTGGCCCGAGACCGGGCAACGCACCTTGAGCAGCTCGCCATGCATGTGGATGAGGTTCTTGCTGCCCGCACTCTCGTGCAGGTTGTCGATATTCTGGGTGATCAGGGTAACGCGCCCCGGCAGCAGACGTTCCAGCCTGGCCAGGGCGTAGTGGGCCGGATTGGGGTGGATCTGGGGCTGTTGCAGCTGCTGGCGACGAGAATTGTAGAAGCTTTGCACCAGCTCGGGATCCCGGGCATAACCCTCTGGGGTGGCCACATCCTCAACCCTGTGCTCCTCCCACAGGCCGTCACTGGCCCGGAATGTCTTGATACCGGACTCGGCCGAGATGCCCGCACCGGTGAGGATCACGATATGTTTAGCCGACTGCACCATGGCTGATTTCCTCCGACTGATTATCAGGCTGACCTTAGCACAGGGGGGCGGGCCAGCCCATTCGCCCTTGGTCTTATGAGCGATCCTGATCCAGGCCGTCGAGCACGCTCAAGTCCAGCCTGACGAATATCATCTCACGCCCCGTCACCAGGGTCAGCGGCAGCCCCAAGCCCCGCAGCAGGGTCAGCATGGGCCGATTCTGACTCAGCACCTCCGCCGTCCACTCCCGGATCCCCTCCGCCCGCGCCAGCAGCGCCAGCGCCAGCAGGATGCGGCGCCCCGCCCCCCGCTGCTGGAAGTGATCCGCGACTATGCAGGAGAACTCGGCCCGATCCGGGTGCAGCCGCCGCCGGATGGACTGGGCCACGGCCAGGGGGCGGCCCGCGGCATCCGTCAGCAGCAGACCAATCTGGGCGGCGCGCGGGTAATCGAGGAAGAAGGCCACCTGCGAGGGGGTGGGCGGTTGCTTGGGACGCATGAAGCGCAGGTAGACGCTCTGTTCGCTGAGCTCCCCATAGGCGGCCTCGAGAGGCGCCGGATCGGCCCCCGCCAACTCCTGCAACCGGCAACTTAGGCCCCCCACCACCATCACCAGAGGCAAGGCGCCCCGGCTGGTGGGATGAGGCCAGCCCGCCAGCCCCGCGCGCAGACGAGCCACGTCGGCCGGCCAGCACAGATAGCGGGTCACCAGCGCCCCATGATACCGCGATCCTGCCAGGGGGAGGCATCGAGCAGGTTGAAGGGATCGTCGATATAGATGGCGATCCCCAATTCCCTGGCCCGGCCGATGAAGCGGTCAAGCAGGGAGTCCGTCGCCATCGCCTCCAGCTCCGGCAACAGGTGTTGTCCCAGCAGCAGGTGCTGGAGCGGCAGTCGCTCCAGCTTGTCGAACGGCAGATGTTGAATGCTGTCGAGCAGCAGCGCCAGACGGACCCCGGCCAGGCTGGCCTGCAGCACCAGGGCGAAGCGATCCGCCTTGCTCAGCAGCTGATCGCGCCGGTGGATGACCAGGGTCAGCTCGCCCGCCAGGCGGCCGTGCTGCTCCAGCCACGTCTTGAGCTGCTCCCAGTGGGGTGGCAGCCCGCTCACGGCCAGCCAGATGGGCAAGCTGGACGAGGCCGCATCTGCCAGCAGGCCGAGCTGACCCCGCACCTCGCCATTCCAACTGCGAATGGTGCGCTTCAACCCGCTCAGCCGGCGCTGACGCTGGGGCCCCAGATAGAGGGTCTTGAGCAGGCGGAGCAGATCGTCGCTCTGCAGCGGCTTGGCCAGCGCGGCCAGCACGTTGAAACCGGCGTCGTGCAGCAGGCGACGGGCCCCGTCGATCAGGGTCTGATCGTGGGCGGAGAGCAGTATGATGGGCAGACCGCTGTGCTGATACTGGGGATGGCTCATCAACAGGCTGATGGCATCTTGCTCCGCCAGGCTGAGATCGCAGATCAGCAGTCGCACCTCGCCCTGCTCCAGGGCCAGCAGGCAGGCATCGCCGTCCTGTACCCACTGGCAGGGTAGCCCCAGCGCCTGGATCTCCTGCTGGATGCAGGCCCCCTGAAAGGGGTGATCCTCCAGCAACAGCACCTGCAATCCTGCCAACCAGTCGCGCCACCCCTGTTCCCGCTCCTGCAAGCCCACCAGCCAGGGATCGGAGAGCTGGTAGATGCCCTGCCCCCGGGTCATCAGCCGGGGCAGATAGCTGGCCCCGGCATGGGCGGCGGGCTCGAACAGCGCGATGGCACCGGCGGCAAACAACGCTTCCCACTGCCAGCCGGGCTCGGGTTGGGTGCGGTGCAAGCTGGCGTACTCGGGCACCCCTGCCGCCTGCACGGCCTGATGGGACGCGGCGTCAAGGGCATAGATGCTGACGGGATGGAAGCCGGGATCCAGGCTCACGTCCGATTCCAGCAGCGCCAATAACTCTTCGTCTGTGATGATCATCTCATACCCTCTTGCCCAATTGCCGACAGACCTCATCCACGGCATGGCGCAGTGACTCGATCAGGGGCTGCTCGGGGGTTCGCTGCCAGCGCTCGATCACCTCGACCAGCGCCGCTGCTCCCACCATTTTGGCGGCCCCCTTCATCTTGTGTAAAGCCGTATTGAGGGCCCGCTCATCCCCTTGTGTGACGCAGTCCGCAATGTCGGCCAGATCCTGGCGGGTAGAGGCCAGATAGAGGCTGATGAGCTCGGCGCTGAGTGGCGCCAGCTCTGACCAGGGCTGGGGCGTCTCCTCCTCCTGACGGGTTCCCGCGGCCTGTCCGGACAGGCTGCGCAGCAAGATGGCCAACTCCTTCAGCATCACTGGCTTGTCCAGATGGCCGTGGCAGCCACTGTCGGCCAGTTGCTCTGCCGCCTGCTCGCTCAGATCGGCGGTGATCACGTAGACCGGCAGCTGTTGCCAGCGCGGGGAGTCCCGCAGCTGACGGCACAGCTCGGCGCCATCCATCACCGGCATCTGCAGATCGGTCAGCACCAGATCGACCGACTCGTGCTGCAGGATATCCAGTGCCAGCCGGCCATTGGCGGCGCTCAACACCTCGGCCCCCAGCTGGCTGAGCTGCATGCCGATCAGCACCCGGTTCACCTCGTGATCTTCCACCAGCAGGATCCGCATGCCGGCCCCCGGCAGGTCCGCGATCTCGCCGCCTTCGCTGGCGAGCCTGGGTTGCAGCAGGCTGACCACTGAGCCCGGGATCCAGGGTTCTCCCTGCCAGGACCAGTAACGCAGGCCCCGCTCGTCCAGCTCAACGCTCAGGCAAGGCCCGTCAAGGTCTTCGCTCACGCCGATCTCGACCAGCCAGCGACGCATGTATTCCAGCTCAGCACCAGCCAGCCGCAGGCTGAGGGCATTGACCCTGGGTTGCCAGGGTGACTTCTCCCGCAGCGGTCGCAGCGGCAGCGAGCAGGTGAAGCGACTGCCGCCGGTGGCCAGGGCCTCGACCCTGATCTCGCCGCCCATCTGCTCCATCAGCTGGCGACTGATGGCCAGCCCCAGCCCGGTCCCCTGTGCCCTTGGCTGGCCCGGCTCCTCCCCCTGCTCGAAGGGCAGGAACAGCCGGGGCAACAGCTCGGCGCTGATGCCGGGCCCCTGATCATCCACCCCGCAGCAGAGCCACTCCCCCTGCCGGTGGGCCCACAGCACCACCTCGCCGGTCAGGCTGAACTTGATGGCGTTGGCGAGCAGGTTGTGCAGCACCTGCTGCACCCGGTGAGGATCGAGCTCCATCAGGGCGGGCAGATTGGTATCCAGCGCGAGGCGCAGTTGCAACCGCTTGGAGCGCGCCTTGGACCAGTGCACCGCCGCCACGTGTTCGCACAACTCCACCAGATCGGTCGGCTGCGGGGAGAGCCGCAACTGGCGGCTCTCGTTGCGGCTGAAATCGAGCACGTCGTTGAGCAGCCCCAGCAGCTCGTTGCCCGCCTGCCTGACGTGAGTCAGCACCGATGCCTGCTCCGCCGAGAGCTCGGTCTGATCGAGCCACTCCAGCAGCCCCAGGATGGCATTCATGGGGGTACGGATCTCGTGGCTCACGGCCGCCAGGAAGCGTCCCTTGGCGAGCACGGCCTGCTGGGCCTGCTCGTGGGAGAGCTGCAGCGCATGCTCCTGCTCGACCCTATCGGTCACATCCTGCACCACCCCATAGACCCGCCACCCCTCCCCCTGGCTGCGCCCCCGACCGGAGAACTGCAACCAGCGCGAGCCCTTGGTCGGGTGCTGGTAACGCAGCAGATGGGAGAAGGGACTCCCCGCCTGCAACATGGCCAGCATGGGGGCGCGCATCTTGCGTCTGTCCTGGCGCGCGAGGCGGGTGAGAGTCGCATTGGAGTTGAGCCGGATCTGCTGGCTGGCCAGCCCCAGCAGCTCGTAGCTGCCGCGGCTGACGAATTCCACCCCGGTGATGGCACCGCCCTGCAGGGTGAACTGGAGCACCACCCCGGGCACCGTATTGGTGAGGGCGCGCAGCCGCCGCTCCGCCTGGCGCAGCAGCCGGGTGCGCTCGCGCAGGGCGCTGATGTCGGACAGGGCGATGAGATCGCCGGCCGGGGTCTGTGGGCCGAGTTGCAGCGGGATCTGGGCATAGGAGTAGACCTGCTCGCGCAGGGAGAGCTCCCCCTCTGCCCCTTGCAGCCGTGGCTCGGGCAGGATCAGCTCCGCTGAGTAGCGCGCCTCCAGCCGCTTGGCCTGCTTGTTGCGCTTGATGATCTCGCCCCTATCGTTGCGCAGGAACACGGGCATGGGCAGTGCCTGGAACAGGGACTCCCTGAACTTGCTCTCCTGGGCCAGCGCCTGCTCCGCCTTGCGCCGCTCGCGGGCCTCCAGGGCCAGCTGTTGGCGGGAGCGCCAGATCGACCAGATCACCGCCGCGCTGATCAACAGTGCCAGCAATACGGAGCCGAGCCAGAAGCCATAGCTGACGCCGCTCTGCTGGGTCAGCACCAGCCGGCGCCAGCGTTGGGTCAGCTCGTCGTTCTCCTGATCGCTGATCGTCATCAGGCTCTGCTCGATCACCCCGGCCAGCCTCGGCTGATCATGACGGATGGCAAAGCCGAGTCCAAAGCTCTCAGGCAGCTCCTTGACGCTGAGATCGGCCAGCTGGTTGTTGCGCAGCGGATACTGCAGCTGGTAGAGCTCCGCCAGCATGGCGTCGGCCTCTCCCTCCTGCACCGCGTCCAATCCCTCCATCAGGCTGTCGACCCGCAGCCAGTCATGCTGGCCGAAGTTGGCCAGCAGGCTGGTGTCATACAGCATCTTGGGCACCACTATCTTGCCCTTCACCTCATCGAGCCGCTGATGGGCCCCCAACTTGCGGCTGACCAGGGCATAGCGGCTCATGGCCACGGTGCGGGTAAAGGCGAATTCCCGGTTGAGCGCCGGCGTCTCCAGCAGGCCGGCCATCATGGCGGCTTCGCCGCTGCGCAGCTTGGCCAGCGCCTCCTCCTTGCTGGCGACGGGTATGACTTCGAAGGTCAGCCCGGTCTGCCTGCTCACCCGCCGCAACACATCGCCACTCCAGCCGACCAGCTGGCCCTGCTGATTGACGCCGCTGTAGGGCATGAAGGCGGGATCCGCCACCAGCTTGATGGTGCGGGAGGTCCCGATGAGCCAGGCCTGCTCCTTGTCGGTGAAGTGCAGCGGGTTGATGTCCTGCTCACTCTGCGGCAAGTAGCGGCCCAGATCCCGGTAGAGGCTGCCCGGCGGGAGGAAACGGATCGCCGTGTCGATCAACTGCTGCAGCTCGGGTCTGTCTCGCATCATCAGCCGGTAGCTGACCACCAGCTCGTCACTGCGCAGGCGACGCAGACGCAGCCCCTCGTCCGGGTATTCCCGCATCAGGTAGCGCAGTTGCAGGTAATCGCCGAGGTAGGCGCTGCCCTTGCCGGCGATCAGGGCCGAGTACCAGTTATCGGCATCGGTCAGGGCCAGCTGGGACGACTGGGGATAGAGTCCCTTCAGCACCTCGGTCGACTGCCAGATGGGCGAGACCAGGAAGGAGGCCTGCTCCAGCTCACCCCGGTAGAGGATGGCGGACTCCGCTTCCAGCATGGCCCGGCTTAGCGCCATGCCGGGTTGGGCATGCAGGGAGGGACCTATATGCGGGATGAGATCGCAGCGCCCCTCTTGCAGACCCTGCTCTACCGCCGACCAGTTGGGCAGCTTGTCAAACTGCAACGGCACCGGCAGCTGCTGTGCCAGGCGTTGCATCTGATCGATGAGCAATCCCCCCTGTTTTTCCAGATAGGGAGGCCGCTGCAGGGCGGGATAGCAGAACGTCAGCTGGGTCAGCGAATCGGCATAGGCCTGGGTATCAGGCGGCAGGGGGAGTACGGCGGCACGCAGTGGCATGGCCAGCAGCGCGCCCAACAGTAGGCTGAATTTTGTCATCGAAATGGGAAAGCCAGGCATTTGCCTGGCTTTCTGTCACTCATTGGGTTCAACATTTTCTACCCTGGCCTTGAGCTTCTGGCCAGGCCGGAAGGTCACCACCCGCCGGGCGCTGATGGGAATATCTTCGCCGGTCTTGGGGTTACGTCCGGGACGCTGATTCTTCTCACGAAGGTCAAAATTACCGAAGCCTGAAATCTTGACTTGTTCACCGCGCTCGAGCGCCTGTCTGATTTCCTCAAAGAAGGCTTCCACCATGTCTTTGGCTTCACGCTTGCTCATCCCGAGTTGGGTGAACAGGTGCTCTGCAATGTCGGCTTTGGTAAGCGCCATAGATCAATCCCTCAAGGATGCATTCAACTCTTCACCGAGGGCCCGCACGACATTGTCTACGGTCTCGGCAATCTCTTTCTCCTCCAGGGTGCGCTGGTTGTCTTGTAAAACTAGACTGATGGCCAGGCTCTTCTTGTCCTCTGCCATACCAGCACCCTGGTATACGTCAAACAAGTTTATTCCAACTAACTGATTTCCGCCAACTTTTTTAATTACTGCGAGCACATCACCGGCCAGAACCTGGTGGTCAACCACCACGGCGATGTCGCGACGGTTGGCCGGGAAGCGGGAAACTTCGGCCGCAACCGGCACCTTGGCGGGGATCAGCTTGTTCAACTCCAGCTCGAACATGATGGCACGGGTCTTGAGACCCAGCTTCTTCTCGAGGCTCGGGTGGATCACGCCGATGTGGCCGATGACGGCGCCATTGCGCAGGATGGCCGCGCTCTGGCCCGGGTGCAGGGCGCTGTGCTCGGTACGCTCGAAGCTGAAGCTGGCACCTTCGGCGGTGAGATCCAGCACGGCTTCCAGATCCCCTTTCAAATCAAAGAAGTCGGCGCCACGGCTCTTGATGTCCCAGTGCTCGTCGCTCTGGTTGCCGGTGATGATGCCGGCCAGCATGGGCTCCTGACGGATGCCATTTTCGGCGCTCTCGTCCTTGATGAAGCGCAGACCCTGCTCGAACAGGCGCACGCGGCCCTGCTGGCGGTTCTGGTTGTAGACCACCGCCTGCACCAGACCCGGGAACAGGGAGACGCGCATGGCGGACATCTCGACCGAGATCGGGTTCGGCAGCACTATGGCGTCACTCTGCGGATAGAGCAGTTGCTGGGCCTTGGGATCCACGAAGCTGTAGGTGATGGCTTCCTGGAAGCCGCGGTCAACCAGCAGGTCACGCACCCGCTTGAGGGTCACTTGGCCCTCAGCCTGCTCCACCATGGCCAGGGAGGCGGCCGGTTTCAGGTTCGGGATGTTGTTGTAGCCGTAGATGCGGGCCACTTCCTCGATGAGGTCTTCCTCGATGGCGATGTCGAAACGCCAGGAGGGCGCCAGGGCGGTCCAGCCGTCGGCCTCGATGGTCACCTGCATGCCGAGGCGAGTCAGGATCTCGACCACCTGAGCATCGGCCACACTGATGCCGATCACCTTGTCGAGCTTGGCACGACGCAACTTGATGGGGGTCGCCTTGGGCAGATGGGCATCGGATTTGACCTCGATGACCGGACCCGCTTCACCGCCGCAGACATCCAGCAGCAGTCGGGTGGCTCTGTCCATCACCTTGGCTTGCAGCTGTGGGTCTACCCCGCGCTCGAAGCGGTGGGACGAGTCGGTATGCAGGCCATAGGCACGGGCACGGCCGGTGATGGAGAGCGGTGCGAAGAAGGCACACTCCAGCAGCACGTCCGTGGTCTCGGCGGACACGCCGGTGCGCTCGCCGCCGAAGATGCCGGCCATGCAGGCAGGACCCTGTGCGTCGGCAATGACGAGGGTGGTCTCTTTGAGCTTGATCTCGTTGCCGTCGAGCAGGGTCATCGGCTCGTCGGCCTTCGCACGGCGCACCACCAGCTCCCCGTCCAGCTTGGCCAGATCGAAGGCATGCATCGGCTGACCGTATTCCAGCAGCAGGAAGTTGGTGATGTCGACGATGGCGTCGATGGAGCGAATGCCGCCACGGCGCAGCTTTTCCTGCATCCAGAGCGGGCTCTGGGCGCGCAGGTTCAGCCCCTTGATGACACGACCGAGGTAACGGGGGCAGTCTGCCGGCGCATCGACCCGGATCGGGAAGCTGGCATCTATGGTGGCTGGCGCCGGAGTCCAGCTTGGCTCGACCACGTCGACGCTGTTGAGCACGCCGATCTCGCGGGCAAGACCCGCGATGCCGAGGCAATCGGCCCGGTTCGGGGTCAAGTCCACGTCGATGGCGACGTCATTGAGATTGAGATAGTCGCGAATGTCGGTGCCGACGGGGGCGTCCAACGGCAGCTCGATGATGCCGTCCGCTTCCACTTCGATCCCCAACTCGCTGAAGGAGCAGAGCATGCCGTGGGAAGGCTGGCCACGCAGCTTGGCCTTCTTGATGGTGAAATCACCCGGCAGGGTCGCCCCCACCTTGGCCACACACACCTTGAGGCCGGTGCGGCAGTTCGGCGCGCCGCAGACGATGTCCAGCAGCTCGGCCTCGCCCACGTTGACCTTGGTCACCCGCAGCTTGTCGGCGTCCGGATGCTGGCCACATTCGACCACTTCACCCACCACCACGTTGTTGAACTGGCCGGCCACCGCTTCGACGGCGTCCACTTCCAGACCCGCCATGGTGATCTGCTCGGCCAGTGCGTTGTCACTCAACTCGGTGCGGACCCACTCCATCACCCAGGATTTACTGAATTTCATGTTCTCTCGCCCTTACTTGAACTGCTTGAGGAAGCGCAGATCGTTTTCGAAGAAGGCACGCAGGTCGTTGACCCCGTAGCGCAGCATGGTCAGGCGCTCAACGCCCATGCCGAAGGCAAAACCGGAGTATTTTTCCGGATCGATGCCGACCGAACGCAGCACGTTCGGGTGCACCATGCCGCAGCCCAGCACTTCCAGCCACTTGCCGTTCTTGCCCATCACGTCCACTTCGGCACTGGGCTCGGTGAACGGGAAGTAGGAGGGACGGAAACGGATGGTGAGATCTTCCTCGAAGTAGTTGCGCAGGAAGTCGTGCAGTATCCCCTTCAGCTCGGTGAAGCTGGCGTGCTCATCCACCAGCAGGCCTTCGACCTGATGGAACATCGGGGTGTGGGTCATGTCGTAGTCGTTACGATAGACGCGGCCCGGCGCTATGATGCGGATCGGCGGCTGCTGATGTTCCATGGTGCGGATCTGCACGCCCGAGGTGTGGGTGCGCAGCATCAGATCGGGATTGAAGTAGAAGGTGTCGTGATCGGTACGCGCCGGGTGGTGAGCCGGGATGTTCAGCGCATCGAAGTTGTGGAAACCGTCTTCGATCTCGGGACCGCGCTCAACCTTGAACCCCATCTCGCCAAACAGGCGCTCGATGCGTTCGATGGTGCGGGTCACCGGGTGCAGGCCACCGTTCTCGATGCGACGGCCCGGCAGGCTGACGTCGATGGTCTCGGCGGCCAGCTTCTGATTCAGCTCTTGCTCAACCAGGGCATCGCGGCGCGCGTTCAGGGCATCCTGAACCTGCTGCTTGGCCTGGTTGATCACGGCGCCCGCGGCGGGACGCTCTTCGGCGGACAAGGCGCCCAATGTCTTCATCTGCTCGGTAAAAAAGCCTTTTTTACCCAGATATTTGACCCGGATCTCGTCGAGGGTCGCAACGTCATTGACGCCCTCAATCTCGGCCTTGGCCTGGCCGACTACTTCTTCAAGCTGTTGCATGTCTTCCTCGTCACCACTCCCGGAACAGGAGCCTGTTAGGCTAAATAAGGGTAAGAGGGGAATAATACAAAAAAAGCCCCTTGGCTGACCATAGTTATGGTGGCCTTTTATCCCTAGAAATCATTTTGTTATAGGGGAAGGGTGCCAGTCTGTCCCCTCTTTCGCCACATAGGGTGTGATATGTCACGCGTTTGTTGGCATAGATGATGGCTCATCCGGGGAAAGGAGCGGTGGGTTTGGTTGTCGGGGGCGGATTTCGGGAAACAAAAAAGGAGGCCTAGGCCTCCTTTTATCTTTCATAACAGAACCGGATTAAACCAGAGCTGCTTTGGCCTTTTCAACCAGGGCGGTGAAAGCCAGCTTGTCGTGAACGGCGATATCGGACAGGATCTTGCGATCGATCTCGATAGAAGCCTTCTTCAGACCGTTGATCAGACGGCTGTAGGACAGACCGTTCTGACGGGCTGCAGCGTTGATACGCGCAATCCACAGCTGACGGAACTGACGCTTTTTCTGGCGACGGTCACGGTAGGCATACTGACCAGCTTTGGTTACCGCTTGTACCGCTACGCGGTAGACACGGGAACGGGCGCCGTAGTAACCCTTGGCGGCTTTCATTACTTTCTTGTGACGAGCGCGAGCAGTCACACCACGTTTAACTCTTGGCATTTTTCACATCCCCCTTATGCGTACGGCAGACAAGCGACAACACGTTTGTGGTCGGCAGCAGAAACCATGAACTTCGGCCCCAGCTTGCGCTTACGCTTGCTGCTCTTCTTGGTCAGGATGTGACGCAGGTGGTTGTGCTTACACTTGAAGCGACCTGAGCCAGTCTTCTTGAAGCGCTTTGCAGCACCCCGGTTGGTTTTCATCTTCGGCATTTCATCATACTCCGCATTGTGAGTGACAACAAAATCGCAAGGCGAACCGACTCATGGGGCGAACCCATGAGTCAATTTCTTGTGGGCCTTAAGATTTCTTCTTAGGTGCGAGGACCATCACAGCTTGACGGCCTTCGACTTTCGGGAACGACTCGACTACGGCCAACTCTTCCAGATCGGTCTTGACGCGCTCCAGAACCTTGATACCAAGATCCTGGTGGGCCATTTCACGACCACGGAAGCGCAGGGTGACCTTCGCCTTGTCCCCGTCTTCTAGAAAGCGAACCAGGTTGCGTAGTTTTACCTGATAGTCGCCTTCGTCAGTGCCAGGACGGAATTTGATTTCCTTGACCTGGACAACTTTCTGCTTTTTCTTCTGTTCTTTGGTGGTTTTGCTCTTTTCGTAGAGGAATTTGCCGTAATCCATGATCCGGCAAACGGGCGGCTCAGCGTTAGGACTGATCTCGACCAGATCCACTCCGGCCTCAAGGGCCAAGTTCAGAGCATCTTGAATGGTGGTGACGCCAATGGCCTCACCATCCAAACCGGTCAGACGAACTTCTTTCAGACGGATCTCTTCATTGATCCGGTGAGCGCGGGCTTGCGGTTGCTTGCCCAGTTTTTTTCCGCCTTTTATAGCTTATTCCTCCACTTTCTTTTGTCCGCGGGTCTGAACTTCCTGGGTCAACAGAGCGATTAGCTCTTCAACAGGATAAGTACCCAGGTCAGCCCCTTTACGAGTTCGCACTGCAATCTTGCCGGCTTCAACTTCTTTATCGCCGCAGACCAACATGAAAGGAACTCGTTTCAAAGTATGCTCGCGGATTTTAAAGCCAATCTTCTCATTTCTCAAGTCCGCTTTTGCGCGAAGACCCGCATCATTCAATGCCTTGGCTACTTTCACTGCATAATCGGCCTGATTATCCGTGATATTCATCACCACGGCTTGAGTCGGTGCCAACCAGGTTGGGAACAGTCCCGCGTACTCTTCGGTCAGAATACCGATGAAGCGCTCGATGGAACCCAGGATGGCGCGGTGGATCATGACGGGCACGTGGCGCTCGTTATCTTCCCCCACATAAGTGGCACCCAGACGACCCGGCAAGGCAAAGTCGAGCTGCACGGTACCACACTGCCACGCACGATCAAGGCAATCATGCAGGGTGAATTCGATCTTGGGGCCGTAGAAGGCGCCCTCACCCGGCTGCAGATCGTACTTCAGACCGTTCAGCACCAGCGCCTCGGCCAAGGCCGCCTCGGCACGATCCCAGGCCTCGTCGGAGCCGATACGCTGCTCGGGACGGGTGGAGAGCTTGACCACGATGTTCTCGAAGCCAAAGGTGCCGTAGACGTCATAGACCATACGGATACAGGCGGACACCTCTTCCATGACCTGCTCTTCGGTACAGAAGATGTGGGCGTCATCCTGAGTGAAACCCCGTACCCGCATCAAGCCGTGCAGGGAGCCTGACGGCTCGTTGCGGTGGCAGGAGCCAAACTCGGCCATGCGCAGCGGCAGATCGCGATAGGACTTGAGGCCCTGATTGAAGATCTGGACGTGACCCGGGCAGTTCATCGGCTTGATGGCGTACTCGCGGTTCTCGGACTGGGTGGTGAACATGCCCTGGGCATACTTATCCCAGTGGCCGGAGCGCTCCCACAGTACGCGATCCATCATGGCGGGGCCTTTCACCTCCTGATAGTCATACTCACGCAGCTTGGTACGCATGAAGGTTTCCAGCTCACGGAAGATGGTCCAGCCATCGTTGTGCCAGAACACCATGCCAGGCGCTTCTTCCTGCATGTGATACAGGTCGAGCTGCTTGCCGATCTTGCGGTGGTCACGCTTGGCGGCCTCTTCGAGGCGCTGCAGGTAAGCCTTGAGCTGCTTCTTGTCGGCCCAGGCGGTACCGTAGATGCGCTGCAACATTTTGTTGTTGGAGTCGCCACGCCAGTAGGCGCCGGACATCTTCTGCAGCTTGAAATGGTGGCAGTGACGCATGTTCGGCACGTGGGGGCCGCGACACATGTCGACGTACTCTTCGTGATGATACAGACCGGGCTGGTCATCACGGGCAATGTTCTGATCCAGGATCTCGACCTTGTAGGTCTCGCCGCGGGCCTCGAACACGTCGCGCGCCTCCTGCCAGGAGACCTTCTTCTTGATGACGTCGTAATCCTTGGCGGCCAGCGCCAGCATGCGCTCTTCCAGGGCAGCCAGATCTTCGTCGGTCAGGGTACGATCGAGATCGATGTCATAGTAGAAACCGTTATCGATGACGGGACCTATGGCCATCTTGGTCTGGGGCCAGAGTTGCTTGATGGCATGACCCAGCAGGTGAGCACAGGAGTGGCGCAGTATGTCCAGACCTTCTTCGTCTTTGGCGGTGATGATGGCCAGGGAGGCATCGGCTTCGATCAGCTCGCAGGCATCCACCAGTTCACCGTTTACCCGACCGGCAATGCATGCCTTGGCGAGACCGGGACCTATGTCCGCGGCGACGTCCATGACAGAAACGGCGTGGGCAAATTGACGTTGGCTGCCGTCAGGCAGAGTAATGATTGGCATTATGTATTTCCTTGACAGTGGTGACCCCTACCAAAGGCCACGTGTGAATTGAAAATGTCCTTCAAAATCAAGCCACTCACTTGGATGTTTCACCGTTCACAATACGGTTGGTACACACAGTGGCACACAATTTATTTGTTGTGTGATGCTATCAATCGACAGGTACAGCGGAGGATTGTATCAGACGTGACAACTCAGACAAGTTGCCACGACGATTTTGCATACAGCGACGGGGCGGGTTATCGGATGGCGTGAGCGGGTGCGTGGGCCCATCCCTACTCAGGGCTGGCCCCCTATTATGAAAATGGTTATTGCCGCCGAGCGTCCCATTGGCCCCCTCCCTGTGCTAGGTTTCCAGATAGGAGCCCGTCTGAGAGGAGATAAAGATGTATACCTATGACATTTCGTTTCCGGAGCACGCGGAGAAGATTATCCATCCGGATCACCTACTGACGACGCACTGCCCCGTGCATCTCGGTGAGCTGGTGATCCTGAGCGATGGCAGCAAGCGCGAGGTCTGCAGCATAGTGCACAGCGCCGATCGCAGCACCCTCTACGTCACCGACGTCACCCCGGGCAAGGTCAGCGCCAGTGCCTGAAGGTGCAGACTAGCTTGGCGTGCTGGCCTGGCCGGCCTCCAGGAGCGACTGCCCGTTAAAATCGAAGTCACTGCGCCCCTCTTCCGCCAGCGCCAGCTCCTGCAGGACCCGCAGCGCCAGCTTGTTGCCCTTCTGGGATGCCTGATAGAGCCACTGCTTGGCCTCGGCCACGTTGACCCGGCCGTTGGCCCCCATCAGATGGAGCACCCCCAGCTTGAGCATGGCGGGCACATCGCCGTTGTGGGCCGCCAGCTCCATCCAGTGAAACGCCGTGCGCAAGTCCCGCTGCACCCCCACCCCGCGCAGGTAGAGCTCCGCCAACCGGTATTGGCCGAAGGCATCCCCCGCCTGCGCCGACTGGCGATAGAGGCTGACGGCCTGCGCCAGATCCTGCTCGCTCCCCTGCCCCACCTCGTGGCTCCAGCCCATCAGCGCCAGCGCCCTGGGCTGACCCTGATCGGCCAGCGGCTGCCAGATCCTGGTCGCCTCCTCGAAGTGGCCTACGCGCCAGGCACGGTTGGCTGTCGCCAGATCCTGCTCGGTGGAGAGCGGGATCAGACGCCAGATGACCAGGCCGATCACTCCGATAAACAGCCAGCGAGACGTTGTGGGTTTCATGATGATTTCCGTGATCCAGTTCTCATTTTGTCTATGTAAACGAAATGTAGCGACGGGATCAAGCAGGAGATCTCTCTGTGATGTCATTTAGAGGGTGGCTTGCTGGCGGAACTTGAAATTTGGCGTGCGCCCGAGCAGAATAACTGTACATATAAACAGTGTTAGTCGGCGACTATGGCAGGACGAGGCAGTACCCACAACATCGATCACCGCTTCAGCGGCCCGCAGATCGAGGTCGTCGACGATGGTTGGCAATACAAGGCCGCACCTGAGTTTGAGGTCTCAGCGCCCCAGACTGAGGTGCGCGAGATCCAGGCCAAGAGCATCATCAGCCACAATCTCTCGCCGGATGTTCCCTTTAGCCGCTCCATCAACCCCTATCAGGGCTGCGAGCACGGCTGCATCTATTGCTATGCCAGACCGAGCCACGCCTATCTGGAGCTCTCCCCCGGCCTCGACTTCGAGACCAAGCTGTTCGCCAAGATCAATGCCGCCGAGCTGTTGCGGCGGGAGTTTGCCAGGCCCAGCTATCAGCCACAGACCATAGTGCTGGGGGCCAATACCGATCCCTACCAGCCCATCGAACACCATTACCGGCTCACTCGCGCCCTGCTGGAGGTGATGCTAGCCCACCGCCATCCGGTGGGGATCATCACCAAGAGCGCGATGATATTGCGGGATCTCGATCTGCTGGCCGAACTGGCCAGGGAGGGGCTGTGTCAGGTGATGGTGTCGGTGACCACCCTCAACGAGACGCTGAGGCGGCAGCTGGAACCCAGAGCCAGCACCGGGGCCGGGCGACTCAAGGTGATCGAGAAACTGGCCCAGGCGGGGGTGCCGGTCGGCGTGTTGGCGGCTCCCATGATCCCGCGCCTCAACGAGCCCGAGCTGGAGCAGATCATCAGGAGCGCGGCCGAGGCGGGCGCCGGCTGCGCCGACTACATACTGCTGCGGCTGCCCCATGAGCTGACGACCCTGTTCAGCGACTGGCTGAGCGAGCATCATCCTGGTCAGAAGGAGGCCATCCTGAACCAGCTGCGGGCCAGCCGTGACGGCAGCCTCAACAGCCCGGCCTTCGGCACCCGCATGCGGGGCCAAGGCCAGTTTGCGGATCTGCTCGCCCAGCGCTTTCGCCTCATCAGCAAACGGATGGGGCTCGGCAAGCGTCACGTTCAACTGAACCTGGATCGCTTCATACGCCCCAACGAGCAGTTACGCCTGTTCTGACGTCAGGCGGCCATCAACCCCTCGGTCGCGACGGATAGGAGCGCACCTGCTTGCCCTGTGCGATCAGCTCGGCGGGCAGGCGCGATGGCTCATAAGCGACTTCCTCCTCCTGCGCTTCCTGTGACGATGCCTTGGCATCCTCTCCCCACATCCGGCTCCACCAGATCTCCCACATGATCCAACTCGTCATAAGCTGTTCCTCCTGGATGATATCGGCACACTCCGGGCTCGGGCGTGATCGTGCCCTTAACCCCTCGATGAACAGCCGCAGTCTGTCCCGGTGGGATGACAGCCAGATGACGCAGGGATGAAGGATCGAGTATGAGAATGAGCTGGAGCACGGATTTGGCAGAGTGGCGCCCTCACACCGATGTGGCTCGGAGGAATTCGGGTGGATCGCCACGGCGGGAGCGAACGGCGACAAGGGCAGGACAAACAAAAAGAGCGACCCAAGGGTCGCTCTTTTTTATCGATGCGGGTAACGATTATTCGTCGCCAGCCACACCCTCTTCGCTGGAGCCTGCGTCGGCAGCACCGGCGTCTGGCGCAGCATCTGCACCTTCAACCTGTTCACCGTCGATGGCCACGACGTCGTTCTCTTCCTCGTCGCTCTCGGCGATGCGCTGCAGGCCGACCACGGTCTCGTCTTCACCAGTACGGATCAGACGGACACCGCCGGTGTTACGGCCGATGATGCTCACCTCGGCGACCCGGGTACGCACCAGGGTACCGCCGTTGGTGATCAGCATGATCTGGTCGGTATCCTCGACCTGGATCGCATCGATCACCTTGCCATTGCGATCATCCACCTTGATGGAGATGACGCCCTGGGTACCACGACTCTTGGTCGGGTACTCGGTCAACGCGGTCCGCTTGCCGTAACCGTTCTCGGTGGCGGTCAGGATGGCACCCTCGCCACGGGGGACGATGAGGGAGACCACCTTGTTGCCATTGGGCAGGCGGATGCCGCGGACACCGGAGGCGGTACGGCCCATGGGACGCACGCCCTTGAAGGCGCCCTTGCTCTCGGTGTTCTCGGCGCCTTCAACGCCGTCGCTGCCTTCGTCGTCGTTGCCGGCGTCAATGACGCTGTCGTCATCCGCGTCGGCATCATCGCTGACGTCCGCATCGGCGCGACCGCTGCCTTCAGCGAAGCGAACCACCTTGCCCGCATCGGAGAACAGCATGATCTCGTTGCTGCCGTCGGTGATGTCCACCCCGATCAGCTCATCGCCCTCTTTGAGGTTGATGGCACGAATACCGGAGGAGAGCGGACGGCTGAACGCAGACAGGCTGGTCTTCTTCACGGTACCGTCGGCGGTGGCGAAGAAGACGTACTTGTCGTCGGCATATTCCTTGACCGGCAGGATGGCGGTGATGCGCTCACCCTCTTCCAGCGGCAGCAGGTTGATGATCGGACGGCCGCGGGCGCCACGGGACGCCTCCGGCAGCTGATACACCTTGAGCCAGTAGACCTTGCCACGGGTGGAGAAGCACAGGATGGTGTCGTGGGTGTTGGCCACCAACAGACGCTCCACGAAGTCCTCTTCCTTGATCCGGGTGGCCGACTTGCCACGACCACCGCGGCGCTGGGCCTCGTAGTCGGTCAGCGGCTGATACTTCACATAGCCCTGGTGAGACAGGGTGACCACCACGTCTTCCGGGGTGATCAGATCTTCAATGTTGATCTCGGCGCTGGAGGCGTTGATCTCGGTGCGACGCTCGTCACCGTACTGATCGCGCACGGCCAGCAGCTCATCGCGGATCACTTCCATCAGCCGTTCCGGGCTTGCCAGGATGAACAGCAGCTCGGCGATCAGATCCAGCAGAGATTGGTACTCTTCCAGGATCTTCTCGTGCTCGAGGCCGGTCAGCTTGTGCAGACGCAGATCCAGGATGGCCTGGGCCTGCTGCTCGGTCAGGAAGTATTGACCCTCACGGATGCCGAACTCCGGCTCCAGCCACTCGGGACGGGCCGCGTCGTCGCCTGCTTTTTCCAGCATGCCGGCGACGTTGCCGAGCTCCCAGCCACGGGCGATCAGCTTGGCTTTGGCATCGGCCGGGGTATCGGAGTGACGGATCAGCTCGATGATGGGGTCGATGTTGGCCAGGGCGACCGCCAGACCTTCCAGGATGTGGGCCCGATCCCGCGCCTTGCGCAGTTCGAACACGGTCCGGCGAGTCACTACCTCACGGCGGTGCAGCAGGAAGGCATCCAGGATCTCTTTAAGATTCATCACCTTGGGCTGGTTGTTATCGAGCGCCACCATGTTGATGCCGAACGTGGTCTGCATCTGGGTGTGCTTGTAGAGATTGTTCAGCACAATCTCGCCGGACTCGCCGCGCTTGATCTCGATAACGATGCGCATGCCGTCTTTATCAGACTCATCGCGCAGGGCGCTGATGCCCTCGACTTTCTTCTCTTTGACCAGCTCGGCGATCTTCTCGATCAACCGCGCCTTGTTCACCTGATAAGGCAGCTCGTGAACGATGATGGTCTCGCGACTCGTCTTCTCGTCCACTTCCACTTCGGCCTTGGCCCGCACATAGACGGAGCCACGACCGGTACGGTACGCCTGCACTATGCCGGCGCGGCCGTTGATGATGGCGCCGGTGGGGAAATCCGGGCCGCTGATGTAGGTCATCAACTCATCGATGGTGAGATCGCCATTGTCGATCAGCGCCAGACAGCCGTTGACTATCTCGGTGAGGTTGTGAGGCGGAATGTTGGTCGCCATGCCCACCGCGATACCGGAGGAACCGTTGATCAACAGGGTGGGTATCTTGGTGGGCATGACCGCCGGGATCATCTCGGTGCCGTCGTAGTTCGGCACCCAGTCCACGGTCTCTTTGTCCAGATCGGCCAGCAGCTCGTGGGAGATGCGGGCCATCCGCACTTCGGTGTAACGCATGGCCGCGGCGTTGTCGCCGTCGACCGAGCCGAAGTTGCCCTGACCATCGACCAGCATGTAACGCATGGAAAAATCCTGCGCCATCCGGACAATGGTGTCATACACGGCACTGTCGCCGTGGGGGTGATATTTACCGATTACGTCACCGACCACACGGGCCGATTTCTTATAGGGCTTGTTCCAGTCGTTCCCCAACTCGTTCATAGCAAACAGAACGCGGCGGTGAACCGGTTTCAAGCCATCACGCACATCCGGCAGAGCTCGTCCTACGATCACGCTCATGGCGTAATCAAGATAGGAACTCTTGAGCTCTTCTTCGATGTTGACCGGCGTGATCTCTCTGGCCAGATCGCTCATAGAAAGCCTTAATCCCTAATTAGTTGTTCTTTGGCTTAAACAGCGCGACATAGTAACACAGGACGCGAAATACCTTAAGCCGGAAATCGGGCTGGTCTGACAAAGTCCGTCCGTTATAATGCCCGCCAGGACAATAGATTGCGCGCCTGTCACGCTAGTTGCGCGCCCTGCCACAGGATCCACGAAAATGAATAGTGATGCCAATGTCGATCTGACCGAAATCGCCAAATTTGAAGCCATTGCCTCCCGCTGGTGGGACATGGAGGGCGAATTCAAGCCACTGCATCAAATCAACCCGGTGCGCCTTGACTGGATCACCGACAAGAGCGACGGCCTGTTCGGCAAACAGGTGCTCGATATCGGCTGCGGTGGCGGCATCCTCTCCGAGAGCATGGCGCGCCGCGGTGCCAGGGTAACCGGCATCGACATGGGCAAGGAGCCACTCGGCGTCGCCCGCCTCCACGCCCTCGAACAGGGGGTCGAGCTCGCATATCGGCAGATGACCGCCGAGCAGCACGCCGATGAGGCACCCGGCCAGTACGACGTGGTCACCTGCATGGAGATGCTGGAGCACGTGCCGGATCCGGCCTCGGTGCTGCGCGCCATCGCCAGCCTGGTCAAGCCGGGTGGACGGGTGTTCGTCTCCACCATCAACCGCAACCCCAAGGCCTATCTGATGATGATCCTCGGCGCCGAACACCTGCTGAAAATGGTGCCGAAGGGTACCCATGATCACAAGAAGTTCATCACCCCCGCCGAACTCTGTCGCATGGGGGAAGCCGCGGGCCTGCTGGTGCGCGACATGAGCGGGGTGCACTACGCGCCGCTCTCCAACCGCTTCAAACTCGGGGCCAACGTCGACGTCAACTACATGGTGGCCTTCGTGCGCCCGGAGCAAGGCTGATGAGCGCTAACCAGACGCCGCTGCGCTGCGTGCTGTTCGACCTGGACGGTACCCTGCTCGACACGGCCCCGGATCTCGGCGCCGCCGTCAATCACGTGCTGGTGAGCGAAGGCTTCGCACCACTCGGCGATGACATCATTCGCCAGACCACCTCCCACGGCGCCCTGGGGCTGCTCAGGGCGGGCCTTGGCGACGAGCTGCTGGAGGAGCTCGGCAGCCAGCGTCTGCGCACCGCCCTGCTCGACTACTACGCGGCCAACCTCTGTGTCGGCACCCGCCCCTACGAGGGGATGCTCGATCTCATCGAGTGGCTCGACGAGCAACAGATGCCCTGGGGCATAGTCACCAACAAGCCGGGCTTTCTCACCGAGCCGTTGCTGGCCGCCCTGCCCGCGCTGGCCAGCTGCGGGGTGACGGTCAGCGCCGACACCCTGCCGGTGCGCAAGCCCGATCCCGCCCCCATGTTCTATGCCTGTGAGCGGCTCGGGGTCGAGGCAAGCCAGTGCCTCTACGTGGGGGATCATGTGCGGGACATCGAGGCGGGACGCAATGCCGGCATGCGCACCGCGGTGGCGGGCTGGGGTTATCTGCATGACGACGAGGATCCCGCCGACTGGGGCGCGGATCTGCAGTTCGATACCGTGCAGGCGCTGCACCACTGGCTGCGCTACGAGCTGACCTAGTGCCTGCCTAGCTGCCTTTGATGGATGTCACAGGCAGCTTTCCACGAAAAGGGGTCCATTCGATTCTCAAATCACTGGGTCGGGTCCGTCGACAGAAACAATGAGGGGAGCCGAATTAGCCCCCACTTTTTTGCCTTTGGCAACGCCGCTCCTGACGGGATCGGACACCTTTTGACCCTTGCTGCACAAGGGATAGCCAGCTGCAAATCGCTAGTAAAAACGCCCTCTTTTCGCAAGCGAAAAAAGTTATTTAAATTTTCCATCTTCGATCATCAGACTTGCATTTAGCGGATCGGACGCATGAAAACCCACTCACTGTGAGCAGTCACTAACAGAGGCGATAAGACTCACAATTTATCCACAGCTATCGGGTTATCCACACGTTGCAATACGGGGATGACCTCACTATCTTGTAGTTCGAAATCAAAATAACACTATATCTTGTGATTCATCGCGCCAAACACCCCTACTCCTGTTGCCGAAAACGGCCTGGTGAGGACGTGGCGCGATGGTTTTTCGGGAATCAACTAAAGGTCATCAGCCAATGAACTTGTTTGTGACGAAGCGTAACGGCCACAAAGAACCCATCGATCTGGATAAAATTCACCGCGTACTGGACTGGGCCGCCGAGAAGCTCGACAACGTGTCTGTCTCTCAGGTGGAACTCAAGTCGCACATCCAGTTCTATGACGGTATCCGTACCGCCGACATCCACGAAACCGTCATCAAGGCTGCCGCCGACCTGATTTCCGAACAGAGCCCGGATTACCAGTACATGGCCGCCCGTCTGGCCATCTTCCACCTGCGCAAGAAGGCCTACGGCCAGTTCGAGCCGCCCCACCTCTATCAGCACGTCGCCAAACTGGTAGACATGGGCAAGTACGACAAGCACCTGCTGACCGACTATAGCCAGGCCGAATTCGAGGAGCTGAACGAGCACCTGGATCACTGGCGCGACATGGACTTCTCCTACGCCGCCGTCAAGCAGCTGGAAGGCAAGTACCTGGTGCAGAACCGCGTCACCGGCGAGATCTACGAGAGCCCGCAGTTCCTCTACATCCTGGTGGCCGCCTGCCTGTTCTCCAAGTACCCGAAAGAAACCCGCCTGGACTACATCAAGCGCTTCTACGATGCGGTGTCGACCTTCAAGATCTCCCTGCCGACCCCCATCATGAGCGGCGTGCGCACCCCGACCCGTCAGTTCAGCTCCTGCGTGCTGATCGAGTGTGATGACAGCCTGGATTCCATCAACGCCACCGCCAGCGCCATAGTGCGTTACGTCTCCCAGCGCGCCGGCATCGGCATCAACGCCGGCCGCATCCGCGGTCTGGGCAGCCCCATCCGTGGCGGTGAGGCCTTCCACACCGGCTGCATCCCCTTCTACAAATACTTCCAGACCGCGGTCAAGTGCTGCTCCCAGGGCGGCGTGCGCGGCGGTGCGGCTACCCTCTTCTACCCGCTGTGGCACACCGAAGTGGAAAGCCTGCTGGTACTCAAAAACAACCGCGGCGTGGAAGAGAACCGGGTCCGTCACATGGACTACGGCGTGCAGATCAACAAGCTGATGTACCAGCGCCTGATCAAGGGCGGTGACATCACCCTGTTCTCCCCCTCCGACGCCCCCGGCCTGTATGACGCCTTCTTCGCGGATCAGGACAAGTTCGAGCAGCTCTACGTCAAGTACGAGCAAGATCCGGCCATTCGCAAGAAGACCATCAAGGCGGTGGACTTGTTCTCCCTGATGATGCAGGAGCGCGCCGGCACCGGTCGCATCTACATCCAGAACGTGGATCACTGCAACACCCACAGCCCGTTCGATCCGAGCGTGGCGCCGGTGCGTCAGTCCAACCTCTGCCTGGAGATCGCGCTGCCCACCAAGCCGCTTAACAACGTGGATGACGAAGAGGGCGAGATCGCCCTGTGCACCCTGTCTGCCTTCAACCTCGGCGCCATCGAGAAGCTGGAAGATCTGGAAGAGATGGCGGATCTGGCCGTGCGCGCCCTGGATGCCCTGCTCGACTATCAGGACTACCCGCTCAAGGCCGCCCAGAAGGGCAGCATGAACCGTCGCACCCTGGGGATAGGCGTCATCAACTACGCCTACTACCTGGCCAAGAACGGTGCCCGCTACTCCGACGGCTCCGGCCTGGCGCTGACCCACCGCACCTTCGAGGCGATCCAGTACTATCTGCTGAAGGCCTCGGTGCAACTGGCGCGCGAGTTCGGCCCTTGCCCGGCCTTTAATGAGACCACTTACGCCCAGGGGATCCTGCCCATCGATACCTATAAAAAGGATCTGGACGCCCTGTGCAACGAGCCGCTGCGCCTGGACTGGGAAACCTTGCGCGAAGAGATCAAGACCGTGGGTCTGCGCAACTCAACCCTGACCGCCCTGATGCCGAGCGAGACCTCCAGCCAGATCTCCAACGCCACCAACGGCATAGAGCCGCCGCGCGGCCTGGTCTCGGTCAAGGCCTCCAAGGACGGCATCCTCAAGCAGGTGGTGCCCGAGTACCATCGCCTGAAAGACCAGTACGAACTGCTGTGGAAGCAGCCGAGCGTCGATGGCTACCTGCAACTGGTCGGTGTCATGCAGAAGTTCGTGGATCAGGCGATCTCCGCCAACACCAACTATGATCCCGCCCGCTTCGAAGGCAACAAGGTACCGATGAAGCAGCTGCTCAAGGATCTGCTGACCGCCTACAAATACGGCCTCAAGACCCTGTACTATCACAACACCCGTGATGGTGCGGACGATGCCCAGACCGACATGCAGGATGACTGCGCCGGTGGGGCCTGCAAGATCTGATGAACCGGGCGGGAGCGACAAGCTCCCGCCCTCCTGTTTCCTCTCATTCAAGACATTCAAATCACCATGGCCTATTCAACTTTCTGCCAAACCCAGAACGACCAGCTCAAAGAGCCGATGTTTTTTGGCCAATCGGTCAACGTGGCCCGCTACGATCAGCAGAAGCACGACATCTTCGAGCGATTGATCGAGAAGCAACTCTCCTTCTTCTGGCGCCCGGAAGAGGTGGACGTCTCCCACGATCGCATCGACTACCAGGCGCTGCCGCCCCATGAGCAGCACATCTTCATCTCCAACCTGAAGTACCAGACCCTGCTGGATTCCATCCAGGGTCGCAGCCCGAACGTGGCGCTGCTGCCGCTGGTCTCCATCCCGGAGCTGGAGACCTGGATCGAGACCTGGGCCTTTTCCGAGACTATCCACTCTCGCTCCTACACCCACATCATCCGCAACATCGTCAACAACCCGGGGCAGGTGTTCGACGACATCATCACCAACGAGCAGATCTTGAAGCGTGCCGGCTCCATCAGCCACTACTACGACGATCTGATCGAGGCGACCGCGCTCTACCATCTGCACGGCGAAGGCACCCACAGGGTGGGCGAGCGCGAGCTGACCATCACCTTGCGTGGGTTGAAGAAGAAGCTCTACCTCTGCCTGATGAGCGTCAACGCCCTGGAGGCGATCCGCTTCTACGTCAGCTTCGCCTGCTCCTTCGCCTTCGCCGAGCGCGAGCTGATGGAAGGCAACGCCAAGATCATCAAGATGATCGCCCGCGACGAGGCGCTGCACCTGACCGGCACCCAGCATATGCTGAACCTGATGCGCAACGGCCTGGACGATCCCGAGATGGCGGAGATCGCCGCCGAGTGCGAGCAGGCCTGCTTCGATATCTTCAAGGAAGCCGCCATTCAGGAGAAGGAGTGGGCCGAGTACCTGTTCCAGGACGGCTCCATGATCGGCCTGAACAAGGACATCCTCTGCCAGTACGTGGAGTACATCACCAACCTGCGCATGGCGGCGGTCGGCCTGCAGCCAGCCTTCATTGGCGCCAAGCAAAACCCGATCCCCTGGATCAACACCTGGCTGTCGTCTGACAACGTGCAGGTGGCCCCGCAGGAGGTGGAAGTGAGCTCCTACCTGGTCGGCCAGATCGACAGCGAAGTACATGCCGACGATCTCGGTGACTTCGAACTGTGAGTGATACGCTGGCGCCGCAACATGCACCGGAGCAGGCCACCTCGGCGGCCGCTCTGGTGCATACCCGCGACGGCGCCCTGCTCGCCCAGCCCGGCGAGAGCCTGTTGGAAACCCTGGAGCGCCACGGCCATCGGCTGGAATTTCAGTGCCGCAGTGGCTATTGCGGCGCCTGCCGCACCCCGCTGCTGGCAGGCACAGTGCACTACCCCAATACGCCGCTGGCATTTGTCTCCCAGGGCGAGTGCCTGCCCTGCTGCTGCCAACCGCTGGGGGCCATCCGGCTGGATATCCGGAAGACGTGACTCGGCGCCGATCGGCAAGATCGGCCCCTGACGCCCCATAAAAAAAGCCGCCGGATCGCTCCGGCGGCTTTTTGCTATCTCGCACACGGCTCCGCGTCGGGATGACGCGGAGCCGTCGCTCATTCAAAGCCAGGGCGCGGCAGTCGGCCCCTGGTGCAGGCCCAGCTTCCAGACCCGGCCAAAGTGCTTGTAGTGACCCGCGGCCACGCCAGCCTTCTCGCCCATGCCGTGGTAGAGATCCAGATGCCCCTTCTTCACCGCACCGCCCACATCCAGCGCGATCAGCAGGCGCAGCTGGTGCTTGCCGGTCCAGTTGCCCGCCTTGTCGAGCAGCGGCACCTCCGCCAGGATGGGGGTGCCCATCGGCAACAGGGTCTTGTCAGCCGCCACCGCCGCCAGCGGCAACAGCGGGATGCCAGCCGCCCCGATCACGTCGTTGGTGGGACGACGTTCGAAGAAGACGTAGGAGGGATTCTGCTCCACCAGCTCCTTGACGTTCGCCTCCGGCTGGCTGTTGGCCCACTCCTTGATAGCCTTCATGGACATCTGCGCCTTGGGCACCTCGCCCCTGTCGATCAGCACCCGGCCGATGCTCACGTAGCCGTGGCCATTCTTGCCGCTGTAGCCTAGGTATTGCAGCCTGTCGTCATCCCCGTAGTGGACGAAGCCGGAGCCCTGCACGTCCATCAGGAAGTTGTCGATAAGGGATTTGCTGTACCCCAGCTCCAGCCCGCGGTTGGCCAGCGCCCCCTTATGGATCTGGGCCCGGCTCGGACAGCGGCCGGCACAGTTCGGCATGGCATAGATGGGGTACTTGTACTGGCCATCCGGGCGATGACGCACCTCCAGCACCGGTGAGTAGTAGCCGGTGAACAGCACGTTACCCATGCGATCGGCGCCGCCCAGCTGGGCCAGGCTGATGCCGTACTGGCCGATCTGGGCCGGATTGCCGCCCTTGGCGACCCAACGGGAGAGCTGACGATAGAGCTCGCCATAACGGCGGGTCATCTTGCCGGAGCGCTCCAGCACCAGCCGGCTCTGGGGGCCGAACTTGCTGAAATCCGACGCCTGTCGGCTGTTGATGCGTTCGACCCGCACCAGATCGGCTGGCAGGGTACCGTCCAGATACTGCTTGCCCAGATTCTCCGGCACCTCGCAGTTCAGAAAGCATCTGGCTTCGGTCTTCTTCTGGGGCACCTTGGCAGGGTCAGGGTTGCCCGCACAACCGGCCAATCCGACCACAGCGGCGGTCAGCCAGTACGCGTGTTTTTTCATATGTCCTCATCTAACCGAAAAACGCTAACACCATGAAAATGGTGATGAATTCAATCAAAGGCAGCAACGGATGCCACATCGGATCCGCCTGTTCGCCCGCACGGGCCGCGCGGCCATGGCCGCGGCGCCAATGCAGGCGGCGATATCATACAAAAACAAAGGGCCTCTTGGCCCCTTAAATTGAAAGATCCTGTGTATTCATCGCTAGGCCCCTGCCACGACATCTGCGACCCGGCCATGGCTCTGGTGATCAGGCGAGAAAGCGCACGGGGTGCAGACCTGCAGGGTCCGATCGTCACCGGCAAGCCGGGCCGCCCTCCCCTGGCCGCCGGGATTTTCCAAAGGCCGATCATCTGGGTTATAACAAGGGGACAAGATGTGAGAGGTCATGGATGGAACAGCTCGAGATCTTCCCGCTGCAGAGCCCCTGTATCGGGGTGTGCGAAGTGAACAACAAGGGCTACTGCAAGGGCTGCCTGCGCAATCGGGAGGAGCGTTTCAACTGGCTTGTCATGACCCATGCCGAGCAGCAGGAGGTGATGCGGCTGTGTCGGGGTCGCAAGGCCAGGGTCGAGGCGGCGCGGCGCAAGGCGCGGGAAGCCGCAGAGGCCGAGCCACAGGGAGGACAGGCGGAGCTGACGCTCCTTCCCGATCAGGACGAACAGGGCCCTCTCATTCCACCTAGGTGACGGTTGGGTGCCACATCAACATTATCTACCCGCTACCATCCAGCCGGATCGCAGAGCATAGCTTCGACTCTCCATGGCCCTCAAAAACACCGTGGCGGCTCACGCAGAGTGGCCGCCACAATATCGTCATCGTCCTTTCAATCAGCTCAGGATGGCGTTATTCCCCTTATCACCACCAGACTTCGGCCTGAGCACCTATGGTCCAGGTGTCGTCCTGCGCCTCACCAGCGGCATCCGGGCGGAATTCATCATCCTGCTGCAGATAGCTGGCGAAGACCCGGATCTCAGGGCGAGCCCACCAGTCGTTGCTGGGAGCCCAGGCCTGGGACAGCGTGATCTTGGAGCCATCCTCCTCCTCACGCTGACGGCCCTTCTCTACCCAGCTGTCCTTGAAGTAGCCGAGCTCGAGGTAGGTCTTCATGTGCTGGTTCCAGCTATAGGAGGGCCGAATGACGGTGGAGAACACCTCCTTCTCATCGTATTCGGTGGTGACGCGGCTGTCGTTATTGAAGTCGCTGAGGTCATTGGCCTTCGCGTAGACGATCTGATGACCCAGCTCGAAACCACCGCCCAGCTTGATGGCGCCATGGTTCAGCACCCGGAAACCGTTGCCCCCGCCGGAGCTCATCTCCAGCCCACTGCCGCTGCCGTTGCCGTAGTTGGTTGCCTGGCCGGTCAGCCCATCGCTGAAGTACTGCACCGCCGTCTTGTTCACCCCGCCCATCACATTCCATACCACCTGCGCCGTGAGCATCTGCCCATTGGCAACCTCATCGAGGCTCTCTTTCTGGCTGTCGGAGGCATTCACGTGGGCGAAGTTATACCCCATCTCCAGCGTGGCATCCTGCCACACCGGAATGCCGGCATAACGGATATCGAAGGTATTCACATTGACGTGCTCGTCGCCCTCGTCATCCCCATCGCTGTCCACCTCGTCCCAGGGATCATTGCGGATGATGGCGAGGGAGAGTTTGCCGGGGCCCAGATCGATCTGCTCCACCCCGACCCCTGCGCCGGAAATGTCCCAGTACGCGAAATCGGTGAGGTGCACATCGTGGATCTGATAGTAACGTTTACCGGCCCAGAGCGTTTCGTTCCGGCCAAACAGATTCGTCGCCTTCACATTGGCCTGGCGCAGCGCAAACTCGGCCTCCTCGTCGGTGGCCGCCTCCCAGTCACGCTCCTGCCCCGATGACATGGTCAGCATGGTATCGAAGGCGAAGGTTTTATTATCCTGATTATATACTTCCTGACCCAGGCTCATTTCGGCATAGGTATCCGCCTCATTACCAAGACGCCCTACCCGCTGTTTATTCATGGTCTGCATATCACCATTATCTGAGGTGCCAAGACCAGAACGAAGATAGCCATGAAAGTCTATCGCCAACACAGAGGAAGAGATCATGCAGGCGGCGACGGCGGTCGCCACCTTTAATTTTTTAACGCGCATAGGTACATCCTTCTTATGATAAAAAGTCAATCCGAATGGTGTATTACTCTTACTTATTAAAAAGCCAAAGGCGGCTCAAAAATGATGTCGTTGTTTAACCGTGTAAATAAACAGATAGAGATAACTCAGCATGGGGATGGCGAAGCCATAAATAACCCCCGACATATCAGACAGCAGCGCCTGAATGGAGGGAATAACGGCACCGCCCAGGCCGGCCATGATCAATACCGCCGAGGCGATAGGGATCAGCCGTTTTGGAATATTATTGATAACCAATGAGTAGATGACCGGATAGATCACTGAATTGGTCAAACCGATCAGCAGCAATAAATAACCGCTATATTGATTGGACAACAGCATGCTCATCAAAATAAGGCTCGCTGGAATACTGGTGCAAACCACCATCAAATAGGTCAGATTGACCCGGCTCGCCACGCAGCCATACAGCAGGCGGCCGATCATGGCGCCGGCCCAGTACAGGGAGATCAAGGCGGCGGCCTCTTTTATCGACAGATTGCCCAGGCTCGGCTCCGTCAGATAGATGACGGTGTTGACCGCCACCGCCACTTCGGCGCCGACGTAACAAAAGATGGCAAGCGCACTCAGGGAGAAGAACTTGTTGCCGAAGAGTGCCCTGATATTCTCCGCAAAATCAGACTTATCCTCCCCGCTGATCTCGACATCGGGCAGCCGTGTCAGCCGGCTCAGCAGGATCAAGCCGAGGATGAACAGCAGCAGTACCCCATAGATGAGCGTCAGCCTGGCACTCTGCTCCTGCACAGAGAACTGGTAGAAGCCACCCAGGATAAAGGCGGCCGACAAGGGTGCCACTACGGTGCCGAAGGAGTTGATGGAGGAGGCGAGACTCAATCTGCCGGGCACCGAGGCAGCGGAGCCCAGCGCGGCGAGATAAGGATTTGCCACCACCTGCATGGCCGCAACGGCCAGCGCAATAAACAGGACTCCGACACAGAGCAGACCGAAACTGTGGCTCTGATAGGCGAGCGTGATGATCCCGCAGCCCAGGATCGCCAGCCAATAAGAACTCTTGAGTGCCTTCCTATAGCCAAATGCCGTCATGACCCACCCCATAGGGATCGAGGCTAAAAAGGGGGCACAAAAAAATATCAATGAAATAAAACTGGAGCTGGTATTGGTTAATGAATAATGCTCCTTGATATAGGGGACCGATACGGATGTCAGAGCCGTTATCACACCCCAGATAAAGAATGTGGCATTCAATATGAACAGCGGTGCAACCTTGCTGGTTTTGTTTTGCATGTTGTCTTCGGATCAGAATATAAAATGAGTGGAGCACGTTAGGGAGAGGAGGCTTGGCCTCCTCTCCCTATTATTAGCTGATCACATAGCTATTAAGCTGGCCTGACTTCAGCGTGACGATATTATCAGTTGTGGTCCGCCCCAGCAAATTGGCGGAGGATACCACCATCATGCCGATATCGGAGCGCAGTTCCCCCACCTGGATGACACCGTCTTCGCTGTTATACAGGCGCAGTAAATAACCGCCCTCTCTATTTTTCAGCAGGGTACTGAATACCGCTTCCGTCCCCATCAGTTCACCCAGGCTGAATTGATTGGGCACCTTGAAATCCAATGGATTGGTGTGGAAGTAGCTGATATTGAATTCGCCGGTACGCGACAGCGACTGCTCATGATAATAACCATTCAACTTGGCGAAATTGACATAGCGGCGCCGGATCTGATTGGCCTGATAGCGCTCACCCATGTGCAGCGCCAAATGGAATGTCAGCGGTTTCAGCAGCTGGCTATCCGGGGTGGCGATGATCTTTTCTGCCAAGCCACTGGCGCGGCCGGGGCGGCGCGACAAGTCCGGCAGACCGAAGTGGCCACAACTGCGGAACAGGGTAATCGCCAGACGATCGAAGTCGGCGCCGACCACCTGATACTCCTTGCAACCCTGGGTGAACACAGATGCATAATGCGCGTCCCCGATCAGGGAGACATGGTTCAGCAAGGGCTCAGTGGTGGTCGGCTCCTCGACGAAGCCCTTCTCGCGCCAGTCGGCCAATTCCGCGGGCTGAGTGTCACGGGCCACCTCGAAGAAGGGCGTCCCCGCGCGGGAGAAGCGACTCGCAATCTGGCTGTTGACCAGCAGGCGCAGGCGATGATTCTTGCTCCTGTTGTCGACCGAGAGGGTCAGCTCGATGAGATCGGCATCCTGCTTCAGCGCCAACTCGAGCACGAAGGGCAGCACCTGCTCGGCGCATCCCTTCGCCCGGCTCTCGAGGCCATCGGGCACACGCCACTCCCCGGTCAGGGTCATCACCTCGGACTGGGCATGCCGCACCACCTGCACGTCGGCCTGCTCGAGACCCAGCGCGATGCACCAGTCTTGCTCTGGCGGGCAATGATCGTAGTTGTCGCCGGCATCCCCATCATTCTCGAAGCTGAGGATCTCGGTGAAGGTCTGGTTGAGGCGGCTGTCGGTCAGGTTGAGCACGCCGTCTTTCATCTCCAGCTTGTAGCAGGCATTCTCGATCGCCGTCCCACTGAGCGCACTGGGCAAGGTGCGGCAGCAAGAGCCGAGGCTGTCGTCAACCTCCAGCACCTTGTAGCCAAGGGCCGGCAGGCTGATCGCGACCTCTATCTCGGTGAGGTAATGGTATTTGGCCGGATCATGCAGGCTCTCATCCTTGCGCCAGATGCCGCCATAATCCCGCTCCTGCGCGATCATGCTGTAGGCGACCTGCTCACCCTCATACCAGAGGCTGAACTCTTCCTGCTTCGTGAAGACGCGGTATCTGGCGACCAGCTCGCTGCGCTCCGGCAGGGTGTTGACCAGGATCAGGGGAGAACGGCCGGCCTGGATCTCGCAGCTCAGCGCGAGCTTGCGCAGCAGGTAGACGTGGGTGCTCTCGGCCAGCTCGTGGGCCATCTTCAGCCGCTCGAAGATGCGGGCGTTCGTTCTGTCGGTGTTGGTGCAGACGCTATGGGTCTGGGCACGGGCCAGCAGGCGCCAGATCTCGTCGACAAGCCCCTGCTCCCAGGGCAGCCCGAGCTTGTCGGCCATGGCCATCAGGGGCTGCACATTGTAGGTCATCAGGCGCTCTATCTTGTCTTGCAGCTGCTTGATGTCGTAACGCACCGAGTTGATCGACTTGTGCACGCGGGAATATTGGGTATCGAGGAACTCGCCGTAATACACCGGGAGCTTGTCGCCGCACACCGCCTGCAACCGCTCGAAGTATTTCTCGAAGGTCGTCTCGACGAAGTGATATTCGTCAGACTCGTCGTTGTATTGCGCCAGCTTCTCCTTGAAATCCGGCCGGATCGGCGTCTGATCGTTGCCCATGGTCAGCAAGAATTCATCGAAGGGTGACTTGTTGGCGATCAATTCGAGCGGCGTCATGGTATTGGTCTTGCACTCGGATGCCAGCTCCTTGGACAGCAGCTTGCCGCTGAAGAAGGGGTCATAAGACCAGCCATAACCATCGATCAGCACATTGGTGATGACGCGACTCTCCCCCGGGCCTTCCCAGAAGAATTCGGTCGGCAACTTGTGCTTGTCGCCCATGCCACGACGGAATGAGAACTTGGTGATCCCGACGCCATTGAAGATTTGCGGGAAATCCACCGGATGACCGAAGCTGTCCGGCAGATAGGAGACCATGGAAGAGCCACCCAGGGCGTTCGCATATTCGATGCCGAGGCGCAGGTTGTTGATCATGGCCTCGCCACTCACGGCGAACGTCTCGGTCTGGGTGTGCCATGGCCCGATGAACAGCCGCTGTGCCTTGATCAACGCCTCCAGCCTGCCGCGATCCTCCGGGCAGACGGCGAGGTAATCCTCGACGATGGCCGTCTGACCATCCAGCAGGAAGTGGTCCACCGCCCCCTCCTCCAGCATCTTGATCGTCTCGCGCATGTGATAGACGAGTTGAACCTGAGATTCACGATCGGTGAAATACCATTCATTATCCCAATGGGTCTGATATACAACGTGGCCAAGTTTCTTCATTTTCATATTACCGATGATAAGTGTTATTAAGAGGGAAGTACGACTCCCCTCCTGCAATATATTCAGGCCTGTTCGGCGATATAATCTTCCAGCTTCGTTTTGAGTCTATCGACGCTGGCACCATATATTGCCTGCACGCCCCCTTCGAGGACGACCACGTCCATGGCACCCAATTTCATCCAGACCCGTTTTTCCCCGTTGACCAATTTGTGGTCCTTGACTTCCACCCGCAGACGGGTGAAGCAATTACCCACCGAGATGATATTTTCCAGCCCACCCAGGGCCTCCACTATCTTGGCGAATTTGGAATCATCGCTGCTGACGATATTGCTGAGCAGGCTCTCTTTCTTCGGCTCTTCGTCTGCTTCCGTATCCGGTTCACGCCCAAAGACGGTGATATCAAACTTCATCACGCAATAACGGAATACCGCCGCATAGATGCCGGTAATACCGAGACCGACGGCAAACCAGAGCGCCAGCTCCCACCAGCGACCCAGTACCACGCCGACCTGCAGGATACCGGAGGCCACCACGTTGACCAGGCCGAACAGCTTCCAGGTGAAGACCGGCTCCCCCATGATGGAGCTGAGCAGGTCAGGGATCATGGCGAAGGTCGAGAGCAGCAGCACGTGCACCACGTAGAGGATCGGGGAGACCAGCACGAACATGAATTCCAGCGGCTCGGCGAAGCCGGTGAAGATGACGGCGGCCGTGGTGCTGATATAGAGCGCCTGTACCTTCTTGGTCCGCCTCTCCTTGGGGATAGCGAAGAACATGCCGAGCGCGGCGCCAGGCAGGGCAAACAGGCCGGTGATGTCCTGGGCATAGAACATGTTGCACATGTTGGGCTTGTTGAACACATCCATGGCCATCGCCTGCTGGCCCTGGTTGACCAGGTTGACGATTTCGTCGAGCCGAGCCGGGCACACCTGGGCGATGCCGATCAGGTTCACCTGCTGCAGCGTGGAGTAGAGGGTGCCGCCCACCGGGGTATATTCGAAGACGTAGTTGGTGATGTGGTGCATGCCGATGGTGCGCAGTCCCACTTCCAGGAAGGTCTTGAAGAAGGGGGCGACAAAGGAGCCCGAATGTTCGACCGCACGGGCGATGTGCTCGAGGCCGATACCGATCAGGGGCCACACGAACAGGATCACCAGAGCCAGGATCAGTGCGTAGAAGAAGGTCATCAACACGGTGAAGCGCTGGCCATTGAAGAAGTCCAGCCAGATGGGCAGCCGATCGAAGCCCTTGTACTTCTCCCACAGCTGGGCGGCCAGGGCACCGACTATGATGGCGCCTATGACCCCGACGCGCATCGTCACTATGCCAAAGACGTTCTCAAACAGGTTGTAATATTCCGGGTTCTTCTCTGGCGAGAGCAGATCCGTCACTAACTTAATATCGGTGAGTCCCTTGAACTGGCTGAAATAGACCAGAGACAATTCGCCCAATATCTTATGAAAGGTCAGGAAAAACAGGCCGGCGATGACAATCGCACCCGCCTGTTTCTCTTTGGTCAAGGCCGCCGCCACACAGAGGGCGAAGAAGAATGGCAAATTACCGAGCACGACCCAGCCGGCCAGGTTCATATATTTGCCAATAAATGAAAATGCCACGCCGATGACCGGAATGCCGCCCAATAAGGACTCATTCATGCCGACGGAGCCAATAGCAATCATCATCGCTGCGAAGGGCAGCACGAAGGTAGCCGCAAATAACATCGACTTGGCGAAGAATTGCAGTTTACTCAACAAAGCTTTATTCATCGTTGTTCCTAATTTGCTAAGTGAGAACGAAATACGTTATCTGCCATGTAGGGTACGAATGGCAGATAACCTCATCTGATTGTTATTTAATGAATAATTGACTGTTCCGGGGCTCAGCCTCTGACGTAGGCCTTGATGGTGGCTATGGTCTGGCCTTCACTCTCGCCGCTCGGACGGATCCGGTAGCGCCCCACCGAGGCCGGGATGATGAAGGTCTCGGCGTAGTGCACCACGAAGGGCTCGAACGCCTGATCCGGACTCTCCACCTTGGCCTCGCGCCCCTCCACCAGATTCAGCACCTGGACTGTGCCCTGAGTGTGGTGCTCAACCGGCACGCTGAACCAGTGACGGCGGGTCTCGATAAACTCGCGCTCGTGCAGACCGGTGCGCTCCTCGCGCCAACCCGCCCCCTCCCCCAGCGGCTCGATGCGGTTGACCAGGTTCTTCTCCACCCAGTCGGTGTCGCGATCCCACTGGATCACCTGGCGACCATGCTCGAGGTGGATGGGGCGCGGGATGCCATCCAGTCCGACCCGTCCCCAGTCCCACAGCTTGAAGGTGAAGATGTAGGGGGTGGCGCTGATTTCCAGCACCATGGCGCCGGAGCCCGAGCAGTGCACCGTACCGGCCGGGATCAGGAAGTGATCGTGCTTCTTGGCCGGGAAGCTGTTGACGAAGCGCTGGTCATCGAAGGGCTTGTCGCCCCGCTCGGCGGCGGCGAGATCCCCCAGCATCTCATCCGGATCTATCCCCGTCCTGGTCCCCAGATAGACGCAGGCATCGGGCGCGGCATCCAGCAGGTAGTAGCTCTCGTCCTGGGTGTAGTGCATGCCGAACTCCTGCTGGATGTATTCGGTCAGCGGATGCACCTGCAGGCTGAGGTGCTGGCCACCCATGGTGTCGAGGAAATCGAAGCGGATCGGGAACTCGGCGCCGAAGCGGGCGTGCACCAGCTCGCCGAGCAGGGCCCGCGGCTCGCGGAGTACCAGGTTTTGCGAGGGGATCTCCACCCGGACCGAGCCAAAGCGCAGGTAGAGGCTATTTTCCTCGGGTACGCAGTCAAAACACCAGGCGTAATTGGCCTGCTCTGGATCGAGATCACAGACTTCTTTCATCCACTGGCCGCCCCAGACACCGGGATCGAAGAAGGGAACCAGTCGCAGCGGCTGATGGGCCGCCTGGTGCAGGGCGCCACGCAGCGCCTCCCCCTCCACCATGGCCGGGTTGGCCTTGTCGTTGGTGTCGAGCAGGAAGTCGATAGCGGGCAGCTGGGCCAGCTTGTGGCGATCGAACACCCGCCACTCGATGAAGAAGGCCCGCTTGTAGCGGCGCAGTATGTCCTCATCCAGGTTGTCGACGCCCCAGTTGCCGATCTCCTTGCGCCGTAGGCGTTGCTGGATCTCCCAGCGCGCCAGATCCGCATAGACCCGCACATCCCCCTGACAGACCAGCGAGGCGCCGCCCCCCAGCACCACGATCAACCCCTCCTGCACCGCAGCCACCTCGGCTTGCAGGGCCGCCAGCTTGGCGGGATCGAAGAATTCACTCAGCTTGTGCGGCGCCAGGACCCCAAACACCCGATCCTCGGTGATGAAACGCTCCAACATGGCAAAAATCTGGGGTTCGGGCAGCCGGGCCTGCTCGACCTCGATCAGATGCAGCGCGCCAAACGACTCGGTGAGCCAGCCCTTGATCTGCGCCAGATCCACCCCGTGGTAGCTGTCGATCACCAGGACTCGCCGACCGCTCTCGCCGACCGCCTCGCGAAGTCGCCGGGCTACGCTCGCCCAGCCCTGACAGGCGGCGTCATCGAACCCCTGCACCTTCACTTCGGGGAACTTGTCATAATTGGGCAACCCCATCGTCTTCATCTTCGCTTTACCTCTCATGCTGTGATGGGATGAAAGATAAATCGATTAACCAACAAAACCTATCTGGTAAACAAGGTTAACCTCACAGCATTCGATCGCCGCGGCCAAAATGAAATCAAAACGAGAGGTTAATCTCAATTAAGCATCTTCATTTGACACGCGAAGGGTTAATCGATATACCTGCGCCATCGAATCACGACCGACGAAGTGACCCAATGAGTAATGTGACCGTAGCCGACATCGCCCGCCACCTTGGTATCTCCACCGCCACCGTCTCCATGACCCTGCGCAACAAGGGACGGATCTCCGAGCAGACCCGGCAGCGAGTGCTCAAGGCGATCGACGAGCTGGGCTATGTCTACAACCAGACCGCCGCCAACCTGCGCAATAAGAGCAGCAACCTGGTCGGCCTGCTGCTGCACGACATCACCAACCCCTTCTATGCCGAGATGACGGTGGGCCTCAGCCGGGAGATGGAGGCCCATGATCTGATGCTGTTTCTCGCCAACAGCGAGGAATCGGCCGAGCGCCAGCAGCGGTTCATGGACTCCCTGCAGCGCAACAACGCCGCCGGCATGGTGATCTGCGCCGCCCAGCCGACCCCCCACAGCTTCTTCGACAGCCTGCTGCGGCGCCGGATCCCCACCATACTGGTCGTGCGCCAGGTGCCGGATGCCGCCTTCGACTTTGTCGGCACCGACAACTTCCTCGGCAGCCAGCTGGCGACCGAGCATCTGCTGCGGCTCGGCCATCGCCACATCGCCTTCATCGGCGGGCAGGCCTCCTCCATCAGCCGCTCCCAGCGGCTGGGGGGTTACATGAGCAAGCTGATCGAGCACGGCATCGCCCCCAACCAGGCCTGGATCCTCCCCTGCGGCGCCAGCCGGAACGAGGGCACCCAGACCATGACGGCCCTGCTGGAGCAACACCCGGAGGTGACGGCGGCGGTCTGCTATCAGGACGTGGTGGCACTCGGCGCCATGCTGGCGCTGCGCAAACGGGAACGGATGATAGGGCGGGACTTTGCCCTGGTGGGCTTTGACGATATTCCGGAGACGGCGCTGGTCGAGCCCGCCCTCACCACCGTCTCGGTGGCCGCCCAGGAGATTGGCCGCAAGGCCGGCGAGCTGCTGCTCGAGCGCATCGCCGGCAACGATGAACCCGCCAAGAGCCTGATCCTGCCGCCCACCCTGGTGGTGCGCCAATCCTGCGGCAGCCAGGCCTGACGACCCGAAAACCCACACCCTGGCCAGAGAACTGCTCTGCCATCAACAAAAAAGGCGGCCCGCGGGCCGCCTTGTTCATTCTCTATTTTCACTCTTGGGTTATCAGGCCGTCGCCAGCTTGGCCTGCGCCTCGCCGCGCTTGAGCATGGCGTAGGCGACCCCGGTCACCAGCGAGCCGGCCGTGATGGCCAGGATGTACATGAACACGTGGCTGATGGCGTTCGGGATGAAGAGCACGAACAGGCCACCGTGGGGCGCCACCAGCTCGCAGCCGAACAGCATGGATAGCGCACCGGTCAGGGCGCCACCGACCATGCAGGCCGGGATGACCCGCATCGGATCCTTGGCGGCGAACGGGATGGCCCCCTCGGAGATGAAGCACAGACCCAGCACGAAGGAGGCCTTGCCCGCTTCCTGCTCCGCCTTGATGAACTTGGTGCGGGCCAGGAAAGTGGCGATCCCCATCCCCAGCGCCGGCACCATCCCGGCGGCCATCACCGCCGCCATGGGGGCATAGGTCTTGGAGGCCAGCAGGCCGACCCCGAAGGCGTAGGCCGCCTTGTTGACCGGGCCCCCCATGTCGAAGCACATCATGGCACCGATGATGACCCCCAGCAGCACGGCGTTGGCGGAGCCCATGTTGTTGAGGAATTCGGTCATGGCACTCATGATGCCGGCGACCGGGCCACCCACCACGTAGATCATCACCAGGCCGGTAAACAGGCTGGCCACCAGCGGAATGATGAGGATGGGTTTGAGCGCCTCCAGAGTGACCGGCAGACGCACCTTGTCACTCAGGTACTTGGCGCTGTAGCCGGCCAGGAAGCCGGCGACTATGCCACCGAGGAAACCGGCGCCGAGGGAACTTGCCAGCATACCGCCGATCATGCCGGGCGCCAGGCCCGGCCTGTCCGCGATGGAGTAGGCGATGTAGCCGGCCAGCACCGGGATCATCAGGGCGAAGGCGGAGCCGCCGCCGATCTGCATCAGGGCGGCGGCCAGGGTGCCCTCCACCTTGAACGCCTCGATCCCAAAGATGAAGGAGATGGCGATGATGAGGCCACCGGCCACCACCATGGGCAGCATGAAGGAGACCCCGGTCAGCAGGTGCTTGTAGGGGCCCGCCTTCTCCTCCTTCTTGGCCGCGGCGGCGCCGCTGTGGCGATAAGTTTTCGCCTCAGTCCACGCCTTGTCCAGCTCGGCGCGGGTCTTCTTGAGCGCCGCCCCCGTACTGGTGTGATAGACCGGCTTGCCATCGAAGCGGGCCATGTCCACCTCGATGTCGGTGGCGAGGAACACCAGATCGGCGGCGGCGATCTCCTCCGCCGTCAGGGCATTCTGGGCACCGACCGAGCCCTGGGTCTCGACGCGGATCTGGTGACCCAGCTGTTTGGCCATGGTCTCCAGCGCTTCCGCCGACATGAAGGTGTGGGCCACCCCGGTCGGACAGGCGGTGACCGCGACTATGCGCTTGGCCGTGTCAGGCTTGCTCGCCGCAGGCTTGGCTGCAACAGCAGCAACCTGATGACGATAGAGGCTGGCCTCGCGCTCGGCGGCGGCCAGCACGGCGGCCGGATCCTGCAGGGCGAGATCCATGCTGCCCTGATAGAGGCGCTTGCCGTCGTAGGCGGCGAGATCCACCGGGCCGCTCGCCACCACCAGGATGAGGTCGGCGGCGGCTATCTCGTCAGACGAGGGCTGCTGACGCGGCTGCACGCTGGAGCCGACATCGAGCCTGAGCTCCCAGCCCGCCAGTTTGGCCTGTTGTTCTATCCGTTTAGCAACGAGAAAGCTGGTGGCGATGCCCGCCGGGCAGGCCGTAACCAAGATTGCTTTCATTGGGCATCTCCTGAGTTTTCCATTGAAGGGGGATTGGTATCGTGCCGAGCGGGGGCAACATCATCCAGACGTTGCAAACGCACCTGCTCAAGCAGAGGGGTCAAGACATTCACATCACTAAAACCGACCGCGACCTGGCTCACCGCCAGCGCCGAGACGGCGGTGGCCAGTCGCAGGGTCTGCTCCGGCGCCCAGCCGAGGCTGAGGCCATGGGCGAGCCCGGCGACCAGCGAATCGCCGGCGCCGACGGTGCTGACCACCTGCATGCGCGGCGGTATGGCCTGCCAACTGGTGTCTGGACCAAACCAGATCAGGCCCTCTGCGCCGTTGGAGACAACCACATGGGGGATCCCTTGCGCCTGCAAGGCGCGGGCACATTCGGCCTGCTCCTCCAGGGTCTCGATGGGGCGCCCGGCCCACTGGCTGAGCTCCTCCAGATTGGGTTTGACCAGGGTCGGCGCGGCGCCAAGGCCTGAGCTGAGCGCCGCCCCGCTGCAATCGAAGATCACCCGCTTGCCTCTGGCCTTGAGCAGCGCGATGAGACGGGCGCAGTAATCGGGCTCGACCCCCTTGGGCAGGCTACCCGCCAGCACGAACCAGTCGGCGCCCTGGTCGGCATCGGCGCACAGCGCGTCGATCGCCGTCTCCAGCTGGCACACGGCCTCCGCGTGGATCTGCAGCCCGGGCAGGTTGAGATCGGTGACCCGACCCGACTGCTCGGCGATCTTGACGTTGATGCGGGTGCTGCCCGCCACCCGCACGAAATGATCGGCCAGGATGCGCTCTTCAAACAGCGCCTCGAAGGCCTGGGCGTTGTCCGCCCCGAGCCAGCCGGTGAGCGCCACGTCACGGCCGAGATCTTTCAAGACCATGGCGACGTTGATCCCCTTGCCCGCGGCGCGTAAGTGAGCCTCGCTCACCAGATTCACCTCGCCGAGGCTCATGGCCTCCAGGCGGGTGGTGAGATCCAGCGCGGGGTTGAGGGTGATGGTCACGATGTTCATCAGTGCGCCCCCTCGCCCAGCCCGGCGGCGATGGCCTCGCCAATCCCCTTGAGAGCGGCTTCGGCATCCGCCCCTTCGGCGCGAAACGCCAGCCGGTGACCGCACTTGACGCCTAGACCGATGACCTTCATCAGGCTCTTGGCGGAGACCGCCTCACCGCTGCCATCGAGATTCGCGACCCGGATGTCGGATGCGAACTCCTTGGCCACCTTGACCAGCATGGCACCCGGCCGCGCGTGCAGGCCGTGGGGATTGATGATGGTGAAGGTCTCGCTGAGGCCGCTGGCGGGGCCCGCCTGCAACATGGCGAGTCCCTCGCTGCCCGCCAGGGTGGCGAGCTGGCTGGCGGCAGCCAACCTGGCCAGATTCTCCAGCTGCGGCAGATGGCTGGCGTCGCTGGCGCAGAGCAACAAGAGGGCGCCGACCGGCAACTCCCCGGCCTGCAGTGGCGTGCTCGGGGTCGCCAGTACCCAACCGGTCTGGGTGGCTGGCGTGCGGGCCAGCCAGATCCCCTCGCCGAGGTAGGCCGGCTCGCTGGCCAGCAGGGAGGTCACCATGGCGGCCTCCCCCCAACCGGCGGACTTGGCACGGGCGGCGGCCCCCAGCAGCAGCTGGTCGCGATCGTCGGCCGGGAAATCGGAGAGGGTCAGGTACTGCACTTCCGGCGCCGCGCCGGCGCCGGTGAGGATATTGATGATGGTGTCGGCATCGGTGGCGGTTTTCAGTTGCGCCGCCGCTTGCTCATCACCCAGCACATGGGTGAGCTGACGCAGGATCCCCAGGTGCTCGTCGGATTTGGCGGCGATGCCGATGGCCACGTAGGCGATCTGCCCCTGGTCCCACTCGATGCCCTGGGGGAACTGGGCCACCATGACGCCGGTGTGTTTGACCAGATGACGGGTGTCCGTGGTGCCATGGGGAATGGCGATGCCGCTGCCGAGGTAGGTGGCGTGCTGCGCCTCCCGGGCCAGCATGCCGTCCACATAGCCCGCCTCCACCAGTCCGGCCTCGGTCAGTTTGCCTGCCAGCAGGGCGATGGCATCCGCCTTGGTCGCCACCGATTGCCCCAGCAGGATCTGCTGCTGCGCCAACTTCAACATAGAGATTCTCCATCAGGTGCCGGCCTCGCCTGCTGGCGGTCCGGCTTAACACTCGGGTAATTTGCCTGCTGACAATAGACCGGATTGCGTCCTTCGGTGATCCAGGGCGGCTTTTCAACCCCGGTCACCCATTGCCTGCTGACAAGCTGAATCGTTTCACTTACACTCAGACTGAATCGTTTCAGCTTATTGTTCAAGTGCCGACGCCGAGTGCTTTTCAATGATATGATCCCGCGCACACTTTTCGGTGTCCCTACCCTGGGTCGTCGCGGACCTTGCAACTCAAACAGAGCCAAGATGATGAAACTGGATGAAATCGCCGCCCTCGCCGGTGTCTCGCGCACCACCGCCAGCTATGTGATCAACGGCAAGGCCGATCAATACCGCATCAGCCAGGCCACCCGTGACAAGGTGATGGCGGTGGTCAATGCCCACAACTATCAACCGGACAGCCGCGCCGCCTCCCTGCGCGGTGGCCAGACTCGCACCCTGGGATTCATCCTGCCGGATCTCGAGAACGCCAGTTATGCCAAGCTCGCCAAGCGGCTCGAGCAGGGCGCAAGGGCGCAGGGCTATCAGTTGCTGATCGTCTGCTCGGAAGATGAGGCGGATACCGAGAAGGAGCTGGCCAGGATGCTGGTCAGCCGCCATGTGGATGCGCTGCTGGTGGCGAGCTGCCTGCCGCCGGAGGATCCCTTCTACCTGCAGCAGCAGGCCCATGGCGTCCAGATCCTGGCCATCGATCGGGCCATGGCCGCCGATCACTTCGTCACTGTGGCGAGCGAGAACCAGAAGGCGAGCTTCGATCTCACCGCCTCCCTGCTCGGCCCAACTATTTGTCACGTGGCCTTGATCACCGCCCTGCCCAGCCTCACGATCAGCCAGGAGCGGAAAGCGGGCTTCGAGCAGGCGCTGGCTCAGCAGGCCGCCGCGTCACAGCCGGCGCCCCACATCTGCGAGGGGAAGCACTTCTCCCGCATCGAGGGCTATCGGCTGATCAAGGAGCTGCACCTGCGGCTCGGTCAGCTGCCCGAGGCGCTGGTCGCCACCTCCTACATATTGATGGAGGGGGTGCTGGACTACCTGCTGGAGCAGGAGACCGACATGAGCCGGCTCGCCATGGCCACCTTCGGTGACGATCGCCTGCTCGACTTTCTCCCCTTCGGCATCAACTCCCTGCCCCAGCAGCACGACGCCCTGGCCGGCCAGGCGCTCACCCTCGCGCTCAAGGCCATCAACGGCGAATACCACTGTGGCCTGCACTACATCAGCCGCACCCTCAAGCGTCGCCGCTGAGGCCCCCGCGCCAGCGGCAACCGCCGTCGGCGCGCTTTTTCACCAAAGAATTCCGTTTTCTGTCATCTTTTATTTCCACTTATTGCCACCTCACAGTACAAGATCTGCTGTCATAGGCTTGTCTCCGCTATTTTGATCCGCTAACGTGGCAACCATCTTTTACAAACGAGCGGTTTTTCGTAACGATGCGTCCACTCCGATATTGCTAGCCTCCGGCCTCAGCCCCGGAGGCGCCTCCTGACTCTGCTTCTGGCACTCTTTCTCTGATCTCGGATGGACACATGAACACCAAAACCCTGGGTTGTACCCTGTTGATTGCCGGCACCACCATAGGCGCCGGCATGCTGGCCCTGCCGCTGGCCTCCTCCTCCCTCGGCGGCCCCGCCACCCTGCTCTTGATGATCGGGCTCTGGGCGCTGATGGCCTTCACCGCCATGCTGCAGGTGGAGGCCAGCCTCAACACCGGCAAGTGGTACCTGCACCAGCTGGCGGATCACCTGCTCGGCCCCTGGGGCAAGCGCATCGCCTCCTTCTGCATCCTGATGCTGTTCTACTCGCTCGCCTCCGCCTACATCAGCGGCGGCAGCAGCCTGCTGGCACAAGCCTTGGCCGATGCCGGCACCACCGTCAGCCAGGAGCAGGCGGCCTGGGCCTTCACCCTGCTGTTTGGCGGCATGGTGTGCGTGGGCACCAAGCAGGTGGATTACCTCAACCGGCTGATGTTCACCGTGAAATTGGTGATCATGGTAGGGGTGCTGGCGCTGCTGCTGCCGCGCGCCGAGGGCCAGCACCTGCTCTCCATGCCGCTCGGCCAGGGGCTGCTGCTGGCGGGCCTGCCAGTCATCTTCACCTCGTTCGGCTTCCACGGCTCCATTCCGAGCGTGATGCTCTACCTCGGCGATTGCCCCAAGCAGCTGCGCCGGGTCTTCGTGTGGGGCTCCGCCCTGCCGCTCATCCTCTACGTGCTGTGGCAGGTCGCCATCCTGGGGCTGCTCGGTCAACAGACCCTGATCCAGACCGGCGGGGCCCTCGACAGCCTGCTGGCCAGCGTCGGCAACCTGGTCAGCTGGCCGGCGTTCAATCAGGCGATGCACCTGTTCGCAGACCTGGCGCTGGCCACCTCCTTCCTCGGGGTGACGCTGGGGCTGTTCGACTTCATGGCCAAGGTGACCCGCCGCAAGGACAATGCCGGCGGCCGTATCCAGACAGGCATGATCACCTTCGTGCCGCCGCTGCTGTTCGCGCTCTACTTCCCGCAGGGCTTCATCATGGCGCTGGGCTATGCCGCCATCGCCCTGGCGGTGCTGGCGGTGCTGCTGCCGGTGACCCTGGTGTGGCAGAGTCGCAAGCGGGCCGAGGCGCACCACTACCGCGCCCCGGGTGGCGTGCTGGCCCTGGGGCTGGCCGGTGCCATGGGGGTACTGATCGTCGGCGTCCAGGTGAGCGTCAGCCTGGGGCTGCTGCCAGCGCTCTGATCCTCACCCTTGGATGGAAAAAGAGAAGCCCCGCCAACCTGGCGGGGCTTTTTCGTTCCTGCTGACACCTCGCACAAGGCCGATGCTGGCGCTGGCGCTGGCAGGGTCTGCCCCATAGCTGTGACCAATGCATCAGGCAGTCTGCCGCTGAAATACTCTTTAGCCCCACTTCATATTCACTTCACTCTGCCATGACAGGCTGGGACCTCTTCCAAGACCACGAGATAATATGATGATGAAATTGGCGGCGCTGTTCACGGTACTCGGGGTGATCTCCCTCATCAGCTTCCAGCTGATCGGCTCATACCTGGATAGCCAGGGTTATCTGCATGAGCCGTTCGGCCTGTTGCCCATCGGCTTCCTGTTCATCTTCATGGGGATACTGCTCGCCCTCTTCGGCGCGCTCAGGGTGTTTTGCCGACAACAGCGCGCGAAGGCGGATAAGCAAGCCCGCTGAGGCGGCTGTCTGACACGCCGGACTCCCGGCGAACGGCACACACAGAAAAGCCCTGCCAAACTGGCAGGGCTTTTTCATTGGGCTGCATCATGGAGACGGTCCTGAGCCACAGGCCCGGGGCTGCTCTGCGACGGCGACTTAACGAGCCGAGACGGTGATGCTGGCCAGATCGATCAGGTTGACCGCTCCGCCCTGCCCGCCGGCATCGTTGTAGGTAGCGTTCGCCTTCAGATAGCTCATGTTATAGAAGTCACTCACCAGGATGTCGTACTGTCCCGCCGGCACCTCGGCGATGACGGGGGCCGAGTCACGCAGCGGCTTGAGGTCGCCATCCTGCATCACGTGGGGCATCTGCACCACGCCGCTCGCGACCACCTTGCCATTGCTGAGCACGGACACCCGCTTCACCCCGTTGGTCACCCCCAGGTTGATGGCGTGCTGGGCATTGCTGTATTGCAGGCGAATAGCGCGCTTGCCATCCAGTGTGATGCCCCGCACCAGCAGGGTATCTTCCGGGCGACCCCAGTCCTTCAGATAGGGCACGGGAATGGCCGCATCGGCCGCCGTGAGGGTGCCGCTATGGGAGACCGCATCGGCATCGACAGCGATGCGCTGGCGCTCGGGTTGGTAGCACACCGGCTTGGCATGATGGGAGCGGTTACCGGACTCGGGGTAGATGGCTTCCGCGCTGTAGCAATAGGCCATGCCCGGTTGCGGCGCCAGATCGTCGACCCAGTCCCTCGCCGCATCCAGCCCGACGGCCACCAGCTTGCCATCCCGATAGATGTTGTAGCTGAGCGCCCCTTGGTTGACGCTGTCTTGCAAGGCAACGACCAGCTTGCCCCCTTGCTCGGTGACCCCCAGCAGGGCGGGCTCGGTCGGGGCGAACACCTTGCGGTTCTCCACATCCAGCGGCGCCACGTCCTCGATCAGGCGGATCCCCTGCTCATCGGCCACCCCGGCTCCCAGCTGGATCTCGATCAGGTTGCTGGCAGCCAGCATCTCCTCGGTGATCAGCTCAGCCACGGGGGCGCCATTGAGCAGGATGCCCCGCACCGGATAGTAGCTGCCCTCCTCCCCGGCCTCGGGAAGCAGCAACTTGATCTCGATCTGCTTGCCGCGGTAGTTCAGCCCCTTGAGCGCCGCCTCCGGCTTGGCCCCCATCAGCTTGTGCAGGTGGGCGGTGACGAAGGGCGAGACTCGGATCCCCTGCTCTTCCAGGTTGTAGCCAAAGAGGGTGCTGGTCACCATGCCGAGATAGCCGCCGACGGACCAGAGCTGGCGTTGAGAGTTGATAACCGGACCCGTCAGATCGGGATGGGTCAGATCCATCAGCGAGGGCTGACCGGAGAGCCACTCCAGGTTCTCCATGTTGGAGAGGTTGAGCGCGGCCCCGCGCATCAGGGAGTCGACATGGCGATCGGCCACGGCCACGTTCTGCACCCTGGCGGCGGCTTTCAGCCCATAGGCGGAGACGAAGGGCCAGATGGCACGGTTATGGTAGACCGGCATATCGGGCTGTTGCGGGAAGTAGACCGGCGCGCCATAAGGCCCCATGGGATAACGACTGACGATCGCCCTGGCCTGGCCCTCATCGGCAATGCCCGCCAGTATGGCAAGGGACTCCCCGAGCAGGTCGAACTTGTAGGCCGGGCTCGGATCCGTGCTGGTGTTGATCAGGCTGGCATACATCTTCTCATCCGCCAGCCAGAAGCCATGATTGATGGCCTGCTTGAGCGCGCCGGCCCACTGGCTGTAGCGGGTCGCCAGCTCATCCTGGCCCAGCTCGGTGGCCAGACGCGCCGCCAGCCCTAACCCCTGATAATGGAGCACGTTGGTGGAGAGGGACTTGCTCATGCCGATGTGGGCTATGTCGGCCGTGATCCACTTGGCATAGGTCTGATCGCGCCAGTCGAGGAAGGATTGCTCCCCGACATAGAGGCCATCGCCCTCATCGAAGGCCGCCAGGCGATCGCTCTCTATGGTATTGCGCAACCCCTCGAACGCCTCGGGCAAGAAGGCACTGCGCTCCCCGGCAGGCAGCGCCGCCAGCACCTGCTCGGCCGCCAGCGCCCAACCCATGCGGTCGGTGCTGATGGGCCAGCTGCCCCCCGTCCCCGTATCCTGAATGATCTGACGCCCCTGCGGGATCAGGCCGTCGAGGCCCTGCTTCAGCTCGGCCCTGAAGTCGGAGAGCTTGAACTGCAGGGAGTTCCGCGCCCGTTGCGGATCCAGGACCCCCAGCCCCAGATCGGTGGCGTAGGAGAGATCCCGCGTCCAGACATAATGCCACTTGGCCCCCGTTTCGAAGCAGTCGCAGGGGATCGCCTGACCGCCGCCGTAACTGCCATCCTTGACCTGGGCCACGCTGTTTTGCCGCATCTCGTGCGTCGCCAGCGCAAACAGGGCATCAAACACCATGTCGCCCGAGCGCAACCGGGGCAGATCCGCCTGCTCCTGATACGTGGTGAAGCTATCCCCCGGATCCCGCAGCTCCTGGGTCGTCGATTGGGCATAGCCGCGATAGTCGGCCCCGGCCTGCTTGACCGAGAAGGTGGCCACCTCCTTGACCCCGACTTTGTGGGTCTGGTACTCCAGCTTCTCGATAAGCTCGTGCCCTTCATGGGGATTGATCATGCCAAGATCCTCGTCCGTCGCCGCACTGACCCGCAGCCAGGGTGCCTGCTCATCCTGACTCGCATCGAGGACAAACTTGTAATATCCCGCCTGTGACACCGACAGGGACGCCAGCTGGCAGCTGCTGTCACAGCGCTGCATCCTGACGCTCTCATTCAATGAGATGGCGCCGCTCGGGCCAAAACCTATCCCATCCTGGGCGGAGGCCATCTTTATCTTGTGCTCGCCGGGAGCCAGCTTGGCGACCACCACATAGCGCTTGTCGCCCTGGTAGACCATCTGCAAGACAGGCTCGAGGTTGCCATCTATGCCCTTCAGATAGAGGCTTTCGCCGTAGTTGGGCTCATCGCGCACCATGGAAAATTCGATGACGGGCGCCGCCAGATCGGCATTGGTCACCTTGACCTGGATATCCAGCAACCCTTTTTCGGTCACGACCAGACGGTTGTTCTGGCCGTTATTCTGGTAATACATGGGATAGAGCTGATCGGGGAAAATACTGGTCTCTTTGCGGCTGTCGGCAGAAAAATCAGGATATTTGGTCCACTCCGGCCCCCCTACCTTGAAGGGCGACATGCCTGAATTCATCTTCAGGTTATCCAAGCGGTAGACCCCATCCTTGAAGACCAGCTTGAATTTGTCTGTGCGGTCCCAGCCGCTGAATTCCCCGACCAGGTAGAGATCGAAATCCCAGGGAGCCTTCACCTCGGGCTTGACGTTATTATCATTACTGGCGGAGGAGTTGTTATCGTTGCAACCGGACAAGACGACGCCGCCGCATAATAATGCCACGGATAAAGCCAATGGATGGATTCTCATATTTTCCCTTCGTTACTTTATTATTTGTTTTGTTATTTGAGTGACACAATAAAATTGCTCTCGCAGCTTACACCGGCATGCCTGAAAGCAAACATAGATGACCCGGCAGGCAAGATAGATACACTCTATAACGACATGAGATTGCGTGATCGCCCGCACTAAAATGGCGCCATTGCCGGTCAAAGCGAATAGAAAACAACGTGAAGAGCCACACATAAAAACCGTTTCGGGCGACAGCCTGGCGATTGACAGCCTGGCATGCTTGCTCTAGCGTTGCGCTCCGCCTGACCCTGAACGGACGCCATTCTCCGTGGACAAACATCTAAGACAATTCATCGAAGTCGCGACCCACCAGAGCCTGAGTCTGGCAGCCCGGCATATGGGGCTGAGCCAACCGACGCTGACCCACAACATGAAGAAACTCGAAGAGAGCCTGGGCACGACCCTGCTGATCAGGCACGCCGGCGGTGTGGCCCTGACCGCGGCCGGGGAGCTGCTGCTGACACAGGCCCGCGTGATGCAGCGGATCTACGACGAGACGCTCAGACGGCTCGCGCTGCTTCGCGAGCGGGCGGCGCTGCCACTGAGAGTGGGCACCGGCCATGCCTGGTGGCAGCATGTGCTGCACCCTGTCACCCTGCGCTATCGAGAGGCCAATCCATCCTGTGCCATCAATATCGAGGTGGGCAATCATCTGCGGCTACTGGATCTGCTCTTGGGCAATCATATCGACCTGTTTCTGGGGCATGAGATCCATGGTCTGGATAAACATTACAGCCTGATCTTCATCCCGTTATTCACGTCCAGCGACGCCGTATTTGTCAGGGCGGGGCATCCCCTCTCGGGGAAAATATGCGGCAAGCAGGATCTGGCGAATTACCCCAGCCTGTTGATCACCACGGATGAGCAGCAATATCTGCATCTGGTCGAGGATCTGGCAAGAAAGCAGCAAGATCAGGCCGACATGCAGCTCAATGACAAGATCATTTATACCTGCAACTCGCTGGTCGCCGGCATCGACATGGCAAATACCAGCAATGCCGTCATGCCTTATCCAGGCAGCATGGCGGGTTATTTCGCCCGATTCGGCATAGTCCCGCTCGACATGGATGAGGAATATAACAAGGGGGTGATCGGTATCTATATTTCTCGCGAGAAAATGGATGAGCCCCATATTCAGACCCTGTGCCAGCAGATCCAGACCCAGGTCAGCAAGCATGACGGCTTGATGGCCACCTGCTGACGCCCGAGACTGGCCCTCCCCGTCTTCGGCCGCAACCCCAGACACCTGGGATGGCGGCAAGAGACGGACACAAAAAAGCCCTGCCAATCTGGCAGGGCTTTTTCTATCAACCCGGTGGGAGGATGAGGGCGAACCCTCAACCGCTTACTGGTTGTGGCTGGCGCGACGTGGACGACGGGCCTGGGCCGGCTTGGCGGCACCCTCGGCCGGACGCTGTCCACCTTGCGGCTTGGGCTTGCCCGCATTGCCGCCGGTGCGCGCACCGCCAGCATTGCCGGAACGACCGGCACCCTGACGCTGACCCTGCGGACGCGGCGCACGGCGCTCTTCGCTCGGATCACGCGGCTCTTTGCGCAGCGGCGCGCCAATGCCACGGGCGATGTTGTCAAGCGTCTCACGGGAGGCTTCAAAGCCAGCCACCTGCTCGCACTTGATGTTCTGCTTGGTCAGACGCTCGATGGCCTTGATCAGCTTGCCTTCATCGGCGGCGACCAGGGAGATGGCGTGACCGGCGGCACCGGCACGACCGGTACGGCCGATACGGTGCACATAGTCTTCCGCCACGTTGGGCAGCTCGAAGTTGACCACTTGCGGCAACTTGTCGATGTCCAGACCGCGAGCGGCGATGTCGGTCGCGACCAGCACCTTGACGTTACCATCTTTGAAACCGGCAAGGGCACGGGTACGGGCACCCTGGCTCTTGTTGCCGTGGATGGCGGCGGCGCTGACGCCGTTCTTGTCGAGGGTCTCGGCGACACGGTTGGCCATGTGCTTGGTACGGGTGAACACCAGTACCTGCTGCCAATCGTTGCTGGTAACCAGATGGCTCAGCAGGCCGATCTTGTTGGCCTTGTCGCAGGGGTGCACCAGCTGCTCGATACGCTCGGCGGTGCTGTTGCGCGGGGCCACTTCGATCACCGCCGGGTTGTTGAGCAGGCCGGTGGCCAGCTCGCGGATCTCTTCGGCGAAGGTCGCGGAGAACAGCAGGTTCTGACGCTGTTTCGGCATCAGGGCCAGGATCTTGCGGATGTCACGGATGAAGCCCATGTCGAGCATGCGGTCCGCTTCGTCCAGCACCAGGATTTCCACCTCGTCAAAGCGCACGGCGCCTTGGTTGTAGAGATCCATCAGGCGACCCGGACAGGCCACCAGCACATCCAGACCACGGCGGGTAGCCATCATCTGCGGGTTGATGCTGACGCCACCGAAGACCACGTGGCTGCGCATCGGCAGATGTTTGCCGTAGTTGCGCACGCTCTCGCCCACCTGGGCGGCCAGCTCACGAGTCGGGGTCAGTACCAGGGCACGGATCCGGTTGGGAGAAACCTTACGCTTGCTCTCCATCAGACGCTGCAGCATCGGCAGGGTAAAGCCTGCGGTCTTGCCGGTCCCGGTTTGGGCCGCCGCCATCAGGTCGCGGCCAGCCAGAACGGCGGGGATCGCTTGCAGCTGAATGGGAGACGGGGTGTCGTAGCCTTGCTCGGCAACGGCACGCAACAAGGGTTCGGCCAGACCGAGGGAAGAAAAACTCATAATTACCTGCTAGGGATAGGGGCGCCGGGGATTTGTGGTGGGGCTCCTCTGCTGAGCCGATGCCATCTCACAAGATCTGGGCCTATTGAGAAAACAACGATTTCCCCGGGGAGCAGAGCAAAGGGGAAAGAATAGAGGTGCAGTCTATCGGAGTTGGCCCTGTTACACGAGAAAAATGTGACGTCCCTCCCAGCACGGATGGAAAACTGTGCCTCTGCCGGGTGGAACGACGATGATAACACCCGCTCGCGCCAGCCTCTGCCAGACGACCATGACTGGCCGCCGTTGGCGCTTGCCTCGAAGGTCTGACAAGGAGGTTTTGCTTGATGAGGATATGCGCCCCCGGCGCGCTCTGGCGCGCGATGGGAGTGGGTCTGTTGCTCGCCCTGAGCCTGCCGCTGGCGGCCAAGGAGACGCTGTCGGTGGCCTGGAGTCCCTGGCCGCCCTTCAGCCAGATCGATGAGCGGGGCGAGCTGACCGGGCTGGATGTGGCACTGACGCGCCAGATCCTGCACAAGGCGGGTCTGACCCCCCAGTTTCGCAACCTGCCCTGGGCCCGGGCCCTGCACCTGGTCGAGCAGCAGCGGCTGGATCTGGCCATGGGGGCACTCGAGACCCCGCAGCGGCGTCAGTTTGCCCGCTTCTCGGCCCCCTATAGGCGCGCCAGTTTCGTGCTGCTGAGCAATGCCCCCATCCCGGGCCACGTGGATCGCTGGCAAGGGATCCGTCGCCTCACCGATCTGTGCGGGCAGACGCAACTGCGCCTTGGCAAGCTGCGCGGCACCCGCCCTGCCCCGTTGACGGCGGCCTGCCCGGCCCTCAGATTCGCCACCGAATACAACTCGGACGAGCGGCTGATCGAACTGCTGCTGGCCCGGCGTCTGGACGGCGTCATCATGGAGTGGCAATACGCCAACTATCGGCTGACACAGCTGGGGGCCAGTCAGTACATCCGCTGCCAGTTGCTGCTGCATCGGCAACCGGTCAGTCTGATGTTTGCCAAGGATGCGGTGAGCGAGCCCGAGCTCGCCCGCATCGACGCCGCCATCGCCACCCTGCCCCCGCCGAGTCAGGCCTTTGCCCCGCCCCTCTGCCGCTTCGACGGCAGTCAGACGCCGGATGACGGCACCTTGGGCCAGCCCGCGTCCTGATGACAATACGCGACAATACACAATGAGAAAGGCGACCCTGGGGTCGCCTTTTTTTGTCGTGCAGCATGATCGGCCGAGTGCCCGGCACCGAGATCAGCGCAACTGGGGTGTCTGGGTCAGCACGCCCTGGTTCTGGGCACGGTGGCGCAGCAGGTGATCCATCAACACCAGCGCCAGCATGGCCTCGGCGATGGGCACGGCACGGATGCCGACGCAGGGATCGTGACGACCCTTGGTGATCATCTCGGTGGCCTCACCGCTGGTATTGATGGTCTTGCCCGGCACCGTGATGCTGGAGGTGGGCTTGAGCGCCATGCTCACCACTATCTCCTGACCGGACGAGATCCCGCCCAGGATGCCGCCGGCATGGTTGCTGGCAAAGCCTGCCGGCGTCATCTCGTCGCGATGCTCGGAGCCTTTTTGCTCCACCACCGCGAAGCCGTCGCCGATCTCGACCCCTTTCACCGCGTTGATGCCCATCATGGCGTGGGCGATGTCGGCGTCGAGTCGGTCGAACACCGGCTCACCCAGGCCCACCGGCACGTTGCGCGCGATGACCTGCACCTTGGCGCCTATGCTGTTGCCCTCTTTTTTAAGATCGCGCATGTACTGATCGAGCGCCTCCAGCTTGCCCGCGTCGGGGAAGAAGAAGGGGTTCTGCTCGATCTGCCCTGCGTCGAACGCCTCGGCCTTGATGGGGCCGAGCTGGGAGAGGAAGCCGATGATCTCGATGCCGTGCATCTGCTTGAGGTATTTCTTGGCGATGGCCCCCGCCGCGACCCGCATGGCGGTCTCCCGCGCCGAGGAGCGGCCGCCGCCCCGGTAGTCACGCTGACCATACTTCTGGTGGTAGGTGTAATCGGCGTGGCCCGGGCGGAACAGGTCCTTGATGTCGGAGTAATCCTTGGAGCGCTGATCCTGGTTCTCGATCAGCAGGCCGATGGAGGTGCCGGTGGTCCGGCCCTCGAACACCCCGGCCAGGATCTTCACCTCGTCCGCCTCACGGCGCTGGGTGGTGTAGCGGGAGGTGCCGGGCTTGCGCCTGTCTAGATCCACTTGCAGATCCGCCTCGCTTATCTCCAGCCCCGGCGGGCAGCCGTCGACCACGGCGCCCAGCGCCAAGCCGTGGCTCTCGCCGAAGGTGGTGACCCGAAAGAGTTGGCCAAAACTGTTCCCTGCCATGGGTGCTCCTTGCTGCTTAGCTCTTGTAAATCGCGAAATGGTCCCGGTACTGCTCCAGCTCGGCCTTGGTCATCACGAACACGCCGTGGCCGCCGTTCTCGAACTCGACCCAGGTAAAGGGCACCTCGGGGAACTGGGACTCCAGGTGGATCATGCTGTTGCCCACCTCGACCACCAGCACACCGTCATCCTTGAGGAAGTCGGCGGCATTGGCCAGCAGGCGCTTGGTGAGCTTGAGGCCGTCGGAGCCGGAGGCGAGCGCCAGCTCGGGCTCGTGCCGGAACTCCTCAGGCAAGTCCGACATGTCTTCGGAGTCCACGTAGGGCGGGTTGGAGACGATGAGATCGTACTTGTCACCGACCGGCAGATCCCGCATCAGATCGGAGCGGATCGGAATGACCTGCTGCTCCAGACCGTGATCGGTGATATTGCGCTCGGCCACGTTCAGCGCATCGACGCTGATGTCGATGGCGTCCACTTCCGCGTGGGGGAATTCGTGGGCCATGATGATGGCGATGCAACCGGAGCCGGTACACAAGTCCATGATCCGGGTCGGTTCATGTTTGAGGAAGGGGGCGAAGCGGTTGGCCACCATCTCGGCGATGGGGGAGCGCGGGATCAGCACCCGCTCGTCCACGTAAAACTCCCAACCGGCATACCAGGCCTTGTTGGTCAGGTAGGCGGCCGGCACCCGCTCCTGCACCCGGCGGATGATCAGCTCGGCGATGCGGTGACGCTCACTGGTGGTCAGTCGGGAGTGGCGCATGCCGGGATCCACGTCTGGCGGCAGATGTAACGCGGGCAGTACCAGCTGCACGGCCTCATCCCAGGCGTTGTCGGTGCCATGCCCGTAGAAGATCCCGGCGTCGTTGAAGCGACTCATGGCCCAGCGCAACATGTCCTGGATGGTGTGCATCTCGGCAACCACCTCATCGATAAATATCTTGTCCAAATCCACCTCCAAGTCGAGTAATATCCGGCCCGAGAAACCTATATAGCGAGCAAGACGAGTACCTGATGAAAAAAACGCCCTCACCCACAGACGAGGAAAATCTGCTGTTTCGTGATGCTGTCAAAGGTACCCGGAAAATTAAGCAAGATACCATAAGGGCCGACCTGCGCCCGGTCAAGCAGAAACGCGAACTGCGTGAAAGCCGCGAAAAGCTTGGGGTTGACCACTTTTTCAGCGACGAGTACCAGCCCCATCTGGACGAGGATGGCCCGACCCGTTATGTGCGTGAAGACGTCTCGAAATTCGAACTGAAGAAGCTCAAGCGCGGCAGCTACCCGCCGGAGATTTATCTGGACCTGCATGGCATGAACCAGAACCAGGCGAAACTGGAGCTGGCCGCCCTGCTGACCCTGTGTCAGAAAGAGAACATCCACGTCGCCTCGGTGATGCACGGCATCGGCAAACACATCCTCAAGCAACGGATCCCGAGCTGGCTGGCCCAGCACCCCAATGTGCGCGCCTTCCATCAGGCGCCGCGCGAATGGGGCGGCGACAGCGCCATCCTGGTGTTGCTGGATATCGAAGAGTAGCCCGCCGCCGGGCAGGAAAGGGTTGATCGAAAAGCGCGCCTCAGGGCGCGCTCTCCATATACCGCTTGAAGTTGTCGAGGATGCTCTGCCAGCCGGCACGCTGCTGCTCGCCACTGTGTTCGGATTCGGCGTCGAACTCCTCGTGCACCCAGGTGCTTCCCTGCTCCTCAACGAACCGCACCCTGACGGCCCGGCCGTCGTCCATGACGTAGCCCAGCAGGGTCGGCGGCGTGACCTCGGTAAAGGTGCCCTCGAAATCAAACCCCATGCTGCCATCCCTGGCGGCCATATGGTGGCAAAAACGCCCGCCAACCCTGAGATCCACCCGGCTGCCGGGGCAGTGCCACTCGGGGGTCGCGGCGTTCCACGCCATGATGCTGGCAGGGGTGTTCCACCCCTCCCATACCGCAGCGAGTGGCCGTTCGATCCGGACGCTGACGCTTATTTTCATGCAGTTCCTCCTCCTGAATGGATCCCCGACGCCAATGTCAGACAGGGCGTCGTCCCTTGATTCCTGTGCCCAGTTCTACGCCCCTTGGCCGCAAAGGACAGGTTGGCCCCCCGTCGACGCGGGATGGAGAGGCGCTAATCCTGCCCGACCGGGCGATGACATCCTATCGGTGACTGAGCCCGAGGGATGTTGCGCACCCCGAAAAGCCGCCACAACCGAAAGGGTCAGCTCAGCCCTGCGCCAGATGGTGGGCCACCAGGGCATTGGCATGGCCGTGCCCCATGCCGTGCTCGCTCTTGAGCCAGGCCACCAGCGCCATGTGCTTGCGCTCCTCCCGAGCCGCCAGCAGGGCCAACCAATGGGCGATGGGCTGACCATATTTCTGCTCGATGGCCGGGAAATAGGAGGCGGGCCCCCTCAGCTTCTCTTGTTCATCCATCTTATCCTCCTCGAGTCATGGCGCCACGCAACCGCCGCAGCTCATCTATATAAGCGGCTCTCTGCCTCAGTCCTTGGGGGCGAACTGCTCGAACACCTGCTGGCCGGTCAGGGTCGGGGTGTCGTTTTTCAGCTTGTAGAAGTCCGGCTTCTCGTCGATGAAGATCTGGCTGGCCAGCTCGAACGACTGCTCCTGAAACAGGCCGGCAGGCAGTATGTATTCATCCGTCGGCAGCAGATGGTAGAAGAGATGGGTGCCACAGGTCGGACAGAAGCCACGCTCCGCCCACTCGGACGAGCGGTAGGCCACCGGGATGAGCCCCTTGAAGCGGACATCCTTGCCGCCATGCACCGCAAACATGGGCCCTCCGGACCAGCGCCGACACATGGCGCAATGGCACAGGCTGACCTCCCGGTGTTCACCGCTCGAGACGACAATGCCGCCGCACAGACAGGTTCCTTGCATATCAAGCTCCTAAATCCATGGCCCGGACCGGCGAGATGTCGGCCACATTCAGCATCAGATGAGTAGCATGCAGCCCAGGATCCCGCAACTGACCATGCTGGCTATCGGCGCACTCATCCCCCCTCACAGCCCCGGTGGGCCTACCTCCGGGGTGTCTTCAGGTACTCAGGGCATGCACCTTGCTCAGCTCTGCTCCTGCAGGGCGATGCGGTTGCCTTCGGGATCCTTGAATTCGGCCACCCTGATGCTGTCGCTCACCCGGGTGATGGGATAGAGGCTCTCCCCTCCCCGCTGCAGCACCCTGGTCATGGCCAGCTCGATATCGGCCACGGTCAGGTAGACTCGGCTGCCATCTAGGCTGGGCACATAGCTATCCCCCTTTGCCAGGGCGCCGGAGCAGCCCGCCATCCCCTCAAACAGCGGGAACAGCGCCATCTCGTTGCCATCGATCTGCACCCGCTCGAGCGCTATCTCGAAGACACCCTCATAGAAGCGGATGGCCCGCTCCAGATCCCGCACCGGAATTTCAAAATGGATGGCGATATTCATGACTGATCCCTTTCTGATGAAGCCAGATTGGCGAGCAAATAGGCCGTTGATGGGAACTTGCGCCACAAAATAAACGGCCACCATCAATAATCTGAAACAGCGCGAACGACAATGGCGGCTTATTTTGCCATCGCGGGGATAAATGGAGGGAGGCACGTCGCCTCCCTTGTGTTATTCAGGCCAACCACTTTAGCCAAAATTCATGTCGGATCGATATGCCCTGACACAGGGCAATCACCTCGCCATTAAATTACCTGAGCCCAGGGGTCGCCCTTGGCAGGATCATCTCCCTGGGTCCACCATTTCGCCTGATAAATAATGCCCTTGTGGCTGACCTTATTACCGGCGGTATAGACCTTGCTGACGGACCAGACGGGGACATCACCCACGGGGGGATTGGGATCGACCGGCGTGGGATCCAGTTTTTCGACAATTCTGACCTTGGGCCAGTTGGCGTGGGAGCCATAGAAGTTGGTCATGCATTTCTCATAATCCCCCGGTACCAGCGCCGAATAAGCGGTCTGGAAACCGACCAGCTCACATTCAAACGAATAACCACCGGGCCTGTCGGCATAATATTTCCAGTTGCCGTCCCAGTTGGTATAAAGCACATCGGTGGCACCGTTCAGATTCAGGCTGCCATAGGGGGTCTGCTGCCAGCAGGTATTTTTCTCATCGGCCTCGATGGGGATCTGGTAATGTGCCGCCAGCCCTTCCCAATACCGGATACGGTTGACCGGCTGGCCCTTGTCCTTATTTTGCTCACCACATTCGATGCCACCGTTGATGACGTTGATGGTGGTGCCAAAGCCATAGCCTATCCCCGCCGCAGTCTCGCGCAGGGAGGGCACCCAGGTGCGATCGATCACGTGCAGCATGGCGGGCTTGGGGGCCTGCGGCGTCAGGAAGAACCAGATGGCCGAGGCCAGGTTCAACCAGGAGTCGGCGACCCGGCCGGGATCGTTGAGCAGCACGGTGGCGTCGCCCGCGAACATGGCCTCGGAGAAGGCGCCGTAATTGAAGTGGTAGGAGAGCTGTTTCGCCCCGCGGCCAAAATAGCCCTGACCGGTGGAGCAGGGCCATTTCTTGTTTTGCCAATCATTCTGACCGCAGCCCGTGGCATAGCCGGTCTGGCCCTCTGACCAGCCCATTTCGCGCACGTGCACCAGCGCCTGCTGCCACTCCTCCAGCGCCAGCGGATTATCGGAGCTGTTATTTTTGCCGATATGGCCACCGGTCTCCTGAGCGAAATGGGCAAAAGCCGTCACTATGGATTTCTTGCAGATGGCATCCGCATTGCGGCCATCGCTATATTCCCCACAGAAGGCCGGGAATTTACCGACCGCCCGCAAGAAGCGCACATAGGTATATTCAGGTGCGGCCATCTGGGTCAGAAAGTCCCAATCCGATTCGGAAAATACCCGCTCGACCCGCTTGACGTTATCCGGATTGCTGGCCTGCCTCGGCTCTATGGCATCCACTATGGTGTTGGGGCGCGTGGCCAATGCCTTGGACCAGATGCCATACATGGGATTGGCGGTCTTGGCTTTTTCCACCGCCAGCAGTTCCGGCGCGGCAATCACATATCCCCCGCTATTTTGCGGATCGGGCTGGATATTCATGGCCCCCTGGCTTGGCAAGGCGCAGGCGAGGGTGATCAGCCAGGCGCTGTGCTTGAGTTTGAACATAGATAACAATCCTTGTCTCAACGTGAAGTTCAGGCCGAGCATAGGCGTTGCAATAACTAAATTCACTTCGAGAATTAAGAAAATGGCGAATATGTGAGCCATTTCACTCTGCGGGTATTTCTGCCTGATAGGGGTAAAGACACCTATTTTCGAGTACCACCGAAAACAACCTGGATATAGTCCAGGCGGGCAAGAAGCCATAATAACCGGGATAATCCTCCCGGCGAGCCAACGCCCGCGTCATCAAGACGCGGGCGCTGGCTATCGGGCTCTATGGGGTGACGACGCCTCCAGGGCGGCAACGCCCTCAGCTCATCTGCTGGCGCACCGCGCGGATCAGGATGTTGCGGGGGGTCATGGGCTTGTCGCAAAACTCCCCCACCTCGACCCTGTACCCCTGCTCCTGCAGGAAGAGCGCGCGATCCAGCGCCAGCCAGATCTCGAGCGGACGGCGGAACAGGTGGCGCACCAGCTCCATGCGGGCGACATCGCCGTAGCGCGCCTCCCCCATGGCCAGAAACGCGGCCAGATCGAGCCCAGCCGGCAGGATGAGCCCCTTGCGCTGCGCCGCCCAGGCACAAAATGCCTCGAAGCTGCCGGTGAGCAGGCTCTTTTGCATGTTGGGCACCGGCAGGTACTCATCCACCCCGCGCAGATGGCGCTGCAGGCAGTCGAACGCGAGGCGCCACACCACCTCCAGCTCGCGCAAGCGGGAGATGCGGGCGCCGGCGGTCACCGTCTCCTGCAACGGCAGGCGCAAGTCAGCCTTGGTCAGTTGCAGATCGCTGGCCTGGGCGGCCGTGGACAGGGGGCGATAGTGGCTGCCGCGGATCAGGTGATAACAGCAGGGAGAGACGGTGACCCCGCGGGCACCGCGTTCGACCACCCGCTCCAGCAAATGGGTGTGCAGCTCGCCGCAGGCGTGCAGCGCCATGGCGTGATGCTGCTCGGCGATAAGCGCCCCCGACTCGGCGGCGAAGGCATCGGCCTCAATAAACTGCATGCGGGCGCCATCCCGGGACGCCAGTCGGCGCCCCTCCTCGCAGAGCTGACCTTGCAGCTCCAGGCTCAGGATCTCGGCGCCTCTATGCAGGGAGACCAGCCGCCCCAGATGGCCCTTGCCTGCGCACCACTCCAGATAGGGCCCCTGATGGGGGGGCAGGTTGCCGCAAAATGCCTCTATCTGCGCCTGCTTGCGCCCCGGCATGTGCATCGCCATCTCCCTGGCACACTGAATGGGTTCGGGGAGGAAGCGCTCAAGCTCGCTCAAGCCGTGCAGCGCCGCCCCCGCCGGGATCCAGGGGGCGAGCAGCGCGCACAGCGCCGCCATGTCGCCATCGAGCTCATTGAGCTGCGCGAGGGACATGGCGTTGAGCCGCGCGGCCAATGCCGGCGCCTCGTCGGCGAAGGCGAGCGTCAGATGGTGATAGGGCTGATATTGCCACCAGCGCCGGGTCTCGGTCAGCAAGCGATCCAGTTGTTGAAAACGATGAGCCAGCACGGCGATGGTTGTCCTGCAATTCAAAAAAGAGGCTCATTCTAGCGATCCTCCGCCAAAAAGCACTCCTCAGTGCAGGCTGGTGGTCGCGGGCCAGGGGTCAGGCTGCCTCCCCATGAATACCGGCGCTCCCCTGACCCGCCGCCATGAAGACGTTGTATTGGCCTGACCAGCAACCCTAAGCGCTGGCGTTAGCCTGACAAAGAGCGGGGTTTTGTGCTATATTCCGCCCCCTCATTAGCGCGACTCGCCCCGGCGGGTCGTTTTACCCATATGAACGGAACCAAAACATGACCATCAATGCCATCCTGCAAGCGCGTGCGGACGCCAAGTGTGAGCTGTGTGGAGCAGAACATGCGCTGACCGCCTTCCCGGTGCCACACTCCCCCGCCAGTGACGATGATCACAGCCTGGCCCTGTGCGATACCTGTCGTGGTCAGCTGGAGCAACCGGACACCCTGGAGGTCAACCACTGGCGCTGCCTGGGTGACAGCATGTGGAGCCAGGTGCCGGCGGTGCAGGTGATGGCATGGCGCCAGTTGAAGGGGCTGTCCGCCCGGGGTGAGCTCTGGGCCCAGGACATGCTGGACATGATGTACATGGAAGAAGAGACCAAGGCCTGGGCCGAGGCGGGCGTCGCGAGCGAGGATGACGACAGCGTGCCGACCGTCGACTCCAACGGCGCCGTGCTGCAGGAGGGGGACGCCGTCACCCTGATCAAGGATCTGGACGTCAAGGGCGGCGGCTTCACCGCCAAGCGCGGCACCCTGGTCAAGGGCATCCGCCTGACCAACAACCCGCTGCATATCGAAGGCAAGGTCAACGGCGTGCAGATCGTGCTGGTCGCGGCCTACCTGAAGAAGGCCTGATCCCCATCGGCTTGTTTGTCGGATGATGCAAGAGGCGCCCCCAGGGGTGCCTTTTTTGTATCCGGCCGCCGGCCAGATGGTGTCGCGGTGAGGGTGGCGCGAGCCGGAAACTGGGCTATCCTGCAAACCAGCCCCGCTGAGTGTGCAACGACATCCGCTGGGGTGTGTCGCCCCGCCAGGGGATAATGCCGACACCCAGTGTCACTGAGCACTAGCTCATATGGAAACCCTGTGGCACTCTGGGTCGTCCATGGACAGATCCAAGACATCATGACCTCATGATGTCCCTCTCGTAACAAGGAGCACTACCGATGGCCAAAGCCAGCAAGAAAGACGTCAAGAAGAAAATCGCCGCCCGCCAGGAGAAGATTGCCAAGCACGAAGGCAAGATCAAGAAGCTGAAGAAGTCCCTGAAATAAGGGTCGGCACCATGAAAAAAACCGCCATCAGGCGGTTTTTTTATGCTTTGGATAACCGGATGCCTCACCTATCCCTTCCTCCTGGTGTTCGGCGCCGTTCCAACAGGCGGCGAGCAATCCAAGTCGCCACAAGGCCGCGATAGAAGCCGCTGGACGGTACCCCCGGCACACGGCATCATGGCTTTTTCACAAGGGAAATATCATGAATCTGGATACATGGATGTTGTTTCTGCTGGCCTATCTGCTGGCGACCCTGACCCCGGGCCCCAATGTGCTGCTGGTGATCAAGAACGGTCTGCAACTCGGCTGGCGCTCGGCCCTGCTCTCCATCAGCGCGAACCTGTTCTGTCAGGCCATCCTCATCTTCCTGGTCGCCATGGGCGTGGGCGCCCTGCTGCAGACGCTGCCGCCCCTGTTTATCGCCCTCAAGCTGGCGGGTGGTGGTTATCTCATCTACCTCGGCTACAAGGCGCTGCGAAGCGCCAAGGCGAGTAATCAAGAGGTTGCCCTGCCTGGCCGGACCATCGGCGCTAGGAGTGACGCCTCCCTGCTGCGCGAGGCGTTTCTGGTTTCGGCCAGCAACCCCAAGACCATCATCTTCCTCTGCGCTCTGCTGCCCCAGTTTCTCGATCACCAGAGCCCGCTGCCGATCCAGTTCCTGACCATGTACCTGACCATCTGCGTCATCGTCAGCCTGGTGCACCTCTGCTACGTGGCCCTGGCCAGGCGCGCCGGCAGCTACTTCAAGCCGGGGCGCGGCCAGCGCCTGTTTAGCCGCATCACAGGGGGACTCTTCATCTCTCTGGGCGGCGCCATCCTGTTGAGCGGTCGGCCCTGAGCGCATCCCGTCAGCCCCTGATCAGGGGCTGATCTCTTCCCCCTGGGGCTTTACCTCCCCCCTCCATCCTCTACCGATACAGCAGACCAGCGCCATAGACTCGTCCAGTCATCACATCCATCGCGCCCCGCCGGACACCCTGATCGCACTGCCGGCTTCGGCCGGGATCTCGGCGTGCAGCCGCGACGGCATGCCCATGTCTTCCCCCTGTTCGATGTCGATGGCCCCGCCGTGGGGCCAGCGCAGATCCCGCAGATATCCCGCGAACGCCGCCGTCGCCGCACCGGTGGCGGGATCTTCATAGACACCCCCATAGGCGAAGGGGTTGCGAGTGTGGAACAGCCGATCTTCCGCTGCGTAGCCAAGCAATATGGTCACCAACCCCTCACGACGCATCAGGATGCGCCCCTGAGCCAGCTCATAGTGCATGGCACTGAGCGCGGTGCGGCTATTTAAGGCCAGCAGCAGGTGGTCGGCACCGCCATGGATCAAGGCAGGCGGAATGCGGGGATCCAGATCCGCCGCGCCATAGCCAAACAGCGCCAAGGCCTCACGCACCAGATCGGCTGACGCCGGTTGACTCCGGGTCGGCGGTGACTGCAGCGCCGCCTGCCATTGTCCGGCCTCATCCTGCCAGCCAGAGACCCGAATATCGCTCTGACTGAGGTTCAGCGCATAGTCCCCTGCCCCGAAACGGTGCGCCAGCGCCACCCCGAGGGCGATGGTGGCATGACCGCAGAAGGGCACCTCGGCCTCGGGCGAAAAGTAACGCACCCGCCAGCGGGTCAACTCACCGGGTTGCAGCGGGGCGGCGAAGGCCGTCTCCGAGAAGCCCACCTCGGCGGCGATGCGTTGCATCTCCTCTGCCCCGGGCAGGCTGGCACCCGTCCAGACCCCGGCGGGATTGCCCCCTTGTGGACCGTCGGAAAACGCGGCGATCCGCACCAACTCAGTTACCAGATCCATCATGATCACTCCCTGTTCTTATATGTCGAAAGAATACCGGCTCCCCTCGCGCTGTCGCCATGCTGGCCCCGTATGTGGCCACTGGCCTGGTGCGCGAAGAAAGCTATGTGTGACACCAGCAAAACAGGCCCAGCTTAGCCGTTAAATTAACTGCCGCACAGGTGCCGCTTGGGCGCCGCAGATCCTGGCACAGGCGGCTAGAGTGTGATCACAGTGTCTGTATATGAGCCGATCTGGAGTGCCATATGTATTCTTACACCCTCAGCTTCAAGGAGGAAGTCGACAAACTGACGGCCCCCGAGCACGACATCATCCTGCAAAGCCCCGCCCAGGCCGGCGACTTCGTCATCCTCTCCGACGGCAGCCGCCATCAGGTGATGTTTGTCAGCCACCGTGCCCACTACAGCAGCCTCTATCTCGATAAGGGCGTGAGGATTCCCCAGAGCTGAGCCCGCTGATTAATGGGCACCAGATGGATTGCACCTGTTTGCCGGTCCCCTGTGCGAGCCCTATTCCAGGTGCTAACGTGAAACAGGCCTGCTATCTCGCCCCCAGGATATTGCCGCGAACACAGGCTGTTTCTCATGGCAGTCAAGGCTGCGATGAACCGGAAAGACTCACATTTTGAGGGATTCACTATGTCCAGGAATGCTGCTCTGATCGTAACCCTGACCCTGCTTGGCATGGCCCCGGCTCATGCCATCAACGCAAAATACGCTCAGCAGCTGGAGCACTCCGGCTGTACACAGGTCACCGAGGCCCAGGGCTGCGACATTCACAAGACCAAGGCGGAGAATGCCGCCGCCGGGTTTGGTGATGCCCCCGTGGCCGCCACCAGTGGCAGCCCCTACACCGGCAACTGGGTCGCCACCTTCCCCGAAACGGGCGCCACAGTGGCCATTATCCGCATCGATGACAAGGATCAGGTCTGGGTCAACGACAAGAAGGTCAGTGCCAAGAAATCCGATGGGGCCCTGGTGTTCAAGGACGGCATGATCATCTACACCATCCAGGGGGATCGTCGTATCAAGGGTGAGGATGGCTGGGTCGATAACGATGCAGGCACAAAGGGGCCAATCGCAGCCAAATAAGCGACATAACCGGACGTGAAGGGGAGCCTGGGTTCCCCTTCTTGTTTTATCTCTTGCCATTCCTTGCCCCCTGTCGCCACGGTGAGTGGCAGCCCTCCTCTTCCCCTACCCCTGTTTCGGATAGTCTAGCACGGCCGTCACCGGCCTTTGCGACGGGACGACCGACCAGGATGGCGCGTCAAAGGTGAACTGGACGACCGCACAGGTCGGCATCCGGGTGATCTTGCCGGAGAAGCGATGGGCAAGGTCGGTGAACTCGGGGTTGTGGCCAAACAGCATCACGCACCTCAGGGGATCGCCAAGCTCCCCTATCACCGCCAGCAGGGTCTCGATGTCGCTGGCATAGAGCCGCTCATCGACGAGGATGCTCTTGGCCCGGAAATCGAGCGCCTCGGCGATGATGTTCGCCGTCGACAGCGCCCGGCAGGCGGGGCTCGACAGTATGGCGTCGGGCTTGACCCCGGCCTTTGCCAGCCGCTTGCCCATCAGGGGGGCGTCACGCTGACCGCGCCTGGCCAGCGGCCTCGCCCTGTCAGACAGGGCAACCTCCTCCCAGCTCGACTTGGCATGGCGCACCAGCAACAGCGTTCTCTCCATTGTCCCTCCCCGATGGCTTTCGTATCGCCATCCTCTGTTGAGGGCAAGCATGGCTCAGTCCGTCACTCAGTGACACCCGCTGATGGCGAAGCGCCGCGAGGGCTCTGGACGAATGCCGCCTGGGATGGCGAATGCAGGGCCTCACTCAGCCAAGGGACTGGCTGGGCTCACCTCTTCCATCAAGATCAGCCGCAGGGGCTCCGCCAGCAACTCCTCGGCCTGGCCGGCAAAGGCCTGAAAATAGTCGGTCGCGCAATGATCATCCAGAGCGCCCTGATTGACGAAGGCCTCACGCATATAGAAGGTCCCCGGCTCCTCCTGCAACTCGAACAGCACATAATCCAGGTTGCCCGGCTCCAGGCGCGTGGGCTCGATAAGCTTGAGCAGCTCGCGCCGCAGGCACTCCCTCATCCCGGCCCTGGCTTTGAGCACTGCAATCGACACTATCTTGTCCGATCTCATCTTCATCATCACACTCCGTTATCAAGAAATTCATTGGCAAAGGATGCCCATCACAGCGGCTTGTCAGCGAGCCAAGGGCGCATCCTTCGACATGAGACGCAGTGTAAGAGCAGGCTATTGATGCGTATAGACAGACAATATGGACAGACTGTTCGCTCTATTTAACAAATCTGAGAGCAACACGGAAGGCAGGTCCCGGGACTGTGAGTGCACCCAAGCCTCCTGAAGGGAAGCCTGCGACCGAGCCATCGAGGCTTTCGCACCAGAGCCAACCGCTGATCACACGTGCGCCGCGCCGCTGATCACCGACTCGCACATTCAACTCCTTGGCCTGCAGTCTTCACAGGCACGAGCGGCGCCGTTGCCCATCGGTTCGGTAATCTGGGCCCACACCCAGCCTCCTGGCTCTCTATGCCGCCCTCAGTAAGGCGTGCCGTCTTTATGCAGGGCAGACCAGGCGCCATCGGCGCCTTGTACCAGGGCCAGATCGTCATCGGGGTATTCGACCGTATCGGCAGGCAGTCTGTCGCCGACTTCAAGGTAGGTTACGTCTGCGGAGGATCTGTTCAACAGCTGGTGAGCCAGGCCACTGCTGGCCTTGAAACCGATGCAATCCCCCGGCGACATCGGGAACTCCTCATCACCATGGACTAGCGTGGGGGTCCCCGAGAGGATGTAGATGAACTCATCCTGTCTGGAGTGATGATGCTTGAGCGCCGAGATGGCCCCCGGCGCCAGGGTCGTGAAGTTGACGCCAAAGTTGGTGAGACCGAAGTGATCCCCCAATCTGCGCCTAGTGCGGTGCCTGACCAGGGAGGCGAAGGGTTCTGGATAGAGGGACTTGGCCCCCTGTACCGGGATCTGGGTTAGGTGAACGGGCCTGTGGTCAGCCATCTCGATTCCTCCGTCTCTGTGCGCTGGCAAGGGTTACCGACAAGCCGAGTCACAGACTCGGCCATCGCTCACCCCACAGTTAGAGTCCGGCTTTAGTTTCTGTCAATGCGAAGCGTCGTGACATGAGGCCTAACCGGCGTTTCTGCCAGCGCTGCAATGGGCAGCGCTGATTGACCCTGCAGCCCCTACATGACTTCGAGCTTGACCTTGATGAGGCCGGACCGGGTGTTGCCTATGCTGCTGAACGCCGCCTTGGAGAGATCGATGACCCGCCCCCTCGGGAAGTTGCCCCTGTCATTGACCTTGACCACCACGCTCTTGCCGTTGGCGACGTTGGTCACCCTCACCATGGAGCCGAAGGGTAGCGTCATATGGGCCGCCGTGTTCGCGTTCTTCTTGTAGGGCTCGCCGCTGGCCGTCCTCTTGTTGTGGTAACGGTCGGCATAGTAGGACGCCAGCCCGGTCTGGCTATAGCCGCGCCAGTTGCCGCCCTTGCCGGCTTCCGGCTGGCTGCTACAGGCTGCCAGCAGCAGGCTGAATGCCAACAGCAGGACGCTTCGCACGCTCCTCTTCATTCCGTATTTCCTCGACTGTGTATGGGGCCTCATGCCTGGCCTGCTCGCCAATGCTTCATCGCCGCTCCAGGCGCCCACTCTCGCATATTTCCCATATAAAACGGGAGGCCCAGCCTCCCGTTTTGCATATTGCTCCGTCAGCCTCTGTCAGGCGATCAGCTTGTCATCGGCGAAACCGAAGCCGCGCAGGCCCACCACGTGCACATGCTCGTGCTTGCCCTGCACCTTGCGGATGAGCTTGTAGGTGGTGCCCTTCTCGGGGCTGATGTTTTCCGGGGCGGCGATCAGCAGCTGCATGTCCTGCCGCTCGCACAGCTCGAACAGGGTGGCGATGGACTTGCCATCCAGGCGCGCCGCCTCGTCCAGGAACAGCAGACGGCAGGGGGCTATGTCCTTGCCGCGCAGGCGGCGGGACTCCTCCTCCCAGCTGATCAGCACCATCAGCAGGATGGCCTGGCCGGTGCCGATGGCCTCGCCGGTGGAGAGCGCACCGCTCTCCGCCCGCAGCCAGCCATCGGCGCCACGCTGCACCTCGATCTCCAGCTCCAGGTAGTTGCGATAGTCGAGCAGCACGTCGCCCATCACCTGGTAGCTGCGCTCCCCCTGCTCTATCTGCGGGTTCAGGCGCTGGAACAGCTTGGCCATGGCCTCGGAGAAGCTGAGCTCCTTGTCGGCGAACAGATCGTTGTGCATGGCGCTCTGATCGGCGAGCGCGGTCAGCAGGCGAGTGTGAGCCTCGCGGATATTGACGTTGAGGCGCACCCCGCGCACCAGGCCGAAGGCGATGTTCTGCAGCCCCTGGTTCAGCACCCTGATGCGGTTCTGTTCGCGGCGGATGATGTTGGTGATCTTGGCCGCCACCTCGTGGGAGGAGAGCGACAGATGGGTTTCCCGCTGCTTGAGCTCGTCGGCGAGCCGCGCCAGCTCGATCTCCATCTCCTCGATGGCCTCCACCGGATCGTCCGAGCGGATGATGTCGTTGCGGATCCGATCCTTGAGGTAACGGTAGACCTGCACGTAGAAGGCGACCTTCTGCTCGGTGCTGCGGTTGCCCTCTGAGAGGCGCAGCGCATCGCGCAGCGCATCGTCGTGGGCCACCGCCACCCGCAGGGCGCCGAGCGCCTTGTCGGACATGGAGCGCAGCTCGTCGCTGTCGAGATAGGCCAGCTCGCGCTTGTTGAGGCGCTTCTCGACGTCGGTCTCCCGCGCCAGCCGTACCACCCGCGACCAGCTCGCCTTGTGGCCCACCAGGGATTTGCGGGCACCGAAGTAGTCCTTGCCCTCCAGCTTGAGGCGACCCCCCAGGGATTCAATCTCGCGCTTGCATACCTGCAGCTGGGCCTCGGCGCTGGTGCGACGGGAGCGGGTGCGGATGAGCAGCTCTTCGATCTCTTTCTTGTGGGCGCGGGACTTCTCCTCCATGTCGGCGCTGAGGGTCAGCCCCATGGCGGCCAGCTCCTGCTCGAACTCGTTCAGGGTCTGGCGCTTGGCCGAGGCGCTGGAGTGCAGCGCGGTGCGCAGCTGCAGCGCCTCGGTGTGGCGCAAGGCGATCTGCTTGTGCTGCTCGCCGGCGGTGCGGGCGGCCAGCTCGGCGGCCTTGAGCTTCTCTTTCAAGCGCTCGCTCATCTCGGAGGCCTTGCCGAGCAGGTCCTGGGCGTCCTGATAGGCGAAGTGCGGCAGACGGGCCACCAGCTGATCCAGCGCATAGGCGCGGCGCTTCTGCTCGGCGAGCTGCTCGTTCACCTCGTCGAACGCGGCCTGCAGGGCGGCGAGATCCTGGGGATCCTGGCGCAGCACCTGCACCAGTGTCTCGAGCCTCTCGAGCGCCTTGCCGTGCTGGCCGATAAAGGCTTCGGCCTGTTTCAGGCTCGCCACATCGGCGTGGGCGGCCTCGAGCCGCGCGGCCAGATCCCCTTCGGCAAACAGGTGGGCGAAGGGCAGCATGGCCTGCACCAGCTGGATATAGCGGGTCAGCTGGGCGCCCGCCGCCTTGGCCTCGCCAAGCTGCTTGTCGCACTCGGCTATGGTTCCCTGCAGCTTGCGCTGTTCGTTCTGCTTCGCCTGCACTTCGGCCTCGGGATCCGGGCGGAAGGCGATATCCAGATGCTGGCCGATAAAATCGCGGAAGTGACCGTAGAGACGGTGATACTTCTGCTGCTCGAAGGCGGCCTTGGCGTAACCCTCGATCAGATTCTCCCGCTCCAGATCGAGCTGTTCGATGCGTTTCTCACGGGCGGCGCGGCCGAACAGCGGCAATTCCGGGTAGCGGGAGAAGCGCACCTGACGCTTGCTGGTGCGCACCAGCACGGCGTCGCCGAGCTCGTCCGCCTCCACCAGATCCTCGTCGAAGGAGTCGGGGTTGCCCTGGATGAGGTAGATATCCTCGGGGCAATCTTCCAGCTTCTTCAGCCGCTCTATGGCCCCTTCCAGATCCAGTACCACCAGGGCACTGCGGGCCGGGCCGTAGAGGGCGGAGTAGTAAGGGGCATCGTCGATGGAGATGTCGTCATAGACGTCGGAGAGCAGCACGCCCCCCACCTGCTCGGCGATGCGGGCGAGGCGCGGATCCGCCTCCCCTGCCCCCAGCTGCAGGTTGCGAATTTGCAACTCAAGCCCCTGTTTCCGGGCCTGGATGCGGTTGCTCTCCTGCTCGAACTCGCGCTCCTTGTCGAGCACGGTCTGCATGCCGGCAGAGAGCGCCTCGGCGCTGGCCAAGGCTAAGCCACTCTGTTCGCGCAGCTGCTCGAGCTTCTCGAAGGATTTCAGCCAGCGCGGGGCCAGCTTGGTGAGATCGCCGATGTCGCGGCCCAGCTGGACGCCCTGATGCTCCAGGCTGGCGCGGTGCTGGCTCAGATCGCTCTGCTGATCGCTCAGCTCTTCCTGACGGGTGCGCTGGGCTTCGAGGAACAGCTCCAGCTCGTCGCCGCTGGCGATCTGCTGGCCACAGATCTGGGCCAGCTCATCGCGCAACTTGAACAGGGCCTTCTGGCTCTCGCTCTCCTTCTCGAGACGGGCCAGGGCGGCGCGCAGCCCCTGCCCCTGTGCGATGCGGGCCTTGTCTTCGATGTGGCGCTTGAGCAGCGCCTGGGCGGTGGGCCAGGCGGCCTCGCGGGCGGTCTCGGGGGCAATGCTGAGCAGCAGCGTCAGCGCTGCCTGGTGCTCGGCCACCGCGGCCTTGGCCAGGGCCAGCTGCTGCTCGGCCCCCAGAACTCGACTGGTGAGGCTCTGCTCGACGGCACGGAACTGATGCAGGGTCTCGCTCGCCTGCTCGGCGCTCAGCCCCGGCAGCTCGCACTGCTCGCGGGCACTGTCCAGCGCCTGCACCGCCTGACGGTACTGGATGGCGCGGGTCTGCTGGATGTCCAGCGCCTGCTGGTAGTCGGCGAGCTGGGTCTTGAGGCTGTCCACCTCGGCTTGGGCCAGCTCCTTGCGCTCCTCCACCTCCAGCAGCTGGCTGTGGATCTCCTCCACCACCGCCTGCTGCTGCTCGAGCTTGTCGTTGAGATCCGCCAGATCGGCGCGATACAACTCAATCTTCTTCTGCAGGCTGACGGCGGCCATCACCTTGGCCAGGTGCTCGGCGGCGGACTCCAGCTCGTCGGTCAAGAGCTTCTCACGATTGGTGAGCTGATCCGCCTCGTCGGCCAGATAGATGGCGCGCTGCTTCTCCTCGGCCAGCAGCCGGCGCTTGCCGGCCAGCTCAGCCCGGGCCTTGAGGGCCAGCTCGGAGAGGCGATTCTTCTCGGCGGCGTTGCGCACATAGTCCGCCGCCACGTAGTGGGTGGTCTCGGTGATCAGGTTCTTGAACAGATCCCGTTGACCCTGCGTCTCCTTGATGGCTTCCAGGGTGCGGCGGTTCTCGTAGATGGCCGCCTCCATGTCCTGGAACGCCTTGCGCACGCCTGAGTTCTCCGGCAGCAGGTATTCCCGCAGGGAGCGGCTGATGGACGAGGAGATGCCGCCGTAGAGGGAGGCCTCGATCAGCCGATAGAACTTGCCGCGATCCTTCTGGTCGCGCAGTTTCTTCGGGGTGATGCCGAACTCGAACATGAAGTTGTGATAGTCGGTCACCGTATTGAACTTGGCGACCTTCATGGCACCAAGCTCGGCGGCGGCCCCCTTCAGATCGGCGAAGGCGCGCACCCGCCCCTTGCCGTCCTGGAGTTTTTCCAGCAGCAGATCGGTGGGCGCCAGCCCCTCGGGCACGTCTACCAGGGCGAAGGGGGTGATGTTGACCTTGTTGTCGCGGTTGGCGACCTGCTCCAGGTGCACGCCGACCCAGATCCGCTGCTCGCGGCTGTTCATCACCTCGAGTACCGAGTAGCAGTGGCCCCGCTGCAGCTTGCCGTAGAGCCCCTTGTCGCGGGAGGCACTGCTCGATCCCGCCTCTGTGGTGTTGCGGAAGTGGAGCAGAGACTGATCCGGGATCAGGGCCGCGATAAAGGCCGCCATGGTGGTGGACTTGCCGGCGCCGTTACCGCCGGAGAGGGTGGTCACCAGCTGGTCGAGATCGAAGGTGCGGGCAAAGAAGCCATTCCAGTTGACCATGGTCAGGGATTTAAATTTGCCTCTCACGCCATTTTCTCCATCAAACCAGTAAGTTCAATCAAACCAGTCGGCTCCATCAGGGCCAGAATTTTAACGTTGCGGGTCATTCTCAACCTCCAGCTCGAGCTGCTCTTCATCGAGATCCGCCTCTATATCCTCAAACAGCGAGTCGCTGCTCGGCATCTCGTCGTCGTGGAAGATGGCCTCCCCCTCCTGGATCATGCGCAGCTGCACGGCGCGGGGATCCTCGTCGGAGCGCACATCGGCGGCGAAGCGGAACACCGACTCGTTGACCCTGAACTTGTCGCCGTTGCCGAGCGCCGTGATCATGCCAAGGCGGCGCAACCGGCGCATGGAGGTGCGGATCTTCTCCAGCAGCTTCTTCTTGTCCAGATCGGTGCCGCCGGAGCGGCTGTTGACCATGCGCAGCAGCTGCTTCTCGTCCGCCAGGCTCAGCACCTCCTCTTGCAGCTCGCCCATGGCGAACACCCCTTCAGAGGCGAGCCGGTCCGGGCTCAGGAACAGGTAGCAGAGCACCTTGCCCACCAGCATGTCGAGCTCGGACAGGACAGTGGTGCCGATGTCGGCGCTGGGGCGCGGGCGCAGGTAGAAGAAGCCCTCCGGTGCCTTGATGAGCTCGACCTGATAGCGGCCGTAGAAGATCTCCAGCTCGCCGTGATACTCCACCAGCATGGAGTGCTGTTCGAAATCGTCGGCACTGAGGTGGCGGCCCGAGCGCAAGGCGGTGTCGATGCGCGGAAACAAGGGGTTGGCGATGGCCTCTGCGAGCCGCAGCGGCAAGGGAAACTCAGTATTGATCAATGACATAGGCCTGAACCTTGGATCCAGCTTGGTTAATGGGTTTCCATGCGGGTTGCTGGTGAAGCTCGCGCTCACCGCTGGCATGGCCGAGGCGCACGGCCTGGTCTATCAAGAGACGGGCCACGTCGAAATGGGCATGGGCCGGGTAATCCAGCAGGTACTCCCGCAGCACGTCGGCCAAGTCCAGTCGCGAGCTCTGCTCGGGGTAGCGGGCGAGGTAGCGATCGATGCGCTCCGCCAGCTCCTGGTTGATGTCCACCATCTCCAGGTATTCCATCTCGAGCGGCACCTCGCCGGTGACCTCCTCGTCGTGGATGGCGATGGTTTCGTCCCGCAGCTCCAGCAGGCGGGGCTCCTCGGCGATGCGCAGCAGCCAGCTGTGCTGCTCGAAGTTGCGGATGGAGTCGCGCAGCCGCTGGCTGAAGGCGCGGTTCTTGTCCATGTCGATGGCGTTGCGGATGAACTTGTGGACGTGTCTGTCGTAGCGGGCCCACAGCTCGATGCACTGCTGGCCCCAAGAGGTGATGACGTCGAGGCGCCCCTGCAGGGCATGGGTCAGCTCCTCGACGTGGAACAGATCCTCGCACCCCTGGGCCGCCTCCTGAATGTTGAGCAGCCCCTCCTGCAGCCGGTGGCCGGCGGCGTCCAGGGTGTCCTGCAGCTCGCGCAGGGTCTGGCCGGTCTCGTGCAGCAGCTTCTCGCAGCTGTGGATGGCGTCGACCCAGTTCTGGGTCAGCAGGGCCGCTATCTCGCTCTTGACCTGATTCTGCTGCTCGTCCATGGCGCGCTGGGTGAGATCGATGCGCCCCAGGGTCTCCTCAAGTGAGAAGCTGAGCCTGGGCAGCACCTCGGCGTCCCACTGTTCGCGGGTATTGGTCTCGAGCGCCGCCTCGCGGGCGGTGTCGAGTTCGGCCGCCAGGTGTTCGAGCAGGATGGAGAGCTTGATGGAGTCAACCTGGCGCTGATCCATGAAGAAGTCGACGATGCTCACCCCCAGGCGCGACAGGCGGTAGAGGCTCTCCCCCGCCACCATGTCGGTGTTGAAGCGCGACAGCAGTTGCTGGCGAATGAGATCGTTGATGGCGTTGTTGGCGCGACCGCTCTGGGTCTCGTCCATCTGGCCGAAGGCGCTGCTCACGTAACCGAAGGCATCGTGCAGCGCGGCCTCCGAGAGATCAGACTCGTCCTCGGACAGGGTCTTGATCGCGATCAGAAAGGCCAGCCGGTCGGTGGGCAGGCTCAAGGCCAGACCTTCCTGTCTGACCCATCCCACCGTCTCGGGCAGGGTACGGGATGTACTCATCATGACGTTATCATCTCGTTGTTATCGGCGAGGGGCTGGCACGGGGCGCCGTTTCCGCTCGCGCTGGTATGGGCCAAGGGTGCGCGGGCGACCCCTGGCAGCTAGATCCCGCTAGCATAAAAACCGGACATGGCTGCTTGGCTTGTGCATCGTCAACATGGGGTCTTGAGCGAGACGACCGCAGGCCCTCGACGGCGCCGGCGAGCGTCCTGCGCCCTCCTCCCCGCATCGAGGTGTCAGCCGGTCGGCTTCTGCGCCATCACATGAATGTAACGGCCGAGCGACACGAAGGGCTCCTGGCGGCAGTACTGCAGCTCCATGGCCAGCAGATCATCGAACTTCTCGACCTGATCCTGCTTGTGGCGCATGTAGTCGTGGATGACCCGCACCCCCGTCTTGCCGATGATCTTGAGCCCCCCTCGCCCTATCCAGTCGTATACCTGTTCCGGCAACTGCGGATTGGTGGGGGTCAATGCGGTCTGACGCTTCTTGCGAAGGCCGAGCCGCACATAGTCGAAATTGCCCACCACCAGGCTCTGGAACAGCAAGCCATGACGGTTGTAAAAAAGCAGCGACAGTATGCCCCCTGCATTGACGAAAGGGAACAGACCGAGCAGGGTCTGGCGCGGCTCGGCGAGCCACTCCAGCACAGCATGACAGAGCACCAGATCAAAGGTTCCGCTCACGTGCTGTTTCAGATCCTGGATGGGGCACTGGATGAGACGAATTCTGTCTTCAAGCCCCTTCTCGGCGATCTGGACCCGGGCCAGTTCCAGCATCTCCGCCGACAGATCGCACAGCTCCACCTGGTGACCCATGGCCGCCAGCTTCTGGGCGAAGTAGCCAAAGCCGCCCCCCGCATCCAGGATCCGCAGCGGCCGGTTGCCGAGTCGGGCCAGGCAGGCTTCGATGTCGCTCCACACCACAGTGGTACGGATGCGCCCCTTGGTGGAGTCGTAAATGTTGCGGGCGAACTTGTCGGCGCGTCCGTCAAAACTCTGATCTTGCTTCAAGGCAGACTCATCTTCGGCCACACCTGTCCGTCGGCTCACGGGATGGGAGCACAGAGGGTTGGGCCACAGGAAAAAAGAGGGGTATTCTGTCACATCCCGGATCTGCTGAAAACTCAAGGACGACACCACAGTGTTTGAGCTAAAAAAATGGCTGGGTCAGCTGCTGATGCCGCTGCCCTTCTCCCTCTCCTTATTGCTGTTGGCGCTGCTGCTGCTCTGGTTCACCCGCTTCCAGAAGACCGGCAAGCTGCTGGCCACCTGCGCGCTGCTGCTGATCACCCTGATGGGGATGCGGCCGGTAAGCTACGAGCTGGCCCGCCCGCTGGAGCAGACCTTCCCGCCCTTCGAGACAAGCCTGCACCCGGACATCGACGCCATCGTCGTGCTCGGCAACGGCCACGTGAGCGATCCCGCCGTGCCCATGCGCAGCTGGCAGAACAACATCGCCCAGGCGCGAACCCTGGAGGGGGTGCGGCTGGCCCTGGCTTATCCCCAGGCGCAGCTCATCTTCTCCGGTTATGTGGCGGGGGATCCCTTGTCCAACGCCGAGGTCAACGCCCTCATGGCGCAGAGCTTAGGGATAGACAGATCCCGAATGACGTTGTTTGAAAACAACAAAGACACCCATGACGAGGCGGTCAGCATCAGTCGTTATCTCAAGGGCAAGCGGGTGGCGCTGGTGAGCTCGGCCACCCATCTGCCGCGGGCCATGGCGCTCTACCGCGGCCAGGGACTCGATGCGGTGCCGGCCCCCACCGACTATACCGCCAAGCAGAGCCAGCAACCGCAACCCCTCTACAGTTACCTGCCCAAGGGGCGTTATCTGATGTATTCCGAGGCTGCCATTCACGAGTGGATTGGGGTATGGTGGGCCCGTTTGCGGGGGCAGGTTAACGAATGAGCGATCGGCTCTTGCATTCCTGATTTGGATCAGGAAAGCGAAAAAAAATTACGTCATTTGCCGCCGGGTCAGCTATCTTGGGCTCGGTTCAATTCATATAATGTCGCGCAATCAAATGCCTAGGAGAGTTACAAGATGAGACAGCACCTGGTAATGGGTAACTGGAAACTGAACGGCACCAAGGCTTCTGTAGAAGCTCTGATCAAAGGACTGACCCCGGCTGCTGCCGCTCATCCTTCTGTGCAAGTCGCCGTCTGCCCGCCGGTTATCTTTTTGGGCCTGGTTGAGCAACTGACCGCCGGCAGCAAGATCGCCTACGGTGCCCAGAATGCCGACCTTCACGAGTCTGGTGCCTTCACCGGCGAGAACGCCCCCTCCATGCTGAAAGCCTTCGGCTGCACCTACTCCCTGGTCGGCCACAGCGAGCGCCGCACCCTGCACGCAGAGACCGACGACGTGGTGGCTGCCAAGTACGAAGTCATCCAGAAAGCCGATCTGATCCCCGTGCTCTGCATCGGTGAGACCCTGGCTCAGTTCGAAGCCGGTACCACCAATACCGTGGTCGAGACCCAGCTGAAAGCCGTGATCGATCGCTGTGGCATCGCCTCCTTCAGCAAGGCCGTGGTGGCTTACGAGCCGGTATGGGCCATCGGCACTGGCAAGACTGCCACCCCGGAGATCGCCCAGTCCGTCCACGCTCACATCCGTCAGTATCTGGCTGGCTTTGACGCGGCCGTGGCTGCCAAGGTCCAGATCCTGTACGGCGGCTCCGTCACCGGTGCCACCGCTGCCGATCTGTTCGGTCAGCCGGACATCGACGGTGGCCTGGTGGGTGGTGCGTCCCTGAAAGTGGACGACTTCTCCCAGATCATCGCTGGCGCTGCCCAGTAAGTGATGCACAGAGAGGGGCCTGGCCCCTCTCTGGTATATCGCTTTCCTATGGTGTCCGCATTCCATAGGAAAGCCGATATAGTAAACATGGCTGACCCCATTTTCAGATACAGATTTTTGACAACTCAGATCCAGAGGCACTCATGACCAAGCAAATCAAACGTATTGGTGTTTTGACCAGTGGTGGTGACGCACCGGGTATGAACGCAGCCATCCGCGCCGTGGTGCGCGCCGGTCTGCATCATGGCCTGGAAGTCTACGGCATCTATGATGGCTACCTCGGTCTGCATCAGGACAGGATCGTCAAGCTGGAGCGCCACAGCGTCTCCGACGTGGTTAACCGCGGTGGTACCTTCCTCGGCTCTGCCCGTTTCCCCGCCTTCAAAGATCCGAAAGTCCGGGCCGAGGCGATCGAGAACCTGAAAAAACACGGCATCGACGCCTTGGTGGTGATCGGCGGTGACGGCTCCTACATGGGTGCCAAGAAGCTGACCGAAGAGGGCTTCCCCTGCATCGGCCTGCCGGGCACCATCGACAACGACATCGCCGGTACCGACTTCACCATCGGCTTCGATACCGCACTGAACGTGGTAGTGGATGCCATCGACCGTCTGCGCGACACCTGCAGCTCCCACCACCGCATCTCTGTGGTCGAGATCATGGGCCGCCACTGTGGCGATCTGGCCATGTCTGCCGCCGTGGCCGGCGGTGCCGAGTATGTGATAGTGCCGGAAGTGACCTTCGACAAGGACAAGCTGCTGCAACAGATCAAGGAAGGCGAAGCCAAAGGCAAGAAGCACGCCATCATCACCATCTGTGAGCACGTCACCGACGTGAACGCCCTGGCCAAGGACATCGAGGCCATGACCGGTCGCGAGACCCGCGCCACCATCCTGGGCCACATCCAGCGCGGCGGCTCGCCGACCGCCCGCGATCGCATCATGTCCAGCCGCATGGGCGCCTTCGCCGTCGAGCAACTGCTGGCCGGCCAGGGTGGCCGCTGCGTCGGTATCCAGGGCAACGAGATGGTGCACCACGACATCATCGACTGCATCGAGAACCTCAAGCGCCCGTTCGATCAGGAGCTGTACGACCTCTCCACCACTCTGTTCTAAGCCAGATAGCGCTGATACAGGTTGCTGTGACAAAAACCCTCCGCCGGAGGGTTTTTTTATATGTCCGTGGCGGCTGGCCGTCGGCCCCTTCGGTGCCACACCTCCGCGCCCAGCACTCCCGAAGACATGGAGGCACGGGACCTGACCTCAGGCTTATCCCCAGCAAGGGTCACTCAGCGCCCATGACACGTTTTACTCTGCTCTGACTGTCTCACTGAGGTCGATCGCCGTGGCCAGCCACGCCCCTAATACTGTGAGAGCCTCTGCCCGTCATCCGGCTCGCTGGCACCGGGTCCCCGTCCCTAGATCCCTCCCCCGGCAAGGCGCCGCCAGCAGCCTCCATTACAGCCAGATAGGGGGGTAACAAGCACCCACCGCTGCCAGATTTTCTCTTGGCCAAGGCGATATTCCCCCTGTTTTGAACCATGAATTGTGAAAACGCTGCCAGGAGGTGACGTTAAGGCACTGCCATGACTGGGGTAAGAGACAGGATAGAGAGGAAAAGTGGCTGGATAAGTCATATAGTGCATCCAGGCAAGCCAACGCCTCCATGGCGACATCTCCAGACGCAGTAACGGAGGGTTTTAGGCGAGAAAACTTATGAAACCCAATAAAAGCCCCATATAAAACCCATAAAAAAATCACCACACAAAAACGTAATGCCATGTATTTACTACAAATAATACCATGCAGATGACATGCGCATCCCCCACCTTATCACCATGGTGATAAAGTGACCTCAAAATTGTAAAAAAGACGCCTTATTCTTATCTTGCAATAAAACTGCCACATAAATACATTTATCATTGTTTTACCAGGCCGTTATGGTATCTTGATCCCATCATTAGTTAGTGAAGGGAGACAAAATAATGAAAGAGTTCGTTGTTACCGCCGTATTTACCGTGTTTTTCACTCTGGTTGCCGTCTCTCTGCCGTCACTGGCACAGCTTTGAGTCGGTTGATTGCCCAGAGAATGACATGGTCTGAACGCCATCAAGGCCTGGATGCTGGCTAATCACTCACAGAATATGTTTTTGGTGCCACTGATCTGAATATGCAGACGAATCGGCCTTTATAGTCAATCTGCGCATGTTTTACGATCAAGCCATCGCCAACAAGGGGAGCCTCATGCTCCCCTTGTTGCATTTCTGCCGACGGGATTTACTCTTGCTCCCCTGCCCGTCACAATATCTGCTGGACTAGCCATGCAGGAATTACCATGACCCAAGATGCTCTGCGCCATTGGCGCCGTGATCTTCATCGTCTGCCCGAAGCGGCCTGGTGTGAATTTAGAACCAGCTCCCTCATCGCTCATCACCTCTCTGAACTCGGTTTCTCCGTCATGCTGGGTGACCAGCTGCTGGCCAGCAACCTCATCATGGGGCGGGAGATCGACGTCGCGGCCCAGAAGGAGCGCGCCCTGCGCCAGGGTGCACACCCCGACTGGCTGGCCCGTATCGAAGAGATAACGGGCGTGATGGGACTCTGGGAGAGCGGCCGACCGGGCCCTACCCTGGCGTTTCGCTTCGACATAGACGCGGTAGAAGTGAATGAGGGCCAGGGAGAGCTGCATCCCCCCAGCCAAGAGGGGTGGCAGTCTCACAACCCGGGCTGGATGCACGCCTGTGCCCACGATGGCCACACCGCCATCGGTCTGGTGCTGGCCGAGCGGATCAAAGCCCTGGCCGAGCGGCTCAACGGGCGCATCAAGCTGTTCTTCCAGCCTGCCGAGGAGGGTTGCCGCGGTGGCAAGGCACTGGCGGCGGGCGGTCAGCTCGACGACGTGGATGCCCTGCTGGCGCTGCATATCGGCATTCATGCCAAGAGTGGCGAACTGGTGGTCAACCCGACCGAGTTCCTCTGCTCCACCAAGTTCGATGTGGAGTTTATGGGCCGTGCCGCCCACGCTGGGCTCGAGCCCAACGCGGGCAGCAATGCGCTGGCTGCGGCCTGCATGGCCACCACCGCCATGCTCGGCATCCCCCGCCACCGGGATGGCATGACCCGCATCAACATAGGTCAGCTCAGCGGCGGTAGCGGCCGCAACGTGATCCCTGGCCATGCCCGCCTGCAGGGGGAGACCCGAGGCGCGTCCCCTGAGCTTAACAACTACATGTTTGGCCAGGTGCAGCAGATAGTGGAAGGGGCCGCCCTGATGCAGGGCACGACCTACCTCATCCGCAAGCAGGGGGAAGCCATCGGCATCGAGAACAGCCCGGCCCTGCTCGAGGAGATAGTGCCGCTGGCACAGGCGCTCCAACTCGAGATCATCCACAGCCGCCGCTTCGGCGCCAGCGAGGATGCCGGCTTCCTCATCGAGCGGGTGCAGCGCAGCGGCGGCGAGGCCGCCTATCTGATCCTGGGGGCCGATCTGGCGGCGCCCCACCACCATCCGGAATTCGACTTCGATGAAACCGTGCTGAGCCACGGGGTCGACCTGCTCGAAGCCTGGTTGCTCAGCCGCCTCGGCACCTGAGAAATACGAAGATGAAAAAAGGCAGCCCAAGGGCTGCCTTTTTTGTGGCTGGCGAGGAGCCGGTGCCTCATTGTCCCAGCACTATGGCGAAGAGGTGGGCGAAGTGATGGATCTCGTGGGTCGCCTCGCACGCCACCTGCTGGCGCGCCGGGTTGTACCAGCAGGTGGCCAGCCCCTGCGCCGCGGCGCCGGCGATGTCGGTCTTGGGATTGTCCCCCACCATTAGCACTCGCGCCGGGCTCGGTTGCCCCATCAGCTCGAGCGCATGCTGGAAGATGGCGGCGGCCGGCTTGGTCACATTCACCTCGTCGGAGATGATCAGCGGCTCGAACCAGTCGTCCCAGCCCAGCTTGCTGAGGCGACCACGCTGGGGCAGGCTGAAGCCATTGGTGATGATCCCCATCCTCACTTGGCCCTGCAGGAGCGCCTCCAGGGTCTCGACCACCCCCTCCAGCGGCATGCTCAGGGCGATGATCTGCTGCAGGAAGGTGTCGTTCATCGCCATGGGCGCCACATCCACCTGCTCGGCAAACAGCGAGAAGCGAGTCTGCTGCAGATGGGTGGCGTCTATCTCGCCGGAGTTGTACTGCTGCCACAGTCTGTGGTTCAGCTCGTGATATTGCGCCATCTTGGGCGCGCTGGGTGTCACCCCGTAGATCTGCAGGGTCTGCTCCAGGGCCTGGGCGACCGGGAAATCGAGCAGGGTTTCGTCCAGATCGAACAGCACCCAGTCATAACTTGGTTGTTTCACGCTTGTCCTCATTCGTTGTCTTGCTTAGGTTGCTTGCTCATGCATCTCGATCATCGAGGCGCCGCCCCAGCGGGCCGTCGAGCAGATCCAGCGTCAATCTGACCCCGAATCCGGTCACCTCGCTGCTGACCACACCATTGCCCCCCTTGTTGCGAAAACCGCTCAGGTCGAGGTGCAACCAGGGGGTCTGCTCGGGCACGAAACGGCTGAGGAAGCGGGCAGCATCGATGTGATCCGGTGACGCACCCGGCGCACACTGTAGCAGATCGGCCCATTCGCTATCGAGGTTGTCATCGTAATCCTCGTCCAGCGGGAAGGGCCAGACACGCTCGCCGCTGCACTGGCCCAGGCTTATCAACTCGCCGAGCCACTGGGGTCTGTTGGTAAAGGCGCCGCTGTAACGGCTGCCGAGCGCCCGCTTGCAGGCACCGGTGAGAGTCGCGTAGTCGATCAGCAGGTCCGGCTCGTCCTGCACCGCCATGGCCAGGGTATCCGCCAGCACCATGCGCCCCTCGGCATCGGTGTCGACCACCTCTATGGTGGTACCGTTGATGGCGGTCACCACCTCCCCGGGTTTGTAGGCCTGCGGGCCTATGTGGTTCTCGGCGATGGCGAGCCAGCAGTGCACCTCGTAGGGCAGTTGGGCCCGGCTGATTGCATAGAGGGTGCCCAGCGCCACGGCGCTGCCCCCCATGTCCAGGTGCATACCATACATGCTGCCGCCGACCTTGAGGTTGTAGCCCCCGGAGTCGTGGCAGATCCCCTTGCCCACCAGCGCCAGCCTGCGCTCCGCCTTGGCCGGGCAATAGCTGAGCTTGACGATGGCGGCCTGGTTGTCTGCCGATCCCCTGGCCACCGCCAGGAAGGCGCCGGCGCCGAGTCTGGCGAGTTCGGCCTCATCGTATTCCTGCCACTGCCAGCCCTCCTGCTGCGCCAGCTGCTGCGCCCACGCCCGGTAGCTGCGGGGGGTCAGATCGGAGGCCGGCAGCACGGCGAGATGACGGGCCAGGCCATTGCCTTGCGCCTCGGCATGGATCCGGACCAGATCGAGCTCGCACGCGGGTGACACCATCAGGTGCCGGTAGCTCGGGGGCTCCTCGCTGCGCTGCTTGTGGGTTGGCAGCGGCACATTGGCCGCGAGCAGCGCCGAGAGCACCAGCTCGGCCAGCAGGGCCCGGCTGGTGTCGTCGAATCCCTCAAGATGCAGCGCCAACTGCTCCACCTTGAGGCCGGCCAGGGGAGCGACCCAGGAGCGGGCCAGCTTGTAGAGCCGATGATCCAGGGTTGGCTTGGGCTCCACGAAGATCAGCAGCTGCAGACCCCGGCCGTCGGCCAGCCGATAAGGGGCCTTCTGGCCAAGGGCGAGCTGGGCCGCGACCCCGGCGAAGGCGGGTTGCGCCAGCAGGGTGCGGCGCTCGGTGTCGGCGACCAGCAGCAGCTTGATCTGCGCCTGGCCTGCCATCACCTCGTCAAGGCTAGTGGTCTGGATGTCAATCTTGGGAGGGAGATAACTGAAGGGTTGCAGCATAGGAAGCGGCCTCATCCATGAACAGAGGTCACGATGATACCGAACAAGGGCTGGCGACGACCAGTAGCTTGAAAATTAATGTTCAAGATCAGGATGATAGAATTGGAGATCAGAGAGGGGAAAAATAGGAGATAACATGAAAAGTTGGTTGCGGGGGCCAGATTTGAACTGACGACCTTCGGGTTATGAGCCCGACGAGCTACCGAGCTGCTCCACCCCGCGTCCGAATTGTTTGTCCGTCACCGGACCTATCCCACAGGGTACCGAGCAGAGGCACCTTGCGTCTTCGTCTCACCGCAGCGACCGAAGCCGTGCCATGAATACAAATAGTTGGTTGCGGGGGCCAGATTTGAACTGACGACCTTCGGGTTATGAGCCCGACGAGCTACCGAGCTGCTCCACCCCGCGTCCGAATTGTTTGTCCGTTACCGGACCTATCCCGCAGGGTACCGAGCAGAGGCACCTTGCGTCTTCGTCTCACCGCAGCGACCGAAGCCGTGCCATGAATACAAATAGTTGGTTGCGGGGGCCAGATTTGAACTGACGACCTTCGGGTTATGAGCCCGACGAGCTACCGAGCTGCTCCACCCCGCGTCCGAATTGTTTGTCCGTTACCGGACCTATCCCGCAG
>NZ_JAHUXD010000070.1:0-205 GCF_019218705.1 Aeromonas sp. sif2433
CCCGCATCCGCGTCGGTCAGGGTCAGGGTGCCGCTGTCGGTCAGGGTCGGCGTGGTGGCATCCTCGGTCACCGCGCCGTGGTCGTCGCCGGCAATCACCGGCAGATCGTTGGTGCCGGTGATGGTGATGACCACCTCGTGGCTGGTGCCATCGGCACTGTGCACGGTGAAGGTCTCGACCTTGGTCTCACCCTCTTTCAGGTACT
>NZ_JAHUXD010000071.1:0-202 GCF_019218705.1 Aeromonas sp. sif2433
ACCACCGTCAGGATGCCGTCCGTGGCCGACACCGTGAAGCTACCCGCCACCGTCTCGCTGTTGGCCGCAGCATCAGAGCCATTCGGATTGAGGCCAGACTCGTACACCAGGTGATCCGGACCCGTCGACGCCGCCGTCACCACGCTGGCACCGTCATCCGCCCCCTTGATGTTGATGGTCAGCTTGGCGATGCTCTCATCGC